>NZ_WLZU01000020.1 GCF_009870755.1 Streptococcus halichoeri
TTTAGTTTGAACTTACTCGTTCTTTTCTGTCCGCTGACAGATTTATTTTTGCTTTGACGGAGTCTATACTGCTTATAAACCCCTCTTCACTTTTTGGTTCGTCTTATTCAGTTCTCAAAGGTCTTTCTCCTCTTGCGAGGCAACTTCTTTATTCTATCAGGCTAAGCCAGGCATGTCAATATTTTTTCAAAAAATTTTCGGAAATAGTTTTGAAAACCATTCATACACAAATGACAGCTTTTTTAGTATATTGAAATCCGTTCTACCTGTCAAGTATTTACTTTCAAAAATCAGCAGTTCACATTTAGGCAATATAAAAAGGACTGAAAAAACTTGTTTTCAATTCCTTGAGATTGTATTAACGGGCTTGATGGCCAATCACAAAGACGGCTAAGGTATTAGGTCCAACATGGGCCGAAATGACTGGTCCAAGTGGCATCATAAGAACGTCACTGATGCCGTCTTGCGTCAGCAACTGCTCTCGTAAATTCTCGGCGCCGACTTGGTCGCTGGTATATGAGACGATGACTGTCGAATCGGCAATATCTTTTTCTACCTGCCCTACCATTTCTTTGATGGCTTTTTTGCGACCCCGAATTTTAGCGATGGGCACCAATTTCCCTGCAGCATCAATCCACAAAAGTGGTTTTATTCCAGCCAAACTGCCTATAAAAGCAGAGCTTTTTGACAAACGACCACCACGCATCAAGTGAAAAAGGTCATCCACCAAAAAATAGGTCCGCAAGCGAGGCAAGATAGTCTCAATATACTTTTTGGTAGCCGCAAGGCTTTTGCCGCTATCTCTGGCTTTTGCTGCTAAAATTGTCAAATAACCCTCACCTCCAGCTGCAGCTAGGGTGTCAACAATTTCGATAACAGCTTGTGGGTAGTCTTCTAAAACGATGTCACGCGCCATCATTGCACTCTGATAGGTCCCTGAAAGAACAGATGAAAAAGCAAGGTACAATAAAGCCTTATTTTGCTTGGCATGCTCACGAAAAACGGTTTCAAATTCTCCGACATTAATCTGACTGGTTTTGGGCTGGCTACCTGCTTTCATTTGCTGTAACAGATAATCGCTACTGAGGCGATTTGGCCCAACTGTTTCATAAATCTTACCATCACACTCAATGGTGAGGCCCATAAGTATGATGTCGTGCTCCTTGGCCCAATCCGGGTTCAAATCGGCAGTAGAATCTGTCATTAGGGTGAAGGTCATTCGTGTTTTTCTCCTCATGGCTTCCTTAATTTTAGTTTGATTGTCAAACCATTATGATGATATTTTAGCAAAAAAATATTATCTTGGCGAGTATAAATTCTCTCCTAGAGCTCTAGCATTCTGAAATGGTTAACGTATTAGATAGCTTTTACCGATTCAAAGGGATTCTACAGCTTAATGGCAAAGCTAACAAGGATAACTCTTATCTGATGTTATTGGTAATGAGTCCAAGATAATGGCTGGTCGATAGATGACTAAAAGCCTGGCGAGAGCAGTAGCTAACTGCCTTGATATTAAAAGCACATTCTTTACTAACAATTAGCTATTTTCTACTTTTTGTGAGATAGCTCGCTTTAGCAATCACGCTAAGAGGTACTAAAGCAAAAAAAAGAATGACCTTGGTAAGCACCTTTGGGCCCGTCCCTAGCATCATTCGTTTTTTCTTATTCAAAAAAATTCCCATAGGAGGCTTATCAGAATCTGCCTCCTATGCTTTCATAATCTTAGCCTATAGCATTGTTATTTTCTTCTGGCTGGCTTGTCCTAAAAAAGCATTTTTTAATGTGTTTTTTCAACTTTGACAATTTCGACTTCATAGGTAGCTGCCGGCGATTCGATGAAAACTTTATCACCAACTTTTTTACCAATCAATGCTTGGGCAATTGGACTTTCATTAGAAATTTTCCCGGAGAAAATATCTGCTCCTGCTGCACCAACAATATGATAAGTATCTTGATCATTTGTTCCTACTTCTTGCACAAGAACTGTTTTTCCAATAGCAACTTCGTCTTTTGCAACCGCATCGCTATCAATAATTTCAGCGTAACGTAGTTTGGTTTCAAGTGAGGAAATCTCCCCTTCAACAAAGGCTTGTTCGTCCTTAGCAGCATCATACTCAGAGTTTTCCGATAAATCACCATAAGAACGAGCAATTTTAATCCGTTCGACAACCTCAGGACGGCGGACTAATTTTAGTTCTTCGAGTTCTTTTTCCAATTGTTCTTTTTCAGTTTGGGTCATAGGATAAGTTTTTTCAGTCATAGCTTCTCTCATTTCTATTTCGTGTCAGAAACACAAACATGATGCCAAAGCATCATGTTTTGTTTTTACTGGATTTGATTATTCACATATTTTTGCACATTGGCAGAATGCTCTTCATAGGTTTCTGCAAAGTAAACATCCCCTGTTTTAACATTAGCAACAAAGTACAAGTAGTTTGTCTTAGCAGGGTTGATAGTAGCTTCAATTGCAGAAACACCAGGACTATCTACGGGACCTGGCATGAGCCCTGTATTTGTATAAATATTATAGGGCGATTTGATAGATGTGTCAATCCTTGCATCCTCAGCCAGAGTGGTTTTTTGACCAAGTTTATTCATCGCATACAAGATAGCAATATTTGATTGCAGTGCCATACCATTAGCCAAACGATTATTAAAGACACTGGCAATCTTACGGCGATCATCATCGGTTGAGCCTTCTTTTTCAACTAGCGAAGCTAGGGTTAAGATGTCATTAACATTTTTTCCACTAGCTGAGATGCGATCATAATAAGGCGCTAGCGTAGCGTCTGTCGTTGCAAGCATCTCTTCGACGACATCTTTTAAAGAGGATTCTTTATAATAATTATAGGTCGCTGGAAACAGATAACCCTCCAATTGATAGACAGCAAGGTCCTTTTTGGGTAGGTTAGCTAGGAGACGAGGATGTTTCTTGGTCATTTCCTGGATAAAAGCTGGATCTTGAATGAGAGCTAGGAAGTCATCTGCTTTAAATGGCGTCTTAGTCTTATCACCTTTGGCAATGGTATTTTTTTCCATTGCGCTAGCTATTTGCTTAATCGTATACCCTTCAGGAATCAAAATCTTACCCAAAGCAGGCTTGGTCGGCTCAGCCGTTCCTCCTTTTTGTAGGGCCTTAGCAATCTCCTCTAAAGACATGCTCTTTTGAAGATTGTAATAACCACTTTGGAAATTGCTATAATTCTTAAATTTCGAATAAAAACTAAAGACCGTGCTATTTTTAATCACGCCTTGTTTTTCAAGGATTTGACCAATCATCTTGGTACTTGATCCTACCGGAATCTGAACTTGGACATATTTGTCATCTTGCTTATCTAGTGGTTTAATTGCCGAGCGAACAAACAAGGTACCAAATAAAGCGGTCAAAAGTATCACCACAACTAAAGAAGTAATAATAGTCAGGGAAATTTTTTTAGCCATCCGATCCCGTCGCTGACGCTTAGATACAGTCTTTCTTCTCACACTATCCTCTTGTTTCATGTGCTGCCGCTCAGAATCAGCTAATTGCTGAGCCTGCATACTTGCTCCAGGTGTTGAAGTTGCTTGCTTTTTGGGCTGTTGCAAATGAGGGGACTCAGCTCCATATTGTTGACTTGGAAAAGGTCTTGTTTTTGAAGATACCTTTGCGGTTGCTTGCGCAGGAATCGCTGGACTGGTGGTCTTTGATGCTTCTTTTTGTTCTGCAGTTAATTGAGATGGGGCTTGAGCAGTTTTAGCTGCCTCAGGGACTTGCTGCTCTTTGAGTTGAGACTGATACTGCTGATAAAGTCGGACAGTTTCTTGCGTTGCTACCTGAGCTTCTCGCTCTTTTTCGCGCAGTTCCTCTTCTTTTAAGCCTTCTTGCCGTAGAGCTTTTTCTTTTTCTTTACGAATACGATTCGCTTTTTCTAGCTCTGCCAGAATCTGTTCTTTGAAGCTTAGTTGAGATTGAGATGTTTGCTCATCGTCATTAAAGTTGGCCAAGGCAAATCCTCCTAAATATAGTTAACCGCCATTATATCTTAAATGCTAGAGAAATGCAATAAGTTTCTTAATTTGTCACTTATTTTTAACACTGATGAATTCGTTACAGTGTGGCTGACTGCCAGAGCATGTCATACCAGATCGCTCCTCCATGGACGGAATCAGAAAGGCCCTGATTGACAAAGCCGTTCATTTCATAGTATGGAATCAAGTAATCGTGACAAGTTAAGATAATTCCCTGACATTTTTTAGCGACCGCCAAATCTTTCATCGCTGCTAGCAAAGCCATTCCCACACCTTGTTGCTGGAAATCAGGAGCGATGGAGAGGCTTGTCACTGCCACATAACCCTGTGTTGCTGGATTTAGTGGTGTCTGATGAAAGAGGTCATCTGTTAAGCGGGGTTCGGCAACTATCGGGCCTTCAATATAGCCAGCAAGCTGGTCCTTGATTATGGCTACTAGGAAGGTCTCAGGCAGACGCTCCAGCCGCTCACGTATCACTTCAGGGCTTGTAGCCTCTGCTGGAGAAAAGTTGGTTTGTTCAATCTGAACAATGGTCTCCCAATCAGCTATTGTTGCTTGTCTAATCAGCATAGTGTCCTCCTTAATATAGAAGAGAGGGAGTAAGAGTAAGGTCAGTTGGAATCACTGGCCTCCCCATACTCCCTAATCTTAAATCATGTTACCACTGTGGTCAGCTAAAACCAGAGATGCCCGGGTGGTACAGCCTAGGCAACTGTATCAGCAATAATTGTTTTTCTACTATTAGTAATACCTCCACCTAAAGGGAGCGGGTACACCCACCAAGTAAGAAATAGACATTTGCTTGCAAAGGTTGATAGTAACAAGTCTTTTAAAGTTGATCCATTATTGGGTGTTTTTGGTTAAATTAGCCAGTAATTCCTCAAATGAGCGTTCATAAAGCTGAATATCGCCTGCACCCATGAAAACATGGACTGCATTTTCATGGTCTAATAAGGGTGAGACATTGTCCACCGTGACCACCTTAACAGGTTTGCTAATTTTATCTGCTAAATCTTCAACTTTGACATCACCATGGTCAACTTCACGCGCCGAGCCATAGATTTTTGCTAAATAGACACTGTCAGCTTGATTTAAGGCCTGAGCAAAATCATCAAGCAAAGCAATGGTCCGGGTAAAGGTATGGGGTTGGAAAATGGCTACAATTTCTTTGGCTGGGTATTTTTGGCGCGCAGCGTCCAAAGTAGCGACAATCTCAGTGGGATGATGAGCAAAATCATCAATAATAATGGTATCATCTATTAATTTTTCCGTAAAGCGCCGTTTAACTCCACTGAATGTTTTCATGTGTTCTACCACTAATGTCATATCGATTCCCGCAGTGAAAAGTGTGGCAATAACAGCAGTTGCATTTAAAATATTATGCTTTCCATAGGTTGGAACGTGGAAATGCCCGATAACTTGGTCTTTGTGTTTAACAGAAAAATCCGAACCGTTAGTCGTTCGCCGAATATCACACGCCACAAAATCATTCTCTTTGGAAAAACCATAATAGTAGATAGGTGCTTTTGCAGTGATGCGTTTTAATTCCTGATCTTCGCCAAAAACAAAAAGACCTTTCGAAACTTGTTTGGCATAGGCATTAAAAGCATCAAAAACATCATCTAGACCAGTAAAATAGTCTGGATGGTCAAAATCAATATTAGTAATAATGGAGTATTCTGGATGGTAGGGCATGAAATGACGTTCATACTCATCTGCTTCAAACACAAAATACTGGGCATTGGCTGAACCGCGGCCTGTTCCATCTCCAATCAAATAAGAGGTGTCTGTAATATTGGCCAAGACGTGTGCTAATAAACCTGTCGTTGACGTTTTACCATGGGCGCCAGCCACACCAAAACTGGTAAAGTCTTTCATAAAGTCGCCTAAAAATTCATGGTAGCGCTTGAAGGGGAGATGGTGTTGAATCGCATACGCTAATTCTTGATTGTTATCTTCTCTAAAGGCATTACCAGCAATAATTTCCATTCCCTCGGTAAGATTGTCTGGACTAAAAGGCTTAATTGTAATTCCCGCTTGTTCTAAACCTCGTTGTGTAAAATAATATTTTTCAACATCGCTTCCTTGAACCTTATGGCCCATTTGGTGTAACATGAGCGCCAAAGCACTCATGCCAGAGCCTTTAATACCGATAAAATGATAGGTGTTAGACATAGTTACTCCTTCTTCTGTGAACTGTCTGTAATCGCTTTGTTACTGTTGCTGATTAAACTCATCCAAGCGGGTCAAGTTTAATTCTTGGGCAATCGTTTTTTCACGCTGCAAACGTCTTTCACGATTGTTATAAATTTGACTGGTTTTCAAAAAATCATAATTATTTTTTGTCGCCTTAGGCTTAGAGTCTGTTTGTGGTTCTTTATATTCTCGCGGAAGTTCTGCTAAGATATAAGCTTCTTGTCGTAACTTTTCTGAAAAGCGACTCCACTTGTTTTTTGAGCGTTGTTTGGGCGCTGTCTTACTGTCAACAGTTGGTTTGATTACAGCAGTATCGGCTTCTTTATTTTTTGGTCGCAAAGAAGAGGCTTGCTTTGAACTACTATAAGCCATTTCTTTGGCAAAATAAGCTTGACGCTTTTCTCGTATGTCTTGCTTGGCTTTTTGACGTGCTTGTTCGGCATAGGTACGCCCCTCATTTATCACATTTAACCGATCCTTGGGAAGGTTGGAACTATTATGCACATCTAAAAAACGATAGTCTTTAGTCACATCATCATACTGTTTATCCTGATAGGGACCATGAATATTGGTAATTAAGTCTTCATTTTCATATAATTGCATCATCTTTGATGCTTCAATAATCGGCTGATTATCAGCAATTACTGGGAATCGAGTGTTGTTTGGCATCACATCTTACCCTCCTATAACTTTCCCTATTATAAACTAATTACTATTATTTTTCAAAGTATTCTAAATAGAAATGCCTCTGATAAAAGGATTTACAATAAAAGAAAAGCTGGGCTGAGATGCCCAGACATAGTTGATTTTAAATACCCTCAGTCAAGAAAACAAAAGTTTGACTCTCTTGCACAAACAAAATCAAGGAGAATAGGAAGAACAGGCGATATTAAGACACACTTAGTGAAAGACCAACAAAGCAAACTTAGCTGTTACCAAACACTCAAGTCAGTTACTGAAAAACTGCTACTCTCTCATTTTCTACTTAATTAGCTGCTCTAGGTTGTGGATGATGTCACTGATTAAAGCTGCCATTTTTAGAAATGGGTTTGAATTTTTGAAACTATCAACTGCACTCACTTAGAATCTGCCTTGTGCTTTTTTGCTTAGCTCTAGCTCTTTTGCTGCCCTAAGAAGAGATGCCTAGAATATCTTTAATATCCTCAATACTCATGGAAGCTCGGCTTTCATTACCATCAAGCACCGTTGTTACCAAGTTTCGCTTGTCTTCTTGTAACTCCAGAATCTTTTCTTCAATCGTTCCTCGTGTAATCAACCGATAAACTTCAACATTTTCTTTTTGTCCAAGCCTGTGGGCCCGGCTAATTGCTTGCATTTCCACGGCCGGATTCCACCACAAGTCAATCAGTACAACTGTATCTGCCCCGGTCAAATTCAGGCCAACGCCACCTGCTTTCAAAGAAACAAGGAAAGTATCTTTTGAGCCACTATTAAAGGCCCGCGTCATTTCCTGGCGCTCATTGGCCGGGGTTGAACCTGTAATTTTATAAGATGTCAAGCCAAGCTCCTGCATTTCCTGCTCTGCAATATCTAACATCCCTCTAAATTGGGAGAAAATCAGAGCCCGATGACCATTTTCTTTTATTTGTGTTAAGAGCGTTTTCAGACTTTCTAATTTACCACTTTCACCTTGATAGGGCATAAAAAGACTTGGTGTATCACAAATTTGGCGCAGGCGCGTAATACCTGAAAGGATTTCAATTTTATGCCGGTTAATATCCACATCGCTGGAATGGCGAATGCGTTCTTGCATCTGGCGTAACTGTGCCAAATACAATGTTTTTTGAGCCTCGCTCATTTCATTGCTATAGGTCATCTCAATCAATTCAGGCAATTCTGGTAAGACATCTTCTTTTTTGCGCCGCATAACAAAAGGCTGAATATATTTTGCGACCTGTTTAGGCGTCCATTTGAGGAAATCTTTCTTATCTGGTAGTAAGCCTGGTAAGACCATTTGAAAAATAGACCAAATCTCCAATAGTTTATTTTCAATAGGCGTTCCGGATAAGGCAAAACAGTTGGTCACCGTAAATTGGCGCAAACTCTGCGCAATTTTTGTCTGGTCATTTTTTATCACTTGGGCTTCATCCAAGATGAGATAATCATAGTGCTTTTGTTGATACAATTCAAAATCCTGGCGAAACGAGGAATAGCTCGTAATCGTAACCGTATGATTTTCCAAAATCAGCTGATCACGCGTCTGCTTAAGGCCATAAGCTACCACTGCATCAACCTGCGGAGCAAACTTGGTGAATTCATCTAACCAGTTATAAAGCAAGCTAGAGGGGGCCAAAATTAAAATCTGCGATGACGCTTCAATTTTGCTCGTTAAAAAAGCGATTGTTTGTAAGGTTTTACCAAGGCCCATATCGTCTGCTAAGACACCACCAAAGCCATACTTATCTAAGGTCGACAGCCATTTGACACCGTGCAATTGGTAATCACGCAACTGAGCATTAACCTGTAAATCAGGCAAAGTATAGCGTTCAGGATGGGTAAGATCTGCGACCAAATGTTGTAAATCTTCTGAAAAATGCACAGAGGCTGTATCTGCAAATAACTGAGAAACCTGCATTGCTGAGACACCTTCCACTTGAAAATGCCCATTAAGTTGGCGTTTAGCCCGCAAGTCTTGGAGCGTTTGACTTACCCGTTTACTCTCCTCATCAAAAACAACCAGTTTACCTGTCTGGCTAACAAAATAAGGATCCTGGCTAAACAAAGCAGCCAAGGCAGCATCAATATCGCTTTCAACAATCTGTGAAAAATCAAAGGAAATGTCTAAAAGACCGCCCTTACGACTAATGGCTACTTGTGGAATTTCCAACAGGCGTTGTTTCTCAAGCCGCTCAGACACTACAACCTTACCAATACGCTGCCAATAGGGAATCGCTTGCGTAAATAGCTGATAAAGTTCTTGTGGTGATGCTAGGTGTTTGCGGGTTGCAAAGCCCGGCTTAAAGCCGTAAAACGCTAGCGCACGGTTGATTTTCTCTTCTTTTTTGAAGTGGCTAGCAAATGGAAGATGGACATGCTCGCTTTTGGAGGTTACCTGCACATCCCCGTAATCAAACGCCAAATTTAAGAGAAGCTCATCGTCATCTGCTTGATCCAGGAAAAAAGTAACCTGAAAATCGTGAATCAGAAAACTCTTGGGAGCCTCTACCCGACCTAGCTCCTGAAAATCAAGGAGACTAGCAGCCAGCTTAGCCTGATCATCCAAATCAAAATGAACATGCTTGGTCAAATCAGCTTCAATGGGCAAACTACGGATCGCAGAAACCATCTTGCGTTGTTTAAGGGTCAAATGATAAAAAGTATCATGATATAAAACATACTCATTATCAAAAAAATAGCTGTTATTTTTTTCCTTAATCTGGAGTTCAATAGCATTACGGTGAACCTCAACAATAAAGGTAAAAAGTTCCGCTTCCCCACTCAAAGGCAAGACCTCAAGATAATTATAGGTATGACTTGGTCCTTCAAAGGTAAAGTCATATAAATCCCGTAAGAGGTATATACCTTCTTCTAAAAAGCCACTTGGTAAAAAGAGATTGCGGCCATGGTTAGGAAAAACAACAGACTGTTCGCCCTTATCCGTTTGCGAAGCTAGTTTCCATAAAAAACGGATCAATTCCTGGCTTGGCGCATCAAATTGCACTAAAGAGAGCGGCTCAAAATAGTTTTTCCCAATTTGATAGTAAGCCTCTTTTTGCACTGCTGCTAAAAAAGCCTTAATATCACGAATGACATAAGAACGCTCATCAGGCAGCCGATTGATCTTGAGATTCCACCAAAAGTCAGCAGAAAATGGGCTTCTAACGCCTGTGGCACTTAGGCGATAATGTAGGGTATCATCTTCATTGACAGCTAAATTATCCAAAAATAAGCTCCCAAATGACGTTAATTTGCGCACTGCCTCTTTACTCTCAGTTTGGTGAGCCAATTGTTCAGATAAGACCTTCCCGTCCTGGTTGTTTTTTAAGTAATATTCCAAAGCAGCAATATGCTGGCAATAACCTTTACGTGCAAAAAAAGCACATTGACAATGTGTATTGACATCTTCATAACTATAAGCAACCGCTTCTTGATCTACCGTTGCTTGAATCGTACCATTTTTTTCACCTTCGACTGTCACCAGTCCTTGTTCATAAAGTTCAATTCCTTGATTGCGAATTTTACCAGGAATGAGTCGTGTCATATTTTTTTACCACCTCTTTACTTATCCCCTAATTATACCAAATTTAGCAGCATTTTTCTCAAAAAAATCTTCTTTCGCAAAAATCTGCCACAAATGTCTGATTCGCAATTGAGCTTATATCCTTTTTTATGACCTTACAACCTGTGGAGCCCCGCTGCTTGAGTAGCCCTGTCAAAAAAACCGGCTGACTCCCCAGCGAATCATCACGGCAAAGCTCACCGCTATTTTTTATGACAGCAAAAAAATCTGTATCGCTAAAGCAGTGATACAGATGGTTGATTTACTTGCGCTTGCGGGCAATCAGGTGGATTGGTGTCCCTTCAAAGGTAAAGGCCGCGCGAATTTGATTTTCAAGGAAACGCAGGTAGGAGAAATGCATCAATTCTTCTTCGTTAACAAAAACCACAAATGTGGGAGGTTTGACTGAAACTTGCGTTGCATAGAAAATTTTCAAACGCTTGCCCTTATCGGTCGGTGTTGGATTAATAGCAATCGCATCCATGATCACATCATTTAAGACCGCTGAAGGAATACGGCGATTTTGACTCTCACTGATGGTTTTAATCAGTGCTGGCAACTTGTTAAGACGCTGCTTGGTGAGCGCTGATACAAAAATAATGGGCGCATAGCTCAAAAATTGGAATTGATTGCGAATATCAGACTCCCAGTTAGCCACGGTATGATTATCTTTTTGGATAGCATCCCATTTGTTCACAACAAGGATGATTCCTTTGCCCGCTTCGTGAGCAAAGCCAGCTATACGTTTATCGTAATCTCGGATGCCCTCTTCGGCATTGATTACCATTAAAACAACATCAGAGCGATCAATGGCCCGCATAGCCCGCATGACCGAATACTTTTCAGTATTTTCATAAACTTTACCGGATTTGCGCATGCCAGCTGTATCAATCATGGTGTATTCTTGTCCATCTTGATCAGTGAAGTGGGTATCAATAGCATCACGGGTGGTCCCAGCAAGAGGACTTGCAATCACCCGGTCTTCACCAAGAATAGCATTAATCAAACTGGATTTACCAACATTGGGACGGCCAATTAAACTAAAACGAATGACGGAATCGTTTTCTACTGCTGTCTCAACAGGAAGTTTTTCAATCACAGCATCTAAAACATCTCCAGTACCAATTCCATGAACAGAAGACGTTGGATAGGGTTCACCTAAGCCCAGAGCATAAAAATCATAGATGTCATTGCGCATTTCAGGATTATCAACTTTGTTAACCACTAGAATCACTGGCTTATCGGTTCGATAAAGCATCTTTGTGACATATTCATCGGCATCTGTTATTCCCTCTTTACCAGATACGACAAAAACAATCACATCTGCTTCGTCCATCGCAATTTGGGCTTGGTGTTTGATTTGCTCCATAAAGGGCGCATCCACATCATCAATGCCCCCGGTATCAATCAAGGAGAAGCGCCGGTTAAGCCATTCTCCTGTTGTGTAAATACGGTCTCGGGTCACCCCTTCGACATCTTCGACGATAGAAATGCGCTCGCCTGCAATTCGGTTAAACAAGGTGGACTTGCCCACATTAGGACGGCCCACAATAGCAACTGTAGGTAAAACCATGATTCTCCTTTTAATAATCTTTACTTAAAAACTAACGCCGATTTACGCCTTCTAAATGAAATTCCTCTGCCAGGTAACGCACGCGTTCCATCACCCGCTTGGCCTGCCAAGTCTCATCATTGCCCTTAATGGTCGCCCATTTGCGCTCAAGATCTGCAAAGCTATAATTTGAAGTGAAAAAGGTCGGTAAATCTTCCAGCATGCGATATTGTAAGATAACTTGCAATACTTCATCTCGCACCCAGGAGGTCGCTTGCTCAGCTCCAATATCGTCCAATATTAACAAAGGCACCATTTTCACAGCATCAATTTCTTCTTTGACTCTGCCAGAAGAAATGGCATTTTTGACATCAATTGTAAAACTGGGAAAATGCAGCAGCGTTGTCGCAACCCCTTTTTGTTCAGATAATTCGCGGGCCAAGGCAGCCATGAAACAAGATTTACCAATGCCCATATCCCCATAAAGATAGAGGCCCTTTTGCCCGGCAGTTGGGTACTGCTCAACAAAATCCACAATTCGCATGACAGCGTCGCGACGGCTGGTATTTGTAATATCAATATCAGCCAGACGCACCTGCCGATAAGACTTTGGTAAATTAACTAAAGAAATGCGATTAGCAATCTGGGCTTTTTGTTGGGCTTCCTTAAGTGCTTTTGTTTCCCTATAGGAAACATCAGCATAGCCTTCATTCATCACTAAGATTGGTTCATAGCCCTTAGCAATATAAGACGGATCATTGCTGCGCACTTTCTGACGCTCTCCTAAAAATTGATTAAACTTTGACAAGCTAAGCATCATTTCAGCCTGGCTTAATTGGTGCTCTTTAATAAATGCAGCCACTTCGGGGTCAGATAAAATAGCTTGAATGATTTGGTCTTTATTAGCACTGTTCAAATGCTTTTGGCGTTCCATGGTCTTCCCAATTTTTTCCATTTACTCGTCACCTTTTTTTAAGTTTTCTAAACGTTTGAGCGCTTTTTGCTTGAAAGCATCAAGGGCAGCTTGCTCTTCTGGACTCGTTTGGTCTTGATAATTTGGATTGCTCCACGCTGGCACATTGGTTTTGGGTGCACTTTTTGGCGACGTTTTGCGGGCCTGCTTGCGTTCTTTAAAAGAGCGGAGCAATAAAATCGCCTCTTCGGCTGTCTTTACAGATTGATAGGAAAAATCATTAGCCATTTTCATGATGTAGGTTTTTTGCAGATTAGCCGATTTGGTTTTATTAAACGTATAAAGAACCATAACATTGATGACTTCGTCCAAAAAGTCCATTTTAGCCAGTGCTACGAGTACTTGCTTTTCATCCTTGGTTACTGTTGCCCGCCTGGTTTGTTTAATTGTTTCTAAGAAAGCAAGGGCAGTGTCTTTTTTGACTTCCTGTAAGACAATTTTTTCTGCTTTGGTAAAATCACTAGCCGGTGATGACTCGGTCTGACTTTTTTTGACTGCCATTCTTGTAGTCGCAATTTCATAGTTAATCGCAGTTGCTTTGGCTAACTGATAGGTATCAAACCAGGTCAACTGGTATTTTTCAGCCAAGGCATAGAGGGCAACGACATCTTCTTGTTCATTTTTAAAGCGCAAGCCATCACGCGCCATAAGGCGTTGAAAACTGTCTAGATCGAAATAAATGCCTTTTTTTTCACTTAGGTCTAGATTGCCAGCTTCGGTGCCAAATACATCTGAGAAGCGCTTTGAGAGTGATTTAGCTCTTGGTGGGACGGTCGGGGCTAATTCTTCTAGCGCTGCTTGGCCGATCTCTTTTTCGAGGAGACGCCGCAAAACAGCATTTTGCAAAAATACTTCACGGGACTTGGTCGCATTGACCTTAATCACATAATAGGATGGGTCTTGATAGAGTTCTAATAATTGCAAAGCTGTTAAAACAACGAGGGCCTCCTCTAGTTGGGTCATGCCCATCTGAAGATGGTTCAAGACCTGGCTAAATTTATGGCTTTTTTGGCCTTGATCACAAAATGCTGCAAAGTACTGGTAGACAGCGCTAGCACTAGCACCAATGATAGGGTAATAAAGCTGGATAAGACTATCTGAATCAAGCAGAATCCGATTGTTTTTGGCGTATCGAAAATCATCAATGGGTTTCATGTTCTGTACTACTCTTCTTTCCCCGAACGCGACTGGTGATCTGCTGGAGTAATGCTTCTATTTCATCCAAATCTTTGAAGCTTTTATAAACACTGGCAAACCGCACATAGGTAATCTCATCTAGCTCAGCTAGCTCCTCCATTACTAAATTACCAATCGCTGTGCTTGAGACTTCGTTTTCATAGTCCGCACGGACTTTTTGTTCAATTTTTGAGATGACATTTTCAATATCAGTACTTGAGACAGGGCGCTTTTGGGCGCTTTGAATCACGCCATTTAGGATTTTATCACGGGAAAATTGCTCGCGCGTCCCATCCTTTTTGATAACCAACAAGGGGAGCTCTTCAACACGTTCAAAGGTCGTAAAACGGCTATGGCATTTTTCACACTCACGGCGGCGCCGTATGGCATTGCCGTCTTCAGCCTGACGACTATCAACGACGCTTGATTTATGATAATTGCATTTTGGACAACGCATGCAAAAACACCCCAATTCTATCAGTTTAATCTAGTACTCTATTTTACCACATTTTAAGACATAACAAAAGAAAATTGGGCAAGGTGGTAGCGCAAGAACTGCTCAAAAAGCGCCTAACATAAAAACTATTCCACAGCTGCCTGATGGTTCGGACTGGTTGGAATAGTTTTTTAAATGGTATGAACCAAGCTGAGTTCAAGGACACGAGCTCACAGGACTAGAGTTTTTCTTGACTTAAAGGAATATACAAACTAAATGTTGTTCCTTCGTTAATCTTACTTTTAACTTTTAGTTCAAGATGGTAGCCTTCGATAATTTGTCGCAAAATGGAAAGCCCAATCCCTAAGCCCGCCTGAGTACTGGTCCGATTGCGAGACTTATCAGAGCGATAAAAGCGCTCAAAAATGTGATCAATGTCTTCTTCAGAGATGCCTTCGCCACGATCTCTTACTTCAAGCAGAGCTTTTTGATCAGCAGTCGTAGTTAACGTAATGGTTACTTTCTTTTCAAGGCGCGAATATTTCACTGCATTATCAATCAGAATCATTAAAGCTTGTTCAAAATGGTTTTTATAGATGACAGCGCGGGTTTGTCGCTGACTAGGCTGCCAAACAAAGTCAAAATCATTTCTTAAAACTTTAAAGTTACCAATAACGGTTTCAATAGAATTCTCAAGAATCGTCGTATCATCTTGATGTCCTTCAAAGCTACCTTGGACACGAATCATATCGAGCATATCATTAATCATGATTGCCATTCGGTCGGCTTCATGAGCAGTTGCGGTCAGGCTCTCTTCAAGAATGGCACTGTCATCTTTTCCCCAACGTTGTAATAAACCGATATGGCCCTTAATAATCGCAACTGGGGTGCGCAACTCATGACTTACATCACTGATAAAACGCGATTGTAACTGGGTGTACTTTTCCACTTTATCCAGCATGGTGTCAAAAATTTCAGATAGTTCTTCAATTTCATCGCCAGACTTAATGTCAGAGCGGAGGTCCAAATTATTCGGATTTTCAGAGATGTTTCGCATGACATCATGTAAATTTTGGAGTGGCTCCAAAAATTTGATAGTAGAAACATAAATAATAATGTAAGCTAAGCTTGTTCCGAAAAATTCGACCATAAGCAACCAAAGTAGGAGACGGGCCCGGATGACATAGTAGTCTTCTAAGTCTTGATAGACCTGGACATAGCCTAAAAACTTATGTGATTTCTTCGAATAGACTTTCTCTATCAGGGAATAACCACGGTACTGATTTTCAACCCTGTCATCAAAGACTTTGCCAATCGGGCCAGACATATCATAGGAAGTCTCAGTAGGATCCGTTGTGAAAATCAATTGTTTTTGGGGATTGTAAAGGTAAATTTCCTGGTTAACATCAATAGTATTAGAAATATCACGTTCATCAATGACAATTCTTTTGCCACTATGCTTATCTTGTTTGATATGCAATAGCCCATCTGTATAGAGGATTTGATTAAGATTGTCATATGAAAAATTAGAGTCCACCTGCGACAGACGAACTCTAATGACATTTACCACTTGTGTCAATGACTGCCGCTCTTTTTTCAAAAGAAAATAGTTCGTAGAATAATAGGCAATCAAAGTAAAACCAGAAAAAATACAAAAGAATAGTACAAAAAAGAGATTAGATAAACGTTTTGGTAGCGATTTCTTTAGATGCTGTTTCTGATTTTTTATTAGCATAGCTATTTCTCACGTATCACATAACCCATACCACGTACGGTTTGAATATAGGATTCCCGTCCAGGCATGTCAATTTTCCCACGTAAATAACGAATGTAAACATCCACAACGTTTGTTTCGACAGCTTCGTCATACTTCCAGACATTAGAGAGTAATTCTTCGCGCGTCATCACACGGTTCATATTGGTCATCAAAATACTCAACAAATCGTATTCGCGCTTTGTTAACGAAATTTCATCGTCTCCACGGTTAACCGACCGGTTTTGTGGATTAAGTACCAAATCACGGTAGATACCTTGATTTGGTGATTTTTTATCTGTCTCTATATCTTGACGACGAAAGATTGCGCGGATGCGTGCTAACAATTCTTCGATAGCAAAAGGCTTAACAATGTAGTCATCTGCTCCACGGTCTAGCCCCGCAACCACATCCATAATGGAATCACGTGCTGTCATCATCATAATGTAGGTTGTCTTTTCTGCCTGCAAGCGCCGAGTGATTTCAAAACCATCCATCTCAGGTAACATTAAATCTAAAAGGATAAGATCAAAATCTTTTTCAAGAGCTGTTTCTAAGCCTTCGCGACCATTATCTTCGACGCATACTTCATAACCTTCGTGCTGCAATTCTAGTGAAACAAATCGTGCGAGATTTTTTTCATCTTCAATAATGAGAATTTTTTTCGTCATATCTTCCAATCCTTGTTTATAATAATTTTTCTTCTCTAATGCTTAAAAGAATATAGAAAGGGTGCAACATTTTAGAAATCGGCTCTCTTTTCAACTTGGTCATTCCTTCAAAGACCTCACTAAAAGCAACTCTAAACAGCTTTTAAGAGCCATTATACAAGTATGAGTATACCAGAGCCTACCATTTTTTTCAATCAAAAAATTACAAATATCTTAAATAGTCAGTTTTATTCATCAAACATCCCTTCTAGGCTTGCAAACGGATTATTAGCCGCTTCTTTTGCCGCCTTTAGAGATTGGTACTGATTTTCAGTCATTACAGTCCAATCTTGACCCGAAGGCAATACATCGGAAGCCTCTTCTGCGGTAGACAATACTTGCAAAGGAATATTAAGAAGAATATTGTCAATAACGCTGTCCACTAGATGAATCTGATCTGATTCTAAAATCATGACCAAGTTTTCTTCAACCATGTCTGCTCGAGCCTGTGATTCAGCTGCTTCAATAAAAAGCTCTTGAACGTCTTCACTAAAGGGCAAGGGCACATCAACCATGGACCGACTTGAAGGCAGTGTAATCGTATAGCTCATGTGATATTGCAACAAGTAAAGGCCATTCTCATAGCGAACAAAGCCCTCTACTAAAGGTTTTGTTATCGCCCGAATATCCTTGTGACGTTGCATAATAGCAGCGCTAATATCCAGCTCTTCTTGAAAAGAAATACCCTGGGGATGTTTTTTTATATCTGATAGCAGTAACATTTTCCTCTCCTAATAAAACTCTAATTTATTTTTACTATTATTTTTATCGTTTGTCAACTGATTTATATGAAAATTTCTGATAATTTTTTGTTACAAAAAGATTTCTTATTAAAATGGTCCAAAAAAGAGTTTGATTGGTGTCAAACTCTTCCATACTTTACATATGACGCAACCGCTCAATGCGATCAGCAATCGGTGGGTGGGTACTAAATAAGTTAGCAAAGCTTTCTTTTTTCCTTGGTTCGCTAATGTAAAGAGCGGCACTCGCATCATCAACCGGATAGGCCATTGGCTGGGACTGCTCTAACTTTTGTAAAGCTTTAATCATTCCTTCTGGATTACGCGTTAAGGCGACTGAGCTCGCATCTGCCAGATACTCTCTTTGCCGAGAAATGGCCATCTGTACGAGGGAGGCAACTAGCGGTGATAAAATCAATGACAAAATGGAAAATACCATTGCAAAAATGCCTAAAGAACTATTATCACGATCATCGCTGCGCCGTCCTGAACCGCCATACCACATCATTCGTCCAGCAAGGCCAGAAATTAAGGAAATCGCACTGGCTAGGGCAACAGCAATTGTCGAAATTCGAATATCATAGTTACGGATATGGCTAACCTCATGGCCAATGACACCTTCTAGTTCCTCACGGTTCATTAAGGCTAAGAGGCCACTGGTAGCCGCGACAGCTGCATTTTGTGGGTTGGATCCTGTAGCAAAGGCATTCAGTGACGGATCATCAATGATATAAACCTTGGGCATCGGGATCTGAGCGACTAGCGCCATGTCTTCAACAATATGATAGAATTCAGGTGCTTGATCTGCTGTAATTTCCCGCGCATTATTCATCCCCATCACTACCGCAGTTGATTGAAAAATCATGCTAAAGGCATAAATACCACCCAGTAAAAGGGCCATCACTAGACCAAACTGATAATTATCTAAAAAGTAATAACCAGCAGCCGCGCCAATCCCCGCTAAGAGAAGAAAGAAAGTAAGAATTAGAATAACCGTTTTACGTTTATTTTGTGCAATTTGTTGATAGAGCATCTGACCTCCTCAAACTTTAGGTGCTTAAAAATCAAATGTGACTGTCGGCACTTCTTTTTCTTTTGCCGGTGTTTGGAGAAACTCACTTGGTTTAAAACCAAACCATTTGGCGACAATATTAGATGGAAAGCTTTCTAACTTTGTATTATACTGTGACGTTGTGGTATTAAATAGCTGACGCGAATAGGCAATTTTATTTTCGGTGTTGGTCAACTCATCTTGAAGTTTAAGAAAGTTAGTATTAGCCTTCAATTCAGGATAATTTTCAGCAACAGCAATTAAATTAGCCATTTGCTTGGTCAATGCATTTGAAGCCTCCATTGTTGCAGCAGGTGTTGTCGCATGCGTCACTTGCGAACGTAATTGTGCAATTTTTTCAAAGGTTTTTTCTTCATAAGCAGCATAACCCTTAACCGTTTCAATTAAGTTTGGAATTAAGTCATTGCGCCGCTTTAATTGCACATCAATTTGGCTCCAAGCTTCCTTAGTATGCATCCGACTACGCACTAAGCCATTGTAACTTGTCATGAGCCAGAGCGCCAGTAAAACGACAAAAATAATGATAAAGATTGCTAACATTGGACTTCTCCTTTAGTATAGTGACTTCATTATAACAATTTTAAAGGCAATAGCAAGTTTTCTCATTCAAAATCAATCACCAGTTGGGATTAATCTTATTTTATGTTAAAATAGAGAAAAATTGAGATGAGGAAATATATGCCCCCAGAAATCTTTTACCAATTACTCCAACAATCCAGTATCGTTCTAAGTGACCACCAAAAAAAGCAATTCCAAACTTACTTTTCTCTCTTAGTCGAGTGGAATGAAAAGATGAACTTAACAGCGATTACAGAGCTAAATGAGGTTTACCTCAAGCACTTCTACGATTCCTTAGCTCCTATCCTTCAAGGTCATATCACTAATCGCCCGCTGAAGTTACTCGACATTGGCGCCGGAGCAGGTTTTCCCAGTTTACCCATGAAAATTGTCTACCCAGAACTTGAGATCACCATTATTGACTCTCTGAACAAGCGGATTACGTTCTTACACCATCTAGCACAGACCATAGAGTTAGAGGGCGTTCATTTTTACCATGGCCGAGCAGAAGACTTTGGGCAAGATCGAAGCTTTCGTGGTCAGTTTGACCTAGTAACTGCGCGAGCTGTCGCCCGAATGCCTGTCCTTGCAGAATTGACCATCCCCTTTTTAAGAATCAAAGGCCAACTCATCGCCCTAAAATCCCAAGCAGTTGATCAAGAACTAACCGATGCAAAAACTGCACTAACGACTTTGTTTGCACAAGTTGTCAAAAACCATGCTTATCAGCTGCCAAATGGCGATGCACGCTTTATCACTGTTGTTGAAAAGAAAAAAGAAACACCCAAACAATACCCAAGAAAAGCTGGCTTACCCAACAAAAAGCCCCTATAATAGCTAAAAGGCTGAGAAAATACTTAGCTTTTTTAAGTTTTTTTGATACTATTAGGATGAGATTATTTTTGGAGAAACAATGAAAACATCAGTATTACGAACCTTATCAGTTACTCAGCGCCTAACGATTAGCTTTGCTGTCGTTATTTTGGTTGGTAGTATCTTACTGGCCCTGCCAATCTCTCACTATCCCCATGCCCCAGCAGCCTCTTATATTGATCACCTTTTCACAACTGTGTCCATGGTTTGTGTGACTGGCCTTTCGGTTATTCCTGTAGCTGATTTATATAATGGTTTTGGCCAGGTGGTTGCTATGTTTTTGATGCAAATCGGTGGACTTGGTCTCGTTACCCTGATTGCTATTAGTACTTTTGCTCTCAGGCGAAAGATGGACTTAGCCGGACACAACCTCCTCCAGTCAGCACTTAGTCGCAGAGATAGTAAAAATCTAAAGGGCTATCTCTATTTTGCTTATCGAATGACATTTATTTTCGAATTTCTAGCTTTTTTAATTATCGCTACAGATTTTGTTCCTCGCTTTGGCTGGAAACACGGTCTCTTTAATGCGCTTTTCTTAGCAATTTCTGCTTTTTGTAATGCAGGATTTGATAATTTTAGTACAAATAGCCTAACAGCCTTTGTCTTAAATCCGACCATCAACTTCACCTTGGCCTTTTTAATTATCGCGGGAGGTTTAGGCTTTGCTGTCTGGATTGACTTACTCTCTAACGTCCAGCGCTATACTATTGAAAAACCCCGTTTTACTGGTCGTTTCTACCGAAAACTATCCAATGAAAGTCACTTAGTTATTCAAACCACACTCTTTTTGCTAGCTGCTGGGACCTTACTGACTTGGTTTCTTGAGCACAATAATGTTAAAACTATTGGTCATTTCACTTTGCCCCAGCAATTAATGGTTTCTTTCTTTCAGTCTGTCACCATGCGGACAGCAGGATTTGCTACCATCTCATATACCGATGCCCTCTCACCGACCAACCTCGTGTATATGATTCAAATGCTAATTGGCGGAGCGCCTGGTGGAACGGCTGGAGGTGTCAAGGTCACCACAGCAGCTATTGCCTTTCTATTATTTAAAGCCGAGGTATCTGGTCAATCCGAAGTCACTTTTGAACACCGGATTATCAAGAGCAAGACTATCAAACAAACCATGACCGTATTAATTTTTTACTTTTCTTTTCTTATCTTAGGTTATTTGATTCTGCTCACTGTTGAACCTGGATTAGAACCAATTCCTTTATTATTTGAATCCATTTCAGCTATTGCTACAGTCGGGGTCTCAATGGAAGTCACACCTTTTCTCTCGATTATTGGCAAAATCATTATTATGATTTTTATGTTTGTTGGTCGTGTCGGCCCAATAACGGTCCTCATTAGCCTCATGCAACGAAAAGAAAAAACTGTACATTATGCCAGCACAGATATTTTAGTTGGCTAAAGGAGTAATTATGTCAAAACGAAAAACCTTTGGCGTCCTTGGTTTAGGAATTTTTGGACGTACTGTCGCTCGTCAACTGAGTCAATTTGACCAAGATGTTATTGCCATTGATAAAAATGAAAGCCATGTTAATGAAGTCGCAGATATTGTAACAAATGCAGCCGTTGGCGATATGACTGATCAAGCCTTCTTGATGGCTGTGGGGCTTGATCAATGTGACGTGGTCGTAGTGGCCTCAGGTAATAACCTGGAGTCATCTGTGCTTGCCATCATGCATAGCAAAAAACTAGGTGTACCAGTCATCATGGCCAAGGCTAAAAATAAAATCTATGAAGAAGTTTTATATGGTATTGGCGCAACCAAAGTCATTACCCCAGAACGCGACTCCGGCAAACATTTGGCGTCAAGCTTACTCAAGCATCACATTGAGAGCATTATCTATCTAGAACATGGCATTTCAATGATTAATTTTGTTATTCCAAAAACTTGGGTTGGCAAAAATTTAACCGAACTAGATGTCCGCCAAAGATACGAATTAAATATCATCGGCCTACGCTCCAAAGATGAAAATAACTTACACATTAATATTAATCCTCTGGATCCATTACCTGAAAATGTTATCCTAGTTGGAATCGCCAATGATCATACATTTGAGCGTTTTGATTATTTACGGCAATTAAAATAAAAAAAGAGCAACACTTTAAATGGTGCCGCCAAGTGTCAAAGAGAAATCCTCACACTGCTAACGCCATTCAAAGTGTTACTTTTTTGCTTCTTAGCAACTGTCGTTGATAAGAGATCTAGATAAACAGCTAAGCCCAAAAGAAAGGCTAGACAGTTGGTTCTTAGGCTTACTAAGCGCCCCTCTACAAACATCAGCGAGTCTGTTTTTCTAACCAAAAGGCATTTTCTGCTACGGCTGTAAATAAAACATCTGTCGATGAATTTAAAGCTGTCTCACAAGAATCCTGAATCACCCCAACAATAAAACCTACACCCACAACCTGCATGGCCAAATCATTTGGAATGCCAAACAAACTACAAGCAAGCGGAACGAGTAAGAGCGAACCACCAGAAACGCCTGAAGCTCCGCAAGCTGATATAGCCGCCACAAAACTCAACAAAATAGCACTTAGAAAGTCCACTTCAATGCCAAAAGTATTAGCCGCAGCCAGTGTTAAAATATTAATGGTTACAGCTGCCCCTCCCATATTAATCGTTGCCCCGAGAGGAATCGACACAGCATAGGTATCCTTATCAAGCCCTAATTTTTCACATAATCTCAGATTAACGGGAATATTGGCTGCTGAGCTGCGCGTAAAAAAGGCTGTGATCCCTGACTCACGCAGGCAAGTCAAAACTAGTGGATAAGGATTTTTACGCATCACAATAAAGGAAATCAAGGGATTAATAACCAAGGCCAAAAAGCTTATCGTCCCGACCAATACTAGAATCAAGTAGGCATAGCTTTTAAGAATGCCAATACCATTATCAGCGATCGTTGAAAAAACAAGCCCCATAATCCCAAAAGGAGCCAAATGAATTAGCCAAACCACTAGCTGGGAGGTGACCTCAGCACTGGCCTTAACAAGACCTTTGATTTCTTTAGTGCTGGTCCTTAGGGCAAAGCCAAATAGCAGGGCCCAAAAGAGGATCCCCAGATAGTTTGCACTGGCCAAAGCGCTAATGGGATTATCGACTAATTTTAAGAAAAGATTTTGAAAAACTTCTACAATCCCTTGGGGAGGCTTAAGTTCAGCCGAAGCAGCCTTTTCCAGCTTTAGCGTTAATGGAAAAAGGTAGTTAACCAAAACCGCAACAAAGGCGGCAGCAAAGGTTGCTAACACATATAAGATGACAATCAAGGACATGTGGGTTTTTTGGTTGGCTTTTTGATGGGAAATCGCTTGCGCTACCAGTGCAAAAACCAAGAGTGGAGCAATCGCCTTAAGCCCTCCAACAAAAAGCTGCCCCAACAGACCTATCAGGTGAAAGCTAGGAAATACTAATCCAAGTAGGATACCGATGCTAACACCAATGGCAATTTTCTTAATCAAACTTGTTCGTTTCCAAGTTCTCACAACACGTTTCATGGTGGCTTTGCTCCTTTTCTGTAAAAAAATAATATGTTTTTTATGATAATATAAAAGCCAACTATAGTCAACGAGGTCAAAACTTTCTAAATTTTCTAAATACATTGACTCCCTTTCATTTCTTCGTTATAATAGCATACGTATGCTTTAAATGGCATCTAAGGATGTTATTATAATTACCTGGAAGGATAATCTATGTCACGCAAAAAAATCTATCTCATCATTGGCTTTATGTTATTTGCCCTTTTTTTTGGAGCAGCTAACCTGATTTACCCAGCATATCTTGGTTTATATGCCGGAAAACATTTAGCCTTAGCTATCTTAGGCTTTTGCTTAACAGGTGTCTCTTTGCCCCTGCTTGGTGTTATTGCCGTCTCAAAATCAGGAGCTAGTGATGTTGAAAATATGGCTCGACCAATTTCAAAAACCTATGCCCTTGCTTACTCAGCCCTGCTTTACCTATCCATTGGTCCTTTTTTTGCTATTCCTAGAACTGGGGCTACCTCTTACTCAGTTGGCATCACCCCCATTTTAGGGGAACGGTTTTGGATAAAGGCACTCTATGCTGTCCTTTTCTTTGGTCTGTCCTATTTATTAGCGATCAAGCCGAGTAAGTTAGCTGATCATATTGGCAAAGTCCTAACACCAACGCTACTTGTGGTTATCACTATTTTAGTGATTGCGTCATTTATGCACCCTGCTGGTGGACTTGGTCAGGCCTATAATGTGGAAGCAACCATTGCTGATTCTTTTAAAGACTTCCCTTTTATGGCTGGTCTCATTCAAGGCTATGGTACAATGGATGCCTTGGCTTCTCTTGTCTTTTCAATCTTAGTCATCGAAGCCAGTAAGCAATTTGGGGCTAAAACATCCAAAGAAGTGTCTCATCTAACAATTGTCTCTGGTCTCATTGCTATTTTTTTACTGGCCCTAGTCTATATTTTTGTCGGCCGTATTGGTGCAACGTCCCAATCACTTTTTCCCTTTGCCAACGGACACTTTTTAACAAACGGTAGCCCAATTAATGGTGGCGACTTATTAAGCCACGCTTCTAAATTTTATTTAGGAAGTATTGGGCAAATTTGCTTGGCTATTGTTATTTTTCTCGCTTGCCTAACAACAGCTACTGGTCTAATATCTTCTAGTGCAGAATTTTTCCACAAACTGTTACCAAAAGTCTCCCACATCAGCTGGGCCACCATTTTCACTCTGGTTTCTGCCTTCTTTTACTTTGGCGGCTTAAATGTGATCATCAAGTGGTCTGCCCCTGTACTCTACTTGCTCTACCCTTTGACGATTGCACTTATTTTCTTAGTTTTGAGTAACCAAGTTTTCCAAAATGATCCTCTGGTCTATCGCTGGACCATTGGCCTAACAGCTATTCCTGCCACCTATGATGCCCTAGCAAACCTATCTACTATGACAGGGCTCTTCGCCCTACCAAAGGGAATCGTAACTTTCTTTACAAGCATCGTTCCTTTGGGCAAATTTGCCTTAGGTTGGCTAATCTTTGCGGCCCTAGGTTTTGTGATTGGCTATATCAGACACAAGCAAAGCCTAAAGCTACAGTCATAAATGTAAAAAGAGATGAGGGCCTTGTGATCCACACAAGGCCCTCTTTTTTGAGATTTCTAGTTTCCCACCAAATGCCTGAGAATCACTTTTTTCTAGCAGCTTTAATTACTATAGTAAAAAATCACAAGGACAAGTTTGTCAAGACAAGCCTGTCCTTGTGATTTGAGCAATTTTATCATTCATCGCCTTTAGACTAATTAGCGATGGCTTAGGGCTTTGCTAATGCGATCACCCGCCCATTGAATCATAAAAATGAAGCAAAGGATTAAGAGCGTAGCCACCCAGGTCACATCATTGTTAAACCGGTTGTAGCCATAAGAAATGGCAACATTGCCCAAACCGCCGGCACCAATCGCGCCAGCCATTGCTGTTTCACCCACTAAAGAAATCAAAGTAACGGTTGAGACGCGCACAAGGTCTGGCAGGCCTTCTGTCAAGTAGACCAGCACAATATCCCAAAAAGTTGCCCCTGAGGCCTGGGCTGCTTCTATCACGCCCTTATCTAATTCTGAAAAAACCACTTGTACTTGACGGGCAAAAAAAGGAAAAGTTGCTACAGTCAATGGGACAAGGGCAGCTCTAGTCCCCAAAATCGTTCCCATAATCAGATAGGTAAAACTGGCTAAAACAGCCACTAAGATAATAAAGGGAATCGCTCTAAAAATTGAGGTCACCTTGTCTAAAATCCAGCATACAACAAGATTTTCCTTGACACCACCTGGTCCGAGTAAGACCAGCAACAAGCCTAAAATTAAGCCTAAAGCCCCACCAAAAATAAAGGGAACAAAAGTCATAAAAACTGTATTCCAAATGGCCATACCCCAGCCGGCATCTCCTGACCAGCCTAACTGCACAACATTTGGCAAGAATTCCTGTAAACGTATAAACATCTAGACACCTTCTTTCAATAGTTCAATGCTGACACCGGCGTCCCTTAGAGCTTGCTGCGCAGCTATTAAATCTTGAGGTTGCCCCTCAAGCAGAGTGATCAACTCCCCAACGGGCGTTCCATCTAAAATTTGAATATTCCCAAAAAGGACATTGGAAGAAACCCGATGCTGACGGTAAATTTGGTTCAAAATCGGCTCATCAGTGATACTACCAGTATAGTTTAGTTGGAGCAAGAGAGCGTTTTTTGACATGTTTTGCACGACTTCTTGCTGATAAATCTTCTCTAAAGCTTCATCTGTCCCTGTAGCTGTATGAATAAAATCTTTGGTTAAGGGCTCTTTTGGCTTAGAAAAAATGTCAAGAACCCGACCTTCTTCAATGACTTGACCAGCTTGCATAACAGCCACCTTGGTGCAAATATCTTTGACAATTTGCATTTCATGCGTGATCAAAACAATTGTTAAACCCAATCGCTGATTCAAAGATTTCAGTAGATGCAAAATCTGCTTTGTGGTTTGCGGATCCAAGGCCGAAGTTGATTCATCTGAAATCAAAATCTTAGGGTCATTGGCTAGGGCTCGGGCAATGGCTACGCGCTGCTTTTGGCCGCCAGATAGCTGCGCTGGATAATTATCCGCTCGATCGGCCAAGCCTACCAACTCCAGCAATTCCGTTACTCTTGCCGCTTTTTTTGCCTTGGAAAGGCCACTGTGCTTGAGAGCAAAAGCAATATTTTCGCGGGCTGTTTTTTGTGCCATTAAATTAAAATGTTGAAAAATCATTCCAATTTGGCGACGCTTATCTCGCAAAGCCCGATCAGATAAAGTAAGCCGACCCTGATTGCAAATCGTCTCCCCATCAACCACGACACGCCCTTGATTAGGAATCTGTAAGGCATTGATAACCCTGACCAGCGTGGATTTCCCCGCTCCAGAGTAGCCCACAATACCATAAATCTCACCCTGATGAATGGTTAGATTAACATCTTGAACAGCGTTTATCTCCTGTTTCCCCTGATAAAAGGTTATTCCAATATTTTCTAAGCTAATCATAGCCTGATTATCCATACATTTCTCTCTTTCTCATAAAAAACCTACCTAGCATTGACAAAGCCGCAAGATTCCCTTTGCCTTAAAAGAGCACCAGCTAGCACGTCATGCTACATCACCAGCCAACTCTATCGGTTAAAAAGCAGCTAAGAGCTCAGCAATGAAAAAGGTGACAGCAGGAACTTTCCAGCTACACCTTTTAGCAACTTACCAGACAGCAATATCAATATTATTTGATGTTTGATCAATGACTTTTTTAACATCGTCACTATGGTAAGCCTTTATCAATTTCTTAATTGCGGTAGCTTTTGCAGACTTTTGCCAATCTTTTTGCCCAGCAATAATATTTATCCATTGTTTCGTATTTTTGTCAACAGATTCTTTATAAAGAGAAGAATCATAGTCGATCTTGGCTGGAACAGCATAGGAATTATTAACAATAGCAGCATCAGCTGACGTCAGGGCACGCGCCGTCTGACTGGCATCCAATTCTTTAATGTCAAGATGCTTACGGTTTTCTTTAATATTAGAAATGGTTGCCAAGGATTGACCTGAGACGTTGAGCTTAATGAGCCCGGCAGCTTGTAAGAGGTAAAGGGCACGGCTTTCATTAGTGGCATCGTTAGGGATGGCAATTTGCGCACCCTTAGGTAGCTCAGCAATAGTCTTGTACTTAGCTTTACCTTTGGCATTGGTCCCAGAGAACAAGTGAACCGGACTGATATAGGTATCTGCAATCGCCACCAAATCTTTCTTGTTTTCTTTGTTCCAGTTGGTCAAAAAATTATAATGCTGAAAAGCATTGACATCAACTTCTCCATTGGCAACAGCTTTGTTGGGCTGGGAATAATCTGTAAACTCTTTAAACTTTAGAGTAATATTATCCTTGGCTAAAGTTTTAGCAACCTGATCCCAGCGTGCTTGGTCCGATGACGTTTTAGTCATCACTCCTATTGTCAGGGTATTGTTGTCAGTCTTATGCGAACCACAGGCAACCAGAACAGATGCGGTCAAACTAAGGACCAGGATGCCAAAAATATGTTTTACTTTCATAGGTCTTGCTCCTTTTTAAAGTCAGTGAATATATCTATTCTAGCGAAAGCTAGCCTAAAATTCAAATTGTTAAAAATGAGCTTTATCTATAGTTAATAACTATAGATAAAATGTAAAAACCCAGTCCAAGAGGAAAATTTCAGACTGGTTTGAACTGAATTAAGACAGTCATGGTCATTAAAACGTAGACAAACCCCTAATAGAGTGTCATCATTTAGCTTAAGGCTAAGTGAGCTGTTAAATTGTTAAACTCTTAAAAACGTTAATATATCAATGTTTCTAAGAGTTTTTTAACTGCAGCACAACAAAAAAAGATTGAAGAAAATGGTCCAAAATGACCTCTTTCTTCAATCTGAAGACATTAATTGTCTGTTGGTAGAACCAGTTCCTTTTTGCTTGGAACATAGTTACCACCAAGATTCTCTTTGGCGAGTTTTGTTAACGTGCCGTCTTTTTGCAATGCTTTCAACCGTTTATTCACAAATTGTTGCAAGTCTTTTTGGTCCTGACCAAAAATAAAGTAAATTTTAGGTTGTTCTTTTGATTGTAAGGGGATCGTTTTTAGATTATCTAGCCCTTGATTCTTAATAACAGCATTGACGGTAGGAGCATCAAAAATCTTAAAATCAGCCTTACCATCATTAAGATTTGTCAACATTTGCGTAATGTTTTCACTCGTGTATTTTAAAACGACTGGATGATCACTATGTTTTTTATTGTAGTTATCCAACTGTTTAGCTGTTGTCGTTCCTTGCACGACTTGTGTTTTATGGCCAGCAATATCATCATAAGTTTGAATATCACTATTTTTAGGGACAGTTAAGACTGTCGGTGTTGTTCCTACCGGATATGAAAAGAGATATTTTTGAGCCCGTTCTGTTGAGTAGGAAATGTTATTACCACCCATTTGGTATTTCCCTGAATCAATTCCTGTAAAGACAGATGACCACTCCGTCTTTTTAAAGGTTACCTTATATTTATCAGAACCTTTAAAAACAGCTTTTGCGACTTCAATATCATAACCAGTGAGCTTACCATCTTTAACATATGAAAAGGGTGCCGTTGTTCCTACAGTTGCAAAGGTTACCTTTTTAGGGCCGCTTTTACTGTCCTGTGATTTTGCTCCGCATGCAGTCAAAAGACCTACAGAAGCTAGGGCAAGGCCGGTGACGGTCATCATTTTTCTCATTTTCATTTCTCTCTCCTTTATGAGCTTAGTACGCGATGTAACTACTTACATCGTAACAACACAACAATTTGCCACTTTCAAGTGTCTTAAAATTGATTCACAAAATAGTCAAAAAGCACTCGGTGCTCTTTTTGTTCAAACATCAGTTCGGGATGCCACTGAATTCCAAGTAGCTTTTGATGACTTTGCCCCTCAAAAGCTTCAATAGTGCCATCATGAGGGTCAATAGCCGAGCGAACTAAGGTAGGTGCTAATTGTTTAATTCCCTGCCGGTGTAAGGAATTAATCCGCTTTGAATTTGCAAGAAGCTGTCCCAGCAAACTGTCTTTCTCAAAAACAACTTCATGGACATCGCTTAGATTCGTTTCATCCCAGTGGCCTTCAATTGATTGATAAAGACTACCTCCTAAGGCAACATTGACTAATTGCATGCCGCGGCAAATGGCTAAAATAGGCTTATCTTGCCGGAGGGCTTCTTGGATTAAAGCTAACTCAAAGGCATCGCGATTAGGCGCATAATCATCACTTTGAATGGTTTTTTCCTCTCCATAGTAGGAAGGATCAACATTTTGTCCCCCCGATAGGATGAGCTTGTCAATTGTTGCGATATAATCTTTGGCCGTTTCTGGTTTGCTGATTGGCAAAATCATGGCCAAGCCACCTACAGTTTCTACTGCCTGTGACAGGTGCCTGGCTACCGTGTCATAAGGTAAATTGCCATTTTCGGCAAGTTTTCTCATATTAGCACTTATGCCAATAATTAAACGTCCCAATAGTTATCCCTCCCTATCTTTTTACTTAACTTCTATTTTAGCGAAGTCCTGAGATTTTGCCTAATACCATTTACCTATCAAGGGCTTAAGAAATAACTATCACTCCTTATACTAGTAATAAATTCACTCCTCTAGACAAGATCAGGACTGAACCAAACGTAACTGAAAAAGTGCAAGCTCAAGTTAAAATGAGAAAAACTGAAGTGAGCAAGCAGCACAACTTCAGCTTTGTTTTGTGTCGTAGCTTTAGAAGTCAGCTACATTATGGTAAACTTTTTGGACATCATCGTCTGACTCCAAGGCTTCAATTAATTTTTCAAACGTTTCAAGGTCTTGGCCTTCAAGGCTTACCTCTGATTGAGGAATCATTTCAAGTTCAGTAACTTGGAATTCCTCCACGCCATTGTCACGCAATGCTTGGATTGCTTTATGAAGGTCAGTTGGGGCAGTGTAGACCGTAATTGTCCCTTCTTCTGCTTCTACATCATCAACTTCAACATCTGCCTCAAGTAATTGTTCAAATATTGCGTCGGCATCATCACCAGCAAAAACAATAACTCCTTTTTTATCGAACATGTAAGAAACCGAGCCAGAAGCACCCATGTTCCCGCCGTTTTTACCATAGGCTGTACGAACATTTGCAGCTGTGCGATTAACATTAGAAGTCAACGTATCCACAATAATCATTGAACCATTTGGACCAAAGCCTTCATAGCGACCTTCCACAAAGGTTTCATCTGTATTTCCCTTTGCTTTATCAATGGCCTTATCAATAACATGTTTAGGAACTTGCGCTTGTTTTGCACGATCAATGACAAATTTAAGGGCTGTATTCAGTTCTGGGTCAGGATCCCCTTGCTTAGCAGCAACATAAATTTCAACGCCAAATTTTGCATAGACTTTGGAAGTAGCACCATCTTTGGCTGTCTTTTTCGCAACAATATTCGCCCACTTACGTCCCATTGGATTCTCCTCTTTGCTTAAAGTTTTTAGTTATCGTTCAAATAGCAAAGCTTAATCAAGCTTTAGCTCTATTATTATAGCACTTTTAGATAGGGAGGTAAAATAGAATTTGTCACGCTTGCCTACAACAAATCCCTACACACCGACTGAGTTTATAAAGGGCAGTCTCTCTTTTTTAGAAATTTGGTAGACATTATCCTCCTAAATCTCTATAGGCGAAGATAGCGACAAGAACGTACTGCTATTCCTTTTGTACAGGTATTCGTCCCCATGTCTGTTCAGCTAAGCGTCCATTGCCCAACTGATAAACCGCATCTGCTCTTTGAGTCAGCGGATCCCAGGGCTTCGCACCAATGCGAGTCCGCAAGTCTACTGTTTTTTTCCTTGTTTTGAGATATTCTTGACCTGCTGGCGAAAAGCCCAAAACATGAATGGCAGAAGGCAACTGGGCCTCTCTTACATTGACTAAAATATAAGCTAGGAGTCGCCGAATGCGTGCCTTCGTGTAGCGCTTGGTCGCCACGGCTTCTACCAACTCCTCGACACTTTCAACTCGCGAAATCTGTTGCCTAAGGCGGTTGGCCAATTCTTGATTAACTTGATAAACCTGGGTCAAGTCTGGATGTGTCATTATTTGATATTTCAAAAGGGCAAAGTAATCCTGCCAAGTAACCTGGGGACTTTCTTGAAAGAGCTGAGCAGAGGGCATAAATTCTGCCACAAAAGCATGATCATCTCGGTGCAGACGAAGGCTGGTGGCCGAGGCATAAGCAACTGCTTTTTCTTTGGAATGATAGCTAGCGCCCTGCCGTTGAATCGGATGTAAGCGGATGCCATATTCACTAGCAGCCTTAGCATAGGCCAAGCCTAAAATATGATTAGGCGTGGCACCTGAGAAATGAAGCCCGGCAAATTGCTGCCACATGGACTGAGCCTTCTGAGGATAAGAGAGGTGTTCAGGCTGCTTATCAAGGAACTGCTGCATGTGATGTTTTTGTTTAAGGTAATCAGCACCAATCTGATTGTAATCAATGATTTCTTCTGTTCCAAAAGCCAACTGTTCTACACCCAGTTGATGTAAGATTGCCATTGCCCCTTCAGCAAAATAATCGGCAGATTGAACTGCCACTAGAAAAGGCAATTCAACGACTAAATCAGCACCACTGGCTAAAGCCATTTGGGTCCTAGTCCACTTATCCACTATAGCTGGCTCACCTCGTTGAACAAAATTACCCGACATCGCCACAATCTTGAGACTATCAACCTGATCTAATAAATATTTGTGGCCATTATGAAAGGGATTAAATTCTGCAATAATTCCTGTAACGGTCATTATATCTCCAAATTTTCGTATACTATTAAGTAAGGCTTGCACATATTACCAAAATTGAGGGACATTTAAGGGGAGAATAGCCTCTGTTATAGCTACCACTAAGTATCTTTATTATTTGCGAATGCTTAGTCGTGACTGTATTGTCTACAAATCAAAACATACTCACAAAAGATTCCGCTAAGTTTCCCAGGTCATAGATTTCACTAACTACTTCTTTTTTCAAGATAGCTAGCAATAGTAACCTAATTTGGGTAGTGGATGGCTTATAACTTTTGATAAGAGGGCAGCAAGTTACCTTTTCAAATGTGGTTTTTACGGACTCACTACAATTGCTATTTGCCCCGATTGACACTTACTTCTTTGCTACAAAGAACCAACGTCTTGAGCTTGCCCTTGGCGCATGATCTTCAAAATCTGCATAAACCTTAACATCCGCAAAACCTGCTTGCTCAAGCAAAATATCATAGGTCAATATCTCATAAGTGCGCTCTTCATGGATCTCATCATGACGCGAGAACGTCCCGTCTGCCTCTTTCATAAAAAAGGTCAGCTCATGGACAACAGAGTGGGGAGCATCATCTGGGTAGCTATCCCACACCATTGCAAAATCCTCTGCATTTTCATGATAGGAGTATTCGGGAAAGATCGTATCCATTTGATAAGTGGAATGGACATCAAAAATGAAAGTTCCCCCAGCATTCAGAGCATTGAAGACCTCAGTAAAAACTTCACCTACCTCAACTTCATCTCGCATATAGCAAATGGAATCCGAGTAGCAGGTAACTAGATCATAGTGACCTACTTGAGTCAAGTCAAGCATATTTCCTTCAATAAAAGAAATATTTTCATGAGCCTCTAAAGCACGCCTTTTAGCAATTGCCAACATCTCCGCACTTAAGTCAAGTCCTGTTACCTCAAAACCTGCCTTAGCAAAGTGAATTGATTGAATCCCCGTCCCACAAGCCAGTTCAAGTAGCTTTTTTTTATTCTTGGGAAAATGGCGGAGCGAAAAATCCGTCCACTTGCCGTATAGGGTGTCATCCATAATAGCATCATAAACCGATGCAAAGGTTTCATAAGTTGCCATTTCATCATTTTCAAGTGTCCATTTGGCTACTTTCATAGGCATTACCAGACTTAAAACCAAATGAAACACTATCCTTTCTAGGATATGAGAGGTATTTTCATTAAACGTAATCATTTTAGCTCGACCAAAAAGCCCTAACTGCTTTCATTAGCACGTTGAAAAGAAGGCTGAGACAGAGTTGACTTGACTACCCTATTTCAACCTCATCCACTTAGGCTTTCAAATAATCTTCTAAAGCAATAATCGGTGCTTCATGCCATAATTTTTCAATATTGTAATGCAAACGCTGTTCTTGCGAAAAGATATGTACCACAACGTCATTTAAATCAAGTAGAACCCAACCGGCCTTACTATCACCTTCAATATGGCTAGCATCTAATCCAGCAGCCTTAACTTTTTCACGGATATTATCGGCAATAGCTTCCAATTGACGACTGTTGCTTGAACTCATGATAACAAAATAATCCGTCAAGCTACTTATCTGTTCTAAGTCTAAAGCAACAAGGTCTTCAGCCCGTTTTTCATCTGCTGCTTGCACAACAAGTTTAAGTAATTCTTCTTTTTTCATTTATGATTCGTTTTCCTTTAAATAGTGACAGTAGGCATTATAGGTTTCAAGCGTTTGAGGATAAATCGCAGCAGCTTTGGAAGCAAGATACATGATGGTATGGGCCGTTTCAAAAGCGACAGCCTTGTCCAAATCTGTTTGTGCAATTGTCCTTGCTTGGCTCACTACTGGAAAGTCTCTTCCTTTTTCAATATAATCAGCCACGTACAAGACTTTATCCAGTAATGTCATATCTGGAGCTCCGACTGTATGAATCTCAATAGCTCGCAAAATTTCAGGATCCCTGAGATTAAAGTCCTTAATAATCTTATAAATCCCCACCTTGCCATGCCAAATATTATTATTCCAATGGCGTAGGTACTTATCAAGGTGATGTGTTTCAATCAAATCCAAAAATTCTTGGTCAGAGCATTCTTTAGCATAATCATGTAATAAGGCAGCTAGGCTGGCTTTTGTCTCATCACAGCCATAACGCTGAGCCAATTCAAGCGCTGCTTCTTCCACTCTAAGGATATGATTAAATCGTTCTTCACTCATCTGCGAAGCAATTTTTTTTAATAATCTATCTCTAGAAATCTCTAAATAAGGTTGAAACGTCATTGATATAAACCTTCTTTTTCAATATAGTCCAGAACCTTTGATGGTAACAAATAATGAGGCTTTCGCCCTTTCTTAATAAAATCACGTATCATGCTTGATGAAATATCTAGAGATGGAACATCCACCCAAATAATCGGATAAGAAGTTCCTGCCTTGTATCTAGGACGTTGTACACCCACAAATTGAACCATATCAATGAGTTCATCAATCCGATACCATTTGGGCAAATATTCCACCATATCACCACCAATGATAAAATAATAATCAACATCTGGATGTTCTTTAATAAGAAGGGAAAGCGTATCATAAGTATAACTTATCCCCTTACGATCCAATTCCTTTTTCTCAATACCTAAACCAGGTACATCTGCAATGGCAAGCTCCAACATGCGCAATCGATATTCTTCTTCAATTGTTTCTTTTTTATCAACATGCGGCGGCAGGTATTCCGGCATTAACAAAACCTCATCCAAACCTAATTGTTGTCTGACTTGATCAGCCACAACCAGGTGAGCATTATGAACAGGATTGAAATTGCCACCTAAAATGCCTACCTGTTTTCGATTATTATCTGTTTTTTCAGTTTCTAATTCCACCTTGGTGAAAGGTGTTACCAGTTCTAAAGCCATAGTTTCTCCAACACTAACAATTCATTATCTACAAAGCTAGTTAGACTTATATTGCCTTTACTTTTGCCGATAACTTTCGATTTTCTTTTTTTGCTGATACCTTGTATAAAATCACGATTCGACCAATTTTTAACACCGTGTCACAACCAATTTCATCCTCTAATATTTCTGCAACCTCATGAATATCTTCGTCCGTGTTTTGTAACAAGGTCACCTTGATTAACTCTCTAGCATCCAAGGCCTGGCGAATACTTGTTTTAATCTGATTATTTAAGCCATTCTTACCAATTTGTATAATTGGCTTAAGCCCATGAGCTTCTGATTTCAAAAAAGCGCGTTGTTTACTTGTTAACATCGTTTTCCCTTCTCATTCCTCTATTAGGACCACTTGATTGTAACTATATGTTTAGATAATTGCTTTACGAGCCAAGACTGCTACGCCTTCAGGCACCCAGCCAGCTACCCTTACCCGATTGTCAGCGCTAGCATTAACCCGAATCCAACCAAGTCCCGAAAAGACAATATCCGTCCGCTCAGATAAGCTAAATTCTTTTTTGACTAGACTAGGAAAATCCTTAAGGTCCTTCTTCTCAGGGGGAGCTAATAACTGTCCCACATGCTTTTTGTAAAAATCGCTAGCGCCACCCAATTTTGTGCGATGGACAGGCAAATTATTATCAAAATAAGCTGTAAAGCCTTGCCGTGTTCCGCTAGTAAAATCAAAACGTGCTAAACCACCTAAAAATAAGGTTTGCTCAGGATTTAATTGATAGGTTTTGGGTTTAATTTCTTTTTTCGGGCTAATATACTTCAAATCTTTAGGCGGCAGATAATGCGCCATCTGATGACGATGAATAATACCTGGTGTATCAAAAATGAAATGACCATCATCAAGTGGAATCTCAATTTTATCAAGTGTTGTACCTGGAAAACGTGAGGTCGTAAGGATATTTTTGTTCCCCGTTATTTCTTGAATAATCGCATTGATTAAAGTTGATTTTCCTACATTGGTCACACCAACCACATAGACATCTCGGCCTTTTCGGTAGGCATTAATCTTTTCAATAAGCTCTTTAATCGCATAGCTATGTTGGGCACTGGTTAGTAAAACATCAACTGGACGCAAGCCCTCTTCCTGTGCTCGTTCGGTTAGCCAGTGCACAATTTTTCGCTCCTTGACAGATTTTGGCAAAATATCGCATTTATTACCGACTAAAAGAACATCATTCCCTGACACAAAACGATTTAGTCCAGGAATCACTGACCCGTTAAAATCAAAAATATCTACAACATTAACTACTAAAGCATCACTATTTCCTACTTCATGCAATAATTGTAAAAATTCATCATCTGAAATATGAACATCAGAAATATCATTATAGTTTCTTAAACGAAAACAACGTTGACAATATAAATTTCCTGACTCTATACCCTGTTCAACCGCACTTTGCGGCGTATAGCCTATTTTTTCTTTATCAGTTGTTTGGATTTGCGCCCCACAACCTATACAAATCAGCTCTTCCATTAAATCCCTTTTTGATATATTAGTTTTCCATATTTAGCTTCAAGTTTCCTTAAAACACGCTTTTCTCTAAAACGATTAATTTTGGTTTTCCAAGCATCAGATGATACAAGTGGTTTCACCAAGACGGACTGAATCCCTGCCCGATGGCTGGCTCTAATATCGGTCATTAACTGATCACCAACCAGAATAACTTCTGAACGGTTAAAACCATAGCGCTCAATTGCTGTATTAATGCCAAAAGAAAAAGGTTTCATCGCACGGCTGACAAAATCAACCCCAAATTTAGAAACCGCTCGAGCCACTCTTGCCTCCGTATTATTAGATACAACCACTACTGAAATATCTGCAATAGTCATTTCATCCAGCCATGCACGCACTTCTGGGGTGCCATCTGGATTATCCCAAGCAATCAATGTATTATCTAAATCAACTAAAACAGCTGTAATTCCTTTTCTTAATAAATCATCTGCTCTTAAATCATAAACTGCCTCAACCGTGAAGGTCGGCCTATAATCATCTATGCTCATTACATCTCCAAAATTAACATTATTATGCTAATTATACCATATTCAACTGTAAAAGTAATGCAAATCATAGTAGAATCATTCCCGTAGTTAATATTGTTGTCCAATTTGTTATAGTCCAAAGGGAGATAATAATGACTTTCCTTGTCTTAACAATTGGTCAACAATATTCACTGATGCCCTTTCTTCCAATTAAATGC
>NZ_WLZU01000021.1 GCF_009870755.1 Streptococcus halichoeri
TGCAAAGGCCCTATATCTATAGATTTTAACACTTTAGGGGGTGTTTGTCATCACTTTCACAAAGAATTTGAAAATAGTTTTCGGATAACGCTTCCAATTCCCGAAAATTCCTTTTTTATGGTATAATATACATACTATATAGAGTTTTGACTAGAAAAGGAGCATTCCTTTAATGCAAGATACCAATTTAATAGATGTTAATTTAACTAGCGAGATGAAGACTAGTTTTATTGACTATGCTATGAGTGTTATTGTGGCTCGTGCGCTCCCGGATGTCCGAGATGGCTTAAAACCAGTCCATCGGCGGATTCTGTACGGCATGAATGAACTTGGTGTCACGCCTGATAAACCTCATAAAAAATCAGCTCGGATCACTGGGGATGTCATGGGTAAATATCATCCACACGGAGACTCTTCGATCTATGAAGCCATGGTCCGGATGGCTCAATGGTGGTCTTACCGTCATATGCTGGTTGATGGACATGGAAATTTTGGCTCCATGGATGGCGATGGCGCCGCTGCCCAACGGTATACCGAAGCACGCATGAGCAAAATTGCTCTTGAATTGCTGCGCGATATTAATAAAAATACAGTTGACTTTCAAGACAACTATGATGGCAATGAACGAGAGCCGTTAGTGTTGCCTGCTCGCTTCCCTAATCTCTTGGTAAATGGTGCCACAGGGATTGCGGTTGGAATGGCGACCAACATTCCTCCACATAACTTAGCAGAATCCATTGACGCGGTAAAATTAGTTATGGAAAATCCCGAGGTTACCACTCGTGATTTAATGGAAGTTCTTCCTGGACCTGATTTTCCAACAGGTGCCCTGGTTATGGGCCGCTCTGGCATTTACCGTGCTTATGATACTGGTAAGGGCTCAATCGTCCTACGCTCTCGCACAGAAATCGAAGTTTTGCCAAATGGTCGCGAGCGAATTATCGTATCTGAATTTCCATATGGTGTTAACAAGACCAAGGTTCACGAACATATCGTAAAATTAGCGCAAGAAAAGCGCATTGAGGGGATCACTGCTGTACGTGACGAATCTAACCGCGAAGGCGTCCGCTTTGTCATCGAAGTTAAACGCGAAGCATCGGCCAGCGTTATTTTAAATAATCTTTTTAAATTAACCAGTCTGCAAACAAATTTCAGCTTTAATATGCTGGCCATTGAAAAAGGTGTTCCTAAAATTCTGACCCTGCGTCAAATCATTGATAATTATATCGAACACCAAAAAGAAGTCATCACCCGCCGTACACAATTTGACAAAGACAAAGCCGAAGCGCGAGCTCATATTTTAGAAGGCTTATTGATTGCTCTAGACCACTTAGATGAAGTCATTACCATCATCCGTAATAGTCAAACAGACATCATTGCCCAAGCCGAATTAATAAATCGTTTTGCCTTATCAGAACGCCAAAGCCAAGCTATTCTTGATATGCGTTTGCGGCGTTTGACCGGTTTAGAACGCGATAAAATCCAATCAGAATATGATGAGTTATTAGCTTTGATTGCCGATTTAGCTGATATTCTGGCAAAGCCTGAACGCATCAAGGCCATTATCATCGAGGAGATGGACGACATCAAACGCAAGTATGGCAATCCGCGCCGCACAGAACTTATGGTTGGTGAAGTCCTCTCTCTCGAAGATGAAGACTTAATCGAAGAAGAAGATGTCTTAATTACACTATCTAACAAAGGTTATATCAAAAGACTCGCTCAAGATGAGTTCAGAGCCCAAAAACGAGGGGGCCGTGGTGTTCAGGGCACCGGTGTTAATGATGATGATTTTGTCAAAGAACTAGTATCAACTAGTACACATGATACGTTATTATTCTTTACGAATCTAGGACGTGTCTATCGCCTTAAGGCTTATGAAATTCCAGAATATGGCCGCACTGCCAAAGGTTTACCAATTGTCAATCTCTTAAAATTAGAAGAAGGCGAAACCATTCAAACCATTATCAATGCCCGTAAAGAAGAAGTAGCTGATAAACATTTCTTTTTCACTACACGTCAAGGGGTAATCAAACGGACCAAGTCTTCAGAATTTCAAAATATTCGTCAAAATGGCTTACGCGCCCTCAATCTCAAAGAAGGCGATGAACTGATTAATGTCTTATTGACAAATGGCTCTGAAGATATTATCATTGGTACAAAATATGGTTACTCTGTTCGCTTTAATGAAGCAAGCGCACGTATAATGGGCCGCTCAGCAACAGGTGTTCGAGGCGTGACCTTACGCGATGACGATTTAGTGGTAGGCGCGTCTCGCATCACAGATGACCAAGAAGTTCTTGTTATCACCGAACAAGGTTATGGAAAGCGCACCCGAGGCTCGGAATACCCCACAAAGGGGCGCGGTGGCAAGGGTATTAAGACAGCAAATATTACCTCAAAAAATGGCTATTTATCTGGTCTAGTAACCATTGATGGAAATGAAGACATCATGATTATTACAAACAAGGGTGTAATTATTCGTACCAATGTAGCTAATATTTCGCAATCAGGCCGAGCTACACTTGGAGTTCGGGTGATGCGATTGGATAAGCTCTCTTCAATTGTCACTTTTGCCCTTGTAGAACCTGAAAATAATGAAGCATCATTAGCTGCTAATCCAACAGAACATACCGACCTAACCAACCAAGAAAAGTCAAAGGACTATTAAAACATGGAAAAACGTACACACCGCAAACGCAAACCAAAGAAGCGCAAATGGCGCCACCGCTTAACTTCCTTACTTTCAATAATTTTGTTGTTGGTCGGGTTAGCTTTGCTCTTTAATAAGCCAATTCGCAATACCCTGATCGCTCGGAATTCGAATAAATATCAGGTGGCAAAAGTTACTAAAAAACAAATTGCCCAAAATAAAAAAGCAAAGAGCTCTTTTAACTTTGCCGAGGTCAAAGCAGTGAATTCTGAGGCCGTGTTGAGTGCTCAGATGTCTAAACAAAACTTACCTGTTATTGGAGGAATTGCCGTTCCTGATGTCAAAATTAATTTACCGATCTTCAAAGGTCTGGGTAATGCCGAGTTGATTTCTGGTGCTGGTACCATGAAAGAAAACCAGGTCATGGGCGGAGACAACAACTACGCTCTAGCCAGTCACCATATCTTTGGCATGGTTGGCTCCTCCAACATGCTTTTTTCCCCACTCGAAAGAGCTAAGGTTGGCATGCCTATCTACATTACCGACAAAGAAAATGTCTACCGCTATGATATTACCAGCGTTGATACCGTCACCCCCGACCGGGTTGATGTCATCAATGATACCCCTGGCTTAAAAGAAATCACTTTAGTGACTTGTACCGATATTGAAGCGAGCGAGCGGATTATTGTTAAAGGGATCTTAAAAGCAGAGTATTCCTTTGAAAAGGCTCCACAGGCTGTTGTCAAAGCTTTTTCTTACTCTTACAACCAAGTTGCTATTGAGTAAGCTAATCAAATCAAAAAAACAGGAGCATCTCCTGTTTTCTTTAGTTGGGAGAAAACTATGCATTTATCAGCTGTTCACCATATTGCTATCATTGTCTCTGATTATGAGCGCTCAAAAGCTTTTTATGTCGAGCAACTAGGCTTTGACATCATTCGAGAAAACCATCGCCCAGAGCGCCATGACTATAAACTCGATTTGAGATGCGGCGCGCTTGAGTTAGAGATTTTTGGTAATAAAAAAAGTGACCCCGCCTATCAGGCCCCACCAAAACGAATAGGGCAGCCAGAGTACGATAAAGAGGCCTGTGGCTTGCGCCATTTAGCCTTTCATGTTCAAAATATTGAAGCCTATGTGGCCGAATTAACCGCTAAAGGCATTCCTGTTGAACCTATTCGCACGGATGACTTCACCGGCGAGAAGATGACTTTTTTCTTTGATCCAGACGGCCTGCCTCTGGAATTACACGAATAGCACCACTCCATACCAAACTAACAACAAACAAAACTGTAGTTGAGGATGAGCTTTTCAACTTCTAATATCTTGTTAACAGCAGCTAGTAAATAGGCGCAAGAAGCCAACAAGTGAAATGTTTGACGTCACTTACATTTTCCGCTAAGCCCAAAAACCTTTAAAAAATTAAAGTCAATAGGCAGTCCTTAGGCTAACAGCAAGGTTGACAAATATTGAAATTCAAGATATACTTCACTGGTTAATCTAAATAGTCAGCTCAATAGTCATTTCAATCATTTCTTAAAAAGGAGTTTTAAAGTGAAACACTATAAAGTCAATTGGCGGCTTGTCTTAATCCTATGTTTATCCCTCCTCATCTTAGGAGGCTGTCAAAAGCCACAAAGTCAACCAAAGCAGGGATTGCGCATTGTTACCAGTTTTTATCCCATCTATGCTATGACCAAATATGTCTCTGGTGATCTTAATCAGATTCAGATGGTTCATTCCAACCGTGGAATCCATAATTTCGAACCTTCTGCCAGTGAGATTGCTGCTATCTATAAAGCAGATGCCTTTATTTACCATTCACACATCCTTGAGTCATGGGCCGGATCACTTGATGCCAGCGCCCATCATTCGAAAGTAAACATTTTCGAAGCCGCCACTCCCCTCAAACTCGCTAAAGTCCAAGGACTTGAAGACATCGAAGCCGGAAAGGGCATTGATCCTGCGACCCTTTATGACCCTCACACCTGGACAGATCCCATGTTAGCATCAGACGAAGCTCAGGCCATTGCCGATCAATTAAGCAAATGGGATCCCAAACATCAAGCAAGCTACCAAGCTAACGCTAACAAATTCAAGGCGCAAGCTCAGGCACTCACTGCTGACTATAAAACTAAGTTTGACAAAGTTGATCACAAAACCTTTGTCACCCAACATACAGCCTTTTCCTATTTAGCCAAGCGCTTCAATTTGGAACAACTGGGGATCTCAGGTATCAGTCCTGAGCAGGAACCAACAGCTCGCCAACTTAAGGAAATTCGAGATTTCATCAAAACCTATCACGTTAAAACCATTTTTGTCGAACAAAATGTTTCTCAAAAAATGGCTAAAACAGTGGCTCATTCTACAGGGGCTAAGCTAAAAACCTTGAGTCCTTTAGAAGTGGACCCGCAAAATAACAAATCCTATCTGGCTAATTTAGAAGATAACCTGGCTATTTTATATCAGGAACTAAAATAAGAAGGAGCACCAAATGAAGAAAAAAGTCATCCTAGCAAGCCTTGCTGTGCTGCTGGTTATTATCGGCTCAGGCTTTGCTTTTAAGTACTATCAAGCTAAAAATCACACAGATAACCAGGTTGACTACATCCAAGCCCCCAAAAAGTCGCAGCCAAGCCCTCAAAAAGCTGATGCCGACAAGACACCAGATGCAATCAACAAAGAAGAAGGCATCTCTGCTGAACAAATTGTCGTTAAATTAACCGATAAGGGCTATGTTACCTCACATGGTGATCACTACCATTATTACAATGGAAAAGTTCCTTATGACGCTTTAATCAGTGAAGACTTAATCATCAACGACCCCAACTATGCCTTTAAACAAACAGATGTCATTACTGATGTTAAAGATGGCTACATTATCAAAACAAATGGGAGTTATTACCTCTATCTCAAGGCAGACAGTAAACGGCAAAACATTCGCACCCCAGAAGAAATTGCTGAACAAGCTGCCAAAGGGACAAAAGAAGCTCACTCCTAGCTATCAGCTCGGTGCTCATTGCGTCTTACCATCTTGCCCCCAGCTAAATAGATAAATCAAGTCTTTAAAACCCAAAATCCCCTTACTGCAGAAGTAGCAATAAGGGGATTGTTTTTGATTTTCTAATCATGTTAAATATAAGCTAAGGCAAGAGCAAAGAGTAAAGCAGGCAACATATTAGCCACGCGCAGCCGTTTTCCCCAAACCAGGTTAAGTCCTACACAAAAAATTAAAATCGAGCCAATAAGCGAAATATTTGCCAAAGCCGTAACGGTCATATAAGGCTTCAAAAGTCGGGCCAAGCAAGTAATAAGTCCCTGCATGATAAAAACAGGAATCGCAGAAAACACAGCCCCTCGCCCCAGGGAGGTTGACATGATAATAATAATGATAAAATCAAGCACACTCTTTGTAACCAAAAGAGAGTAGTCGCCGGAAATACCATCTTGGATGGGACCAAGAATCGCCATTGCCCCTACACAAACGGTCAAAGTTGCAACTACAAAAGCATTGACAAAATCAGAATCCTTAGTATTACCCGAACGGACCTTTAGCCAGTGACCAAAACGCTCAAAAGATCCTTCAATATCAATGACCTCACCAACCAAGGCTCCAAGAGCTAAACAGCCAACAACCATCATACTTTGAGTGCTGGCTAAATTATCATGAGATAATTTCAACATGCCCGACATAGCACCCGAAATGCCGATAAAGAGCACACTAACTCCAGATGCCATAGTCAAACTTTCTTGATGCCGCTGATTCAAACGATCGCCCAAAAATTTCCCAATCACACCAGCCAAAATAATGGCACTCGTATCAATAATGGTACCTAAGGCAAACATAGTCGCTCCTTCTAAGGAAAATGTCCCAAAAACTATTATACGGTAGAAAGAGAGATAGTCAATCTATAGCACTCAAATGTTAGAAATCTTATGATTGTTAAGATTCAGATAATTTCAACCTTATTTCAAAAGCCCAGGCAACCCTATCAGCTGCTCTATTAGCACATTAATGGCATGATAGGGCTAAAACAAGAGCAGGGACAAAATGGTGGCAAGGCCAAGTCCTCCTAGTCATTGACTAGTTGTTGGTAATAGGATATAGTAAATAGAAATAGCTTGCTGCTCAACTGTTTGGGGCAATACGTTGTTTGAAAAGGCTTGTTGCTCAAAGCATTCAGCGCTCAAATGGCAGAGGAGGTTTAAGATGGTCATTAAAAAAATTGGTATTGTTTCACTTTCTTTGGGAATTTTGGGCGAGGATTTCGTCGCTCATGAGCGACATCTCGGTCTTTACCGCCTAAAAGCCATGGGCCTTGAGGTTGTTTTTTTACCAAATGCTCTAAATGGTTGCAAAGATCTTAAGGCGCACCCTGAAAAACGCGCAGCAGATTTACTAGCTGCTTTTGCAGATGATAGTATTGATTTGATTTTATGTGCGATCGGAGGAGATGATACCTATCGCCTCTTACCTTATTTATTTGAAAATAACCAGTTGGCTAAAGTAGCTACCCAAAAGCCTTTTCTTGGATTTTCCGATACAACTATGAACCATTTGATGCTTTATAAGCTTGGGCTTCATACTTTTTATGGGCAAGCCTTCTTACCGGACATCTGTGAGTTGTCTGCTGAGATGCTGCCCTACACAAAAAACTATTTTGCAGAGCTAGTAGAATCAGGCCGAATTACGCAAATCACGCCTAGTGAGCTGTGGTACACTGAACGCACGGATTTCTCAGAAGCAGGCCTTGGTCTTGCCATGCAAAGCCATCCCAATCAGGGATTTGAACACTTATCTGGGCCACCTATTTTCCAAGGTAAAATTTTAGGTGGCTGTCTTGAGTCCTTATATAGTCTCTTTGATAGAACTAAGCATCCAGATACAGTGCAAGTCTGCCAGCAGTATCACTTATTTCCTTCTTTGAAAGAATGGCAGGGGAAAATTTTGTTACTTGAAACCAGCGAAGAAAAGCCAAATCCCCGTTTATTTAGAAGGATGATTGTGACACTAAAAGACCACGGGCTCTTTGATGTCATCTCTGGTCTATTAGTAGGAAAGCCGCAGAACGAGACGTATTATCAGGACTATAAAACAATCTTGCTAGAAGAATTAGGCCCAAAAGGCCTACCTATACTGGCTAATATCAATGTCGGTCATGCCACACCCCGCTGTATCATTCCTTTTGGGATAGAAGCCCTAGTTGATGCTGATAAGCAGGTAATAACCTTTCAATGGGATTAACAGCTAAATAAAGAGCATTTCCGTCTAGTAAAACACTTCCAAGCATTTTCTTTGACAGAAAGGGAGTGCTCTTTTTATAATAGTAACTGTAAAAATTACACTTGGATTGGGAAAAGGATGAACCTTTATTTTAATATTGCCTGCCACGTTTTGACGTTTTTATTCAAGCATAGGGGAGAATCGTTTTCCTCGCAAGAAATCGCTAAGCGACTGTGTGTCAATCCTGTACAGTTGCGACAGGTCATGCGTGTCTTGGTGAAAGAAGGCTATGTTAGTGCCAAAAAAGGCAAGTATGGTGGTTACTCGGCTGTCAAAGACAGTGGTGAGCTTAGGCTTTCAGTTATTTTTCGCCTGTTTCGCCAGGTGTCTTTAGACTCACGGATTTTCACCGGTCAGCCTGATAGCGACTGTCTTGTGGCCCGCCATATGGGGGCTGTAATGGGAAGCTTTGCACAAGCTGAGTACCAGCAACTGGAAGTGTTTTATGCTAAGTATTGTATTAAACATATCTTAACAGAGATATTAGAGAGGGAGTCAGTCAATGAAAACCTATGATGTGATTGTTATTGGATTTGGCAAAGCCGGTAAAACCTTTGCTAAGCAAGCCAGCAAAAAGGGTAAGAAAGTAGCAGTGATTGAAAAAAGCCCACAAATGTATGGCGGAACCTGCATTAATATTGCCTGCATTCCCACCAAAGTCTTGGTCGAAGCAAGCCGTGAAGGCTTAAATTTCAAGCAAGCTTTGCAGCGCAAACAAGAAGTTGTCGCAGCCCTAAATCAAAAAAATTATCACCTCTTGGCTGATGATGATCAGATTGATGTGATTGATGGCTGGGCACGCTTTCAAAACGACAAGACGATTGCAGTTTATCAAGGTGATAAGCTCCTTGAAACGCTAACCGCTCCGTTCATCATCATTAATACAGGGGCAAAACCAAATATTCCAGACATTCCTGGGCTTAAAGAATCAGCTTTTGCCCACGATTCCACATCGATCATGACACTTGAGAGCCTTCCACAGCGTCTTGTCATTATTGGTGGCGGGTATATTTCCTTAGAATTTGCTTCTTTCTTTGCCACATTTGGCAGTCAGGTAACCATTCTTGAAAGCGGGGAACACTTGATGCCACGCGAGGATGCAGAGATTGTTGCGCAAGTTGAGCAAGATTTGACTGATGTGGGTATTAGCATTCATTATGGCGTGCAAACTACAGAAATAACGGATTTTTCTGGTTATGCCCAGGTTGCAACGTCACAAGGCGACTTTGCTGCGGATGCGATTTTAGTAGCAACTGGTCGAAGACCAAATACAGATCAGCTGGGACTTGAAAATACCGGCATTAAGCTTGGTCAGCATGGGGAAATTGCGGTTGATGATTATCTAGAAACGACAGTCCCTGGGGTTTATGCGGTTGGTGATGTCAAAGGCGGCCCACAGTTTACCTATATCTCCTTGGATGATTCACGCATTTTAGCAGATAAGATCTTTGGTGCTAAGGAGCGGTCCTTGGCCAATCGCGGTGCTGTTCCCTATGCTGTCTTTATGACACCAGTACTTGGCCGGGTTGGGCTAACGTATCAAGAAGCGGTGCAAGCCGGTTATGACGTCGTTGAAAACAAGGTAGCAGTTAAGCAGATGCCACGACACAAAATTAACAATGATGCGCGTGGTTTGTTTAAGGTTGTCATTAACAAACAAAACCACCAGATTTTAGGGGCTAGTCTCTATGGTGAAAACGCAGAAGAATTAATTAATGTAATTAAGATGGCCATTGATCAGCAGATACCTTATACTTACTTTCGTGATAATATCTTTACCCATCCAACGATGATAGAATCCTTCAATGATTTAATGGCAATTACTCTCTAAAGGCAGTTCTCTACACTATGCTTAGGAAAACATTAGGAATCATCCTTGTTAGCACTGGAATATCGCAGAGCATAAATGGATTAAAGCCCACACTAGACGCTGTTTCTGGTAGGGGCTTTTTCTTATGGGGATGCTTACCCAGTCATCACACTTACCACCTAGCTTTTTTGCTGCTCTAATGGCATAGCATCACAAGAGGAATTTATTTAAACACTGAGAAAAGGGCGATTCACGCTTGACAGCTTACCAACATTTTATTATAGTAATCTTGTTAGGTGTGCTTAATTATTTTATTATGCTCATCTAAACAAGTGAAAGAGAAATAGATGACTAATCGTAGATGCCATAATTGCTATAGGTTATTATACATTTTAATTTGCAGTAGTTGTTTACTAGTAAATGGCCAAAGCGTCCAAGCCACAGGGCAGGGGCAGTCTGGTATTGCTTCTAGCTTGGCTCACCCTCACCCGAAAGCAGCACAAGCATTAGAAAGTCTTTTCTTAAAGAACTCTCAGCCGATTTTGCCTAACTTATACCTCGCAAGAGACAAGGTGGTAGTGATGGCAGACAGTGCACAACTTTTCCGCAAGCAAAAGACAGCTTTATCAGAGTGTACAAATGGGCGTCTACCAAGTTCTTATGAACGAGCGACCACTCCAAAAGATCTAAAAAGAGCAAAGCAAGCCCCTCTCTTTAGCCACCAACATACAGCAAGGGAGAGAAGTCAGAGAAATACAGCTCCTCTTAACCTGTCTACTCAAGTTAGTTTGCCACTTAATCACGCCTTCCAAAATAAGCAAGTATCGCAGAAACCACAGCTACCCTACGCTGGTAATAATTGCTATCATTCCTTAGAACTTATTTTAGTAGGAATTATTGCTTGTTTAGCTGGTTTTCTTTGCTGGATAAGCCCCAAAAGGCATAACTAGTTTCCTATTTTTTGGCTTCACTATAATTCATGTCATCAAACCTATCTGACTTACTTGATCAAACTCTTACACCAAATTCTTTACATCCATTAAAGATCAAATAAGGATAGGTTTTTTGCTGTCAAAAAATTGACTGTATGCAGTATACGATTCCTTTTAAAAAGAAATCGTTAAAAACCTATCAAACAAGCAAAGCAACGATATAGGAACCTAATCGTCTGCATAGTCTGTGTTATGCTTAAGGTATTTCGGATGACACTTCCTAATATGAGTTTGAACACTGTTCATTAGAAGTCCTATGGGTATGGGGCTTTTTGTTTACACAAAAAAGGCCCTATAACCCCTGTGGTGGTATTACCCACTACAGAAATGATAGAGCCGGCTTTTGCTTTGAGTTTAGTCATTATTTAAAAGCTTATGGGGCCTTACTTGATACCTGCCATTAACTTTTCAATGCGTGGCACATAAAATAAGAGAATAAAACCAAAGGCAACTGTAATACCACCCATAATAGCATAGTAAAGCACTTCAGTGCCAGGTGTATAGAGTTTAACAATTTGTGCATTAATGGCTTGCGCAGCCGCATTACTCAAAAACCAAATAGACATCATTTGGGCCTGGAAAGCTTTGGGAGCTAATTTGCTTGTTGCAGACAAACCAACAGGTGAGATCAACATTTCACCCACAATAACAATCGCCCAACTAACTGTCAGCCATAGTGGACTAACCTTAGCATCAACACCAAACAACATACCAGGAAGCATCATCCAAAGAAAGGAAGCACCAGCAAAGAATAGCCCATATGCAAACTTCTTAGGAGATGAGGGCTGCTTTTCACCCCATTTAGCCCAAAGCCAGGCAAAGAAGGGAACATAAAGCATAATAAACAAGGGATTCATACTTTGAAAGTAACTTGAAGGAAAGTTCAGATGGTAACCAAAAAAGTTTAAGTAAAGACGCGTCTGTTCATCAGCAAACAAGGCCAAAACCACAGAGCCTTGCTCTTCAATTGACCAAAAAAGAATGGAAGCAATAAAAAGTGGGATATAAGACCAGACCCGCGAACGCTCTACTGATGTAATCTTGTCACTGCTTAAAATGTTGATGAAGTAAACAATCGGTATAGCAACCGCAATAACACTGAAGATATTAATAATAACCTCAATAGTTAGCATATCCATCACACCAAGGATAATAAGGCCAAGCCCTACAAGCCCAAGAATGACACCCACTTTTTTTAACAGAGTCACCTTTTCAGCCCTACTTAAGGGATCGTTGGGACGAAGGCTGTCTTTTGTGAGGTATTTTTTACCATCAATGACATATTGCAGTAAACCAAAGAACATACCTATGGCTGCCAAGGAAAAACCAAGGTGAAAATTAACTTCTTGCCCCAAGTAGCCAACTAACGCAGGAGCAATGAAGGCCCCTAAATTAATACCAAATACAAAAATGCTAAACCCTGCATCACGCCGAGCGTCATTTTCAGCATAGAGTCCACCAACCATCTCTGAAACATTAGGTTTTAATAAGCCTGTGCCAAAGATAATCAGACCAATAGAAATGAAGAGAGCCGTCTGACCAAATGGTGTTGCTAAGGCGATATGCCCAAACATAATTAAGATTCCACCATATAGAACAGTCCGACGACTTCCCAAGATGCGGTCGCTAATAAATCCACCAATAACAGACGATAAATAAACCAGAGAACCGTAAATGGCCATGATAGAAGCAGCAGTGGTTTTATCCATGCCAAGTCCACCTTGAGACACACTATAATACATGTAGTATAGCAAAATAGCCCGCATCCCATAGTATGAAAACCTTTCCCACATCTCAGTGAAGAAAAGCGTAGCTAACCCTCTTGGATGACCAAAGAAGGTTTTAGTATTATTATGATTCATAACATCTCTCTCCTTAAAATAACAGTACTTATCATAACGAAAAATGAGGTAATTGTCAATATACAGAAACTTTCATTAAATACTAATAGATTATTGGCGACTAAAAAGCCATCCCATCATTTTCATATACCAAGCGTACCAAAGGCTTTGATCAAAATCTAGTTTTTATCAGAAAAATAGGTAATTATATTAGAGCTAACCGTATCCGTCTAGACCAATGAAAAATTCAGAAACTAGCAAAGTGCACTTGAGCTCCCCGATGTTAATCACCCCTGCCCACCTTCTTATCAGCTCATTTCTTAAATGGTTTTCCCTCCTCAAAAGAGAATTTTAAAATAAAGGGGGCAATAATGGTTGATAGAATGACCACAATAACTAAGGACGAATACACAGCGTTAGAAATGATTTTAGCCGTTAAGCCAATTTGTACAATAATCAAGGCCATCTCACCCCGACTGACCATACCTCCACCAATTGTTAAGGAGTCACTATGATTAAATTTAAAACTCCGACCAACAAAATAAGCCGGCAGTAGCTTAGATAGCACCGCTAAAATTGTAAACAAGATAATAATCCAAATATGCCCCAAAACACCATCAAAACGAAGCGGCAGAGCTATCGAGGTAAAGAAAATAGGGATAAAAAAGGAATACCCCAAATGCGAGATAGCTTCTTCGATTACCATAACCTGCTTAGTTTGGCCAATTGCTAAGCCAGCGAAGAAGGAGCCAATGACAGCGCTCATTCCTACAGCGTCAGCCATCAGGGCAAAGGCAAAACAAATCAAAAGAGCAAGGTAGGATTCCATCTCAAAAAAGCGCAGCTTATCTACCAGCCTATAGAGCATAGGAATAAAGTATTTCACTGCTAGCAATAAGAAAACCAAGAAAAGAAACTGAGCAACCAGCTGCATAATGAGGTGTGGAGACGCACCACGACTTGAAACGAAAAAGCTCAAGAGAAGAACAGCCAAAATATCATCAGCAACAGCCGCACCTAAAATAACAGCACCAGTTCTTGTTTTTAGCTTGTGGTATTCTTGCAAAACTTCTACTGTAATCGAAACACTGGTTGCAGCAAAAACAATGCCATAAAATAGCGCCGTTTGAGTACTATAGCCGGTAGCTTTGGTCGTAAAATAGAAAATAACTAAAGGAAAAACGACTCCGGTTATGGCAACAAGAAGACTTGGCTTGAGATATTTTTTTAGCAATGCAAGATTAGCCTCAAGCCCTGCTAAAAACATTAATAAAATAACACCAATTTCAGATAGAAAGTGGATGATTTGACTTTGATGTACTAAATCGAGGAGCGTTGGACCCACAATGATACCAACCAGAAGCTGCCCAACAACAGCAGGTATTCCTATCCGCTTTGATACTAAAATCGCTAGCATACTGGAAAAGAGAATAACTGTTATTTCAAAAATGAGATGCATAGTTCCCTCGCTAGAATTATTATGATATGTCAGAATATTATAACATTAATCCTTCAAATACTATAGCAATGCGCTCACCGGTCCATCATGTGGACATGAAGCAAAACCAGCTAACACAAAATGATGACATGGATTTTCCCAATATAGTTATAACGTATATTTTCAGCGAATTTGCATGTCGCTACAGTTCTGAAATCAGCTTAATATCAGTGCTGTTACTAGAGCTAACAAGATACACAGCCTTAGATCAAGGATTATAAAAGTATTAATAGTTCCAAATACACAAAAATTTTGCCCGAGGAAAATATCCAAATGTCGTAGAAATAGTAAACAAGAATCATGAATTATGCGCATTTTGGCAAGATTCTTTTATAGCTTCTGATTATAGAGATACTAGAATAGATGAAATGAGAACAATTGAATTACTTGAAGGAATCAAGATAATTCAGGAATAACAGCCTACTGTAGTGGGGATAAAAGCGAAGAATTAGGAGCAAGCCAACTTGGTTTGCTCTAGTGTTTATCCTCAGTCACCCACTACAGAAATAAATGGGTCACTATTTTGCACACAATGGATAATGCGTCCATAAAAGAGCTAGCCAGCCTGGGATAAAAGTTCAAACTCAAATAAAAAAAGCAAATAAAAGTAGAGTTCCTGCTAATGGAAACCTACTTTTATTTGTGACATATTGGGTATTATTCCCACTCTACAGTTGCGGGTGGTTTGCTAGTAATATCATAGACAATACGGTTCACATGGTCAACCTCATTAACAATCCGTGTTGAGATTTTCTTAAGAACCGTCCATGGCAACTGAGCAAAGTCAGCAGTCATGCCATCAATTGAAGTGATAGCACGAATGGCAATGGTATAATCATACGTTCGACCATCTCCCATTACGCCAACGGAACGTACCCCTGTATTAACGGTGAAATATTGCCAGACATCGCGTTCTAGTCCGGCTTTAGCAATTTCCTCCCGTAAGATAGCATCTGATTCTCGAACAGTTTCTAATTTTTCTTCGGTGATGGCTCCCATTACTCGGATAGCCAGACCTGGTCCTGGGAAGGGTTGACGCCAGACAATATTTTCTGGCATGCCAAGAGCAACTCCAAGCGCACGAACTTCATCTTTAAAAAGAGTATTCAAAGGTTCGATAAGTTCAAATTGCATATCTTCAGGCAGACCACCGACATTGTGATGAGACTTAATAGTTTGCGCTGTTTCTGTACCTGATTCAATAATATCCGTATAGAGTGTTCCTTGTGCCAGGAAATCAACACCTTTAAGTTTGCTTGCTTCATCATCAAAAACGTAGACAAATTCATTCCCGATAATTTTACGCTTCTTCTCGGGATCCTCAACATTTGCAAGCAAGTCTAAGAAACGTTTTGCAGCATCAACACGAATAATATTGAGGCCAAACTTGCCACCAAGCATCCCCATTACCTGATCACCCTCATCTTTACGAAGAAGTCCATGATCCACAAAAATACAAGTCAACTGATCGCCAATAGCTTTTTGCAAGAGAACACCAACAACCGAGGAATCAACCCCACCTGATAAACCAAGTAAAACTTTGCGATCACCAACTTGCTTACGGATATTCTCAATTTGCATTTCAATAAAGTTATCCATGGTCCAATCACCACGAGCACCACAAATAATAAAGGCAAAATTTTTCAAAATGGCATTACCATAGACTGAATGACGAACTTCAGGATGAAATTGAATGCCGTAAAAGTTTTTAGTTGGATCTTCCATGGCAGCATAAGGACAATCATCTGAATCTCCGATGAGTTGAAAGCCCTCTGGAATCTCAGTGACTGCATCGCCATGACTCATCAAAACAAGTTGTTCTTCAGGTGTATCAGTAAATAATTTTGATGGCTTGCGCAAACGAAGCGTTGATTGGCCATATTCCCGATGGCCAGCCTGACCAGCTGGAACAACCTTCCCTCCAAGTTTATGCGTAATGAGTTGCATACCATAACAAATTCCTAAAATAGGAATACCTAGCTCAAAGATTTCGGGGTCAATGCTAAAAGCATCCTCAGCATACACAGAGTTAGGGCCGCCAGAGAGAACAATACCAATTGGATTAATATCGCGTAATTCTTGCGCAGAAATGGTATGGCTTTTCAATTCCGAAAAGACACCAAATTCTCGAATACGACGCGCAATCAATTGGTTATATTGACTACCATAATCAAGAACAATGATTTTTTGCACATCATTCAACAGTGAGATTTCAGTCATTATAATCCTTTCATTTACATCAGGCTTTCAGCCAGATGGTTGTCACTTCATTGTAGCATAAAAATGTTAATTTGACATTAGAATGCCCAGCTCTTTTTCCTGTAATGGCTCATTTAGAATCGCTCAGCTATTTCAGCAAGCAATCTGCTCTAAGTTAGCTAAGAAAAGGGAAAAGAATTTCATATTCTGCTTTGCTATTAAATATGATAAAATAGATTATCTGAGAAAATGGAGTTTGAGGAGATATTGCCTTATGTTACCCGCTTATATTAAAATCCACGATACACTCAAAAAGGATATTGACAAGGGCATTTGGCCGATTGGTCACCGATTGCCCAGTGAACGTGATCTGGCAGATGCATTTCAGGTTAGTCGAATGACACTACGACAAGCCATTACGCTTTTAGTTGAAGAGGGCATTTTGGAACGGCGCATTGGTAGTGGCACTTATGTGGCAAGCCATCGGGTCAGAGATAAGATGCGCGGAACAACCAGTTTCACCGAAATTGTCAATTCACAAGGAAAGACACCATCCTCAAAACTCTTATCATTCCAACGCCAAAGAGCTAGTGAAACAGAATTAAAGGAATTACAGTTGACGACTGATGAGTATGTGATCCGAATGGAGCGCATTCGCTATGCAGATAGTATTCCGCTGGTTTATGAAGTCGCTTCGATTCCAGAAAAATATATCAAAAATGTTAAGCGCCAAGATATTACAGAGCACTTTTTCAAAACACTTACTGCAAATGGCTATGAAATCGGCAAGAGCAAACAAACCATTTATGCTAAAATCGCTAGCGAGCGCGTGGCTTCTTATTTAGAAGTCTCAAAAGGTCATGCCATTTTAGCCTTAACTCAAATTTCGTATTTTACCAATGGCAGCGCATTTGAATATGTCCGTTCCCAATATGTCGGTGATCGCTTTGAATTCTATTTGGAAAATAATTAAGATATTTAAAGTATACAAGCAAAGCTTTTATATCTTATGTGAAAAACAACAAATTCATGCTTAACTATTTTGTCAACAGCACAATCGTAGTTAATGATTCAATTCCAAAAATAGTAAAGAAGAGCGAAGCGGCTAAACCTCTAACTGATGGGGCTAATTATCGTTTTGCTACTTGTTATTCTCCTTTTTATTATGGTAAAATGAAAACTATGGAAATCGAAAAAACGAATCGGATGAACGCTCTGTTTGAATTTTACGCAGCTTTACTGACTGACAAGCAAATGAATTATATTGAACTTTATTATGCAGATGACTACAGTCTAGCTGAGATTGCTGAGGAATTCGGAGTAAGTCGTCAAGCAGTCTACGACAATATCAAACGGACTGAAAAAATCCTTGAAGCCTATGAAATGAAATTGCACATGTATTCTGATTATATTGTACGAAGTCAAATTTTTGATAGTCTTTTAGAGCGATACCCCGATGATGCTTTTTTACAAGAAAACATTTCCCTACTAACCAGTATTGATAACAGAGATTAAGAGGTAGTATTTTATGGCATTTGAAAATTTAACCCAACGTTTACAAGGGGTTTTTAAAGATCTTCGAGGAAAGAAGAAATTATCGGAAAAAGAAGTGCAGGCTGTCACTAAGGAAATCCGATTAGCTCTATTGGAAGCCGATGTTGCTTTACCAGTAGTTAAAACCTTTATCAAGCGGGTACGTGAACGAGCTATTGGTCATGAAATCATTGATACGCTTGATCCTACCCAGCAAATCATCAAAATTGTTAATGAAGAGCTAACCGAACTTCTAGGCTCTGAAACAGCTTACATTGAAAAATCACCAAAAATTCCAACAATTATCATGATGGTTGGTTTGCAAGGTGCCGGGAAAACCACCTTTGCCGGAAAATTAGCCAACAAATTAATAAAAGAAGAAAGCGCACGGCCAATGATGATAGCAGCAGACATTTATCGCCCAGCTGCTATTGATCAACTAAAAACACTTGGTCAGCAAATTAATGTTCCTGTGTTTGATATGGGAACAGAGCACTCTGCAGTAGACATTGTGCGTCAAGGTTTGGAACAAGCACGAGCAAATCACAACGACTATGTTTTGATTGATACGGCAGGACGGCTGCAAATTGATGAAGCGTTGATGCAAGAATTGCGTGATGTTAAAAATCTCGCTCAACCAAATGAAATCCTTCTTGTTGTTGATAGCATGATTGGTCAAGAAGCTGCGAATGTTGCTGATGAGTTTAACAAACAATTAACCATTACAGGAGTGGTCTTAACTAAGATTGACGGTGATACCCGCGGCGGTGCAGCTCTTTCTATACGAGAAATCACTGGTAAACCGATCAAATTCACTGGTACTGGTGAAAAAATCATAGATATTGAAACCTTCCACCCTGATCGGATGTCAAGCCGAATTTTGGGGATGGGCGATCTTTTAACCTTAATTGAAAAAGCTAGCCAAGATTATGATGAGCAGCGTTCCCTTCAGCTAGCTGAAAAAATGCGGGAGAACACCTTTGATTTCAATGATTTCATTGAGCAGCTGGATCAAGTTCAAAACATGGGACCTATGGAAGATCTGCTAAAAATGATTCCCGGTATGGCTGCTAACCCTGCGCTAGCTAATATTAAAGTAGACCCTAAGCAAATTGCGCGTAAGCGGGCTATTGTATCATCAATGACTCCAGCTGAGCGCGAAAAACCTGAGTTACTCACCCCAAGTCGCCGGCGACGGATTGCCAATGGATCAGGGAATAGCTTTGTTGAAGTCAACAAATTTATCAAAGATTTCAACCAAGCTAAATCAATGATGCAAGGTGTTATGTCTGGCGATATGGAAAAAGCCATGAAGCAAATGGGTCTTAATCCTAACAATTTACCCAAGAATATGCCAAATATGAGCAAAGCTGATATGTCTGCTTTAGAAGGAATGATGGGGCAAGGTGGCATGCCTGACTTATCTGCCTTAGGTGGGGATATGGATATGGGCCAAATGTTCGGCGGTGGCATGAAGGGAAAATTCGGACAGTTTGCTATGAAACAAGCCATGAAGCGACAAGCTAATAAATTGAAAAAAGCTAAGAAAAAACGAAAATAATTCTATTCCATTTTACCTTTATAGCTAGCCTTGTCAGTGGTGACCAGACTAGCTTTTTGATTCTCTCATTTTGATTTTTCAGTTTACCATAAGCAAAGAGGGAATGATAACATTCTTTTCCTGCGACCATTAAGAAGAAATATCCTATCACATGTATAGCAAGGTCATATCAAAGAGGAAGCAGTAAGGTTAACGGCAAGGAAAATTTTGACAGCTTTATCCACTTTTGTTACAGCATTTCATGTTACAAGTGTATCTACATGTTAATTACTAATTGTAAAGATGTAAAAACAACTAATAAATTCCTTTTTATTATCAAGCACCGCAACCATATACAACATCTATCTTAAGGCATTTTATACTGGCATAGAGACTCTGGTATCACTAGAAGCAATATCAGAGTAAGACATTTTGAACTCGCCATAAATCATACAATTTTAAACTTCTAACGGCATAAAGTTTGCAACAATTTTTCCAATAATACGAGGATCCTCATCAAAAGGAGCAAACTTATCGGAATATTTTTTGTTGAGCGACACAAGTCTTAAGCCATTTTCTTCGCGATAAACTTTCTTGATGTAAGTCTGACCATCCCATTCTACAGCATAAATAGCACCATCATAATCAAAACCTTCTTGCTTAATCAAAACCACTTCACCATTGAGATAAGTTGGTTCCATGGAATCCCCAAAGACCCATGAGGCAAAATCGTAATCAAATTGCTCATCATAAAATACCACATCATAGTTGCCATCCCCAAAATAAGAATAGCCTGTACCGGCGGATAAGCTTTCATATACTCGGTAGGCAAATCGCTTTTTATCCTTATGCTGCGCAAGTGCAACAACCTGAAGTTGCTTTGACAATAAACTGTCTGTATAATTAATTACTCGCTCTTTATTTTCCATGGTAAGCTGATGATAAGTGGTCAAAAGCTGATAATCCTCATCAAGAGCAAACCTAGCAACTTTAAACAATTGTCCAAGCTGATCTAAATGGGCTTGATTGGGAATATTTTTTCCAGTTTCCCAATTAGAAATAGTCATTTTTTGAACATTAAGGCACTCAGCGAGCTCTGCTTGACTCCAAGATTTAGCTTTCCGCATTTTTTTAAGTTGATTTCCTGAAAACATATAACCCTCCTTTAGTAAAGTTATAACTTTACTAAAGGATAACAAACTCTAAAATAAAAAACAAGAGCTAATGCTTAAAATGAGAAATTTTTGACAATGATAACATTAAATCGTATGATGTCCATAGGTATCAGTATGCTTGTACGAGTTGTAGAAAATAACACTCGTATTTATTGATTCTAAAATTTTAATCCGTCCAAAGGAGAAACTACTATGCTTACTATTGCTTATATAGGTAATGGCAAAAGTGCTAACCGCTATCACATTCCCTTTGCTCAGCAAATTAGCGATATTCATATAAAAACAATCTATTCCCCCTCTTTAAGTCCTTGGGCACCAATTGAAGGTGTAAACTATACAAATGCACTAGAAGACGTACTAAATGATTCAGACATTCAGTTAGTGGTTTTATCAGTACCACCAGCTGCGCATTATGATCTAGCAAAGCAATGTCTTTTGGCAGGAAAACATACTCTGGTTGAAAAACCATTTACAGAAACTTCAGAACAAGCAAAAGAATTATTTAGTTTAGCCAAGCAAAAAGGACTCTTTTTGCAAGCTTACCAAAATCGGCGTTACGATTCTGATTTCTTGACAGTCCAAAAAGTAATTGAAAGCGGTAAACTTGGCGAACTATTGGAAGTTGAGATGCATTTTGATTATTTTAGACCAGAGGTGCCTGAAACTACAGATACCTTTTCTATTGATACTAGCTATTTATATGGTCATGCCTGCCATACAATCGATCAGGTTCTGTCTTACTTTGGCATGCCTGACACTATTCATTATGACGTTCGTCAATTGCTTGGAAAAGAACGTATGAATGACTATTTTGATTTGGATTTTTATTATGGCGCTTTAAAAGTCTCTATCAAATCTAGCTATTTCCGAATCAAAGAGCGTCCCAGTTTTATAGTGTATGGCAAAAAAGGTATGTTCATTAAAGCAACAAAAGATCGCCAAGAAGAAGATCTGAAACATTTTTACATGCCAGACCGTGCTGACTTTGGTATGGATTTACCAGAACATTATGGAACTCTGACCTATATAGATGAGCAAGGTTATTATCACGAAGAAAAAGTTATATCCCAGCGAGGTAGCTATACTCAAATGTATCAAGCTATTTATGATAGTATTATTTTAGGACGAGAAAAGGTTGTCAAAGATACAGAAACAATTCGCCAAATTGAAATTATCGAAGAAGGAATTGCAGAAATGAATCGGTTATTTGTCTAGAGTCAATCGCTTAGATCAGTAAATATTTTTCACAAAGAAAGAAACAGATGGTAAAGCACAAAACAAAAAAACTTAACTTTATTACTAGAATTAAACACTTAAAAACAAATTTATCCGCCATACTTTTCGCTTTAAGAGATAAACGGACACCTTTATTAGCTAAGCTTGTAGCTTTGTTAATCATTATTTATGTTCTATCACCAATTGATTTTATTCCTGACTTTATCCCTTTCTTCGGAGTTGTAGATGATTTGGTCCTTGTTCCTATTTTAGTGTTTGTGTTGAGAAGCCTTACACCTCAGTTAGTATGGAATGACGCCCAAAAACGATCAGACTCTATATGGGGAAAAGGCAGAGCTAAACCTATTGTTAACATTAGACCCTTTATTTTTGGAGGACTTATTGTTCTAACTTTAGCCCTCTACCTTTTTTGGCTGTGGCGGCAGTAGGTAGCTATTTGCAATAAATTAGCTTTTCTCTAAAAATATTCCCTCCAATGAACAAGCTTTTTCCTTGAAGGGAAAACGGTTTTATGTTACCATTTATTTAGAGTTAATTAGAATAGCTCTAAATAAAAAAGGAGGCCTTTCATATGACTTTTGATTATAAGGATCACGGAAAAGAAAAATATATCGTCAATATTGAGGATTATACAAAAGAAAACGAAAACTATCGTACCACAATTTGGACAGGTGAAAAACTTCAAGTGACACTCATGACAATTCAACCAGGAGATGATATTGGTTTAGAAGTTCACAATGGGATTGATCAATTTCTTCGTGTTGAAGAAGGGGAAGGCCTATGCCAAATGGGAGATGCTAAAGACAATCTTACGTTTGAACAAAAAGTTACTGATGATGATGTGATTCTTGTACCTGCTGATACGTGGCATAATGTTACAAATACCAGTGACAAGCCACTTAAGATTTATTCTATTTATGCTGGCCCTGATCACGTCCCTGGTACTATTCATAAAACACACGAAGACGCTAAAAATGATCCAAACGAACATTAAAGACACTCACTTATTAAACGTCAAATAAAATACCCTAGAAAATACCTTAGATTGAAGAAAGATTCTTTTTGTACTCTTTCTTCAATCTTTTTTTGCTGGTTAAGTAAAATTTGGGTAAAAATGGAAATAGCTTGGTGCCACATCATTATGACAGAATCATTCCGGGTCCTTATTTTATAGGATGAGTTTTAAGGGGAAGTATCAGATCTTTAAAGTTAAAACCTAACCAGATCGTGGCTTGCTTTCCCTCTTTAGTCTATTTGCTAAAAACAAGAAACATAGCTGATTACTCAGCCATAAGTCATAAAGTCATGGTATACTAGGAGAAGAAAGCCTTAATTGTCTCTAAAAAATCTTCTTTGGTAAGTATTGAAATCTTATTTCTCTATTTGATAGTCCTCAACTTACTCTCTTCTTTTTATATCGCAACTAGCTCTGAGTAGAAGTAAGACTAACATTTTCACAACTTAGGTAACAGCTAAATGACAAAAACACTTAAAAATATGAAGCGCATTGTTGATGTAGCTGCTCTAGCTGGCATTACTATGCTTGAGGCTAACGCGGAAAGTTATCGCGTTGAAGATACGGTTGATCATATATTAGAATTGAGCCAACAACCAATGACTGAAGTTTTTGCTAACACAACAGGCCTTTTTATTACCCTAGATGGCCCCGATCTTGATAATCCTATCACAGTGATTAAGCGTATTACTAAACGAAATACCAATCTACGTCATATTCATATGGTTAATCAGATTTCACGAGACTTGACATCTGATAAAGTAAAACTAGACGAAGCTTACAAAAAGTTACAAAATATAGATCATCATAATTATTCCTTAAAAATTACAGACTTTTCCATTATTCTCTTAGTTCTGTCCTTTGTAATTTTATTTGGAGGTGGCTTATCAGAAATGTTACTCTCACTAGTAGCAGCCTTTTTGATGCTCATGTCTTACCGTATACGGGACTTATTAGCCTTAAATGATTTTATTTTTGGTGTCATGACAACAATGATTGTTGCCACAGTGATTCCAATACTCATTCATGCTAAAGGTAGCACTAGTAATCCATCGTTTAATATTGTCATTATTTCTGTATTAATGCCACTTTTTCCTGGCACAGCCTTTACCAATGGCTTTCGAGACTCAATCAAGGGTGATTTTGGGGCAGGGGTCTCAAAAATAGTCGAAGCATTAATCATTGCTGTTAGCCTGGGACTAGGAGTTGCTATTGGCTTGTCTATTGCCAAGGGGGTTATTGCATGGCTATAACTATAAGTGCACAAATCGTTGCAGCCTACGTTGTGACCGTTACTTCAGGGATTATCTTAGAAATTCCTCGTCATGTTAAATATTATGTCGGTTTTATTGGTGCAGCTGGCTATGCTGTATACTTGTTCAGCTTACCTTATACAAGTAAGGGCTTAGCGGCCCTCTGTGGCAGCCTGGTCATTGCCTCATTGTCACAAGTAGCAGCAAGAATATTTAAAACTCCTGTAACTATCTTTTATATTCCCAGCTACTTTCCCATTGTCCCAGGAGCCAGTGTCTATAAAATTGCTTACTATTATATCCAGGGAAATACTCAAATGGCTGGGCATAATTTTTTTGAATCAATGATTATTTCAGGAGTCATTGCCTTATCAGTATACTTAGTGGACTCTTTTATTGAAATTTATAATCATTTTAAACAGCTAAGCTTGTAGCCGTCGCAAGCTTAGCTTATTGATCATGCAGTAGCACATGAGCAAGTTAAGCTAGATGTGCTATTTTTTTAAGATTCGCGCTAATAACTTACCGCTCATATTGAGATACTTAGTATAACTCCCCAGATATTGAACCAACTGGCCTCCAAATTGTTTTTTAAATTTAAAATTGCCAAGCCCCGCTGAACTCTGCTCAGTTTCAATCGTTCCACCAAAATTAAAGTAACTAAGCTGACGCTTTTTAGCGTACTGAATCATTTCAGCATTAATCAAAGTAGCACCGCCAAAAATGAAATAGTCGTCCAAATTACCACCAAAATAAGAAAGTAGCTGATCACCAAATTCAATAAATAAGTAAGAAGATAGTGGCAGTTCAGTGCCTGGATTTTTTAGCGCTAAAAAATCATCATAGCGTTTTTGATAACTATTTAGCTGCTGCCGTTTTTGTTTGATTGCAACATTTCGTTTTTTGGAATCATCTTGTAATTCTAACTGACTCAAATCTTGAGTGAGCACTTCAATATGTTTTGTTAGATATGCCTGATATGCTGGGCAGTCTAAATAAGCATACATGAAAAGAGCCTGATCGTTGAAATATTTTTTAAGAGAATAGAAAAAAGCAATATCTTTGATATCAAAACCCTTACGCTTAGAAGTCTCCTGCAAAATATGATAAAATAAAGGAATTTCCTCAAGAGTGAGTTGCCGTACTTTAACATGAGAGTCGCGATATTTTTTGAGATTGCGGCGTAGTGGAGCGTCATAAGAAGCCTCAATTGCTGCGCAGGAAGCAAAATCTCTCAGGTCTTTAATAAATTCTTGGTTAGCACCATCAAGCAAATAATCGGGACTAAAAAAATGAGTGTAATTTTGTGCAGCAAAAGCAGAAGCTACTGCTTGATTTTGCTGAAGTGTCAGATCTTCTAGCTTAACCCCCTTGGAAGAGGCTGCTAAAAATGGGTGACACATAAGGCAAAGAGCACCATTTTTTTGCACATGTTTTTCTAAAATCTGCAAACAAGCTATGGTTTGTTCGTGATTAGCAAATTGTAAAACGGGTCCTTGTACGACTATGGCTTTTTTAAAAAAACGCCATAGTCGTACATAATTAATGACCGCTAAACCAACAACATGACCTTGCTCCAGAATAATTACCTTTTCAACAGCCAGATAACGGTTGCGTTCCGTTTGTAAATTAAAAATTGGTAGGGATTGTAAAAAATTAGATGAGGAAAAAGATTCTTGAATTTCAAGAAATTCCGCATCACTGGCCAGACAAATTTCCATTCTATGAGATGCTCCATTCATATTATGCTATTAACCTTCTAAATAATGTGAAAACCTTATCGTGATCTTTCAGTGAATAGGTTCTTACTTTGTTATTCGAAAAGTAACAGCATATTTTTACAACAAAAAGCATTTTTTATATTACATTTGTATTACAAACATCAAAAAACCCGATTTACCGATTTAAAGGATAAAAAACGAGCACACTCACCAAAAAGTATCGACAAAAATGCACAAGCTTATCGTCAACAAGCATCACTCAAAGTTATTATTCATAAGAATAAACCATAAAGCATCAGGCATAAACAAGCTAAAATTATCCAAGAAAATATCCAGAGTGAATAGTTAATAAAAGCGAGTTTTTCCTCACAGTAAGGCTCTAATTCCTTAAGAGCAAACCATCTCAGCCAGATTGTTAAAATTATAGATTCGCCGATTAAGTTAAGCCAGGAATTAATTTAGTAAGATAATTTTGTAAAAATATAGTAATGCCAATCCAGGAAGAGTCTAACAGCAAAGAGGTGATTTTGTGTATTATCTTTCCGAAAAACTGTAATTTTCTTGAAAAATATCTGAGCTTGTGATATACTTCTATTATACAAATCCCCGCTGAAAAACAACTTTCAAAAAGAAACGGTTAGGTGTAATCTTATGCGACGTGAGTTACTACTAAAGAAAATTGATGATTATAAGGCACTCATGCCTTGGTACGTCTTAGAGTATTACCACTCTAAATTATCTGTACCCTATAGTTTTACAACACTATACGAATACCTCAAAGAATACAAACGCTTTTTCGATTGGTTGATTGAGGCTGATATTTCACAGGCCTCCCGGATTGCTGATATTGAATTGATAACGTTAGAACACCTAACTAAAAAAGATATGGAATCGTTCGTTTTGTATTTACGTGAACGCCCTTCTCTTAATACCTATTCCACCAAATCTGGTTTGTCACAAACAACGATTAACCGGACGTTGGCAGCTCTTTCAAGCCTTTTTAAATATTTAACTGAAGAGGTTGAAAATGACAATGGCGAGCCCTACTTCTATCGAAACGTGATGAAAAAAGTCGCAACTAAAAAGAAAAAAGAAACCTTGGCTGCGCGTGCCGAGACGATTAAACAGAAACTTTTTCTTGGTGATGAAACTATGGCCTTTCTCACTTATGTAGAAAACGACTATGAAAGCAAGCTATCCAGCCGAGCAAGGTCCTCTTTCCGGAAAAATAAGGAACGTGATTTAGCCATTATGGCACTGCTTCTAGCATCTGGCATTCGTCTATCTGAGGCTGTTAACCTTGATGTAAAAGATTTAAATTTAAATAGGATGATTGTTGAAGTAACGCGAAAAGGTGGAAAACGTGATGCCGTTAATGTGGCAAATTTTGCTCAGCCTTACTTGGCAGCTTACTTAGCAATTCGTAAAAACCGTTACAAAGCCCAAAAACAAGATTTGGCCTTCTTCTTAACAGAGTATCGCGGCGTTCCAAATCGTATTGACGCTTCAAGTATTGAGAAAATGGTTGCTAAATATTCTGCAGATTATAAAATCCGGGTAACCCCTCATAAATTAAGGCATACTCTAGCGACACGCTTATATGATGCGACCAAATCACAGGTATTAGTGAGTCATCAGCTTGGTCATGCCTCAACACAGGTTACCGATCTCTATACCCATATTGTTAATGATGAACAAAAAAATGCCTTAGACAAATTGTAAGCCCCGAAAACAACATAAATATATTTATGTAAATAACTTCCAAACTAACTTTAAAACATTAAAAAAGCTAAAATCTTGTTTAGCTTTTTTATGTTCTCTTATAAATCAAAGTTTGTTCCAATACCAAGTGCTTGCGCTTTTTCAATAATCATTTGGGCAGTTACAGTGTCTAAGACTGCTGATCCCACACTCTTAAAGACAGTAATATCTTTTGGATTTTGGCGGCCTGGGATTTTACCAAGTAAGAAATCACCAAGTTCTCCAGTATAATCCTCTTCTTTCAGCAAGCCTTGCTTAAGTGGCGCTTGAATGTCACCAGCTTCTGCTAGAACACCATCATTAGTGTCAAAGATAACGGCGTCTGCTTTAACTAATAAATCGCTTGGTAATTCAAGCATTTCAGGAGTGTAAGCTCCGATACCATTGACATGAGCACCTTCTTTAATGTCAGCAGCATCAAACGTGTTAACTTTCGATGTGGTGACGGTAGTGACAAGATCAGCGCCACTAACAGCTTCCTTGGCTGTTGCAACCGCATAAATTTTGGTCGCAAAGGTTTCATTAACATCTTTAGCTAATTCTTTAGCAAAGCTTTGAGCCCGATCAAAATCAATATCAAAAACACGTAATTCATCCAAATGACGAGCAGTCATCATGGCAATAGCTTGTTGGTAGCCTTGTCCACCTGTTCCGATTAAACCAGCAATTTTTGCATCTGGGTTAGCTAGTTCTTCAGTAGCTGCTCCCTGAATAGCTGCGGTGCGAAGCTGTGTTAAATAAGTGCCGTCTAAAATAGCCGAAACAATTCCAGTTTCAGGATTTAAGGAAACCATGGTCGCAGGGACAGATGGTAGGCCCTTGTTAATGTTATCTGGGTAAACAGAGACAATCTTCACCCCAAGTGAGCTTTTTTCGCCTTCTGTTACAGCCGGCATATAAAGGCTTTGGCCATTGTAGTCAGTCACATCTAGATTGGTACGAAGAGGTACCTTGCTTTGACCTGCTGAGTAGAGGCGAACAGATTGCTTTGCAGCTTTAATGGCATCAGCCATTGAGAAGCATTGTTGAATATCGGATTTTGTTAAAATAAGCATAGGATCTCCTTGTTCTGGTTAGTTTTTCTTTAGCATTCCATAGGCACTGTAAAGTAAAATGAAGGCTACAACCCATTGTAAAATGGAGGTGTTCAAGTTGCTGACAAGAAAGACTGCACACAATACTCCTAAAACACCAAAGGTTGATGTGAAAAGAGTAATTTTACGACTGTATTCACCTGATTTAATAAACTGTACACTACCAACAGGTACAGAGAAGGTTGCCGCACCCATCATAATTGGGAAGGAAACAGCTGGATTTAAGCCGAGTAGATAAACTGTTATCATTGTTAACGCATAAGAGCCAATACCAATATTATTTAAAGCCCCAAAGATTGCTAAAGCAATTGCGGCAATCACTAATTTGCCGCCAGTTAAAGCACTAGCATTACCACCACCTGGTAACCAGCCGAATTTCCCACCAAAAATAATCAGTGCTGCAATAATCATCCCAATCCCAATAGAGAGTTTTAATTTCTCAGCTGGTAATTTCACGGCAAATTTAGCACCAAAATAAGAACCAATCATTTGGCTGACAATACAAACAACTAGGGTAACAATGCTAACCTTGATATTAGTAATATAAGCTAATGCCATAACCGCAACAGGAATCGTACACTGTGTATTTAAGGTTCCTGGCAATTTTTTGACACTGGTCCAGTTTAGCTTAGGATATAAGCTAGTACTGATGGCAAAGTCAGAAATTCCGACAGTTGATAAGAAAAAGATAATTGCACTTGAAAATGGCAAAGCCGCTGTGCTTGCTTCTTCTGCCATCACTTCTTTGCGGTGGGTCAGAAGATCTTTGATTAAAATAAATGCAAAATAAGCATTCATGGCAACAATCAGTAGTAAGAGAAGATTTTTAAACGTCATGGTAAGTCTCCATTAATATATTTTCCGAATTTTTTCAAACGCCTTGCCATAGGCTTTGCGTAATTCTAAATCATGCTCACGAATGATTTTAAGAGTATAGGCGTCATGCTTGACATATTCCTTGGCTAATAAGCGCATAGCCATATTATGTGTCCAAATCACATCACAGGTAGTATTTAATGTTCCAAATAAGACCAATCGATCATCACAAATCAGGTTAATCCAGCGGCCACCCATATCCTCTAACTTTTCAATTTCAAAACCATGGGCGTAAAAACGCTTAAAAGGAAGATCGTAATGGCCATCTTCACTGAAAAGGACACAGACGAATTCTTCTAAACGCTTTTCGGCTGCACATAGGGCATCGATGATTTGTGGTGATAGACAATCATCCCAGATTTGGATGTAGAGGCTTTCATTGGCATGTTCAATCATATAAAGCATTTTATGGCGAATTGCTTCTTCGTTATCTAACTGCCATAGTAAGGCGTCATCTTCTTTTTCTTTAATCTGTGATAGATGGTCATCAAGAAATTGAATATCACTTAAAGTTGTTTGCTTTAGCATGCTGACAAACTCTTCAGGTGAAATGGCGGAGTAGTTTTTTGGTTCACTTTTATTAACCAGAACGACACCTTTTTTAACTAAGGTTTCTAAAATGTTATAAACCTTAGATCTAGGCACACCAGATTTTTTACTAACCTCATAACCTGTCATTGAGCCGTTTTCCACTAAGCTCAAGTAGATATTGGTTTCTGCTTCTGTATAGCCGAACTGCTTCATTTTATTAACCAGCATTCTACACCTCTTATAAAATTTTAGTAGCTACTTTCAGTAGCTACTATATTCCTGCAAAGAACGTTTGTCAATAGTTTTTTGTGAATTTTTTAACATTTGTTTTGAATGATAACTCTGTTCCCTAAAAGATGACTTTAGACCTGTTTCATCGTCATTTTGAGAGTTTTTTAGTAAAACTATGTCCACAGCTCAGTGCAATCGAGTAGGGACTAATTTCTAGTCCCTCTCACACCACCGTGCGTGCCGTTCGGCACACGGCGGTTCAACTAAACTTCTGCGAGAACTCTGCGTGTTCCCACATCTATCTGTATCAGATTTCGTTCTGCCGGTGCCGTCCTATATTTATGATCAGCCTCTTTCGACATACGTTTCGCGAGTGCCGTCGTTTCAGACCAGGTGATAGGGCAGACAAAATTATTTAGATAGAGAATCATTTAATCGTTCGGTCCTTCGCTGCGTTTCCATTCCAGAAACTTCATCACTACTATGACCTCGGCTGACTTCTCATGAGTCGTTGTTACTACGTCTTTTTGACGCTCATGAGACCTCACGGGATAAGTCGTACATCTTTCCTCGTTTACTCTCGTGATTTACGCCTATAGGTTACGACTATCTTTTTGGACTTTAGAGTTTTTGGCCCCCTCATCCTCTATATACGCCTTTATATCACGTTTCTGTTCGTAGAGCCACGATTTCGCTATCCCTTCCTCTCCCCGCTATCTCACGATAGTCAGGCTTGGGAGTCGCTATTGGGTTCACCGGTAGCGGGTGCCCACGAAGGACTTTCACCTCAGATGTACGACATGCCCGTCGTACTCAAAAAAGCAAGGCTAAGCTGGCCTTGCTACCCATAATAGATCAAATCTTAAGAGTTAGAATAGTCTTTTTGTTTTTTACATAATTATAGTTATGTAATTATTCTAGTTCCTCACTAATTTTTGTAGTAAGTAATTGATAAAAAAGCAAGAATAAATTAAGCTATCTTACACTTCTACTTCGTGTTTCTTTTTCTGCCTTCTTACCTCTTTTTATTGTGAGTTATGGATTAGGCAAAATGGTTACAACAGTTCCTTGATCCGGAATACTGTCTACAGTTATCCTCAATTCCAGCTGGTTTAAAATGTGTTTGGTCATATAGAGTCCTAGACCAGATGCCTTTTGGTGTTCGTGGCCGTTAAAGCCAGTAAAGCCATCTTCAAAAAGTCTGGGCAGGTCTTCTTTTAGTATTCCGATACCTTTATCTGATATTTCAATACTGCACCTACTTATAGAGACTTTTATACTTCCGTTTTGCTTTGAATACTTGATGGCGTTATCCAGCAATTGCCCCAAGGCAAACTGTAACCACTTGCGATCACTGGTGATATACCAATCGCCTTCTATGCTTACAGCAATATTTTTTTGAATGCAGGTATAGCGCATTTCCTTAAAAAGTGCCTTAACTAAACTGCTCACATAAAACTGTTCAAAGCGAAAATCATCGTGATGCTGTTTAAATTTAAGAAAATTCAGGAGCTGATTAAGAGCATTATCCATTTTTGCGAGTTGATAATGAAATTCTTGCTGATCTATTTCCCTAGATTGTTCCATTAGCGACAAAGCAGCAAGGGGCAGCTTCATCTGGTGCACCCACATTTTAATCATGGCTTCGATGTTGGACTTGCTCTCCGTGGATTCTTCTAGATTTTTTCTCATCTTTGCAAACTGTTGGTCAAAGCGCGAGCGATAAGCCAAATCCAAGGGGAAAAGAGAGGTTGTCGTTGCTTGCTGCTCGAGCTGTAAAAGTTCAATGGCTTCTATTCTAGCTTTGAACTGGCCATATTTCCCCATACTAAAGAGCACTAAAATAGACAAGGTCACCATACTTGCAACTACTAAATCATACATGGGAAGGTGAAACAGATAAAAAACCAAGGTATTGCCGGCAATCAAAAGTAAATATTGACTATACCAAAAGCGGTATTCCTTCAAAAAAGCTCGTATCATTGCAACAAATATCCTACTCCTCTTACAGTGTGAATCGCTTCAAAACCCAATTCCAGTAGTTTTTTACGTAAACGTGTCATATTAACATTGAGTGTATTTTGATCAATATAATGCTCATCTTCCCATAAGGTCATCAATATCTCTTCTTTAGTCACAATCTTTTCTTGGTTAGAAAATAGCAGCGCTAAAATTTTGTGTTCCGTGGGAGATAGACGTAGACTAGAACCTTGATAACTCAGAGTTCCATCGAAATGTAGTGAATAATCTTTAAATTGCAGATCTTTCTGCGTGAATACTTGAAAGCGCCGCAAAAAAGCCGCAATCTTGGCATCCAGTATTGTTAGAGAAAAGGGCTTAGTGACATAATCATCCCCACCCATGTTAAGTGCCATAACAGTATCCATCTCATCATTTGAACTAGAAATAAAAATTATAGGCACAGTCAAGTGTTTGCGAATTTCAGTTGTCCAGTAAAATCCATTAAAAAAAGGAAGAGTAATATCCATCAATATCAGATCGGGATGATAAGCTAAGGCCTCTTCTTTGACATCACGATAATTAGAAACCTGACAAACTGTATAGGTCTTAGACAAATGCTTGGTCAAAAGAGCAAGAATGGTCGGATCATCCTCCACAAGATAAATTTTAGCTTTTTGTATCATACTTGTATCATAACAAAAAAGTAACGAAAAATCGCTACTTTTCTACCTTTCTATAATTCTATAATAGGTTTTGCTGGTGAACTTATAAATGAAATAATAAAGAACAACAATGACAGTAATGGTTGCTAGACTAACTGTATAAATCAAACCATTATTTTGTACCCCAAAAATAAGCAAGAGTTGTTTTAGCATCACAAGAGCAACACTGAAATGCAAGCTTGCCATAGCAATTGGCATAAAGAAAACAATGATGATTTGGGAATTGATTGTTTGTTTGATTTGCTGCATGCTCATGCCGACTTCTTGAAGGATTTTATAGGATTTTTTATCCTGTAAGCCTTCTGAATACTGTTTATAATAAATGATTAAGGCTGCTCCAAGGATAAAGGCCGTTCCCAATAAGAAACCTGTGAAGAGAAAACCACCAAAGAAAGCATATATATCATTTAAGAAACCTGTTTTTGTTTCATAGACAGCTATCGTGTGCTTACCATCTGTAACCATTCCTTCTTTATCTCCCAAGATTTTTAAGTCTTTTTGAGTAAGGTTGAGCTGCGCCTCAAAGGATTCACTTGTTTTAAGAGGTGTTATATTATTATAACGCTGAAGTAAATCGTTCAAGACTTGCTGGTTTTTTACCACCATGACAGCTGGATTATAGGTATTAGTAGCATCAGGTAGGGAATTTTTGGAGATGTGTTTACTTACCTGTAACGTTTTTCCAAGGAAGTTAATCTCTTGAATATTGGTGATGTTTTTTTGCCGATAAAGAGCAATCTGATTTTCTTGTAAGTGAAGAGTCTTATTCCCTAAAGCTTGATAGGTCTTTTCAGTGATAATATAAGTATAGGCAAGTTTTTTGACTGATGGCTTTAGAATATCTTGGGCGGTAACAGTAACCTTTGCCTTTTCATCAAGGGGTAAACCAAGCATGATTTGTCGGTAGGTCAGAGCCTGAGACGAAGCAAGATGTAAGGGTTCTAGCACAAACTGCTGAAAATCCCTTTGGGCTTGCTCTGGCTTATCAGCTATCAGCATAAACTTAGTATTTTTATAAAAGAGATCTGAGACCATTTGTTGGCTATTAGTATACAGGGCTACCGTTGTTGCTACCGAAACAAAGGCCATCACCGCAAGCAGGGTGATATTGGCTAGTCCTACCGCATTTTGTTTCATCCGAAAAATCATTTGGGAGGTTGCAATGAAATGCTGAGGCTGATAGTAATAGGATTTATTATTTTTTTTGCGTTTTAAATACCAGGTTATAAAAGAGATATAAAACAAATAAGTGCCAATGATCACCAAAAGGACAGCAATAAAGAAACGATAAAGAACGACCAGTGCTACTACCTTATGCGAGGTAATGGATAAACCATAACCTCCACCGATGGCCAATAAGGATAAACAAGCCAATAAAACGTTGCCTTTAGGTTCCTTCTCTCCTTGACTTTGATTGTGGAACAAACCAAGTGATGACGATTTATAAATGCTAAATAGTCCCACTAAAAAGAGAAGAGCAAATTGTACTAAACCAATTATTGCCGTATAGACAAAGGCCGCCGGGTTAATCTCTAATTGTAACTGATGATAATGTGTTAAATTAGCAAAGACTAAATAAAAGAAATGAGAAAAGACAAAAGTTAAGAGGGAGCCGCCGACAACTACAATGGTAAAGAGAAAAAAGAGTTCAAGGGACGACACAATCGAAATCTGACCCTTGGTCATACCTAAAATATTATATAAACCAAATTCTTGCTGGCGCTGCTTAAGCAGGAATTGGTAGGAATAGATTTCCATAATTGTTGAAAATAGGCCCAGAACGACTAATGCCAAAAATAATACAACGCCGCCTGATGCTAGTGTTTTCATGACGGGACTTAGCATCAAAATAATCACAATGCCATTTAAAAGAAACAAGATGACACTAGCTAAGAGAAAGGGGGCTACAACTGCTTTTGAATGCCTTAAATTATGCCAAGCAAATTTTGGGTAAAACATCTTACTGACCTCCTCCTAATAGACTTGCCATTGTCAAGGAAATGTCTTTACTAAAGTCTGCATTGGTTTTATTGCCACGATACATTTGATGAAAAATACGCCCGTCTTTAATAAACAATACCCGTTTAGCATGGCTAGCAGCATTGGCTGAGTGGGTAACCATCAAAATCGTTTGTCCATCAAGGTTAATGTCTTCAAATAGCGTTAGCAATTCTTCTGAATGACGATAGTCTAGAGCAGCTGTTGGCTCATCAGCCAATAGGATCTGGGGCTCATTCATCAAACTTCTTGCAATAGCAACCCGTTGTTTTTGACCGCCTGAAATTTCAAACGGACGCTTTCCCAGCAGATCTTCAATCCTTAATTTATTAGCTAAATGACCTAGCTTACTGTTCATTTCCTGATAGGATTTACGATCCAAAACAAGCGGTAAAAAAATATTATCTTTCACCGATAAGGTATCTAGCAGATTAAAATCTTGGAAAACAAAGCCTAGATTCTGCAAGCGAAACTTAGCTAAATCCCCTTCTTTAATTTTAGTAATATCTTGGTTATTTAAGAGCACCGAACCTTGACTGGGTTTTTCTAAGGTAGCTAAAATATTTAAGAGCGTGGTCTTTCCAGAGCCAGATTCCCCCATGATAGCAATAAATTCCCCTTTTTCAACTTTAAAATCAATATCCTTAAGAGCATGGGTCTCTTCTTTGGAAAAGCGAGTTCGGTAAACTTTTTTTAAGTGCTCAATTTCTAATAACATCATAACTTCTCCTAATATCATATTATACGATTTTTATAAGACAAATGGTATGCCACTAACAGGCTTCCTTTGACACTTTCTATTTTATAGGAAAATCGCTGCCGCAATCTTACAGAACAAGGGTGATAGACTTACAAATTTGTAAGGTTATCATTCTAGCTTTGGTTAATCTTCTGATATAATAATAAAAAGAATAGTCAATTGAGGAGATTATCATGGCCAAATCAAAAAAACGCTTGCGCCTCTTGGGTGCAGTTAGCAAGGTATTTACTTTAATTCCCGATACAACAGAATTAATAGGAAAAGGGATAGATAACACGCGTCCCATTGTTGAAAAGTATATGGACCAACGTCTGGAAAAGCAACGAGGTATGCGAAACTTAGATAACGTTATTAACCTCCCCTTAGGTCAAGCCAAACAACACCTTGAAAGTTTAGGGTTTGTTGTAGCCGCAATACCAGCAAAACCAGCGAAACACTATCGAAACGCTGAGTTAGAGGAAGTCGTTGCTATGTCCCCTAAACAGGGCAAGCAGGCACTTGGCTCCTTAGTCAAACTGTATTACATTACAAGTGAAGGCCGCCAAAAAAGCCAAGCTTTGTTTGACCAAGAAACCTTAAAAAATATTGAACGCAATCAAAAAATAGCTGATACCTTTAATCAGTTAAAAGATATTCCCCTTCCTTTTAAACGTAAGTAGACAGTAAATGCTATAAAAAAGTCAACTCTATTTACATAAGCAACAAAGCAACCTCTAAAAAAGATTGGCCTTGGCCTTACTCTTTTTTAGAGGTTGCTTTGTTATTGCCATTGTTCGTGGATGAACCATGAATATGCTTTTTAGATGACCTAACCCTTTTACCAAACAGGTTGATCCAAGCCTTTAGACGTTTTTTTAATTACTTTTTTTACTGCATCGGTATGATAGGCTTTAACCACTTCTTTAATGGCTTTTGCCTTATCAGAATCTTGCCAGCCTTTTTGGGCGACTAAGAGATTATACCATTGCTTGGCGTTAGCACTCTTAGGCTCCACAAAAATAGCTGAGCGAGGATTAATACCGGCTTCTGTGACAAAGTCATTATTAATAATAGCAGCATCGGCTGAATGTAACGTCCTAGCTGTCTGTGCTGCATCAACTTCTTTTAAGACGATGTCTTTTTTATTAGTCGTAATATCTGAAATCGAAGCCAGAGTGTCACCTGAGACACTTAAAGTTAGCAGACCAGCTGATTGCAAAAGGTAGAGTGAACGACTCTCATTGACCGTATCATTTGGAATCGCAATGGTCGCCTTATTTGGAATTTGTGATACCGACGTATATTTGTCCTTACCATTCTTTGTTCCTGAATACAATCTAAAAGAGGTGAAATAGGTTTCTGCTACTGGTACAAAATTGGTTTTATGAGCCTTATTCCAGTTATTTAAGTAATTATAGTGTTGAAAGGCATTTATATCGATTTCCTTACTGCCTAAAGCTTTATTGGGTTGAGTATAGTCGGTGAATTCAGTAAACTTTAAGGTAATTCCTTTTTTCTTGAGAATGGCTTCGACCTTATCCCATCTCGCTTTTTCTGACTTACTTTTAGCCATGGTCCCCACACGGACAATTTTACTTTGGTCCTGCTTTTTGTGACCACATGCTCCTAATACTAAAACGGATGCCAGTAGACATCTTGTTAGTGCTACTCTTTTTTTTAGTTTCATAACGATTCCTACCTTATATACTATTCATTGATCAACTAATATTAGTGTACCAAAAACCAGGCAAGTCCAAAAATAGCTATTTTTAATTTTATTATATAGTTAACAACTATAAGAAGAAAGGTTCTTATTCAGAACCTTTCTCAGATTGAAGACAAAGCTCTAGGAATTGATTTTTCTAGGGCTTTTCTTTTTGCCAAGAGTTATAATAAAGATAAGAAGTTCTAGGAGGTCTCAGTATGTTCCACAAAGAAAATCCTAACTATAATC
>NZ_WLZU01000022.1 GCF_009870755.1 Streptococcus halichoeri
CTATTGCATCCATCACAGCGGATAATGGTTCTGAGTTTAGTTTACTCTCAAACTTAGAAGCTGTTGACGTTTACTTTGCACATCCCTATTCTTCACACGAGAGAGGAACAAACGAGAACTTCAATGGGCTCCTCAGAGAATATGTCCCTAAAGGAGTCTCACTTAATCCACTAACCTCTGAAGAACTTGACAGTTATATTACTGCCATCAATGAGCGCCCAAGACGACTTCTTCAATATCAATCCTCAAAATTCCTGTTTGAGCTATCCCGAACAGCTTAACCTCTGGAACTCTAGTTATCTATGAACTGGTTGCACTTGACTTGACAACTTACGAGTCAGCTATTTTATTATTTCGTTTTAAACTTTCTTTTAAAAAGAGGTAATAAGGGAATTAATAAAATAGTTACGGCACCCATGAGACTGAATAAACCTAATTGTTTTTTCTCTTTTGTTTGTGGTAAGGTGACCTGTTTGCTTATTTTGTTGTTGAGAGTGTTATGATTTGGCTTTTGGATACTATTGATGTTACTGATATTACTGATATTACTGATATTGTCTGCTTGGCCGACCATTTCTGATTGAGGATTCCCAAAGGTTGTAATTGGTTGACCTTGGCTACCTGCCATAATATCAGAAACCTTCGTTGTTCTCTTACGTGTTTGGCAACCCATGTTACTTAATAGGGCATCATAGCTTTGCTCTCCTATTGATTTATTGTTGGGTTGACGGAACATTGGACTATTGCGGATGCCCCTTTTAAGACCAAAGCTGGTAGATTTTCTTGGCAGATAAATTCGATCACCACCTATAATCATTCTCAAATCAGCTGCTGTTAGTTCTTTATATTTTGGCATATGCTTTTTAGGAATCTTAGGACTATTTAGCTCAAAATGCATTTTAGGTTTGGCCTGCTCATGCCCGGTTTTGCGGAATGCTACAGACTCTGGGTATTTAAATGTTCTTTGCTCAGCTTTTCTGAACAGACCAGACGTTGCTTGTAGTTGGCTAGGCTTTTCTTTTGGAGGCATTACCCTAGTTCTCAAAATGTTTTGGCAGTGTTTTCTTTTTCCTGGTCTTTGATTTGCCCTTTTCGAGCTGTCAGATGTTTGATTGGTTGTAGTTGGTGGTGCATGTGTAGCTCCATGAATTAAATAGTCAAATGCGGCTCTCTCTTTCTTGCTAAGTTTTGTAGTAAGAATAGTATCTGGGTCTTTTAAATGATGACTAAAATGCCAAAGGGCTAATAGGGTTACTTTGTGACTGGATTTTTCGTCAAGACCTTTTAACTTTTTAACAGTTGGATAGCCCCTTTGTAACACAGATATGAGTGCTTTTTCCATAGCGCTCGCTGTTTTTGTTCGATTAGCCTTTTTCCTAACCGTAGCTGGCAATTGTGGGCCATTTTTGACTAATAGCCTATTGAAGAAGGCTTTATCTTGTCCTCCTTGAAAGGTTGTTTGGTCTTTTTTACTATCTGGATGGTGATGAGGTTGCTTAAAATAATACACAACATAGTGAGCTTTCGAGGAGTGCTTTGGGGCATGTGTCAGTGCTGGTTGTAATAAGAAGGATGACTTAGCTTTTGTCCCAAGGTCATGTCTAAAATAGGGTTTGAGCCTGAGATAGAGACTTTCTTTTGTGACGTTTGCTGGAAGTACAAGGTATACTGGGGGAGTAAGCAGTATTTTTATTAATATTTTTCTTTTCATTCTATTATTTTACTCTCCTTATTATAGTATTATTAACAAATTTGTAATAGAAATAGTTTACTTTATTGAAAAATGGGAATCAATATATTAAGAGTGATTTGCTTATTGTTTTTCAACTGAGAATAGTCTATAATGTAAGAATAAATGTTTGAATATTTAGAAAATACAAAATTTACTTGAATTTTCAAACAAAAGATATTATATTAAAGAGAGTATGATTTATTTTAGGAGAATGCTTTGCTTGAAAATTATGTCGAAAAATCGATTAGTCGTCAGATTATAATGATGAGCTTATTATTTGATAAAAAAGTGCTTCCGCTAGAAATGATTCAATATAAGACAGGCCTATCACCGTCTAAAATTAAAGACTGCATCAAGCGATTAAGTGAACTATTTGAAGGTAAGATTAAATTTAAATGTGATAAAACGAAGATCAGCTGTATAATCTTGTCCAAAGAGCCTTTTGATGCCTTTCATATGATCTATAGTCAATCCATTAGGCTGCAAGCCCTTAAATTTTTACTACCAGTCGCTCCCAAGAATAGGATCAAATCAGTATCTCGTTTTGCTAAGGAACATTTTATTTCTACGCCATCAGCTTACCGTATTATTCAATATATGGTTCCTTTTATAGAAGAATGTGGTTTTAAACTAGAAGACAATAATATTGTAGGCGAGGAGTGGCGTCTGCGTTATCTGATTGCTCTTTTGCATGCTAAATTTGGGATTATTACCTATAATATTTCTGATGAGGATTTGCATTTTATCCATGAATTTGTCTTTTCTACTAAGCGTAAGAAGAGTCCACACCCTTTGTTGGATAAGAAATACTTATTCTTTGATGTGTTATTAACCTTATCATGGAAACGCAGGGATTTTACTGTTGCAATCCCCCACCAACCCATTTTTACAAAGTTAAAGGAACTGTCCATATATACTTATTTTGACCTTTTCTTCAATGAAAAAGGCAGGGCACTCTTGAATGTGGATTTCCCAAACCATGAGATTGACTATATTTTTCTAGTGTACTTAACAGTCAATAATGCTTTGGTGATAACAGAATTTTCTGAAGACGATTTTGCAAAGCTATTTCCCATTATCCAAGAAGATCGCCGCTACGGCGAATTGCTGACGGAGCTAAGCTTATTGTTTAAGCAGTATATTGTCTTTGATCGCAACTGTATTCGCACTCTATTACCTTATATTCGTAAAACGTTATTTGATTTGCAGTGTTTTATTCCTTCAAAGTACTATTATTCAGCAGAATACCACGGGAACCAAAAACTGCTTGAGCGCTTAACCTTACTGATTAATAATTGGATCAAAAGTAACTCAGGAGGAGGCAATCTAACCTCTGCCAACTTACATTTATTGTGCCTGCGCTTAGAGCAGCTTATCAAAGAGAATCTCCCGCCTCTAGTAATAGCAGTAGTGGAAATTAATAAAAGGAATATGGACATCCTGTATAGTTTAGTCTTTCAGTATGCTCATATCAATCAAGTTAAGGTTCAGTCATTTAACGTTTTATTAGATTCGTACACATTTGACGAACAAACCACGGATTTGATTATTACAACAGCAGAATTAACGTCTTTTATAAAGGAACGGTTGAACTTAAGTCAAAGGACAAAAGTCATGGGGCTTAACTTTGATTTTATTGATGCTCAATCAGATGATGTACTAGAGGTTATACGAGAGCTAAGGAAACAGCAATTTCAAGATGCCATCAATTGTATCCTAGATGATTAGAGAAAAAAGATTGTAGGAGGCGCACAGGACACAATGGCCATAGGGTATGGCCTAAGCTAGCGCAGCTAAAGTCAGCTCAGCTAGCACTTGCCAAATTTGTGGCTGCTGGTCTGACACGGACCAACAGACGGTAGATTGTTAAAGGAAATCTAAAGCAAGCCATAAGAAAGTTGTCACAGCCTGAACAAACAGAGCTTGGAATATTTGGCACACGTGATATTGGGTGCTTACCTTGCACACAAGCCTACCAACTAGTGAAACGCTGCACATGGGAACAAAAAAAGACAAACGTCAAAAATGAGGTTTGTCTCGTTTCTGTATCTGCGAAAGCTATACCACAAAAGTACTGTTAAGCTTGCATTACTTTTAGTTATTATCCTTAAAGGGGTATTTGAAAATAGCTCGTAAGGAAATGAGTAAGAGAATTACTGGCATTAGGAGGCTTAAAAGCAAATGCTCTTGATCTGACGTTTGAGGTAGGCGTCTCTCCTTACCAGCTTGCTTTGTGTCGCTATCAGCTGTTGAATGCTCAGCGTCTTCAAGAGTTGTTAATGGGTCGCAGGAGCCAGACATGCCTGCTGAGCTATGTTCAGAAATATCGATCACGTGACCTTGTCCGCCTAGGATAACATCAGGTTGTTTGGTGTCGTCAGTCTCAGTGGCGTTGCCGGACTGGCCGCTCATCCCGCCTTGGGTAGACTCAGATGTTTCAATAGGTTGCCCTTGGCTTCCCATTATGACCGTTGGTTTTTGCGTATCTTCGGTTTCTGTTTGGCTAGCGCAGGAGCCAGACCTGCCTTCTTGCGTGTCTTGTGTTATTTCAATGGTTGGGGTATGGCCGCCTGTTTGTCCAGCTTGCTGCGTTTCCCCAGCTTCCCCAGCTTCCCCAGCTAGTTTACCTCCGTGGCCCATGATATGAGGAATCTTAGAATCTTCTGTTTCAATTAGAATCTCTGACTGGCCAGGGTATTTTTCAGTGCTATTATGGTTTTTAGTGATTAGAGGTGACTGCTCGCCTTCAAGACCTTGTAGGGGGCTATCATTTTTACCCCAAGTACCAGGCATTTGCGGAGCACCAGCCTCCACCTTTTCCCCAGCAGGATAATGAGTATCTCCGGCTAAGTCAGCTAAACCACCTCCTTGTCCTATAATAGGAGTATTGCTTTCTTCCAATGTTTCAACGCTTCCTACACCACCTGAAATGATACCGGAAAGGTTGTCCTCTTCGAGTAAAAGAAGATTACTATGAATTTCTGTTTCAGAAGCTGGTATTTTAGGTATCAAAGTCGAACCGAGCAGGTTTTGGTAATTATAACGATGCTCTGTTCCACCTGATTTATAAATATATAAATCTAACGTTTGTTTTTTCTGGGATTCATCTAAATTAGGATTTTCCCCAGCGGCAATTAAATTCTGAAGTGCTTTATCTTCTACGTCGCTTAAGCTATAGTTTTCTTTAAAATGACTTTTGGGAAAACTATCAGTGAAATACCAAATGGCTAATTGAGTGATTTTTCTACTGGAAGTTTCGTCAAGATTTTCAATATTTTTAACAGTCGGATAGCCTTTACTTAGAACTGCTACCAAAGCACCACCAATATCATCAATTTCTTTTTTGTGATCTGGAGCATGTTGCTTAAATATACTATCATAACCCAATTTTTTCTCATATATGGGTAAATCATTATAAGGAGCTCTTATCTCATTAAAATTATTGTATGTAGCTTCCCATTGATCTGGCCAATGTTTCTCTTTGTTAAAACAATACACCACATATTTATCTTCAGTGCTTCTCGTTGAGTTGTCCTTTGGTGTTACGTATAAAAAGAAGGGTGATTGGTTTCTTGTTCCATCATTCCACCCGTAATAGTCCTCTGCCCAGACTTGTAAGCTTCCTCCGGCAGAGCTTATGGAAAATATAAAGCATGCTGCAGAAGCAGCCAGCATTTTTCTTAATGATATAGCCTTCAATGAGTTCCCCTCTTATGTCTCCTTTGCGATTGTTTATAAACAGACCTAGTTTACCTTATTAGAAAATAGGAATCAATTTTTTAGCATTACTTTTTTTATTGTTTTTTTACTTAGGAAAACAAATACTATAAGCATAAAAGGTTAACTCCCCTGTTATTAGCAATTCCGGATATTTAGCACTCTAAGTCAGCAGATTTGGGCATTAGGAATCCAGTGATAGCTTAATGGAATCGCTACCGCCTTTTTGTTCTTAAATTTTGTTTTTGTTTAAAAAAGTGACCTTTAATATATATATATATATATATACTGTTTCTTGCTGCAAACTAGCAGAAAAACGAGAAGGAGATGAAGAGAAGATGGCGAAACATCATTGGACGAAAAAGGCGGTGCTCGCAAGCCTCATCGTCAGTGCAGGATTATTAAGCAATCCAGAGGTCGTGAAGGGGGAGGACCAATTTAATCAGGAAAGAGCGCGTGCAAGTGAATTGAATCGTGAAGTTCTTGAACTTTCTAATAAAATAGAAGAGCAGCTTCGTAAAATTTTAAGGGCTAATAGTATAGTAAAGTTTTCAGAATTAAAAGCATTAAACGATAGTGTCAGAGAAAACATAGATGATATCACTAATCAAGAAAAACTACTAACTCTTAGAGAAGTATTTGATAAAGCTGTTGAGGAAGGAATTGAGTTTAAAAAGGAAATAAAGGAACTAACATCCGAAGTTAAACAAGCTCAAGAAGAAGCTAAAACTCTAAAATCTGAGCAAGAGAAAATTAAGGCTCAATTGGCAAACTCTAACAAGGCTAATACTGAGTTGCAAGCTAAAGCTAAGGACTTACAGGTACAAGTAGAAGAGAAAACTCAAAGCTTGAAAGAAAGTCAAGACAAGGTTACCGAAGCGACAAAACAAAACTCTGAGTTACAAGCACAGCTTGAACAAGGTAAGAAAGAAGTTACTGACTTGCAAGAAAAGCTTCAAGCAACTGAAGCATCTAATGCCGATAATAGTGAAGCTAAAGCAAAATTAGAACAAGAGTTAGAGAAGAAAAAAACCGAGGTTGCTGGACTTGAGGGTCAAGTCGCTGAGTCAACTAACAGACTTAAAGACGCTGAAGCTAAAGTGGCTGACTTGACCAATCAAAAGGCTGAGATTGAAGCTAAGCTACAACAACAAGGTGAGCTTAGCTCCCAAGAAAAAGCTAAACTTGAGCAAAACTTACAAGATGTTCAAGCTAAAATCACTGAAAAAGAAGATGCGATTAAAGCTTTAGAAGACAAACTAACAGCTACTGCCAAATCAATGAAAGCCCTGGAAGATGCTAAAGCTCAAGTTGAAGAGAAGCTTAAAAATCAAAGTCAGCTTAGCGCTCAAGAAAAAGCCCAGCTTGAAAAAGACCTGCAAGACTTGATGGCTAAGCTTGATACGCTTAAGAAAGAGCATGGCAAAACTCCGGATATGCCTCAGACTCCTGAGACGAAGCCTGAGGATCAGCCAAAAGCACCAAGCACGCCAGAAACACCTCAAAAACCCGAAGATACACCGAAAACCCCAGGCGCTCCAAAAGCTCCACAGGTGCCTGAGGTCAAACCAGACACTGAACCAGAGGATAAACCGCAAGCCCCAGGTAAGCATAGTGTGCCATGGACAGTGTTGACTCCAGCGACTCCAAGCAAGGATGCCAACGCTAAGAATGCCAAAGACAGCAAAACCACACAAGCACCAGCTGACAAGCAAAATAAAGACCAAGCAGCTTCTGCTAGCACACCAAGTCAAGTACTACATTCTGTTAAGCCAGTATCAAATGCTCAACACAGAGCTAACCAATTACCTACCACTGGTGAAGCTGCTAGCTTCTTCACAGCTGCTGCTCTGTCTGTTATTGCATCCGCAGGTGTCCTTGCACGCAAACGAAAAGAAAACTAGTCAGATTTGGCTTACATTTCTACCTCATAACCTAAAAACTTAGTGATTAGCAAAATGACCTTCTACAATAGCCGTGGGAGGTCATTTGTGCTGGTTTTAATCACAGTTGCCACTTCCTAAAGAGTCTGTTACATTACCCCTTAAAACGCTTTCTATTGGTTGAATCATAAGTTTAAAACACCTGAAATTACTGACCTTCAATATATATATATATACTGTTTCTTGCTGCAAACTAGCAGAGAAACGAGAGAAACTAAGGAGAAAAAAGAAATGGCAAAAGGTCATTTGGGGAAAAAAGCAGTACTCGCAAGCCTCATCGTTAGCGCAGGATTGCTAAGCAATCAGGGAGTCGTGAAGGGGAACAGCGAAAGTCCTTTGACAAAACATGCGTTGGAGTTCTCTAATAAAGCTAAACAGCTTTCTGCCACCCTTACTAATTTATCTGGTCGTGCAATAAGTAATGGATCAGTCAATACAACTAATGTTCAGCAATATTGGTCAATATTTTCAGAATTGGAAGCAGAGCTAGAAAAGATTACCCATGAGAAAGATTTAATCAATGCCCGATGGGCGCTTGATCATGCTCTTGGAGAAACAATTGATTACAGGAAAAAGCTTGACAAACAGACTAAAGAGAATGAGAAATTAACTTCAGAGATTGAAAAAGCAAAAGAAAAGAATGAAAAGCTAAAAGCTGAACAAGAAAAAGTTAGAGCTCAACTAGCAGACTCAACCAAGGGCAATATTGAGTTAAAAGCTCAGATGGAAAAACTTCAAGAAGAAACTAAAGCAACTACTCAAAAACTCCAAGCAAGTGAAGACAAGGTTAAGGAACTTGATCAGCAAGTATCTGACGCAACACAAGAAAAACAAACTTTGCAAACACAGCTTGATAAAGAGCGGAAAGAAGCTACTGAGTTACAAGCCCAACTTCAAGCAACTGAAGCATCTAATACTGAAGCTCAAACTCGATTGAAACAAGAGTTAGAGGCAAAGAATGCTAAAGTTAGTGAGTTAGAAGATCGAGTGACCGAATCTACTCAAAAAGTTAAAGAGCTAGAGGAGGCTCAAAAAGACGCTCAAGCTAAAGTGGCTGACTTGACCAATCAAAAGGCTGAGATTGAAGCTAAGCTACAACAACAAGGTGAGCTCAGTGCCCAAGAAAAAGCTAAACTAGAGCAAGACTTACAAGATGTTCAAGCTAAAATCACTGAAAAAGAAGAGGCTATCAAGGCACTAGAAGACAAACTAACAGCTACTGCTAAAACCATGAAAGCTTTGGAAGATGCTAAAGCTCAAGTTGAAGAGAAGCTTAAAAATCAAAGCCAGCTTAGCGCTCAAGAAAAAGCGCTGCAAGACTTGATGACCAAACTAGAAGCTCTCAAGAAAGAGCATGGCAAAACTCCGGACACACCTCAGACTCCTGAGACGAAGCCTGAGGATCAGCCAAAAGCACCAAGCACACCAGAAACACCTCAAAAGCCCGAAGACACACCGAAAACCCCAGATGCTCCAAAAGCTCCACAAGTGCCTGAGGTCAAACCAGAAGAAAAACAAGACAAGCCAGGTGCACAAACACCTCAGGCTAAGCCTGAGAAACACAGTGTGCCATGGACAGTGTTGACTCCAGCGACTCCAAACAAGAATGCTAAAGACAACAGTGGCAAAAATGGCAAAGACAGCAAAACCGCACAAGCACCAGTTGACAAGCAAAACAAAGGCCAAGCAGCTGCTACTAGCACACCAAGTCAAGTACCGCATTCTGCTAAGCCAGTATCAAATGCTCAACATAGAGCGAACCAATTACCTGCTACTGGTGAGGCGCCTAGCTTCTTCACAGCTGCTGCTCTGTCTGTTATTGCATCTGCAGCTGGTATTATGACTGGTAAGCGTAAAAAAGATCAATCTAGAGATGCTTAACCTTCGCTACAAAGTCTAAACTTTAGTGATTAAACGGTTGGAGACTCTACCAACTGCTCATTCCAAAAACCAGCTTTTTTTCCGATAGCACTTCTTGGAAAAAAGCTGGTTTTGTTTATAAAATTCGGCAATGTCAAGGCAGCTTGACCTGATCACCAAACCACAAGTTTAAAAATAAAACGAAATATGACCTCGGGAGTCTATGCTGCAGATTGAGGGCAGACTAAGCTTATCATGTTTTTGCACATAACACACTCTCCAATAGCCAGTGTGGGCTTACCTACCCACGATAAAAATGATAGCACTAGCTTTCTGCTGTGCCATTATTCCCTAAAGCATTAGCTTTTTGATAAAACCATCGTCAAAAAAACCATCTGTTGAGACCTTGCGGCTCATAGCAGATGGTTTTTGCTGTCTTATGTATAGTGATGTTATTCCTCGTAGGGCTTGATGTAGAGAAGTCGTTTAGGGTTTGCTGTTGGTTAAGCTTTTGCTAGGTAGTCCACAATAGCTTGCGCTAAGGCTTTGGCCGATTGTGGATTTTGTCCGGTAAAGACTCGGTGATCACTAGCTACGGTACTTGTGAATGGTTTACCAACTCTGACCGTGGCCCCACCTTCTCTGAGTGCACTTTCTGCTAAAAAGGGAACCATGTCTTGGGTACCATTTTTAGTTTCTTCTTCATTGCTAAAACCGGTCACTTCTTTATCAGCGATGAGGTTTTTTTCAGCAGCATCTTTGATAGGAAGCAGTCCAACAACACCGTGACAGACGGCAGAGACAATGCCTCCTTGGTCATAGATTTGGCTGGCTATTGTGGCTAAGGTCTCGGAATGCGGGAAATCCCACATGGTACCATGACCACCGGTATAGTAAATAATATCGTAGTCACTAGCTGTTACTTGATTGGGTGATAGCGAAGCGCCGAGGATTCGGTTTTGGAAGTCAGCATTACGGTAGTAAGCTAAGGAAACGTCATCCATATCTGCTAAGCTATTAGGATCCAAGGGAACATAGCCCCCTTTTGGACTGACAACGTCAATCGTGTAGCCAGCCTTTGAAAAGACATCATAGGCATGCGTTAATTCACTTAGCCATAAGCCAGTTAAGCGATCGGCGTCACCGTAAGTACCAACATTTGTCACAACCATTAAAACTTTAGTCATAGCAGCGCCTCCTTAATAAAATTTGGTAATATCTTTAGCATCTAATCGAACAGACTCGTAGCCTTTGTCCTTGGCGACACCCATAGCCACAATCACCACAGGCACATAGCGTTCAGGATCTAAATCAAATGCTTGAGCTAGCTGATCTTTTTCGAATCCACCAATAGCGTTGGTGTCATAGCCATGAGCGCGTGCCACTAGCATGAGCTGCATGGCAAGCAAGCTGGCATCAATATGCACAATATGTGACATTTCTTCACGGCTAGCATTATCATAAGTCGGAACAATCTTAGCTAATTGCTCTTGCTTAACAGCCTCTGGCATCTTATTTTCTTTAACTGCTTTGCCATAGATTTCTTCAGCCCTTTCTTGACTGCGCATATCACCAAAAATAAGGATCATCGCAGCTGAGGTCTCATTTTGTAAGGTGTTAAAACGAATCAGAGGTTTTAACTTAGCCTTAGCCTCAGGGCTTTCGACTATGACTAAACGCCAAGGTTGCATGTTAACAGATGATGGCGCCTTGGCTGCTTCATCAATCATTGTTAGCATTTCATCTTTTGAAATTTTGATTTGTGGGTCAAAAGACCGGATGGAACGACGTCCAAATAAGAGGTCGTCAAATTGATTGTTTTTAAATGACATATAACCGTCCTTTATATTTTTTTAGAGAATGGATGATAGCTACATCACTAGCACTGGACACATCTAGCAGCAGGTGTGTGCTAGTCGCTGAGCAATTTGTAATTTGTGCTAAGCACCGTGTGAGTTTTTACTCATTTAAAGCTTGAATCAAGCTAGTGAGGACACCGCTAGAAACACCAGGGAAGGCAAAAATCATTGCATTAAGCTCTTTAGCACTAAGGCCTTGGTTAATGATCAGAGTGAGTAGGTTCACCATTTCCCCTGCTTCACCGCCTAGCATAGTAGCTCCTTTGAGGGTTTTATCACGCCCAATAACCAGTGTTAATTTAGCATTTTCTTCGAGTTTTGTTTGGAATTTTAGTTGTTGACCAAATGGAATATCAACCACCCGGTAGTCATCAGGGTGAGCCTTAGCTTCGTCATTTGTTACGCCGACTTGTGATAGGCGTGGCATAGTAAAGACAACATTTGGAATAGCTGGGTATTGGATAGGATCACTATTTCCTAAAATGACAGAAGCGATATAGTTTGATTCGAAAGTAGCAGTTGGTGTTAATTTTGGAATTTTTTTAGAAACCACATCACCTGAAGCAAAGATATTTGGCACAGCTGTTTGCAAGTGATCATTAACCACAATGCCACCACGGTCTGTTTCAATACCTAAGGCTTCTAGTCCCAAATCTTCCGTGTTAGCAATGCGACCTGTCGCATCAAGGATATAGTCGGTTTCTACGGTTAATCCTGAATCCGTTTTAACCACATAACTGCCATCATCTAAGGCTGTGGCTTGCGTAACTGCTTCGTTAAAGTGGAAGACAGCTCCTTCTTCGGTTAGGGTATCAACAATTGTTTGCACGTAGTCTTTAGGGTAGGCAGCGAGTGCACGGTCACCAAACTCAATAATGTGAACTTCTGTGCCTAATTTGGTTGCCATAGTAGCAAACTCTAAGGAAATAATCCCAGCTCCGATGATAGTCATGCGTTTTGGCATCTTATCTAGACTCAAAAAGTCACGACTGTCATGAAATTGCTCATTGCCAGGCACATTGAGACGCGCAGAGCGTTGACCTGTCGCAATAACGATTTTATCACTGGTGATTTCTTGCTTGTCCACACCGACCGTATGGTCATCAATCAGATGTCCTTTGCCTTTGATCAAATCAATGCCTTGCGCCGCAAATAGTTGTTCCATAGCTGGTGCGTAGCTATTGATCTATAGTCCATTAATTTTTCCCAAGAAATGTGACCAGAAGTTGCGATACCAGCTTTTTCATAACGAGAAAGTCCATCTAGATACTCAAAGGGGCTCTCTAGCAAGAACTTGGCATTACAACCATAGTTGGTACAGGTACCAGCCGTTAAGTCGCTTTCAATAATCGCAACTTTTTTACCAAATTTTCTAAGCAAAATGGCAGCGTGCCATGATGCATGTCCAGAACCTATAAAAGTAACGTCATATTGATACATATCTTTCTCCTTTTTTTGAAATGGTGGTCCCTTAAGAGTTGTTTAAACACTCAAGAGATGGTAATATTAAATGCGTACATAAGTCGTGCACGATTTATTTAACACAAATTTTAGTATAGTTAAGATTTTTTGTCAACGATTAGACATTTCTGCTATGATATATCCTATATAAAGACCAGGAGGGGCGTATGACATCAGATTTAAAACTTTCACAGCAACTCTGTTTCTCATTTTATACTATTAATAAACTGTTTCACCAACTCTACAAGCAGGTGTTAATGCCTTATGATTTGACCTATACCCAATATTTGGTTTTATTAGTATTATGGGAGAAAAATGACCGGCAACTACACGAAGTGGGAGAATGCCTCAATCTGGCGAGCAATACGTTAACACCATTGCTTAGGCGGCTCGAACAAAAGCAGCTCATTACAAGAGTACGCTTAGAGACCGATAAGCGCCACCTGCACATTCACTTGACCAGTCAGGGGTTACAATTATACCAGCAGCTGCAACCAGAAATCACTGATTTTTTTGCACAACTCCAGGTACTAGAGGATTATCAGCATGATCAGCTACTGCAAAATAACCAAAAACTGATTAAACTATTAGAAAATCGTTTAAGCTAGTCCCGAGCTAGAAAGAGCTTAGCTATTACCTAAAAGCAGTAAGAACCTGCGAGGAGCTTTTCTCTCTTAGGAATCAAGCTCTCAGAGCACAAAAAGGCCAAGAGCTTCCATGAGGTGCTTGGCTAAAAGGTGGTACGTCTGCTAGCTGGTGTGGGGCTGCCTGTTTACCAGTCAAGGGCAGTGTCTTTTTTAGACAAAGCACGTGTGTCACTGTCGCTGGCCACTGATTTTTCCGCTGATTTTGCAGCTTAAAGTTCTACTAGTATGTGCTTTCTAGGTGTCTGGCAGTGTTCAGACAATGAAGTACTAGTAGGCAAAGCTGACATTAAAAAACGCTTTCAAAAGACTAAAAAATCTCTGGCGAAATTGGAATGAGATGGTTAAAAAATAAGATAAGTTGCTCATCTAAGCCGCTATTTTATGGTCATTTCCTTATTTAGTTTGAATTTTTCAGAATTGTCTTATGATTACGGGCCTGGTCTGGCTGTTTCTGCTGGGCGTGCTGGTTGGCAGGAAGGGGAGAATTTCCTTAGGAAATTGACGTGGTTTGTAAGCAATAATATTTAATTTTTAGCATTCATTTAGTTAATCTTATTTTTAATTAATAACAAACAATCTAAAAGTTCCTTGCCTTGTGCCCTTTTAATTAGCAATGGCCGGGCCTGCGCAGCTATTTTTGCTAGAAAACCTTTGTTACAAACCAATAAATGAGACCAAGTTTTTGACCCTAATTAACGACATTACTTATTATATTAAGGAGATTTTAATTGAACAAAACGTCACGACACAAGCGTCTTTTGTACTTGGCTGGAGTGCTCTTGAGCTGTAACCTTGCTTTGACAGCTTGTTGGTCACCTAATCAAAAGCAAAATACACAGGAGCCTAAAAAGCACCAAAAAGTTTCCAAAGCTAAAAAAACTAAGCAAAAGAAGAGCACAAAAAAATCTTCCCGTAAAGAAGTTGCTGGGATTGATAAACCAACTGATGATGGTTTTTTATTAACCAGTGAATCGCAGATTGAAGGAAGAACAGATCTAGGAATCATTGTTAAACATGGTGATCACCAACATTTCTTCTTTTATTCTGATTTGAAAGGGACCAAGTGGGCCTACTTAATTCCTAAAGATTATAAAGAAGGACCAAAAGCTAGTTATGCACAGTCTCATCACAGCAATGCTCATGCTGGATTTGGGCAAACAGGAGACGGCTACGTCTTTAATCCTAAAGATATTGTCGCTGAAGATGCTAATGGCTATACTGTTCGTCATGGTGACCATTATCACTATATCCTTAAATCTAGTCTTGGTGTACCAACCTTGCAGCAGATCGCGTCTAGCAACCGTCATATCCCGGCAGCGCCACCAACCCTTTATCGTAAGGGCGGTATACCAGGAATTGATTTTAAAACAAGTGATGGCTTTTTATTTGATGGCAAAAACATCAGTGGGATAACGTCAACGGGGATCTTGGTCAAGCATGGTCAACACTACCACCCAATTAGCTTTGAAGAGCTAAAACATAGTAAGTGGTCACACCTGGTCGATCGCTATAAGCCAAACAAACCAGCTGTTAAGCCAGCAGCTAATGCTGACGAAGCAGACTATCAAGCTAAGCGTGCTTACTTGGCCAAAGAGCTGCATATCGATCCATCACGGATTACCAAGGTGGTGACCGATGGTCAGGTTGGTTTAGAATATCCGCATGAGGATCATAAGCACGTTGTGCTACTCAAGGATCTTGATATTCATAAGCCTTTTGAGACGCCAGAAGATCATATTCTGCGTCAGGAAAAGGGTGAAAGCTTTGAGCAACGTAAGGAACGCCTCATCAAGGAATACATGGAGCACTTCAAAGTTAAACGTGAAGACATTACCGTTGATGGCAACTACATGAGTGTGCGTCATGGTGACCACGCTCATGTCTACAAGATTGACCCAAATCTACCAGATGACCCTGAACGGGATGTCAAAACAGAAACTACTAACCTTGAAGCGGAAGACCAATTGGTTTATGGGCCACTTTATAGTCCAAATTCCACCGAAAATCTCAGCCGTAATGGCGTGTATGCCAAATACAAACCAGCTGGTATCAAAAACATCAAGAACTTTGTCTTGTTAACCTTTAACACCAATAGTCATGATGGGGACTTGCTGGTAAATGGCCAAAAGACCAAGCGTGTCTATTATCTGGTGCGTAAGGATCTGGACTGGAGTACTCTCAAAATCCAACGTCCACAAACCATTACACATGATGGCCGGATCTTTAAGGGCTGGAGTGAGGACCTACCAACCTCTGGTATCATGGCGCGTGAAAATAAAGGCTACTATGCTGACTTTTCAAAAGAACTGAATAAGCCAACCAAGGAAGTCTACGGACCTAATGACAATACAAAAGACATTGATCTGTCCAACTATGTGCCGATCCGTTACACGACCTTAGCCAATGGTAAACTGCAACTTGGGGATAAGTTACAGGGTGGTTTTATCTACTTTGTCAACCCTGAATTGACTTGGCGTCAAGCAAAAATTAAGGGTCTTGTGCTACCAAAACCAGTACCAAATGCGGGCTATGAATTTATTGATTGGCGGACAACATCTATCGGCGATGATGGCGATGATAGCAAGGTCAGCGTGACAAATAGCTTAGCAGCTTTTGGCTCAACTGCTCCATACTTAGGCCCATACCAGGCTAAAAACCCTGCTAATCCAACAGATAAGCATGACCCAAGTCGTCACCGCAATTACTACTGGCATAATCCAGACCACTATGTGGCTGTGGCCTTTAAGGTAGATGGTGATGGACAGTTAGTCAGCTCAGCTGGCCGGGGTAAGACCTTGGTTTATCTGGTCCGCAAGGGCATGAGCCTGACGCAAGCTGGTATTTTGGCTCCAGCTTCCCAAGGTCAAAATGGTGCAAGACTTGATCCAAATGCTTCAAGCAAGATTGATTATTCAGCGCCAGTCAACCAAGACACCACCTATACATTTACCTTTAAAAAGACTGTAGACAAACCGGCTGCGAAAAAACGCGAAACGGTTAAACCAGCTGCTCCGGCTGAACCAGCTAACAAGGCAGCAAAAGCCGATGAAGCCAAAGAAGCAGATAAGCCTAAGGCAGCTGAAACCTCTCCTTCAAAAGCACCTGCAGCGCAAAGCCCAGCGGCACCAGCGGACTCTCCTCTTAAACCCGAAGTGCCTCAAGTGACTGAGCCAGCAGGCGATACTAAGGAAGAAGGTCATTATCCAACTTTTGAAGACTTAGCCGGTGGCCCTGTTGATATTAATCTAAATAATATTGATCCAAATAATCCATTCTTTTCCTAAGCTAGTCTAAGCTAAAAAGCTTGTTAACCATGTCTACCACCATGGTTGATAAGCTTTTTTTGCTTGCCTCAGCTGCCAGCCGGGCCCCTGTCATTGCAAGCTTTGCTGCTCAGGCATACGAAACAGCCACCTGCAGTTTCAGATATTGAGGTCTGGTTCAAAACGGTGCAGGCCGATTTTTGCTGTCTCCTGACCTTGCTAATTTTTTTGCTGGCACTTGGGAAACAAAATGGTGCAGGGCTATAGCAGGCTGTCTCCTCAAGCTGGCTATCACAGCGCAGCGATTTCCCTTCAAAAAGGCACCCTTTTTGCGAATGGGCGCTGGGATTAGCTAAAAAGTCAGGCATCATGCGGAGTATCGGTGGTGTTTTAGTGTATAATGGGTCTATTAAAGATTTTGAAATTTATGGAGAACTGAGATGAGAATTGATTTTAAGCAGGTTTCGACCCAAGGTATAGAGAGCTCGCCGGTGGCTTAGGCTTTAGCGGGCCTACGCGCCAATGAGGCACGCTATTTTTGGAATAAATTTAAGCTGCCCTTTGAGACTGGCCCAGTGAGTGAGCAGCCTGAGGTGATGGCAGATATTGCTAGGCTTCTAAAAGAGGAGCGGGATTTGGTTTTTGCGGCTAGACCTTTGGAAATTGCCCAGCAGTTAGTGGAGGGCGGATTCTATGGACGCATGTATTTTATGAAGATGGCTTAGCCATCAATGTTCTGTATGAATTAGACAATCCTAAAAAGCGGGCAGTTGGTTTGAAGCTGTCCGATGGGATGGCTATTCCGGCTGAATTAGTGGAGACATTTAAGTTTGCCCGCCAAAAATCAAAGCTAGCAGGAACGATTCGTGGCTCTTACTTTACCTTGAAGGGGGATCATCAAGCCATGATTGATCGCTGGCTCGAGCACTTAAAAAAATAAGACCGTACGTGACCTGCTAAAGTATTAGAGGTTGGGATTTCTGGGCCTGTTAGTGGTATAATAAGGTGAGTAAAGGCTTATGCTCAGGGAGGATGATCACCATGAAAGAGCGATTTGAAGACGGGGAGTTTTTTATCTTGTCTGATGGGACGCCGCTATATTATCAGCAGCTTGGTCAGGGTCACCCGCTTTTGATGCTGCATGGTAATGGAGGGAGCCATCATTATTTTCGTGGGCAAATAGCCGCCCTAGCCCAGCACTTTCGGCTGATTTTGGTGGATTGTCGCGCCCGCGGTGCCAGTGGCAACCACAAGCATGCCCTGACCTTTGCCATGATGGTCGAAGATATGCGGGAGCTTTTAGATTTTTTAGGAATCGCAGAGCTGTCTATCTTAGGCTTTTCTGATGGTGCCAATATTGCCTTGCTTTTTGCGCACCGCTATCCCAAACGCATCAAAAAACTAGTCCTGAATGCACCAAACACCCGCTTTTATGGTACCCGTTTTAGCAATCAATACCATGCTTATCTTAAGGTTGGTCTAGCCTTTTGCCAACGCTGGCTTTCTGAAAGCCACTACCAGCGTTACCTCATTAGTCGGCTCTTGCTGGCTAATCTGCCTCTGGATAAGAAAGACTTGCAAGCATTGAATCGGCCCTGTCTCTTAATCGTCGGTCAAAAGGACATGATTAAAAAAAGCCATAGTCAACGATTAGCGACTAGTTTGCCTAACTGCCAGTTTATTGAAGTACCTGCAGCTAGGCATACTTTTGCAAAGGCTAAGCCTGAGCTCTTTAATCAATTGCTAGTGCCGTTTTTGCTTGATCAACAAACGTAAATGGCAGCAAGGCTATCATGTAATGAAAGCTTGAGTTGATAGCCATTTACAGATATGTGATGTCTACTATCTAAAACCAGGATACCAGTTTCGTTTTTGAAGACGAAGCTGGTATCCTGGTTTGTTTTGTCTTGCTCTGGCTGAAGCTTATCTGCTTATCAGATCAGGCTTTATAAGAGATAGGGGTCGTTTTCCCAAGAGCTGAGGTCTTTAGGGTTTGCCACATTGGTATCACGCCCTTGGATTGGTAAGTCCTTGGCAGATTCGGGGTTGGCTGGTTGACTTGGTTTTTGCAAGTGTTGGTAACGAGCATTGTCTTGGTCGTGCTCTTTGCGTGATTTGTGTTCCATTGGTGTTAAATCAACATCCTCAAGTTTGATGCCAAGGGCCTTAGCTAGTCCTTGGCCATAGGCTGGATCAGCTTGGTAACAATGGTTAATGTGACGGTATTTAATTTGCAGACTGGCATCACCCATGTTACGTGCCGTATTTTCACATAGGACTAATTGCTGTTCAGGGGTCATAGCCCGAAAGAGTTGGCCAGGTTGAGTGAAGTAATCATGGTCATCTTCGCGAAAATCATAGGCAAAAACATCACCGCCTTCTTGTGGGGGTTCTTTTAGCTCAGGGTGATCAAGCCAGTTTTCATAAGAATTGGGCTGATAGTGGTTTTCTGAGCCCAAGTTGCCATCAACTCGCATTTGACCATCACGATGGAAGGAGTGGTAGTGCTTAACACCTCGTGGGTAATTGACGGGAATCTGATGATGATTGACGCCTAAGCGGTAACGTTGAGCGTCAGCATAGGCCATTAAACGTGCCTGGAGCATGCGATCAGGTGAAAAGCCAATGCCAGGAACGATATTAGCTGGAGAAAAGGCGGCCTGCTCAACATCGGCAAAGTAGTTTTCTGGATTACGGTTGAGCTCAAACTCCCCAACTTCGATCAAAGGAAAAGCTTTTTTGTACCAAATTTTGGTTAGATCAAAGGGGTTATAAGGTAGGGCGCGTGCTTCTTCTTCGGTCATAACCTGAATGTACATTTTCCATTTTGGATATAGGCCCTTTTCAATGGCCGTATAGAGATCGCGCTGTGCTGCTTCGCGGTCTTTGGCCACGACTAGTTCTGCTTCTTGATCGGTGAAATTTTGAATTCCTTGTTGAGAACGAAAGTGGAATTTCACCCAGACGCGCTCATTTTGAGCATTAATGAGGGAATAAGCGTGGGAAGAAAAGCCGTGCATATAACGAAAAGAAGAAGGGATGCCACGATCAGACATGGTAATTGTTACCTGGTGGAGCGCCTCAGGTAGTGAGGTCCAAAAGTCCCAGTTGGTATTTGGTGAGCGCATGTTAGTCCTTGGGTCACGCTTGATGGCATGATTAAGATCAATGAAATGCTTGCCATCTCTAAAGAAGAAAACTGGAGTATTATTACCAACCATATCCCAGTTGCCTTCTTCGGTATAGAATTTAAGGGCAAAGCCACGAATATCACGTTCTGTATCAGCGGCGCCTCGTTCGCCAGCGACAGTGGAAAAGCGGGCAAACAGTTCAGTCTGCTTACCAAGCTCTGAGAAAATGCTTGCTTTGCTATAGTGACTAATGTCATGGGTTACGGTAAAGGTCCCAAAGGCGCCTGAACCTTTGGCGTGCATCCGACGTTCTGGGATGACTTCGCGATTAAACTGAGCTAGTTTTTCCTGTAACCAGACATCTTGTAACATGGCGGGACCACGCTTTCCAGCAGTCATGGTATCTTGGTTATCTTCGACGGGTCGGCCAGCAGCAGTGGTCATGCCTGGATATTTGCCAGTGCGGGGATTTTCTGAAGCTAAGGGATCGCCGAGCCCATTTTTGGTTCTTGGATCATATGATGTCATTATTTACCTCCTTTGTGACGTCTTAACAAGGTATTTAACATCAACATCAGTTGTCACCTTGATTATAACAAAAGAAAGCGATTACTTGAAAAATAAAGCTGCTTATTTTTAGCGTGCAATCAGATGTCGCTTATAATTGACAGGCTTAGCCTAAAGCGTTATACTGGATATGTCAATTATATTTGACAGGAAAGATGAAAATGAATCGTGTAAGAGAATATCGTCAAGCTCTAGGCTTGTCACAACTACAGTTAGCTAGGATGATTGCAGTATCACGGCAGACGATTAATATGATTGAAAATGCTAAATACAACCCGTCATTGGACTTATGTTTACGGCTTGCAAAGGCCTTACAGACAGATTTAAATAGACTATTTTGGGAGGAGTAATATGCAAGAGCGTAATTGGTATCTGACACTGTTAACCTTATTTTATGACATTTCAGCTGATCTTGATGAGCTGACGCAGAGAGAATTAATGACCTTTGGTCATAATATGTACCTGCTATTTTCTGTGGTGATTTTCCTGCGCCTGGTCTGTGAGCTCTTTGGTTATGGCCAATACATTGATTTACTGCTGGTCTTAGTTTTTGTTTATGCACAGTTTAAACAGGAACGTTTAATTAAAAGCTTGCACTTAGACCGGCTAGAAGTCAGCCAAGCAGAGCTTTTGTCTGCCAAGAAAAAACAGACAAAACGAGCTTTTTACAAGGCTCTTGTTGTTGGCAGTCTGACCTTCTTGCTCTCTTTGCTCTTTTGGCATACGACAGTTATCGTGGATAGCGAGATGGATAAGAACAGCTTCTTTCTTGTTTTCACACCGCTTGCCACACTCTTGTTCACCTTGGCTAGCTTTTGGCTTTTTGTTCGTGAGTTGCAAAAAAAGATTGTTGTTATTGAAGACTAGTCCTGGTTTAGAGCAGGTGTTACATAGTAGTGAGGTAGTGATATGATTCGTTTAGCTCAAGTTGCAGATGCTCCTCAGTTGCAACGCATCTGTGAACAGGCGCTTGGCTACCCAGCCAGCCTTGAATTGGTCGAGCAGCAACTGTTGAAATTATTGCAAGATAGGGATAATCATATGATTTTTGTTGCGACAAAAGGATGTGACGGGACAGAGCAAGTGCTTGGCTTTGTCCATGCGCAGCGCTATGAGACTTTTTATACTGAGAGTGGTGTCAATATCCTTGGTTTAGCCGTTTTACCGACCCATCACCATCTGGGAATTGGTCGCGCCTTAATGGCTAAGATTGAGCACCTAGCAAGCCAAAAAGGCTTGGCCTTTGTTCGGCTTAATTCTGGTTCACAGCGCAAGCAAGCCCATCATTTTTACCAGCGGTTGGGGTATCGTTCAGATAAGCTGCAAAAGCGGTTCCTTAAGAAGCTGCCTATGGATTGATGATGGTGGTTCTTGTGGTCTAGCTAATGCTGTTAGCTAGGCTTATGCTTGAGCTAGGCTTAAGTCTGTAAAGGCTTGGCCCATGTCAGGCTCGTTTAGAAGATAGGAGGCGTTTTTGGACGCCTTTTTTGGTGCCTGGCGTGAGCGATTTAAGAAAAAACAGGGGCTTTGTAGTATAATAACTTTTGGGCTTTTTTGAGCCAGAAATGGAGGAGAGAGATGAAAAAGACCTTTACTTTTTCAGAAATTATTGCTTTTGATAACTATGAGATTGAAGCGGTTACACCCGGTGATGTCATGGTTAAGACTAAGGTAACAGCCAGTGCTTTGAATTACCATCATACCGCGCATGGCGGCTATTTATTTGCCTTGAGTGATCAGATTGCAGGTTTGGCTAGTGTGTCAACGGGCTATGATGCTGTGACACAACAGGCCAATATACATTATTTACGACCTGGTAAGCTTGGTGATTGTCTGCATATTCACGGGATTTGTCTTCACAATGGCCGTACGACTAAGGTTGTGGAGGTAACGATTACTAATCAGGCCCAAAAAACCTTAAGTAAGGCTAGTTTTACCATGTTTGTAACAGGTAAGCGGCAAGAAGAGACTGGAGTGACTCAGCAAAGCTAGTGTTTCGTTTTTTAGCAATTAAGCAAGGAAGCTGGAAATTTTCTGGCTTTTTTGGCTATTTATAAGGCGTCAAACCTGACAATTTGGTTAAATGGTGTTAAACTATTATTGAGAATGATTATAAATAAGCAATTTGCTATCTCTAGGTAAGGAGTCAATATGTCTTTTTTAGAATTTAAACAAGTCCAATTTGACGCCGACGATAAACAAATCCTAAAGGATATTTCCTTTACAGTAGATCAGGGGGATTTTGTTTCGATTGTTGGCCCTTCAGGAAGTGGGAAAAGTACCCTTTTGAAATTGGCCAGTGGCCTGATTAGCCCAACCAGTGGTCAGGTGCTTTTTAAAGAGCAGTCCTTGGAAGCACAAGACCCGATTGCTACTCGAAAGACTATTTCTTACTGCTTTCAAGCACCAAATCTATTTGGTGACACAGTAGAAGATAACATTGCCTTTCCTTTTACTATTCGCCATCAAGAAGTTAATCAGACCCGTGTTGCTGAGCTCTTTAAGCTCTTACAAATGGATACTTCCTATTTGAAGCAAGAGGTGACAAAGCTCTCTGGTGGTGAGAAGCAGCGGATCGCTCTGATTAGACAGCTCTTGTTTGAACCCAAGGTTTTGCTTTTAGATGAGGTGACCTCTGCGCTTGATGCCGCCAATAAGGGCATTGTGGAAGAGGTCATTCAGTCTTTGCATGATAAGGGCTTAACCATTCTTTGGATAACCCATGATGAGGAGCAAAGCCATAAGTTTGCTAATAAGTTGTTAACGATTAAAGAAGGCCAAGTGGCATCTATGGAGGTACTTAAATGAGCGGCGCAAATTCAATTTCAGTAACGTCACTTCTTATGGCTTCATCGCTGGTTTTGATTACCCTCTTTTTCTCATACTGGCAAAAGCTACGTTTGGAAAAAGAAATCCTTGTCGGTGCGGTGCGAGCAGTCGTCCAATTGCTCTTAGTCGGCTTTGTCTTGAATTATGTATTTGGCTATGAAAATCCGATTTTTACGACCTTATTATTGCTCTTTATGATTATTAATGCTTCCTACAATGCTGCTAAGCGTGGTAAAGGGGTGGCACATGGTTTTCAGATTTCCTTTGTGGCTATCACACTAGGTACGGTCATTACCCTTTCAATGCTCATTTTTTCAGGCATCCTTAGGTTTGTGCCCAACCAAATGATTCCTGTTGGGGGGATGATTATCAGTAATTCCATGGTTGCGATTGGCTTGTGCTATAAGCAATTATTAGCAGACTTTAAAAGCAGACAAGAAGAAGTGGAAACCAAGTTAGCCTTAGGAGCAGATATTTTGCCAGCTTCTATTGATATTATTCGTGATGTCATTAAGACTGGGATGGTGCCTACTATTGATTCAGCAAAAACGTTAGGGATTGTTTCTTTGCCAGGTATGATGACCGGGCTAATTCTTGCTGGGACATCGCCCATTCAGGCAGTGAAGTACCAAATGGTAGTTACCTTTATGTTGCTTGCGACCACATCAATCGCCTCCTTTATCGCTACCTATCTGGCCTACCGTCTTTTCTTCAACAAGCGCAAGCAATTGTCCATAAAACACCAGTAAGTAGCCAAAACCAAGCTTAGGGGTGGAGGTGGCAACTGGACAGGTCAAGAATAACTGAAACATTGAGTAGTTTTCATAAGCTATTAGGCAGTTTAAGCAGGCGAAGGCCACAAAAACATGCAGCGAGAAACTTCTCTGCGGATGGTGTGGTGTAATTGTCTAATTCGCTTGACAATTCACAGAAAATAAACTATACTAAAAACAATTAAATACTGCTTTAAACATGTTCCGTGAGACGTGAAAGCCCAAAAAAGAGGACTGCTTTTTGCTGTACTCTGATTAGTTGTAACTGGAGTGACTCATGGAAAAAACTTTTTTCGTGGGTCTTTTTTTGGTCTTTGCTAAAGCGTATTCAATTAATTAAGGTAGTCAGAGAGCTACTATTAAAGGAGAAAAGCATATGCTAAACTTGTCTTTAGACAGAAACAATCAGCGAGCCTTGGCAGCAGCCATTGTTGCCTCAGGCACAGATGACCTCAATGTCATGTTCCTGGCTTTTTCGATGTCGTCAATCATTGCTGAATTGGGCATAACAGGAGCCCAAGCTGGCTGGATTGCAACAATTACTAATCTAGGCATGTTGGCTGGCGGTCTGTTTTTTGGCTTATTAGCCGATCGCTACCAAAAATTTAAAGTATTCAAATGGACCATCCTTGTCTTTTCCTTGGCAACGGGCTTGATTTTCTTTAGCACATCGATCCAATCACTCTATCTTTTGCGGTTCTTGGCAGGAGTAGGAGTTGGTGGTGAATATGGCGTAGCCATCGCGATTATGGCAGGCATCGTTCCACCCCATAAGATGGGCCGTATCTCATCACTAAATGGCATCGCAGGCCAAATTGGTTCGATCAGTTCAGCACTCTTAGCTGGCTTTATTGCGCCGGCACTTGGCTGGCGCGGCCTCTTTCTTTTTGGACTTTTGCCCATCCTACTGGTTCTTTGGATGTGGCTGGCTATTGATGACAATGCTATCTGGGACCGTGGAGCTATGACTCAGGAGCAGGACCAACCGATCAAAATGAGTCAGCTGTTTAAAACCCCTACTTTAACCGCGCAAACTTTGGCTTTAATGGTGATGACAACAGTCCAGATTGCTGGGTATTTTGGAATGATGAATTGGTTACCAACGATTATCCAAACTAGTCTGAACATTTCAGTCAAAAATTCTTCCTGGTGGATGGTAGCGACCATCCTGGGCATGTGCTTGGGGATGCTCACCTTTGGGCAAATCTTAGATCAGTTTGGTCCTCGCTTGGTTTACAGTCTGTTTCTCTTGACCTCTGCTGTCAGTGTTTATCTCTTTCAGTATGCTAATTCCCTTATCAGTATGGTGATTGGCGGAGCTATTGTGGGTTTCTTTGTGAATGGCATGTTCGCAGGTTATGGCGCAATGATCACCCGACTCTATCCACATCATATTCGCGCAACAGCCAATAATCTCATCTTAAATGTAGGCCGGGCCCTTGGTGGCTTTTCCTCAGTCATTATTGGGCAAATTCTTGATGTTTCGGGTGTTGCGACTGTCATGGTTTTTTTAGCAACGCTGTATGTGATTAGTTTTATGGCTATGCTAACCATCAAGAACTTAAAGCCCAGCACCTATGCCTCTTTAGGACAAGAAGGAGCTGTGCTGCATTCCTAGTACTGAGGGCTTGCTCATCAGCATAAGCTAGCAGGGCTTTTCAAAAACAAACAATAAATAACTGACGCCAAGCTGTCTTTAGGCATTTCATCTCCAGCCTCAAGCAGTTTGCGCCAGTCATTAACGCTTATCGCCTTTTTCTTGCAGGCATAGCTGACAGCTGACTGGCTTGTAAGCAATCAGCTATAATACAATAAAAGCCCCTTAGGAGCAACTGTTACAGACGTTAGGCCGGGACAAAAAAGCCTAACGTTTTTTGCTTAAAGCAGTCGCTTTCTTTGGGGACTTTTGCATGAGTCAGTTACGGTGTCGTTTTTAATCGTTTGAGTTGAGGCGCTGCATAAACCGCTGCCGGTTGACCCTGACACGTGTATGGCAGGCTTTGGCAACTAATCGGTCATGGACATAGGCCTCCAAACGAAAATCATATTTATGGCCTTCTTCTTTGAGGGCGATGATGACAATGGTGACTGTTTCGCCAATAGCAGATGCTGCTAAATGTTGTAGTCCTAATTCGCTCCCAACCGTTGTATGTGCTTCATCCAATTGCTGACTGGCAAATTCAAAGGCTGTGTTTTCCATAAAGGCTGCCAGTGCTGGCGTAGCTAAAACGTTTAGGTCACCAGACTTTACAGCGTTAGCAGCGTGTTCTGAGTGAGTATCAAAGGTTTTTGAAAAGATAGCCATGGTGTTTCCCCCTTAATGTGTTACTATCATTATAATATATTAAACGCTTACAGTCATCTCCTGGCCGTCACGTATGGTATACTAATAAAAGTATCAAACAGGAAAGAGAAAGAGTCAACAACTAGCTATGCGATTAGACAAATGTTTAACAGATCTAGGCTTAGGTACCCGAAGTCAGGTCAAACTTCTCTTGAAGCGAGGCGAGATTGCGGTGAATGGTCGCACAGAAAAATCAGCCAAGTTTCAACTGGATCCAGAAAAAACCGAGATTAGCTACCAAGGGCAGGTGTACCGTTATGAAAGCTTTTTATATTACTTGCTTAATAAGCCAAAAGGAGTTGTCTCTGCAACCGAAGATAAGGTGCACAAGACTGTTTTAGAGTTGCTTGATCAGCAAGCTAGGCACCGGCAGGTCTTTCCGGTGGGGCGTTTGGATAAGGATACCCATGGGCTTTTGCTGCTTACAAATGATGGCCAGCTGGCGCACCAACTCTTGTCACCTAAAAAACATGTTGCTAAGGTTTATCGTGCCTTGGTTTCTGGCATCATGACCCAAGCAGACCAAGAACACTTTGGCTCTGGGATAAGGCTCAAGGATCATCATTGCTTGCCTGCTCGACTGAGCATTTTAGCAACTGATCAGGCTAAGCAACAATCAAGTGTAGAGATTGTCATTCAAGAAGGTAAATTTCACCAAGTTAAGCGAATGGTGCAAGCTTGTGGTAAGGAAGTCCTGGATTTACAACGCACCCAAATGGGGCCATTAAAGTTGGACCCTGCTTTGGCTTTAGGGGAATACCGTCGGTTAACCCCTCATGAATTAGCCCAACTGAAAAATACGCTGTAAAAAAGAGAGTTCCTCTGTTATGAATACCTTAGCTTGTGAAAAAGAGCTAGTCTCATCAAAGGCACTTGTTGCAATCATTTTTTATAGTGAAAAAGGCTATTGCAGATGCAAAAATAGTGATCGCTCCCAAAAATAATCACAGGATAGCCGTAGGGATGATTTAATTTAGGCATGTATTTACAGTTCATACCATACCAGCTAACTAAGAGTGCTAAAGGCATGCACCATGTCGTTACGATAGGAAGGGCAGGATTTTATATTGCTTGAGCTCTGCTTGGCTAGTTGCTCTGCTTAAACAGCAAAAAAGCTTGAAACAAAGCGTTTTTTGCCTCAAGCGGGATTTACTGATAAGCGTTTCTTATAGGGCCCATTCGCCAGCACGGAAAATCGGAATAACTCGGCCATCTTTGGTAATACCATCAATGTCCATATGTTCAGATCCAATCATAAAGTCCACATGAGCTGTAGAGCGATTAAGCCCAGCAGCTTTTAATTGGTCTTGACTCATTTCAGTGCCTCCTTTAATACTAAAGCCATAGGCTGCGCCAATAGCAAGATGGTTAGAGGCATTTTCATCAAAAAGTGTATTAAAGAAGGTTAAGCCAGATAGTGAGATAGGAGTTTTATGCGGTACAAGGGCTACCTCACCAAGGGATTGTGCTCCTTCATTTTCTGAGATTAAGCGTTTAATGGTTTCTTGCCCTTTTTTAGCTGTCACATCAACGATTTGGCCATCTTTAAAGGTGAAGGTCATATCTTCAATGACTACACCAGCATAGGATAAGGGTTTGGTTGAAGTCACATAGCCATCAGCACGTCGATAATCTGGTGCTGAAAAGACCTCTTCTGTTGGCATATTGGCGATAAAGGCTTCGCCCTGAGCATTAAGACTTTCTGGCCCTTCCCAGATATGATTTGCTGGCATGCCCAGCCTCAGGTCGGTCCCTTTGGCCTTGTAGTGCAACTGGTCGAATTGATAGCTATTGAGCAGCTCAGCTTTTTTAGACAGCTTGGCCTGGTGTTCTTCCCAAGCTTTAATGGGATCGGCCTCGTAGATGCGGTTCATTTTGAAAATGGCATCCCAAAGAGCATCAACTTGTTCTTCTTGACTTGTTAACTCGGGAAAGACCATAGCCGCCCAGTCAGGGCTTGCTGCTGCCGCGAGATTCCAGCTGACCTGATTAGCTTGGGTGGCTGTCCGCTGTTCAGCTAGAGCCACTGTATTGGCTTTGGTTGCTGCGGCAAGTCGTTTAGCATCCACACCTGCAAAGGCATTGGGGTCACTTGAGCGCACCACTAGACGGCTAGCTTTTTTCCCTAGGTAATAACGGGAGCGTTCAACCACGTAATCTGGTATCTGAACCAAGCGATCAAAGTCAGCATGTAAGAGTTTTTCTTTGGTTATAATGTCATCGATGTAATCAACAACAACCTCAGCCGCTCCCGCTTCATAGGCTTTTTTAGTTAAGAGACGTGCCAAAGGAAATTGGTCAACAGCAATAGTAATCAATAAGGTATGTCCTTTTTGTACATTGACCCCTTTTTTAATTAAGAGGTCAGCATATTTCGCTAGGTAGCGACCAAAGTCAGCAAGCACCATAGTCTATCTCCATCATTTCATTTTGTCGTTCCTAAATGTAGCATAAATGGCTTAAAAGTACAAGTTGATCTGGAGGCCTTCTAAAGGGAGATTGGCATTTGCGTATTCTGTTATTTCGTGTTAAGATAAGTAGAGAAAAAATCAATGAAGAGGTAAGATAAAGTGGCATTTGGTGACAATGGACCACGCAAAAAAACAACATTTGAAAAAATGACATTGTTTGTGGTTGTCTTAATGGTTTTAGTAACTGTTGGTGGACTGATTGCAGGAGCACTTGCAGTATTAGTGTAAAAAAACGCTGTCAGGCGTTTTTTTAGAATATTAGAATTAATGAAAGTAAGAGATAAGTAAGTATGAGTATGTTTTTAGACACGGCTAAAATTAGCGTTCAGGCAGGCCGTGGTGGCGATGGAATGGTTGCCTTTCGCCGGGAAAAATATGTCCCAAACGGTGGCCCTTGGGGAGGTGATGGCGGCAAAGGTGGCTCTGTTATCTTTAGAGTTGATGAGGGTCTTCGCACCTTGATGGATTTTCGTTATAATCGCAAATTTAAGGCCAAAGCTGGTGAAAAAGGCATGACCAAAGGCATGCATGGTCGTGGCTCGCAAGACTTAATTGTGCCTGTGCCACCAGGAACAACGGTTAAGGATGCTACAAGTGGCAAAGTCATCACCGACTTGGTGGAAAACGGCCAAGAGTTTGTTGTGGCACATGGTGGCCGTGGTGGGCGTGGTAATATTCGTTTTGCCACCCCTCGCAATCCTGCTCCAGAAATCGCTGAAAATGGTGAACCTGGTGAAGAGCGTGAACTAGCATTAGAATTAAAGATTCTCGCGGATGTGGGACTTGTTGGCTTTCCTTCTGTTGGCAAATCCACCCTGTTGAGCGTGGTTTCGGCAGCAAAACCTAAAATTGGAGCCTATCATTTCACCACTATTGTGCCTAATATTGGCATGATTAGAACTAAAACGGGTGATAGCTTTGCAATGGCTGATTTACCTGGTCTCATCAAAGGCGCTAGCCAAGGCATTGGACTTGGCACCCAATTTTTACGGCATATTGAGCGTACTCGTGTTATCCTTCATGTGATTGATATGTCTGCTAGTGAAGGTCGTGATCCGTACGAGGACTACCTTGCTATTAATAAGGAGCTTGAGACCTATAATTTGCGGCTTCTGGAACGCCCACAGATTATTGTAGCTAATAAGATGGACATGCCTCAAGCACAGGAGAACTTGGAGAAGTTTAAACAAAAGCTGGCTGCCAATTATGATGAATTTGCGGAGCTGCCGCTGATTTTTCCAGTGTCAACTTTGGCCAAACAAGGTTTGGATAATCTCATGAATGCTACCGCAGAGCTTCTTGAAAAGGCGCCTGAGTTTCTCCTTTATGATGAAAGTGACATGGAAACCGAAGAAGTTTATTACGGTTATGAGGCACAGGAGCGTCCCTTTGTTATTAGTCGCGCTGATGATGCTTCTTGGGTCTTATCTGGTGAGAAGCTGGAGAAACTTTTTGTCATGACCAATATGGAGCGTGATGAGTCCATCATGAAATTCGCCCGCCAATTGCGCGGAATGGGTGTTGACGATGCTCTGCGCGAGCGCGGTGCTAAGGACGGCGATCTTGTGCGGATTGGTAAATTTGAATTTGAGTTTGTGGATTAATTGGCTGCCTAGCAATGGTTCTATGGCAAAGCCAGCTTAGCTCATCATTTCTTTAAGTGGAGGTGTTTATGGGAGATAAACCAATATCGTTTCGAGATGAAAATGGTCATTTTGTCTCAGCAGCCGATGTTTGGAATGCTGAAAAGCTAGAAGAATTATTCAATACGCTTAATCCCAATCGTAAATTACGCTTGGAGCGCGAGCGTTTAGCCAAAGAACAGAAGTCGACCTAGGTCACTTCGCTGAGATTGAGGTTGGGTACCCAAAAGGTGCCTTGCCTCAATCTTTTTTTGTTTGCCCTCGCTGTTTTTAAGCATTACGGGACCACAAAAAGACGCAACGAAAGCCTTTAGGCTTAGCTGCGTCTTTTGGTTGATTATACATTTAACACTTTGTCGAGAAATTCAATCAAACGCGGGTGTTTTGGGGCATCAAAAACCTCTTCAGGGCTACCATCTTCTAAGAATTGACCGCCATCCGTAAAGATAACCCGGTTGGCTACTTGTCTTGCAAAGCCCATTTCGTGCGTGACAATCAGCATGGTCATGCCTTGCTTGGCGAGGTCACGCATGACGTTTAAGACATCACCAACCATTTCGGGGTCAAGAGCTGAAGTTGGCTCGTCAAATAGCATAATGTCAGGATTCATTGCTAGACTGCGGGCAATCGCCACCCGTTGTTTTTGACCACCTGAAAGACTGGCAGGGTAGGCATCTGCCTTTTCACTTAGTCCAACCTTTTCCAGTAAACTTAAGCCATGTTTACGGGCCACTTCTGGTGTTTCCTTGCCCAGTTCGGTTGGAGCAAACATGATATTTTCCAGAACAGTCATATGGGGAAAGAGATTGAAGTGTTGGAAAACCATGCCAATATTCTCACGCGCCTTATCAATATTGGTGTGAGGGTCTGATAACTCATAACCATCCACGACAACTTTACCACTAGTAATGGTTTCTAATAAGTTGAGTGTTCGAAGGAAGGTTGATTTACCAGAGCCTGATGGGCCAATGATACAAACCACATCTCCTTCATAGAATTTGGCGTTGATTCCTTTGAGTACTTCATTATGGCCATAGGATTTATGAAGGTCTTGAACATCAATTTTTAATTCTGCCATTAGTTAAGCCTCTTTTCTAAGCGTTTTGCTAAGCGTGTTAAGAGCGTAATCATAATTAAATAGATAATTGCTAAAATTGCGTACATCCGGAAAGATTGATAGTTACGGGCAATAATAATCTTTCCTGTTTGGAAAAGTTCAACCAAGCCAATTGCAGAGACAATCGTTGTGTCTTTTAGGGAAATGACAAACTGATTGATGAAGTTTGGCAGCATGACCTTGACTGCCTGTGGTAGGATGACCTTTTGCATGGTTTTGTGGTAGGGGATACCAAGGCTACGGCTTGCTTCCATTTGCCCTTTAGAGATAGCGTCAATACCACCACGAACTATCTCAGCGATGTAGGCTCCTCCATTTAGGGAAAGAGCAATGGTTGAAGCAACAAAATCATTAATCGGTGATTGGTGACCTGTTAGGGTTTCAATCAGATTAGGTAAGCCCCAAAAGATAAAGGCTGCCACAATCATTAGGGGAATGCCGCGGACAAGATCAACAAAAATCGTGGAGGTTAAGCGAAGCCCTTTACTTGGAGACACTGCCATCATACCAAATAAAATCCCAATCAGCATGGCAATGGCAAATGAAATTAAGGTTAGGCTAAGGGTTGTTCCCAAACCTTGAAGGAGTTGTCTATAGTTGTTGGAAAGCAAACCAAAGATGGTTGACTCATCAGCGTTTTTGGCATGGGCATCGGTCTTGTCTTCACTTGCTAAGTATTTATGAATGATGGCGTCATATTCACCAGATTTTTTCAGTTGTGCTAAGCCATTATTAAACATTTCGATCAGTTCAGGATGGCTCCCTTTTTTAACAGCAAAGCCATATTCACCTGAAGCTTCTCCCTTGAGAGGGGTTTCGAATTTGCGGCCTTGCTTAATGGCGTATTTGAGGATAGCCTCATCATCCATTAGGGCGACAATCGAGCCAGAATTTAGGCTGTCATACATTGATGATGCTTCATCAAAAGCCTTTAATTTATAGTCATAAGTCGCTTTATTCTTTTCCAAAAAGTCATAAGAAGCAGTGCCTTTTTTAGCTCCGACTGTTTTGTGACGGAGGTCTTTGTAAGAGGTGATAGAGCTGCCTGCTTTTGTACCTAGGCGAATTTTTGAAGTATAGTAGGAGTCTGAAAAATCAAAAATAGCTTGACGCTGTTCTGTCACAGACATTCCGGCGATGGCACCATCAGCTTGGCCTGATTGGACAGCATTAAGCGCCGCGTCAAAACCTGGATTTGAAATATCAAGTTTGAAGCCTTGTTGCTTAGCAATGGCTTTTAAAAGCTCCATATCAATGCCGACATATTTGCCTTGACCATTTTGAAATTCAAAGGGGGCAAAGGATGAATCGGACACAATTTTATAAGTTGCTTTTTGTGGGCTGGCCTTTTTAGAGGCATCACCGGTGCTTGAGAGGCTTTTTGTGGCACTAGAAGCGCCGAGCCATTTTGTCATAATATCTTGATAAGTGCCATCTGCTTTCATTTCTCTAAGAGAAGTGTTAAACTGCTTGACTAACTCATCATGGCCTTTTCCTTTTTTGACGGCAAACCCAAAGCTACCAATTGCTTCACCGGGCATATTGATAGCCAGATTTTGATTTTGCTTAATGGCATATTGGATGACGGGTTGGTCATCCATGACGGCGTCGATTGAGCCAGAAGAAAGACTGTTATACATGAGGTCACCCGTGTCAAAGGTTTTAACATGGTAACCGTAGGTTTTTTTATGGTCATCAAGAAAACTTTGTGCAGCAGTACCATTTTTGACACCAACTGTTTTTCCTTTTAAAGCATTGTACTTTTTGATTGGTTTTGCTTTTTGAGTGGCAATGACAATCTTAGTATCATAATAAGGATCTGAAAAAGTAAACACCTTTTCGCGTTCCTTAGTAATTGTTGTGCCTGCCATTAAAGCATGGGCTTGTCCAGATTGGACAGCGTTAACAGCCGCATCAAAGCCGGGAAAGGACATTTTTAAGTCCCAATGTTGGCGTTTAGCTACTTCATTTATAATATCAACATCAATGCCTTTATAGATTTGATCAGCATCCTTAAACTCAAAGGGAGCATAAGCTGTATCTGAAACAACAGAGATAGTTTCAGCTTTGGCAAGTCCCGGGACAAGAAAAAGAATGGATACTAGTGACAGAAAACCTGCCTTAAAAAACTTTTTCATGGTGTTCTCCTTCATAAAATATGACTCATTATACCAAAAAATAGGTGTCAAGGCAAGTCAAGTGGTAGTTTCATGTTAGGTTTTATAACATCATTTTGCCAAAGGCAAATCAAGGCATTTCTGAAAAACTATGTTAAAATAGGACATGTTAAGAAAGAGGACAGATTATGATTGATCGAAAAACTACAAATCGCTTTCACTTGGTTTCCCAATATGCTCCTTCAGGGGATCAGCCGCAAGCAATTGAACAACTCGTTGATAATATCGAAGGCGGCGAAAAAGCGCAAATTTTACTTGGTGCAACTGGTACTGGTAAAACCTATACCATGAGTCAAGTGATTAGTCAGGTTAATAAGCCAACACTGGTCATTGCACATAACAAGACTTTGGCGGGGCAATTATACGGTGAATTCAAGGAATTTTTTCCAGATAATGCCGTTGAGTACTTTGTTTCTTATTATGATTACTATCAGCCAGAAGCCTATGTTCCCTCTTCTGATACCTATATTGAAAAAGATAGCTCGGTGAATGATGAGATTGATAAACTACGCCATTCAGCTACCTCCTCTTTGCTTGAGCGCAATGATGTGATTGTTGTTGCTTCAGTTTCTTGTATCTATGGTTTGGGTTCACCAAAAGAATATGCCGACTCAGCTGTAAGTTTGCGGCCAGGCCAAGAACTCTCTCGTGATCAGTTATTAAACCAACTAGTCGATATTCAGTTTGAACGTAATGATATTGACTTTCAGCGGGGGCGTTTTCGTGTGCGCGGTGACGTGGTGGAAGTTTTCCCAGCTTCACGCGATGAGCATGCTTTTCGCGTTGAATTTTTCGGTGATGAGATTGACCGCATTCGGGAAATTGAAAGTCTAACGGGAAAGGTGCTAGGTGATGTTGACCACTTGGTCCTATTTCCGGCTACCCACTTTGTGACCAACGATGAACAGATGGAACACTCTATTTCGAAAATCCAGGCGGAGTTGGAACAACAATTGGCCCTTTTTGAGTCCGAAGGAAAATTGCTTGAAGCTCAGCGATTGAAACAAAGAACCGAGTATGACATTGAAATGCTGCGGGAAATGGGCTATACCAATGGCGTGGAAAACTATTCTCGCCATATGGATGGTCGGTCGGCCGGAGAGCCGCCATTTACGCTTTTGGATTTCTTTCCGGAAGATTTCTTAATCATGGTTGATGAAAGTCACATGACCATGGGGCAAATCAAGGGCATGTACAATGGCGACCAGGCCCGTAAGCAGATGCTTATTGACTATGGTTTTCGCCTCCCATCGGCCCTAGACAATCGGCCACTACGCCGCGAAGAATTTGAAAGCCATGTCCATCAGATTGTTTATGTCTCTGCCACACCTGGCGACTATGAACGACAGCAAACAGATACCGTGATTGAGCAGATCATCCGGCCAACTGGTCTCTTGGATCCTGAGGTTGAAGTACGCCCAACCATGGGCCAAATGGATGATTTGTTAGGTGAAATTAATCTTCGTAGTGAAAAAGGTGAGCGGACCTTTATTACGACTCTCACTAAGAAGATGGCTGAGGATTTGACAGACTATCTCAAAGAGATGGGGGTGAAAGTCAAATATATGCACAGCGATATTAAAACGCTTGAGCGAACAGAAATTATTCGTGATTTGCGTTTGGGCGTTTTTGATGTGCTGATTGGCATCAATCTGCTGCGCGAAGGCATTGACGTGCCTGAAGTGAGCCTCGTTGCAATCCTTGATGCTGATAAAGAAGGATTTTTACGAAATGAACGCGGCCTGATTCAGACTATTGGCCGCGCAGCCAGAAACAGTCAAGGCCATGTCATCATGTATGCCGATAAGATGACAGAATCCATGCAAAAAGCAATTGATGAAACCGCCCGCAGACGGGAGATTCAGATGGCTTATAATCGAGAACATGGTATTGTTCCACAGACAATTAAAAAAGAAATCCGGGATCTCATCGCAATTACTAAAGGCACTGACAGCCAAGTAGCTGAAGAAACTATCGATTATTCTGCTATGAATAAGAGTGAGCGTGAGACCGCTATTAAGCAACTGCAACAGCAAATGCAAGAAGCAGCAGAGGTGCTGGATTTTGAACTGGCAGCCCAGATTCGTGACATGGTCCTTGAATTGAAGGCAATGGATTAAAGCTCAGATTGAAGACAAACTGGTCTAAACCTCCAGTTTGTCTTTTCTTTTACTTTCATTATGCTGATTGGAATAACTTTGACAAATTTCAGGCAAACTAAAAAGGCTATCCTAGCCATTATCTTACTA
>NZ_WLZU01000023.1 GCF_009870755.1 Streptococcus halichoeri
ATTTAATTGGAAGAAAGGGCATCAGTGAATATTGTTGACCAATTGTTAAGACAAGGAAAGTCATTATTATCTCCCTTTGGACTATAACAAATTGGACAACAATATTAACTACGGGAATGATTCTTTATGAAAAAATCTTGCTTTTGGACCTTTTTTAAGGTATAATAGAGACCTGTGAGCATCCCTCACTTACCTGTGCCGAAGGGGTACAGGTCATTAGTCCAAAAGGAGGAAAATATCAATGGCTAAATACGAAATTCTTTATATTATTCGTCCAAACATTGAAGAAGAAGCTAAAAACGCTTTGGTATCACGCTTTGACTCTATCTTGACTGACAACGGTGCTACTATCGTTGAGTCAAAAGACTGGGAAAAACGTCGCCTTGCATATGAAATCAATGATTTCCGTGAAGGTCTTTACCACATCGTAAACGTTGAGTCTGAAGATGCTGTAGCTCTTGATGAGTTTGATCGTCTCTCAAAAATCAACAACGACATTCTTCGTCACATGATCGTTAAACTTGACGCCTAAGTTAAGTTTTTAAAAAGAAGGTAGTTATGATTAATAATGTAGTGCTTGTTGGTCGCATGACCAAAGATGCAGAACTCCGTTATACCCCTAGCCAAGTAGCAGTGGCGACTTTTACGCTTGCTGTGAACCGTACCTTTAAAAACCAAAATGGCGAGCGCGAAGCTGATTTCATTAACTGTGTTATCTGGCGTCAACCAGCTGAAAACTTAGCTAACTGGGCTAAAAAAGGTGCCTTGATTGGAATTACGGGTCGCATTCAGACCCGCCATTATGAGAATCAACAAGGTCAACGGGTCTATGTAACAGAAGTGGTTGCGGACAATTTCCAAATGTTGGAAAGCCGTGCTACACGTGAAGGGGGATCAGCTAACGCTTATAATAATGGCGGCAGCTTTAACAACAGTTCTTCAAATGATAGTTACTCTGCTCCTTCACAACAAACACCTAACTTTGGTCGAGACGATAGTCCCTTTGGGAATTCTAACCCGATGGACATCTCAGACGACGATCTCCCATTCTAAGCAGTGGGTTTGAACGGATAAGAAATTATTCGAGTTCGGGCTAAGAGCTGGGGATTTAGATAAACTTCCTAAGAAAACAAGATTTCTTGTCAGTTTTCTTACATTTAGTCGCTCTTTAAATGCCCTTAACATCATAATTTATAAAGGAGATTACACATGGCTCAACAACGTCGTGGCGGATTTAAACGCCGTAAAAAAGTTGACTTCATCGCAGCTAATAAAATTGAATATGTTGATTACAAAGACACTGAACTTTTAAGCCGTTTTGTTTCAGAACGTGGCAAGATTTTACCTCGTCGTGTAACTGGAACTTCAGCTAAAAACCAACGCAAGGTAACAACAGCAATCAAGCGTGCTCGCGTTATGGCTCTTATGCCTTATGTAAACGAAGACTAATCAAGAAGGTCCACACAGGGCCTTTTCTTTTTGGGCTTAGGCGCAGCGTCTGCCTGTACTCCCTTCGACTGTCCAGCCAGACGTGTTGGTGGCTTCTTGAGTCACGGAGCTAGAAACTGGTTCGATCAGGTTGCTTAACTTGCCCGTTGCGGCTAACTAGGCTGAGCTCGTGAAGAAATAAAAAAAGCAGCGGGTTTCTACCTTCATTATTGAAAAATGGCTGGTAGCTAGCTGCTCTTTTTCTTGCTTGAGATGAAATACCAAACTTGAGGATGAGGTGGTCATCCTCTTTTTTATGTGGTTAGTGAAAAACAATAAATCGCCAGACTTCTGAGCCCTACTCAAAGTGTGCCAACAAATAAGGATATTCCAAGCGTTAGGTCCAAAATCTAGCAATAGGAGTATTTTTTGTGTAAAAATGCCAGCTCTTTTGGTTGGCGGTCATCTAAATAATTGGTCAAAAAGCAGTGCCGGATTTTAACGCTTGCTTTATTGAATCTGTGTTAAGTCAACCACAGTTAGTGCTAATTAAGCTGTGCTAATAAAAGTGTGGATTCTTGATACTAGCTTTAAAGGCTCAGAACGCGGCTGATCAAAGGGGCCGCGTTGCGCTGTTAAGCCAATTAGCGTTGTGGGGACAAGGAATTTTGCACATTATATTTTTTAGCTAGGTAATAGCGTAGCCCAAAAGCTAAGGCACCCAGGATAATAAGTAGCAAAGGCGGTAAAACTGGGTTGATTGCTTGAGGTAGCAAGGCACTTACATAGTAGATAGACACCCAGGCTAACATCACCAAAGAGAGGGCCAGTATAATCTTGAGTGTGCTTGGCCGGTTCTTTTTATCACCACCCATATGACGGTAGATAAAATAATAGGTGGCATACATTGCAGCACCTCCGCCAAAGCCTAAGGCTAAAAGGGAGATAAGTCCGGTACCTGGAGCCTTTGAGCCAAAGAAGGCCATCAAACCATTTAGCAAGCCTACGACCCCAATAAATAACAAGGAGGTGTCTAGCCACATCAACCAAGGATTGGTGTTCTTTGCTTGGTTGGCTGCTGGTTTTGCAGTTGCTGAGTTTTGGGAGAAAGAACTAGCCCAGCTTGTAGGGGCGCCTAAAAAGCTGCGGGCAGGTACGCCTTTTGCTTGCTCTTCAAGGATAAGAGGGAGTGTTTCTTCAAGGATCGCCTTGATGTCGGCATCGGATTTGCCATCTTTAATCAGTTGATTGGTAGCAATGTGGATAAATTCTTGATTTTTTTTCGTGAGGTTTTGTAAATCCATTTTTTCTCCTTAATCGGCATTAGGTTTTCAAGAACAAGTGAGCAAAAAGAGTTTGCCGGTGGGTGATAGCTTGTTTTGCCATGCTATAAGCTATCATAAAGTAACTAGAACCAATTTTTCCGTAAAAAATACACAATAACCGCCGATGAGCCAAGGGCAGCTAAAAAGACAATGATGAAAAACCCATGCTTTAGATCGTTGAATGGCATCCAGTTGTTTTGGAAGTTCATCCCATAAGCTGAGAAAATCACCGTAGGAATATCTAAGGTCATTGTCATCAGGGCCAAGGTTTTCATGATAGTGTTCTGATTATTATTAATAATCGAAGCAGTTGTTTCGGTCATGGCATTTAAGACGTTTTCGTAGATGCCAGCCATCTCGATCGCCTGTTGCGTTTCAATCAAGGTGTCTTCTAATAAATCTTCATCTTCAATGTATTTTTTGAGCGAGCTGGTCGAACTGGATAACTTTTTAACGATGCGCTCATTGAACTTCAAAGAAGCTTTCAGATAGACGATAGATTTTTCCAACTCCATCATGTCCACTAACTCTTCATTACGAGTTGCACTTTCTAGCTGCGCTTCTAAGCGATCGCTTTGCCGATCAATGGTTCTTAGGGCCGTTAGAAAGAGTTCGGCATTGCGGTAGAGCATTTGAAAGACAAAACGTGTCTTCATAAAGGTGTAAAAGTTTTTCACCCGCCGATTATGGAAATGCTCAAATAAGGTTAAATCATTTAAGCTGGTTGTAATGACAGCATTTTCAGTTACAATAATTCCCAGCGGTACAGTCACATAATAGCTGTTATTATTACGTTCCTCATAGGTGGGCACGTCCACAATGATTAAGGTGTAATCATCTTCAACTGCAATACGTGAGGTTTCTTCAATATCAAGCGGGGCACGCAAGTCAGAGATGTCAATGTTAAATTGATCGGCAATTTCTTCTGATTCTTCCTGGGAAGGGTTTACCAATTTAATCCAAGCTCCTGGCTCGAATGTTTCAATTTCTTTAAATTCAATTGCCGATGAAAGAAACATTTGTTTCATGACAAGCCCTCCTTTTCCTAAAATAAGTGAGTAAAATCATGCTAAAAAAGCTGTAGCATACAGAGCAGCTTGCTCAAGTAATAGGGCTGGAATGCTTTGTTTATGATTTCACCTAAATACTCACCTATTATACACTAATATGTACCCAACGTCCATTGGCTTAGCCGTCAGCTAACAGTATTGACTAAGCAGGACCAAAAGAGTGGCCTAGGCTTACCTGCTCACCGCCTTTTAAAAGCTGGCCTGTGTTCTTTACGGCCTTTGCGGTATTAATGTCAGAGCATTTTGTAACCGGCTCACTTGCTAAGTCTAAACAAATTAAAAAGTACAAATTTAAGCGATGTGCGTAAAAAATCAGCCGTACAAACTGTACGACTGACTTTATAACTCATACTATTTTTAGATAGTTAGCCTGTCTACTTGCCAAAAAAGCAGTTTACAAGAAAGAGGTTTGCTTTTTTAGGCGACATCAATTTAAGCGGCATCGTCTAAGGTTTCGTCAACAGGTAAACCAGTAATGTCATCAGGTGTTGTATCTTCGCTCACAGGTGTATTTAAGAGACCACCATTTTGGTAATCAATAGCGAAGCCTTGGGCGGTGTTAAAGACCCGCACGGTTTCATCAATTTTTTTATCAGAAGATAGGGCAGAGACCAGCACAGAGCGTGGGATTAATTCTGTGCCTTGGTATTCAGGGACGGCTTTATAGTAAACATATACTTGTGGGTGATGTTTGATGTGGTTTAATACTTTTCTTTCAATATATTGCATGCCACCTTTGTGGGTGCCGACATTTTGCATTTGGGTGCCCATGATGACATTATTGCGAAAAGCCCGGCCGCCTAAACTATCGGCAAAGAGATGACTGCGTACGAATAAGTGACTATTGTATTTATGGCCATCTAGTCTTGTTAAGACGACAGCAGGATTATTCTTCACTTTTTTAGCTTTGGTTTTTTGAGCATCGTATTCGTTTTCGCTAATTTGGGCATTGTCACTAAGGCGATAATATTTGTACCAACCACTTGGGTCAGAATTAGGTTCCCATGTTTCGCGGTAGCCCTTTGACATATTGATCATATCATTGGTGATGACACCATAAGCCATACCTGATCTTTTGTAGCCATCGAGCTGTGAGTAGTGAATATCTGACACAGTGACATGATTGGTGTTTGTGCCTTGTTTTTTATAGACTTTTTCAGTCGTTGTATAGAGGCGAGGAAACTCGGATGTCACAATCTGAGACGGTCCCACCACAGAATAGTAGTCGGTGTCATCAGCCGTAACAGCTGGCGAGCTGCTAAGGCCAAAGAGACCCACTGTAGCTAAAGCAACAATTGACGTGATGACAGATTTTCTGCCGAAATGTTTAGACATACGATGTCCTCCTTTATTTTATTTCACATTCATTATAGCACTATTAAATTAAAATGCACCTAAAAGCACTCGAAAGTTCCTAGAAACATTGTAATGACAAGGAAATAAAAGATTAGAATATTCTTAACAATGGAAATTTAAGAAATAGTCATAAAATATAATTTTTCAAAGAGGAGATGATTTAGACAGATGCTGTCTCTTTTTCGTGCTCCTAAATCACATGTGACAACTAAATCTGATATAATAGAAGAAACTTTCTCGAAAGGTGTGTTACTAACACAAAACTATGCAAGATAAACTCATTATTCGTGGAGCGCGTGCTCATAATTTAAAAAATATTAATGTTGAAATCCCAAGAGATAAACTCGTGGTCGTGACCGGTCTGTCCGGCTCAGGTAAATCTAGCTTAGCTTTTGATACCATTTATGCTGAAGGTCAGCGCCGCTATGTCGAGAGTCTATCAGCCTATGCTCGGCAGTTTTTGGGCAATATGGAAAAACCAGATGTAGATGCGATAGATGGCCTTAGCCCGGCCATCTCCATTGACCAAAAAACTACCAGCAAAAATCCCCGCTCAACGGTGGGGACCGTCACCGAAATCAATGACTACCTCAGGCTCTTGTATGCGCGTGTAGGAACACCTTATTGTATCAATGGCCATGGTGCCATTACGGCTTCATCTGTTGAGCAGATTGTCGAGCAGGTCTTGGCTTTGCCAGAGCGCACGCGAATGCAAATCTTGGCTCCAGTGGTGCGGCGTAAAAAGGGCCAACATAAGCCGGTTTTTGACAAAATTCAAAAGAATGGCTATGTCCGGGTGCGAATTGATGGGGCGATTTATGATATTAGTGAAATCCCAGAATTATCCAAAAGTAAGCTCCATAATATTGAGGTGGTGGTGGACCGTCTCATTAACAAAGAAGGTATCAGGAGTCGGCTTTTTGACTCTGTAGAAGCTGCTTTGCGGTTGGGCGATGGGTACTTGATTATTGATACGATGGATGGCGAGGAATTGCTCTTTTCCGAACATTATTCCTGCCCGGTCTGTGGTTTTACGGTGCCTGAATTAGAGCCGCGTCTTTTTTCTTTCAATGCTCCCTTTGGTTCTTGTCCGACCTGTGATGGTCTAGGCATTAAACTGGAAGTGGATTTGGACTTGGTGGTACCTGATCAGACCAAGACGCTGCGTCAAGGCGCGCTAGCTCCATGGAATCCAATCTCGTCCAACTATTATCCAACCATGCTCGAACAGGCCATGGCGGCCTTTGGCATTGACATGGATACTCCTTATCAGGAACTGTCCGACCAGGAAAAAGCTCTGATCCTGTATGGCTCCAATGACAGGGAATTTCATTTTCATTATGTCAATGATTTTGGTGGGGTGCGCGACATTGATATTCCCTTTGAGGGCGTCATCACTAATATTAATCGTCGCTTTCATGAGACTAATAGCGACTACACGCGCAATCAAATGCGCTCCTACATGAATGAACTGACTTGTAATACTTGTCATGGCTATCGCTTAAATGATCAAGCACTGTGTGTACGGATTGGTGGGCAGACAGGGCCCAATATTGGTGAGATTTCTGAGCTGTCCATTGCTGATCATATGGCTGTGCTTGACGATTTGACCTTATCTGAGAATGAACAGACCATTGCCCGGCCAATTATCAAAGAAATTCGCGACCGCTTGAGTTTCCTAAACAATGTCGGCCTTAACTACTTGACCCTTTCACGCTCAGCCGGGACCTTATCAGGTGGTGAAAGCCAGCGGATCCGACTGGCCACTCAGATTGGTTCGAACTTATCAGGGGTGATGTATATTTTGGATGAGCCCTCTATTGGTTTGCACCAACGAGATAACGATCGCTTGATTGATAGCTTGAAAAAGATGCGTGATCTGGGCAATACCTTGATTGTGGTCGAGCATGACGAAGATACTATGATGCAGGCAGATTGGCTGATTGATGTGGGTCCTGGTGCTGGTGAATTTGGCGGGGAGATTATTGCTTCTGGCACACCTAAGCAGGTGGCCAAAAATAAAAAATCGATCACCGGTCAGTACCTATCTGGTAAGAAGGCTATTTCAGTTCCTAGTCAGCGGCGAGCAGGCAATGGCCGTTTTATCGAAATCAAAGGGGCCAGTGAGCATAATTTGAAGGATTTAGATGTGCGCTTTCCGCTTGGCAAGTTTATTGCGGTGACGGGTGTGTCTGGTTCAGGCAAATCCACTCTCGTAAATGGCATTCTAAAAAAGGCTGTGGCGCAAAAGCTCAACCGTAATAGTGACAAACCAGGAAAGCACAAAGCATTGCTCGGCATTGAGCACGTTGAGCGTTTGATTGATATTGATCAAAGTCCAATTGGCCGCACGCCGCGTTCTAACCCCGCGACCTATACAGGGGTGTTTGATGACATTCGCGAATTATTTGCTCAAACCAATGAAGCCAAGATACGTGGCTATAAGAAGGGACGTTTTTCGTTCAATGTCAAAGGTGGCCGGTGTGAGGCGTGCTCAGGCGATGGGATTATTAAAATTGAAATGCATTTTCTCCCAGATGTCTATGTTCCTTGTGAGGTGTGCCATGGCAGACGCTACAATTCAGAAACCCTAGAAGTCCATTACAAGGGCAAAAACATTGCACAAATCTTGGACATGACGGTGGATGATGCCTTGGAGTTTTTTGCTGCTATTCCTAAGATTGCCCGCAAGATTCAAACCATCAAAGATGTTGGCTTGGGGTATGTGACCCTGGGTCAACCGGCCACTACTTTGTCTGGTGGTGAAGCCCAGCGGATGAAATTGGCTAGCGAATTGCATAAGCGCTCCACTGGTAAGAGCCTCTATATTTTAGATGAACCAACAACTGGTTTGCATACAGATGATATTGCTCGTTTATTGACCGTTTTAGAGCGTTTTGTTGATGATGGCAATACAGTCCTTGTCATTGAGCATAACCTTGATGTCATTAAGTCGGCGGATCATATCATTGACCTGGGACCAGAAGGAGGTGTCGGCGGTGGCCAGCTGATTGCTACGGGCACTCCAGAAGAAATTGCTCAGGTCAAGGCCAGCTATACTGGGCATTATTTGAAGGAAAAATTACAAGAATCCTAACCATAATATAGGAGGAAGTCAGGAAGTAGGAGGAAGTCAGGAAGTTTTTGACTTCCTTTTTTCTCCTTGCAGGGTGCTGTTAAAAGTTCTTAAATCATGGTAAACTTAAGAAAAGTGCTTTACGAGAGGAGTTTTCTGATGCAACCTGACTTTCCAAAACGTTTCCTTAACTGCCAAGAACAACTGCAAAAGCGTCAGTTGGATGGTTTTTTGGTGACTAACTTAACCAACTGTTACTACCTAACAGGCTTTTTTGGAACAGCGGCTACCGTCTTGCTTACGGCTAAACGTCGGGTTTTTATCACCGATGCCCGTTATACTTTGCTGGCTAAAGCCAGTATTTCGGGCTTTGATATTATCGAAAGCCGCACACCGCTAAAGACTGTGGCAGAGATCTTACAAGCAGATCAGGTGACTTGCCTTGGTTTTGAAGATCAGGTGTCATTTGCTTTTTACCAAGCCATGCAGGCTACTTTTACGGGTGTGACCTTGCTTGCCCAGTCGGGTTTTGTAGAAGAGCTGCGCCTGATTAAGGATGACTATGAGATTGCTCAGATTGGGCAGGCCTGTGCTATTTCGGACAAGGCTTTCTTAGATGTGCTTGACTTTATCAAGCCCAATCAGACAACTGAACTCCAAGTGGCTAATTTTTTAGATTTTCGGATGCGCGACTACGGAGCAAGTGGCCTGTCCTTTGAAACCATTGTGGCCTCTGGTTATCGCTCTGCTATGCCCCACGGCCGGGCCACACACAAGGTTATTGCCTCAGGTGAGACGGTGACTCTGGATTTTGGTTGCTATTATAATCACTATGTGAGTGATATGACGCGAACGATCCACATTGGTCAGGTAACGGACCAAGAAAGAGAGCTTTATCAACAGGTTTTAAAGGCCAATCAAAGCCTGATTGAGCAGGCACAAGCAGGGATGACATATGGGGCATTTGATGCGGCTGCGCGTGATGTCATTGTACAAGCTGGTTATGGGGACCAATTTACCCACGGAATTGGCCATGGGATTGGTTTAGACATTCATGAAGATCCCTTTTTTAATCACCACGCCAAAAAGCTGCAGGCCGGCATGGTCGTCACTGATGAACCCGGCATTTATCTAGATGGGGCCTATGGTGTGCGCATCGAAGATGACCTGGTCATCACAAAAGAAGGCTGTCAGGTCTTGACGCTAGCTCCAAAAGAATTGATTGTATTGTAGAGGAAGATTCGATGAATAGATTGTCTTGGGAAGACTATTTTATGGCCAATGCGGAGCTGATTTCCAAACGCTCGACCTGTGATCGGGCCTTTGTGGGAGCGGTTTTGGTCAAAGACAAGCGGATTATTGCAACGGGCTATAATGGAGGCGTTTCTGATACAGATAACTGTAATGAGGCTGGGCATTATATGGAGGATGGTCACTGTATTCGTACCGTCCATGCCGAAATGAACGCCCTCATCCAATGCGCTAAAGAAGGCATTTCAACAGCTGGCACCGAGCTCTATGTCACGCACTTTCCTTGTATTAATTGCACGAAAGCCTTATTGCAGGCTGGCATAACAAAAATCACCTATAAAACAGCCTACCGCCTCCATCCCTTTGCCATTGAACTCTTGGAGGCAAAGGGTGTGCCTTACTGCCAGCATGATGTGCCAGCGCTTGCGTTAGGTGAGGCCACTGATGCTTCTAGGTGATGCTGGCTCACAAGGCTAAGTTCCCTTCTAGGGCCCGGCAGTGAGTAAACTCCTAACCTAGCATCAGTTTGCGCCTAGGCTAGTAGCTCTTGGTGTAAGCTCAGCGATTTTTACAGGCCAAAGGAGCCCTTGCATTTACCACTCAACTAGGCTCCTGATGCGAATAAGAAGTGACAGAACCAAATTATTTTGATAAAATGAGATGATAAATATTTTAATAAGAGGTACTACTAATGATTGAAGCAAGTAAGCTTAAAGCTGGGATGACTTTTGAAACAGCTGATGGAAAACTAATCCGTGTGCTAGAAGCAAGTCACCATAAACCAGGGAAAGGGAACACGATCATGCGGATGAAATTACGAGATGTCCGTACAGGTTCAACTTTCGACACAAGCTACCGTCCTGAAGAAAAATTTGAGCAAGCAATTATTGAAACTGTTCCTGCTCAATACTTATACAAGATGGATGACACAGCTTACTTTATGAACACCGAAACATACGATCAATATGAAATTCCGGTAGCCAATGTTGAGCAAGAATTGCTTTATATCTTAGAAAACTCAGATGTGAAAATTCAATTCTATGGTAGTGAAATGATTGGTGTCACTGTGCCAACGACTGTTGAATTAACAGTCACCGAAACGCAACCCTCTATCAAGGGTGCTACCGTAACGGGTTCTGGTAAACCAGCAACACTTGAGACAGGTCTTGTGGTCAACGTTCCAGATTTCATTGAAGTTGGTCAAAAACTCGTCATTAATACAGCAGAAGGTTCTTACGTTTCTCGTGCTTAATGCGCTTTGTGGGCCTGCTAAGTGTTCTGTATAAGAAAGGAAATGCTATGGTAAGTGAAAATATTGGAGAAATTGTTATCTCTCCACGTGTTCTTGAAGTCATTACTGGGATTGCAACGACACAAGTAGAAGGGGTACATTCGCTTCATAATAAAAAAATGGGAGATAGCTTCAATAAGGCTAGCCTTGGCAAGGGTGTCTACCTCCATACAGAGGAAGATGCTACAGTAACAGCTGATATCCATGTTTTTCTTCAATATGGCATCAACGTTCCGGCTGTTTCCATGGCTATCCAAAAGGCAGTCAAATCAGCTGTTTATGATATGGCTGAGGTCAAGATTGCCGCAGTAAATATTCATGTCGAAGGGATCGTTCCAGAAAAAACCCCAAAACCAGATATGAAGTCATTATTTGATGAGGATTTTTTGGATGACTAGTAGTTTTCAGGACTCAAGACGCGACTTAAGAGAACGTGCCTTTCAAGCTTTGTTTACCATGGAACTAGGCGGAGAATTTAACGCATCCACGCAGTTTGCTTACGCCTATGACAAAGCTGTGACTGACGAAGAACCTGCTTGGAATGTTCCTATTTTCTTGTTAAACCTTGTAAATGGTGTTAAAAGTCACCAAAGCGAATTGGACGAAAAAATTAGTGCCCATCTCAAAGAGGGCTGGAGTATTGAACGGTTGACCCTGTCTGATAAAACCATGCTTCGCTTGGGTTTGTTTGAAATTCTCTACTTTGAGGAAACACCTGATCGTGTGGCCCTCAATGAGATTATCGAGATTGCCAAGAAATATTCAGACGAGACTTCTGCCAAATTTATCAATGGCCTATTGAGCCAATTTGTTTCAGAAAAAGAGTCGGATAAAGAAAAGACCGCTAGCCCAGTGCAACCGGTTGAGTAAAGCGGCTGACGCCTAACAGTCTCATCGCACCTACCGGCTGATAGCCCGTTTGAAGATGGCAGACCAGCCAGCTTGGACAGAAATGTTGGCGCATTGTCACCCACTACAGTTGACAATGGGTCTTAAAAAGCCTCTAGAAAAATCAATTTCTAGAGGTTTTGTCTTCAACCTGAAATAGCGTCATACGCTATTTTTTTATTAAGCCAGTGACGGTGAAATACAGTGAAGGAAAGACTCGGCCATCAGGACTGTTAAAAGCCTGTGTAGCATAGCTCTCAAAGCCAAAATCTAAATTTTGCATGCCGTGTGAGCCACTCAGTCGCCCAGTGTTGGGATCAAACTCCTCAAAGATGATATAAGTGTTGGGATAGATATTATCATAAGCCAAAGTGGTCTTGGCAAGACCTTGGGGGCAAAAGATTAAAACGGGTTTCTGGTCAATAAAGACCAGGTTAGGGCATTCAATCATGTAGGGACTGCCATCGCTACCAAAATCTAAATCCGCGACATACTCCCACTTGAGGGCATTGTTGTGCACAGCTCGGTAGAGTTTGATAATGCCTTCTTGTTGTAAAGTTTGCCCACCAATAATGGCATAATAGTGATCGTTATAGGAAAAGGTCTGTGGATCGCGAAAGTGATCGGTTGTAGACTTGGGTTGTTCAATAAGCACGGAATCAAGCTTGGTCAGCTGGCCCTCTTTATCTAGCCAAGCCCCGACCTGCTTGGGATGTCTAATCCAAACCTCGTCGCGAACATTGCCTGTGTAAAAAAGAAAGAGGCGTTCGTCAATGACCTGTGCCGAACCAGGATAGGCTCCCTCGTGGTCATTAGCATGATCTGGTTGCACCCGAATGCCTGTTTCTTTAAAAGTAACCAAGTCATCAGAGATCAAGTGCACCCATTGCTTGAGACCATGCGCAGCGCCAAAGGGCCAGTTTTGATAGAAAAGATGGAATTGCTGGTTAAAATAAGAAAAGCCATTGGGATCGTTTAAGAGTCCGCTACTTGCTTCAACATGGTAATGACAGTGCCAGGGCGATTGCTGCCGCTGGCTTAGATGACGTGGTTATGGTTGTTGTGATCAATACCTCTGCCTATCAGGCAGTTACAGTTGAAGCCTCTTCTCAGGTAACTACTGGTCAAAGCCTGCTTTCTTTAGTCTGAATTGGCTTTAGGGGTAAAACAAGAACAAATGCTGCCGCTACTGACTGCTTGAGCAGGTGGTTGCTAATGCTTTAGCGCCAGCTAGGATGTTTTCTTTCTTACTTGCTCTGCTATTTTACGTGTCATTATCCAAAAATATACTAAATAAGTAGTGAGTGATCTCTCCTGTCGGTGATTTTCTCGCTACTTATTTAGTATATTTTAGCTGTTTTTTTGGTTTATTTCATGCTAATATAGTGGCAAATAAATGATAAAAAGAAGTTTTTAATTAAGAAAAAATAATCAAGTTATCATTTTTATCTTGTCTTATAAATAAAGACCTGCTATACTAGAAACAAGTCTGAATAGACGCTTACAGATGTGGCGTGTCAGACGAAAAGCCATATTTTGGTATTAAGAGTAAGGAGATTGCCAATGAATAAACAGTTGTTCGTTAAAAAAATACTGGGTGTTTGTATGACAAGCTTGGTGGGGACTGTCCTCACGACTCAACATCCTTCGCTTATATCTGTAGAGGCGCAGGATAAACCCGTTCATACAGGAACCAAGGATGGTGCTAGTTTGGTCCAAGAGATCCGCCAAGGAAAACGTGGACCCCTCTATGCTGGTTACTATAGAACATGGCATGATAAAGCCTCAACCGGCACGGATGGCAAAACCCATCATCTAGAAAATACAATGGCTGAAGTCCCCCAAGAAGTGGACATCCTTTTTGTTTTTCATGACCATACCGCGCCAGATAGCCCTTTTTGGTCTGAGTTAAAGGATAAGTATGTTCCGGCCTTGCACCAAAGAAAGACAGTTGTCGTTCAGACAATTGGTGTCAATGAGCTAAATGGCCGCGCCGGTTTATCAAAGTCCTATCCGGATTCTCCACAAGGGCATCAAGACTTGGCCAAAGCCCTTGTTCAAAAGTATGTGATTGAACGTGGAGTGGATGGCTTAGATATTGACGTTGAGCATGATACTAAGCAAAGAACGGCCCAAGAAGACGAACGTGCCATCAAGGTCTTTAAAGAAATGGCAAAGTTGATTGGTAAAAATGGCCGTGATCAGTCTAAACTGCTCATCATGGATACCACATTAAGTGTTGATCATAATCCCATATTTAAGGGAGTAGCAGCAGATCTTGATTACCTGCTTCGGCAATATTATGGCTCACAAGGTGGCAAGGAAACTAAGGCCATTGACGCGGATTGGAAGCAATACCAAAATTATATCCAGGCGAGTCAATTCATGATTGGTTTTTCCTTCTTTGAAGAGTCAGCCGCAAAGGGCAATTTATGGTTTGATGTCAATGAATACGATCCAAACAACCCTGAAAAAGGAAAAGATATTGAAGGAACACGTGCTAAGACCTATGCAAAGTGGCAACCAAAGACTGGCGGGCTAAAGGCCGGGATTTTCTCCTATGCCATTGATCGTGACGGTGTAGCACATCTGCCTTCAAACTATAGATATAGGACTGGGGCCAACCATTTGAAGCATTCTGTAGATACGGTTTCCCATACTGACTATACTGTTTCTAAAAAACTAAAAGCGCTAATGACTAAAGAGAGTTCCTACGATCAGATTGATGCGACTGATTTTCCTGATGACGCTTTGCGAGCTGCCATTCGTGCCCAGGTAGGAAATAAGCGCGGCGATCTTGAACGCTTTAGTGGCACCTTGCGGTTAGAAGATCCAGCCATTAAGAACCTTAAAGGCTTAAATAAGCTAACCAGGGTGTCTAAGTTAGAATTGGTGAATCTACCACGCATTACTCGGTTACATCCTGCGGTCTTGCCAGCTAATATGAAAGCGACTCAGGAGGCTATAGCCCCTGTGGCAGCTAGCACCGCCACCAATAGCCCTGAACAAGCGCAGCTGATTCCCCAAGCATCCTTAGTTATTTCTGGCCTAAGCAGGCTCAAGGTCTTAAACCTTGCTGGGCTCTCGCTAGCAAGCTTAGAGGGTATTCAGGCAGAGACATTAGGGGCATTAAAAAAGATAGACATCTCAGGTAATAAACTTGATCTGGCAGCAGGGGTTAGGAATCGCGCAATCCTAGATAGGATGCTAGCAACCATTAAGGCCAACAGTAAGTCTGGCTCTAACCAAGTGCCAGCTGGGGCTGCGAAGTTTGACAGGCAAAGGCCACAGGGTTTTTATCCTGATCAGCACAAAACCAAGGACCTTCAAGTGGCTTTAAATAGTGGGACGATTGACTTGCAGTCCAAGCTGCTAGGTGAAACCATGACTAACCAAGGTACGGTTATTGACTCTGAGAGTGCCTATCAGACTTACCAGCAAGAGCAGATTGCTGGACGAACTTTTATTGATCCTAATTATAAATATGAAGACTTTAAGGTTTCCTATGACAACTATACAGTGACAGTGAGTGATTCCACGTTAGCTACTAGTCCTATGAAAACCTTAGTCACCAACAAAGAAGAAACGTATCAGGTTGCCTTCTTTGCACCAGGTAATCAAAGTGTTCCAGTCCACACGGCACAAGTCATGGTCGGTAATGGAAAAGACACCCTGGTTAACTTGGCAGCAGGAGCAAAGATTATCGGAGGCAGTGCCAATTCAGCCAATGCGGCCAAGGTATTTGATGGCGCCATTGAACGCAACTTGCTCGCGACGCAAAGTCAGGCTTCCATTATCTTTGAGCTAACAAATCCTGGTTTTGTCAAGTCCTTTCGTTTCTTCAATGATCGGACCACTAGTAGGGAAGATTATATCAAGGAAGTGAAACTGGAAGTTTTTACGAAAAAATTATCTGATTATTCAGACATTAACCGGGATCTGGAGCAATCTGGTAACTGGAAGACAGTCGCAACCTACACAGGAGAAGCTGATGACTTTAGCAAAGCGCTAGACAATCTCGAAAATCCTTCGCCAAGATATTGGCGCGTGACTGTTGATACCAAGGGTGGTGCTTATAGTTGGCCATCATTGCCTGAACTGCAAATCCTTGGGCATCGCAATTAAAGCCAAGGAAATGTGAGAGGAGTAAAGAGAGCAACAATTGGGTGTTGAAAGTAAGCGTAGGACTCGCCTCGGCGCTGCCTGTTCTGATGAAAAAGCCAGTGCTCTATCTAAAAAAGGCGTGCAAAGAGCTAACTTAAAAAATCATCAATAACCTTGAGCTCTTTACGGCTATTATTGATAATAGGCAAAAAGCTGTGGCCGGATGTTCGCAGCTTTTTGCAGTGTATTGCTAATTAAAGGAGGCTTAGTTTTTTTGTACTAGTGCTACTGCTAACGTGTACATGTTAAGTGCAGATCTTTTGGGGTTCAAACTGTTAAGCCGGGCCAGAAAGTGTTATAATAAACAAAACAATGAACAAATGAACATATGAAATGAGGACGTAAATGGCAGAACCACTTTTTCTAAATTCCTGTATGCATGAAAAAATTTGGGGTGGGACCAAGCTTCGTGATGTCTTTAATTACCCAATCCCTAGTGAGCATACCGGCGAATACTGGGCAATCTCGGCCCATCCCAATGGGGTGTCCACCGTTAGCAATGGTCTTTATCAAGGAGAAGCTCTGGATCAGCTTTACGCTGAGCATCCAGAGTTATTTGGCAATCCTAAATCCAAGGTTTTTCCCTTGCTAACGAAAATTTTAGATGCTAATGACTGGCTCAGTGTTCAGGTCCATCCTGACGATGCTTATGCTCTTAAACACGAAGGGGAGTTGGGTAAAACAGAATGCTGGTACGTCATTGCTGCTGATGACGGCGCAGAAATTATCTATGGTCATAATGCCCAATCTAAAGAAGAGCTCAGACAGCTCATTCAAGCTCAGCGTTGGGATGATTTGCTAACACGCATTCCGGTTCAAGCGGGTGATTTTTTCTATGTGCCAAGTGGGACCATGCACGCTATTGGCAAAGGCATTTTGATTTTAGAGACACAACAATCTAGTGACACCACCTACCGTGTCTATGATTTTGACCGTAAGGATGCAACCGGAAAATACAGGGATTTGCATATTGAGCAATCTATTGACGTTTTGACCATCGGCAAGCCAGAAAATAGTGTTCCAGCTACCCTAGTGCTTGATCATATGGTGACGACCACTCTGGTGGCCAATCCATTTTTCACCGTCTATAAATGGTTGATTAACCAAACTACCGAAATGGCGCAATCTGCTCCTTATTTGTTAGTTAGTGTCTTAAATGGCCAAGGCCGATTGTTTGTAGATGAAACAGCTTACACACTTGAAAAAGGCATGCACTTCATCTTGCCAAATACTGTCAAGAAATGGACATTTGAAGGTCAATTAGAGATGATTGTCAGCCACCCTAATCACGAAACTTAAGACCACCATTTAGGAGAAAAGGGCCAATTATCTGCTCTTTTTCTCTTTTTTGTTGATGAACCCTTTCTTGAACTAGGGCCGTATTTGTGATAAAATGAAGCGATAAGATGCTCGAAAGGAACCAGAATGGCAAATATTCTACGCAAAGTCATTGAAAATGATAAAGGCGAAATTAGAAAACTCGAAAAGATTGCAAAAAAAGTTGAAGCTTATGCAGATCATATGGAAGCTTTAACAGACCAAGAATTACAAGCAAAAACACCAGAATTTAAAAGTCGTTATCAGCACGGAGAAACCCTAGACCAATTATTACCAGAAGCTTTTGCAGTGGTACGTGAAGCCTCCCGTCGGGTGCTGGGATTGTATCCTTACCGCGTCCAAATTATGGGGGGAATTGTTCTCCATAATGGTGATGTTCCTGAAATGCGAACCGGGGAAGGAAAGACCTTAACCGCCACGATGCCGGTTTACCTCAATGCTATTGCAGGCGAAGGGGTGCACGTTATCACGGTCAATGAATACCTCTCAACTCGTGATGCTACAGAAATGGGTGAAGTCTACAGCTGGTTAGGCTTGTCTGTTGGGATTAACCTAGCAGCTAAGTCTCCAGCTGAAAAACGTGAAGCATACAATTGTGATATTACCTATTCAACCAACTCTGAGGTCGGTTTTGACTATCTTCGTGACAACATGGTTGTTCGCCAAGAGGACATGGTGCAACGCCCTCTCAATTTTGCTTTGGTTGATGAGGTGGATTCTGTCTTGATTGATGAAGCCAGGACCCCTTTGATTGTTTCAGGAGCAGTCAGCTCAGAAACCAACCAACTATACATTCGAGCAGACATGTTTGTCAAAACCTTGGAAGAGGGCGACTATGTCATTGATGTTCCAACCAAAACTATCGGTCTAAGTGATTCTGGGATTGATAAAGCCGAAAGTTATTTTAGCTTAAGCAATCTCTATGATATTGAAAATGTTGCCCTCACACACTTTATTGACAATGCACTTCGTGCCAACTACATCATGCTCTTAGATATTGATTATGTGGTTAGTGACGAAGGCGAAATCCTAATTGTTGATCAATTTACCGGTCGGACTATGGAAGGTCGGCGTTTTTCGGATGGCTTACACCAAGCTATTGAAGCCAAAGAAGGCGTCCGCATCCAAGAAGAATCAAAGACCAGCGCTTCTATTACCTACCAAAACATGTTCCGCATGTATAAGAAATTAGCCGGAATGACCGGGACGGCTAAAACCGAAGAAGAGGAATTCCGTGAAGTTTACAATATGCGGATTATCCCTATCCCAACCAACCGGCCTATTGCCCGTTTAGATCATACTGATCTGCTATACCCAACCCTACAATCCAAGTTTAATGCCGTTATTGCGGATGTCAAAAGACGCCATGAAAAAGGTCAGCCTGTCCTAGTTGGTACCGTTGCGGTTGAAACCAGTGACTACATTTCCCAACAACTGGTTCGTGCCGGTGTGCCTCACGAAGTGCTTAATGCCAAAAACCACTTCAAAGAAGCCCAAATCATTATGAACGCTGGTCAACGCGGTGCTGTTACGATCGCGACCAACATGGCTGGTCGAGGAACCGATATTAAGTTGGGCGAAGGGGTCCGTGAATTAGGTGGCCTGTGTGTCATCGGTACGGAACGCCATGAGAGCCGCCGGATTGATAATCAGCTGCGTGGCCGTTCAGGACGTCAAGGGGACCCAGGCGAATCGCAATTCTATCTTTCCTTAGAAGACGATTTGATGCGCCGCTTTGGTTCGGACCGGATTAAGAACTTTCTTGAGCGCATGAAACTTGATGAAGAAGACACCGTGATTAAATCTGGCATGTTTACGCGCCAAGTCGAATCAGCCCAAAAACGGGTCGAAGGCAATAACTATGACACCCGTAAACAGGTCTTGCAATATGATGATGTGATGCGTGAGCAACGCGAAATCATTTATGCCAATCGGCGGGATGTCATTACAGCTAATCGTGATCTAGGTCCAGAAATTAAAGCTATGATTGGCCGAACTATTGACCGGGCTGTTGATGCCCACGCCCGTAGCAATCGTAAGGACGCGCTTGAAGCCATCGTGACATTTGCTCGGACAACAATTGTCCCTGAAGAAACCATCGCTGTTAAAGATTTGCGAAATTTAAAAGACGAGCAAATCAAAGACTATCTCTATGATCGTGCTTTACGCATCTATGAGTCCCAAGTTGCCAAGTTACACGACCAAGATGCCATTTTAGAATTCCAAAAAGTCCTAATCTTGATGATTGTGGACAATAAGTGGACAGAACATATTGATGCGCTTGATCAATTGCGCAATTCTGTCGGCTTGCGTGGCTATGCGCAAAACAACCCTGTGGTTGAGTATCAATCAGAAGGATTTAAGATGTTCCAGGATATGATTGGCGCCATCGAATTTGACGTCACCCGAACCATGATGAAAGCGCAAATTCATGAGCAAGAACGCGAACGCGCTAGCCAGCATGCTACGACCACCGCAACCCGCAACATACAAGCCCAAAATGCTTCTAGGGCGAATGGCTCCCTTGATTTTTCTGGTGTCAAGCGTAATGACCTGTGCCCATGTGGCTCAGGAAAGAAATTTAAAAACTGCCACGGCAGACAAGTTTTTTAAACCAGAAAGCGAGCTAGACTAGAGGATAAGGGAAGCTGAGGATTGTCTCAGCTTTTCCCCTTTTAGGAAAAGAAATTAGAAAGACAAAGACAGACGCGAAAAAAGATGATTATAGGACATGGAATCGATCTTCAAGAAATCAGTGCCATTGAAGCAGCCGTCACCAGACATCCTCGCTTTGTTGACAAGGTCTTGACAGAGGCAGAGCTTAGCTACTACCAACGTTTGAGTGCCAAACGCCAGCTAACTTTCTTGGCTGGCCGCTGGGCAGCTAAGGAAGCATTTTCTAAGGCACTAGGAACCGGGATCGGAAAGAGTGTTGGTTTTTTAGATATTGATATTTTAATGACTGATAAGGGCTCGCCCATCATTACCCGCTCCCCTTTTTCTGGCAAGAGTTTTGTCAGCATTTCACATAGCGGCAATTATGTCCAAGCAAGTGTTATTTTGGAGGATAATTAAGCATGTATGCAAGCACACACCGTCCAACGGTTGCTAAGATTGACTTAGCAGCGATTCGATCCAATATCAAAGCCGTTCAGGCCCATATACCAACAGCGACAAAGACTTATGCGGTGGTTAAGGCCAATGCCTACGGTCACGGCGCTGTTGCCGTTGCTAAAGCAATTGCCCCGCTGGTTGATGGCTTTTGTGTGTCTAATCTGGACGAAGGGTTAGAATTGCGTAAAGCCGGGCTTGAACAAGACATTTTAGTGCTAGGAGTGGTCTTGCCTGAGGCAATCCCCCTTGCCCTAGCTCATCAGATTACCCTAACCATTGCTAGTAAGGAATGGCTTGAGCTGGCTCAGCACGAAAATGCGCTTATAGAGGGCCTGCGTGTCCATGTTAAAGTGGATTCAGGGATGGGCCGGATTGGTGTGCGAAGCTTGGCTGAAGCAGATGACCTCATCGTGAGTCTACAAGCTTACGGTGCGCAAGTGGAAGGTATCTTTACTCATTTTGCCACTGCAGATGAAGCTGATACGCACCAGTTTGAAGAACAGTTAGCCTTTTTTACTGACTTGGTGAGTCATTTGCAGCGCAAACCTGCCTTAGTTCATGCGAGCAACTCAGCCACCAGCCTGTGGCATAGTGAGACGATCTTTAATGCGATTCGCTTAGGAATTGGGATGTATGGCTTGAATCCCAGCGGTCATGCCTTGCCTTTACCTTATCACTTAAAACCAGCACTTAGTCTCGAGACCCAGCTGGTTCATGTTAAGCAAATTCCAGCTGGTGCTAAGGTAGGCTATGGAGCGACCTATACTGCCAAAGCGCCAGAATATGTTGGAACGCTACCTATTGGCTATGCTGATGGCTGGACACGGGATTTACAAGGCTTTTATGTCTTGCTTGATGGGCAGGCCTGTGAAATCATCGGGCGCATTTCCATGGATCAGACCACTATCAGATTACCCAAAGCCTATCCTTTAGGCAGTCGCGTTGTCTTGATTGGTGAGAGTGGTGTAAGGTCTATTTCTACCACCGATGTGGCTGACAAAAAAGAGACGATTAATTATGAAGTGCTTTGCCTGTTGAGCGATCGCGTTCCCAGATGCTATGCAGATTAGTAAAGACTATGGGCTGAACTTCTTAAGGCTTGGTGAAGTCAGCTCTTTTGCCTTTTGCCCGTCTTTTCTTTACGTGAAGTTGCTTAAGAATTTTCTACTAGTGATTAATCGACCAGATTTTATGGAGGTGGCGCAACCGGCTCATTGCTTTAGTTGCATTTTCGTGTGCCCCTCTTTTTTTATAGAAAGGAATCAGCTTGATGCGCTTACAATCACCCATCGCAGAGCTCAAGGGTATTGGACCTAAGTCAGCTCAAAAATTTCAGCAATTAGGGTTAACGACGGTGGAAGACCTTTTGCTCTACTTTCCTTTTCGCTATGAGGATTTTCAAAATAAGTCGATTTTTGATTTGCAAGATGGGGAAAAAGCGGTCATTACAGGGACAGTTGTGACCCCACCAAATGTCCAATACTATGGTTTTAAGCGCAACCGACTAACCTTTAAACTCAAACAAGGTGAGCTCGTCATTGCGGTTAGCTTTTTTAACCAGCCTTATTTACAAGACAAGGTAGCACTCAATCAAGACATTGCGGTCTTTGGCAAGTGGGACCAACGAAAAACAGCCTTGACTGGCTTAAAACTCCTGCTTGCCGTAGAAGAAGAGTTGCAACCTGTTTACCATGTCATCCAAGGAGTTAGCCAGCAGGCTTTGATCAAGGCCATTAAAGCTGCTTTTGCAACGGATGCCCTGAGTCAGCTGACAGAAAATCTACCAGCTGTTTTGCTGCAACGCTACCGTTTGCTCCCCCGACAGGCAGCTATTAGCGCCATGCATTTTCCTAAAGATCTACAGGACTATCAGCAGGCGCTACGGCGAATTAAATTTGAAGAACTCTTTTATTTTCAAATGAGACTACAGCTTTTAAAAGCATCACAAAAGGACCAGAGTAATGGGCTGCAGCTCTCTTATGACCCGATCGCCCTGCAGGACAAGCTTGCTGCTCTGCCATTTACCCTAACCCCCGCCCAGCAAAACAGCCTGGCGGAAATTCTGGCTGATTTGAGCTCGGCAGCTCATATGAATCGCCTGTTACAAGGTGATGTCGGATCAGGCAAGACAGTCATTGCTAGCTTAGCCATGTACGCTGCCTATACGGCTGGTTTTCAATCAGCCTTGATGGTGCCAACTGAGATTCTGGCTGAGCAGCACTATGAAAGCCTGCATCAGCTCTTTCCTGAGCTATCAATCGCTATAGTGACGTCTGGCATGAAAGCTGGAGAAAAGCGGGCAGCCCAGGCAGCCATCAGCTCTGGCGAGGTGGCGATGATTGTTGGTACGCATGCTTTAATCCAAGAAGGCCTTACCTACCACCGCTTGGGTCTAGTGATCACAGACGAGCAGCACCGTTTTGGGGTGAAGCAACGCCGTATTTTCCGTGAAAAAGGGGAAAATCCCGATGTTTTGATGATGACGGCCACCCCCATCCCACGGACCCTAGCCATCACCGCCTATGGAGAAATGGACGTCTCAGTGATTGACCAGCTCCCCGCCGGACGTAAGCCCATCATCACGCGCTGGGTCAAGCACCAACAGCTAGAGACAGTGTTAGACTGGGTGGCTGGGAAAATCACCACAGGAGCGCAGGTCTATGTCATCTCACCTTTGATTGAAGAATCCGAAGCTTTGGATTTGAAGAATGCCGTGGCTTTAGAAGCAGAATTAAAGGACTACTTCCAAGATCGGGCACGTATTGCCCTGATGCATGGAAAAATGAAAAATGATGAAAAAGACCACATCATGCAAGCCTTCAAAAATCATGAAATTGATGTCTTGGTCTCTACAACCGTCATTGAAGTCGGAGTCAATGTGCCTAATGCCACCATCATTATCATTATGGATGCCGATCGCTTTGGCCTCAGTCAGCTGCATCAGCTACGCGGCCGTGTCGGACGAGGGGAAAAACAATCCTATGCCGTCTTAGTTGCCAACCCCAAAACCGAGTCGGGTAAAGAACGGATGACACTGATGACCCAAACTACCGATGGCTTTGCTTTAGCCCAAGCTGATCTGAAGATGCGCGGGTCAGGGGAGATTTTTGGCACCAGACAATCGGGCTTACCAGAGTTTAAAAGTGCCGATATTGTTGAGGACTATCCCATCCTAGAAGAAGCTAGACGAGTTGCCAGTCAGATTGTCGCAGATCCTAATTGGCAAAAAGACCCTCAGTGGCAAAGCCTTGTAAAGGAATTGACTACAGAGCATGTCTTGGATTAAAAACCAAGAAGCAAATTTGGAAGTAAGCCCTCTAAAACATGATATACTTAAGGCCAAACTATAAGATGCCTAAGGAGAAGAGAGTGAAAATGCAAGAAATCGGCCGGACCGGCCTTAAAGGATCAGCTATTGTTTTGGGGTGCATGCGGATGAATGCCTTAGAGGTACAAGAGGCGCAACAAACGCTTGCTACCGCCTGGGACCTGGGGATTAACATGTTTGACCATGCTGATATTTATGGTGATGGGGAATCTGAGCGTCGCTTCCAGCAGGCTTATAAGGCTCTAGGCTTGCCGCGGGACCAGATGATTGTGCAGTCAAAATGCGGTATCCGTCAAGGCTACTTTGATTTTTCCAAAGACTACCTAATAGCTTCGGTTGATGGTATTTTGCAACGCTTAAAGACGGATTATCTTGATGTCTTGCTTCTCCACCGGCCTGATATTTTGATCCAACCAGAAGAGGTTGCAGAAGCTTTTGATCGGCTAAAAGAAAGTGGCAAAGTTCGCCACTTTGGTGTCAGCAATCAAAACCCAATGCAGATGCAGTTGTTGGAGCATTACCTGACCAACCCCTTGGCTGTTAATCAAATGCAACTGTCACCAGCTCATACGCCTATGTTTGATGCCGCCCTAAATGTTAATATGCGTAACCAGGCAGCTGTTGATCGTGACAATGGCGTAATTGATTATTGTCGCTATAAGCAGATAACCATCCAGGCCTGGTCACCGTTTCAGATTGATTTACAAAAGGGTCTCTTTATGGGCAACCCTGATTATGATGAGTTAAATGCTACCATCCATGATTTAGCAAAAAACTATGGGGTTAGTGATGAGGCAATTGTAACAGCCTGGCTGCTTCGCCATCCAGCAAACATGCAAGTTATTGTTGGCTCAATGAATCCAGAGCGGTTACACAGGATTGCTCAAGCTAGTGAGGTGCGCTTAAGCCGACAAGAATGGTATAAAATCTACACTAGCGCTGGCAACCAGTTACCCTAGAAAACCATAGAGGTTGTGAGCAGTCTTTGCTTGCGAGCCTTTACAGATACGCTCTCTAACCTTTGCATTTATGACGGAAATGCCAGTCGTAAGTCTAAATAAGCTAAAAAGCTAGGCAGTCTCACGCTTCCTAGCTTTTTGGCTTCATATTAACAAACGCTTATAGGGGAAATCAAAGTCAAGTTCACAAGAAAAGTAATCAGCTTTTCTTGTGTGTATGCTTAATGGTAAATCCTTTGTGTTATAGAAATGGGCAAGCCCTCTACTGAGCAAACTCTGGCTTAGCCCTCGATGTATGCTTTGAGCGCATCACCACTGAGCCCAGCGTTGAGAGCGATGAGCAGTTTTAAGCGTGCCTTTTGGGCATTTAGTTCTTTGACAAACATGACCCCGGCTTTTTGCAGGTTAACCCCACCACCTAGATAGTCATAGACGGGCTCAGCGATGCCATTAAAACAACGTGAAACCAGCACAACTGGCACACCTGAGTGCATTAATTTTTCCAGTTCAGCCACCGCTGTTGGAGGAATATTGCCAGCTCCTAAGGCTTCAATGACGAGACCTTGAATGCTATCTGCCGATAAAAAACTCAAAATACTCCCATCACCCATACCGGCATAAGCCTTGATAATGGGCACCGTACCGCTGATAGCCTGTAGATCAAAGCGTACGCGCGGCTCAGCATTGGTAAAAAACAGTAAATCCTGTTTCATGATAATACCAAGCGGGCCATGGGTCGGGGTTTGAAAGGTTGAAATGTTAGTCGTATGGGTTTTGGTGACATATTTGGCGGCATGAATCTCGTCATTCATCACCACTAAGACGCCCTTGCCTTTGGCTTTTTCGTGGCAAGCAACGCGGATAGCCGTTAGGTAATTGTGGATGCCGTCGCTACCAATCTCGTTAGCACTGCGCATTGCCCCAGTCATGACGATGGGAATATTTGGCAGGGCCATTGTGTCTAGAAAATAGGCTGTCTCTTCTAAGGTATCTGTCCCATGGGTAATCACCACCCCGTCATGTTGGGGTCCCAGTGCTTTGATTTTGTGGTATAAAGCCAACATGTGCTTTGGTGTGATATGAGGGCTAGGAAGATTAAGGAAATCAATCACATTGAGTTGAATATCATCTAGCTCTAAGCCGACTTGACTCATGGGATTGATCTGGCTGGGAGTGATATAGCCGCCCGGCTCAGCTTGCATGGAAATTGTTCCTCCCGTATGAAGGACCAGAATTTTCGTCATCTACTACATACTCCAAATGTTTTGTGTTATAATCTATTTTATCATAATAGAAGAGAGTAAAAAAGGTTTTGACAATTAAAGCAGTCTTTTTTGATATTGACGGAACACTCTTAAATGATCGCAAAAACGTCCAAAAAACAACACAACAAGCCATTCAAAGTTTAAAAAAGCAAGGGATCATGGTTGGCTTAGCCACTAGTCGTGGACCGGCTTTTGTGCAACCTTTTTTAGAGAATCTTGGTTTGGATTTTGCGGTCACTTATAATGGTCAATATATCCTAACGCGAGATAAAATCCTCTATCAAAATCAGTTGCCCAAGTCGTTGATTTATAAAATTATCCGCTATGCTAGTGATGTCAAAAAGGAGGTTTCTTTAGGAACCGCATCAGGCTTGTCTGGCTCACGGATCATTGATATGGGGACCAGCCCTTTTGGACAGCTTATTTCAAGCATTGTGCCTAAAAAAATGGTGCGTACGGTTGAAAGTAGTTTTAAACATTTAATCCGGCGCATTAAACCCCAAAGTTTCAACAACTTAGTAACCATCATGCGTAAGCCCATTTACCAGATTGTCATGGTTGCTTCTGCTGAGGAGACCAAGGAGATTACTGAAAAATTCCCCCATATTAAAATCACCCGCAGTAGCCCTTATTCGATTGATATGATTTCGGTTGGCCAATCAAAAGTCAAAGGGATTGAGCGGTTGGGTCAGATGTTTGGTTTTGACTTATCTGAGGTGATGGCTTTTGGCGACTCTGATAATGACCTTGAGATGTTATCAGGGGTCGGCGTTGGAGTAGCCATGGGCAATTCGGATGTGGCAGTCAAAGAAGGGGCTCATTTTATTACCGCCTCTAATAATAATGACGGTATTTCCCAAGCCCTGGCCCACTATGGCCTCATTCATCTGGATGTTGAAAAGAGCTTTAAGAGCCGTGATGAGAATTTTAATAAGGTCAAGGACTTTCACCGCGTTATGGATGGGGATACCGTCGAAACACCAAGAGGCTACACTCTAGCAGCTGCAGGTCATCGTGCAGGCTTTAAGGTTGAAGAGATTGTCGAGTTTTTATTTGCAGCTAGCCAAGGCGACAAAAACACCTTTACCCAAGCGTTGATGGATCTACACTCGGCCATTGATCAAGCAGCCATCAAGGTCCAATCGACTGAGCATGCCGAATCACCAATGGTTGGCCAGGTGGATGCCTTGGTCGATCTCTTGTATTTTACCTATGGTTCTTTTGTTTTGATGGGGGTCGATCCTCAGCCTATTTTTGAAACGGTGCATGAAGCCAATATGGGAAAATTATTTCCAGATGGCAAGGCTCACTATGATCCTGTGACCCATAAAATCCTTAAGCCAGATTACTGGCAAGAACGGTATGCCCCAGAAGCAGCCATCAAAAAAGAATTGGATAAGCAACTGCAAAAATCCTTGCAGCGGGTCAAAAAATAAACAATCTGCCTCAAAATGAAAAAGAAGGATAAGACTTGGCTTTTAGCCAGGTCAGCTTCTTTGCCTGAGGCAGATTGTTTATTGGTTTGTTTATAATGATTTTTCACTATCACGGACGATCAAAAGATCACATGAGGCGTGGCGTAAGACATATTCAGAAGAAGACCCAATGAGCAGGCGTTCAAAAGTATTTAATCCCGTTGCCCCAAGCATAATCAGGTCAACCTTTTCGCGTTCAGGAATGTCGCGTGCTAAGAGACTTTTTGGATTACCAAATTCGATGATTTGGGTGATACGTGTTAGCCCGGCTTGCTTTGCTTGGCGTTCTAGTTCTGACAAAACATCCTTTGCTTCTTGTTCAAGCTTATCATAAATATAGGTGTCAAAGGTTGCAACACTTTGTAGTGCGCGTGTATCAATGACATGAACGAGAAAGAGTTCACCCTGGTTGCGAAGGGCAACGTTGACACCTTTGTGAAAGGCAAGTTCTGATTCGTAAGAACCGTCAACAGCTACCATGATACGTTCATAATTTTGAGACATGTGCTAATCTCCTTTGTTCATTTTCTACTAATAGTATACTCTAAATTGGAAGATATTGAAACCGTTTTATTGTTTTTTCTGAATGGCAGCCGGGCTATCTTTTTCTGGGGAAATAATTAAAACTACTTTTTATTTTAATTTTTTTCCGATATAATAGAACTTACGAGGTAACTGATCATGAAGCAATTTAACAAATCATCTAAATTAGAACATGTCGCTTATGATATTCGAGGACCGGTTCTAGATGAAGCGCAGCGCATGATGGCAAATGGTGAAAAAATTCTCCGTTTAAATACCGGCAATCCTGCGGCCTTTGGTTTTCAAGCACCAGATGAGGTGATCCGTGATTTGATTGTCAATGCCCGCTCAAGTGAGGGGTATTCAGACAGTAAAGGAATTTTTTCGGCCCGCAAGGCGATTATGCAGTATTGTCAATTAAAGGGTTTTCCACCGGTTGATATTGATGATGTCTATTTGGGAAATGGGGTTTCAGAATTGATTTCCATGTCCTTACAGGCCTTATTAGATGATGGCGATGAGGTGCTAGTTCCCATGCCAGATTACCCTTTGTGGACTGCCTGTGTGAGCTTAGGTGGTGGCCATGCTGTGCATTACCTATGTGATGAAGCAGCCAATTGGTACCCAGATATTGCAGACATTAAGGCCAAGATTACAGATCGTACCAAGGCTATTGTCGTCATCAATCCCAATAATCCAACAGGGGCACTCTATCCCAAAGAAATACTAGAAGCCATCGTAGAGTTAGCGCGTGAGCACGATTTAATTCTTTTTGCTGATGAAATTTATGACCGCCTCGTGATGGATGACGGACACCATATTGCCCTAGCCAGCCTAGCACCGGATGTCTTTTGTGTGTCTATGAATGGCCTGTCAAAATCCCACCGCATTGCTGGTTTTCGAGTGGGCTGGATGGTCCTATCTGGCCCTAAGCATCATGTCACGGGCTACATTGAAGGACTCAATATGCTAGCCAATATGCGGCTGTGCTCCAATGTTTTGGCCCAACAAGTGGTTCAAACCTCCCTAGGAGGCTACCAATCAGTCGATGAGTTGCTCTTGCCGGGCGGCCGCATCTATGAGCAACGCAATTTTATCTATGAGGCCATTAATGCCATACCTGGTTTGTCAGCTGTTAAGCCGCAGGCTGGTTTGTATATTTTTCCTAAGATTGACCGAACAATCTATCGGATTGACGATGATGAACAGTTTGTATTAGATCTCTTAAAACAAGAAAAGGTCATGCTAGTACATGGCAGAGGCTTTAACTGGAAAGATCCCGATCATTTCCGCATTGTTTATTTACCAACTGTAGAAGAACTAGCTGATGTGCAAGAAAAACTCACCCGGGTGCTAGCCAATTATAAACGCTGATTGTCAGTCATCTAATCTTATTTATGATTTCTCATCTAGGCTGTTTGCCTAGATGTTTTTGTGTCAAAATAGCAAAAAACTGGCATTTTTCCCTTGATCTAAAGGATAGTCAATTTTCTGATAATTCCTTGCTAAATCAGATGGCCTTTGTTATAATGATAACGCAAAATATTACAATAGGAATTAGAAATAGGTGAAACATGCCCAATTTACTAGAAAAAACACGTCAAATCACTTCTATTCTACAACGTTCGGTTGATAGTCTAGAAGCTGATTTACCCTACAACACGATGGCTTCGCGTTTAGCTGATATTATTGATTGCAATGCCTGTATTATTAATGGCGGTGGTAATTTACTTGGCTATGCGATGAAGTATAAAACCAACAATGACCGTGTTGAAGAATTTTTCGCAGCAAAGCAATTTCCAGATACCTATGTCAAAGCTGCTAGTCGTGTTTATGATACGGAAGCAAATTTAGCAGTAGATAACGAATTAAGCATTTTCCCTGTTGAGTCTAAGGATGATTATCCAGATGGTTTAACGACCATCGCTCCTATTTATGGCGGCGGGATGCGCCTTGGCTCGTTGATCATTTGGCGCAATGATAATGAATTTAACGATGATGATTTAATCTTGGTTGAAATTTCAAGTACAGTAGTTGGGATCCAATTGCTCAATCTGCAAACTGAAAATCTTGAGGAAACGATTCGTAAGCAGACTGCTGTTAACATGGCCATTAATACCTTGTCTTACTCTGAGATGAAGGCTGTGGCAGCCATCCTTGGTGAACTTGATGGCAATGAAGGACGCTTGACAGCTTCTGTCATAGCAGATCGCATCGGCATCACGCGTTCAGTCATTGTAAATGCCCTGCGCAAGCTAGAAAGTGCTGGAATTATTGAAAGTCGTTCTCTAGGAATGAAGGGAACTTACTTGAAAGTTATCAATGAAGGTATTTTTGAAAAGTTAAAGGAATTTTAACATGACTAAGGCACTCATTTCGATTGATTATACAAATGATTTTGTAGCAACTAATGGTAAGTTGACGGCTGGTCAACCGGCTCAAGCCATTGCCCAAAACATGGCTGCGGCGACTCAGCAAGCGTTTGCACAGGGCGACTTTATCTTTTTTGCAATTGATAATCATGAAGTGGGTGATCATTTCCATCCAGAAAGCAAGCTCTTCCCCGAGCATAATCTCAGTGGTACCAGCGGTCGTAAGCTCTACGGGCCGCTGGCTCAGGTTTACCAGACGATTGCTGCTGATAGCCGAGTATTCTGGCTAGATAAGCGTTATTATTCAGCTTTTGCAGGAACAGATCTAGACATACGTTTGCGTGAGCGAAAGGTTGACACTGTCACTTTGACCGGCGTCATGACCGATATTTGTGTCTTACATACGGCTATTGACGCCTACAACCTAGGCTACCAGATTGAAGTAGTGGCTGATGCGACAGCTAGCTTGACCCCTGAAGGGCATGCTTTTGCACTAAATCATTTGGAAAATGTCTTAGGTGCAAAGCTGATTTAAAAAATAAATAAGGTCTTGGTCTCTAGCTCACCGATAGATGACTGGCACTTACCTAATCAAAAAACGAATGCCTTTGCTTGAGAGAAATCTCCTGCGTCTGGCATTCGTTTTTTCGTTGGGCAACAAGCGTGGCATCGTAGCTTTTTTAGTAACCATATGCTCCCTCGAGCTGCTTTGTTCTTGGGCCTTGTCACGACCTTTTTACTCTCGTTTATTTTTTGTATTTGCTCGCCCTGCTAGCTGGTGCGGTAGGCAGGCCCCCGCAGTACCAGCCAGGCTATTTTAAAAAAATATTTATGATATACTGTTTATCCTTGATTTTTTCAAAATAGCTTATATAATATATCATATAAGATAAATAGTATAGCATATATGAAGGGAGTGGTTATTATTCAGTTAACAAAGCGGCAAGAAGAGATTATCACAATTGTCAAGAATCAAGAGCCCATTACTGGGGAGCTCATTGCAGAAAGTCTTCAGGTTACGCGTGCCGCCTTGCGCTCGGACTTGGTTGTCTTAACAATGCTAGGCATCTTGGACGCTAAGCCCAAGGTGGGCTATTTCTATATCGGTCAGTCGCAGGCCTTAAAGGCAGCGAATCCTTTTCAAGAAACACGAGTGTCTGATGTCATGGGCGTGCCCTTGACGGTTCATCAAGACATTTCCGTCTATGATGTCATTGTGCATATTTTTATGGAAGATGCAGGCTGCGCCTTCATTGTAGATGAACAGGACTACTTATGTGGCGTTGTGTCTCGCAAGGACCTGTTAAAAACTAGCATTGGTAGCAATGATTTGACCAAAGTTCCAGTGGGCATGATTATGACCAGAATGCCCAATATTGCCACTGTTGAAGCAGGTGCTTCCCTCTTTACGGCTGCTGAGCGATTGGTTACCAGGCAGGTGGATAGCTTGCCTGTAGTGCAACAAGACAAAAGCCAGGCTGGGAAGTTTAAAGTGGTCGGCAAACTATCTAAAACCATCCTCTCTAAGTTATTTCTTGAAATACGTGAATAGATGGAGGTGTCAGTATGGATGATCAACTTGTCATTTATATTATTTCAGATTCTTTAGGCGAAACGGCTCGCGCTATTGTTAAAGCTTGTCTGTCTCAGTTTCCACAGCATGAGCATTGGGCCTTTAAGCGTTTTTCTTATATCAATAATCAGTCCCTTCTGGATCAGATCCTTGAGGAAGCTAGTCAAAGCACAGCCCTATTGATGTTTAGCTTGGTTGATGTCGAGCTTGCTTCTTATGCCCAGAGGTGCTGTGAAGCCCAGGGTCTGGTCTATGTCGATCTACTCACCAATGTATTGCAGGGCATGTCTCAGCTCTCAGGGTTAGAACCCCTGGGCACCCCAGGTTTATTGCGTCAATTAGATCAGGATTATTTTGATCGGGTTGCAGCCATCGAATTTGCCGTGAAATATGATGACGGAAAAGACCCCCGTGGCATCTTACAAGCAGACCTGGTCTTGCTGGGTATCTCTCGCACTTCTAAAACACCTTTGAGCATGTTTTTAGCGGATAAGGCTATTAAGGTGGTGAATATTCCCCTGGTGCCCGAGGTTCCCCTGCCTAAGGAATTGGACCTGATCGATCCTAAAAAAATGATTGGTTTGACAAATTCTCTTGACCGATTAAATCAGGTGCGCAAGATGCGCTTACAGGCCCTAGGCCTGCCAGGGAATGCTAATTATGCCAGTCCAGAAAGGATTTTAGAAGAAGTGAGCTATGCCGAGACAGTCATGCAACAGCTCCACTGTCCAATCATCAATGTCTCTGATAAAGCGATTGAAGAAACGGCAACGATTATTTTAGACATGCTAAAAGCTAATAAGCTAATCACGCGAGACTTATAATAAAGGAGAGAGCAAGGTTATGGAGAGAAAATTTGTCTATCATTTTGCAGAAGGTCACAAGGACATGCGGACTTTACTAGGCGGTAAGGGAGCTAATCTGGCTGAAATGACCCGCATTGGCTTACCCGTCCCGCAAGGTTTTACCATCACAACGCAAGCCTGTAATGATTACTACGAACACCATGAAGTGATTCGTGAGCTTATTTTAGAGCAGATTGAAGAAGCACTGGGGGAGCTAGAGAAGGCCAAAGGCCAGCAATTAGGCAGTGCAGACAACCCACTGCTTGTCTCGGTGCGCTCAGGAGCGGTCTTTTCGATGCCGGGGATGATGGATACTATTTTAAATCTCGGCCTTAATGACACCAGTGTTAAGGGCTTGGCGCAAGCTACCCACAATGAACGTTTTGCCTATGATAGCTATCGTCGCTTTATTCAAATGTTTAGTGATGTGGCCAGAGGCTTGCCTAAAACACTATTTGACCAGGCCTTAGCTGAGCTTAAAGCAAAACATGGCTATCAAGAGGATACGGAGCTAAGCAGCCAGGATCTAAAAAAGCTTGTCCAAACCTATCAGGCAATCTATTTACAGCAGCTGGGTCACCCGTTTCCCCAAGATCCCAAGGAGCAATTGCTCATAGCCATTGAAGCAGTTTTTGATTCCTGGAATAATCCTCGTGCCAAAGTCTATCGCAAACTCAATGGCATTTCACAAAGCCTTGGCACGGCTGTCACTATTCAGGCTATGGTATTTGGTAATATGGGTGAGACCAGCGGCACTGGGGTAGCCTTTACCCGCAATCCCTCAACCGGGAAGAACCAGTTATTTGGTGAATACCTCATCAATGCACAGGGCGAAGATGTGGTTGCAGGGATCCGCACCCCTCAGACCATTGCCAGTTTGGCAGACAAGATGCCTGACCTTTACCAACAATTTGTAAGCGTTGCCAAAAAATTAGAAAACCATTATCGCGACATGCAAGACCTTGAATTCACCATCGAAAAGGGCCGCCTCTACATGTTGCAGACCCGTTCTGGGAAACGCACCGCTCAAGCGGCCGTTAAGATTGCAGTTGACCAGGTCCAAGAAGGGTTAATCAGCCAAGAAGAAGCCATATTGCGCATTGAGCCTCAGCAGTTAGACCACTTGCTACATCCTTCCTTTGCTCCGGCCGATCTAGCGCAAGCTAACCACCTAGCTACAGGTCTACCAGCTTCACCAGGTGCGGCCTGCGGTCGAGTCTATTTTCATGCACAAGATGCTGTCCAACAAGCCAAAGCTGGCCAAGCCGTGCTGTTAGTTCGGCAAGAAACATCAGCTGAGGATATTGAAGGCATGATCAGTGCGCAAGGCATTATCACCGCCCGTGGCGGCATGACCTCGCATGCTGCTGTGGTTGCACGTGGTATGGGGAAACCCTGTGTGGCTGGTTGCAGTCAACTGGTCATTGATGAGGTAAAACGCTGTCTCCGCCTAGGCCAAACCACCCTCCAAGAAGGCGACTTCCTCTCGCTAGATGGCAGCACCGGAGCCATCTACCTAGGTCAGGTCCCAATGAGTCAGACCGCCCTTAATGATGATTACCAGCAATTCATGGCTTGGGTTGATGCTAAACGTAAGCTGCAGGTGCGCTCAAATGCGGACAAGCCAGCGGACGTTAACATGGCACTTGCCTTTGGCGCGCAAGGAATTGGCTTATGCCGGACAGAGCACATGTTCTTTGAAGAAAGCCGGATTGCCTTGGTCCGGGAGATGATTTTGGCAAATACCAAACAAGATCGTATCCGGGCTTTGGATAAGCTTTTGCCCTTACAACGAGCGGATTTTCAGGCAATGTTTACAGCCTTGAATGGCAAATCCTGCACCATTCGCTTGCTGGACCCACCTCTGCACGAATTCTTACCACAAGACGAAGCAGCCCTTGCCGCAATGGCTACTCAGCTAGATTTGCCTCTAGCAGCTATTTATCATCGCCTGCAGGAATTGGCGGAGTTTAACCCGATGCTTGGCCATCGCGGCTGTCGCTTGGCGATTACTTATCCAGAAATCTATGAGATGCAAGCGCGAGCGATTGTCCAAGGCGCCCTCCTAGCTAAACAAGCTGGTATCAAGGTACAGCCAGAGATTATGGTGCCGCTGGTTTCGTCTGCCAAGGAGCTAGCAAGGATCCGCACCTTACTAGAGCAGACCATCACTCAGGAGCTACAAGCTAAACAGGCAGAGCTGACTTATCAGATTGGAACCATGATTGAGCTACCAAGAGCCTGTGTAACGGCAGATGAGATTGCTCAGGTTGCTGATTTCTTTAGCTTTGGGACCAATGATTTGACGCAAATGGGCTTTGGCTTTTCACGAGATGACGCCGGGAAGTTTTTGGGAGATTACCTTGAGGAGGGGATTTTAGACAACGATCCGTTCCAAGTGCTTGACCAAAAAGGAATCGGCCGCCTCCTCGCCATGGCTGTTGATTTGGGGCGTAGTGTTAAGCCTCACCTGCAATTGGGCATTTGTGGTGAGCACGGCGGCGAACCAGCTTCGGTGGCATTTTGCTACCAACAGGGCTTGGATTATGTTTCTTGCTCGCCGTTTCGGGTTCCTCTTGCTCGGCTTGCGGCCGCTCAAGCTAGCATCAAAAAAGCAGGCCCTGCCATTCTTAGAGATAAATAAGTACTGATTTTGTGAGACCTCGTCGAAACCGGCGAGGTCTTTTAGGGGTGCTATCAAGAGCTAGGCACACGCAAGCCTCCAGTAAGTAGAGAGAAACTTTTTCGCCGGGCAAGAGC
>NZ_WLZU01000024.1 GCF_009870755.1 Streptococcus halichoeri
ATAGTAAGATAATGGCTAGGATAGCCTTTTTAGTTTGCCTGAAATTTGTCAAAGTTATTCCAATCAGCATAATGAAAGTAAAAGAAAAGACAAACTGGAGGTTTAGACCAGTTTGTCTTCAATCTGACATGACATTAATGTCATGTTTAAATAAATGAATAAGTAATATAATAGCTTTAGAAATATAATTAAGGAGGTACCAAATGAAAATAATCAAAAAGTATTCTTGGTTATTACTTGCTGCGCTACTTTTTCTTGGGAAGTCAGCTGCATCAGTTCTTGAATGGTGGAGTATGGGATAACATTCACATGGATAACTTTGTGATTAAATAGACTTAACCATCAACTTTAAAACTTTTAAAAAATATAGACAAAGTACGCTTCTAACTTATAGAAGCGTACTTTAACTACAGCAAACCTACAGCGGAGACAAACTTACAATTAGAAATTTGACAGCATTTTAGGATGTTGGAATTTGTATAAAATAATGAAACTATTATTAAAATAAATCTTCTAGTAATACTTTATAGTGGTTTGCGATCAGATGTCTTACTGATTGATGCCAACTAGCATATCCCACGATTGTAGAGAGGGCATTTAATAGCTAGGCGGACGATTTCCCCATAGCTATTATGGTAGGAAGAGATGATAATCGGTGGAAGGCCTTGCTTGACTGGACTAAAGGAGTCAAGACCAAGTGAACCTTTCTAGACGTCTTATCCATCACTAAATAGATAAGACCTCAAGCTAAGATTGGACTAACTTGAGGTCTTACCACTTTAATAAGGCTGATTATCAACTGTAGGGGAAATGAAGAACACAGACGAAGAGAAAATCTCCCTGCTTCGTTTTTGTGCTTAGCTATGAATCACTTCCTACTGAAATCAGCCAGACTTTCGTGACAGGTTTTATAACTATATTAATTTAAGGTTACATAATTCTAATTTACTATTTGAGAGAATGGAGCTCAATTTGTGTTCCTAAACATTTTTGCTCAGCCAATTCCTGAGAAAAATTATTCATCTTACTTTTTTGTTGGCTGATAAAAGAGTTAAGATGGCTGCTGATCTGTAGCTGTTGCAAGGGTGACAACAAATTGTTGAGTAGCTGGGTCATAGTTTGCCTGATCAATGTAGTAAGTCTGTCCGTCTTTTCCTGTAATAACAGGCTTACTTCCGTCCCAAGAGATGGCCTGCTTGTCATTAATGGCTTGAATCTCACCTATTTGGGTAACTTGTTCTCCATATTTAAATTGGGCAGGATACATTGCTATTTGTGATTCATCAAAGTAAGGGCTATCTTGTTTTTTAGGGGCGACCACATATTCTTCAAGGATGGCATCGCGATTCACTTCGTGTGTAATGGTTCCTGCTTTATCACGGCTTATCTGTTGAGGTCTGTTTTTTACATGATAAGTAAAGGCTGCAGGGTTCTCACTGTTGTAAAGCTTAATTTCTTTACCCATATAATCTGTCTCGTGGTCATAGTCTTCAACTAGGGTTGTTTGCTGGCGTTGTGTGATTTGATAGCCATCAAAATCCTTGTTTTCAGCAACCAGTTTTTTGGCAAAATTAACAAACTCTAAGGATGAAATCTCACGATTAATAGCTAACGTATCAATATCATTATGGGTATAGGTCCTAAACTCTTTTAGCTCGTTTGTTTTGGGATCTTTAGTGAAAAATTTAGCGCGGTAACTCAATTTGACAAATTGGGCAGGGTTATGGATAAAGTCAGCTGCTCTTTTAAGCTTAATTTGCCCAAGGAGGTTATATTTTTGCTGGGCTGTTTTGTACTTGGGTTCAAGCACAATAATCTCCTGGTTTAAATCATAGGTACGTTCCCGGTCACTCAGCTTAGCATTATAGGCCAGATTATCGACTTCGATAGGAAAATCCGGTCTAAGTCCTAGTAACTTATAATTAATGGCATTGACAATCTCTTGTTTTTCAATCTGATGCGGACTTGTGAGTGCTAAATCAATAAAGGGAATCCTAATCAGATGAGAGGGGTAACCATCAATGATGCCATCAACATTAATCGTAATAAAGTCGCCTGTTGGCTCAACTGGGCGATGATCAGTCATATCATCGCCAGACGAAATAGCTGCGACGGGTGCGAGTGGAAATCCTAGCAAGATCAGTAGGCTAACAAATACAGTGGTTAGGGTTAGGCAAATCTTTTTCATTTGTAGTTCTCCTAAAAAATCAAAAAGGTGAAAGTAGGGAGTAAGAACACAGATATGAGCTTTTTATCTTAGATATGGACACCACCTCCTTAGGAATAAACCGATTATAGCATAGAGATAAAATTAAATATTCTGATTTTTTACAATTTGAATACTATTGAAAAAATAGAATTCATGATATAATAATTACATGACAAGATTTTTAGATAGTGATCAGCGAGCCGATGAAGAGCTGGTTGAGCGGACGCTGCGCCCGCAATATTTAAGAGAATATATTGGTCAAGACAAAGTTAAAGATCAATTGAGTATTTTTATTGAAGCTGCAAAACTGCGAAATGAATCTTTAGACCATGTACTATTGTTTGGCCCTCCGGGCTTAGGGAAAACAACCATGGCTTTTGTGATTGCAAATGAACTTGGTGTTAATCTTAAGCAAACTTCCGGACCAGCTATCGAAAAAGCTGGTGATTTAGTGGCAGTGCTTAATGATTTGGAGCCAGGAGATGTTTTATTCATTGATGAAATTCATCGAATGCCGATGGCTGTGGAAGAAGTGCTCTATAGTGCGATGGAAGATTTCTACATTGACATTATGATCGGAGCAGGTGACAGTAGCCGAAGTGTTCATCTTGATTTACCCCCCTTTACCTTAATTGGAGCAACGACACGTGCAGGAATGCTTTCTAATCCTTTACGTGCTCGGTTTGGTATCACAGGTCATATGGAATATTATCACGACCTAGATTTGACGGAAATTGTTGAGCGGACAGCTACCATTTTTGAAATGGAGATTATCCATGAAGCAGCACTTGAATTGGCTCGGCGAAGTCGAGGAACACCAAGGATTGCTAACCGTTTGTTAAAGCGTGTTCGGGACTACGCTCAGATTATGGGTGATGGGGTGATCACGGCAGCGATTACAGATAAAGCTTTAGAAATGCTTGATGTTGATCATCAAGGCCTCGATTACATTGACCAAAAGATTCTACGTACCATGATTGAGATGTATAATGGTGGGCCAGTTGGACTAGGGACCTTGTCTGTCAATATTGCCGAAGAACGGGATACCGTCGAAGACATGTATGAGCCCTATCTCATCCAAAAGGGGTTTATTATGCGGACACGATCTGGCCGTGTGGCTACTGAAAAAGCTTACCAGCACTTGCATTATCCTTATCCAAAATAAAATATAACAAAATGGGATACTTGCTAAAAAAGCCTAAACAGCAAGCTTTGAACGTCTTATCAGAGCTGGCTTTAGAAATGAGCTGTTTTTTTTCTGTTAGAGGGTGCAAGTGCCAAATGTCCCATCTGACAACATTTGGCTCAAGGGCTTAACCTTGTCTGTCACAAACGCTAGTAAGACCATCAGACCGCGAGAAGGTAAAAGGGTGGTGAGCCTGTTTTATTAGCATGTGGTTGAGTCTAACTTGTTTTTCTGTGAGCTGCTGTATGAGTAAATCCCTAGAACGCCCGCTTCAACTTTTTGTTTGCTTTTGATAGAAATAACTAATAGCTGCTGCCTTGCCTTTTGCAAGTGGTAGCTTTTTTGGCTTCAACAAGGGCTTGGGGCGGTGCGACTCTGCCCCAGTTTTTTAATCAACTATGCTGGCGCAGCTTAATGTTTATAAAGAAAGGCCTAGCCCCTCTGTGAGTTAGGGAATTACCAAAAAAGGTCAGGCTTTAAAAGAAGAGAGATTGCCAAAATAGCTTTGCTAAAAATTACGGAGTAAGCCTATAACCCTAAAATCTTGATTCACAATCTGCTTCGCTTTTGGGAGTGTGAGCAAGCAATAGGGAAAACTCTCCTCTAAAGCAGTGAGGACTCAGCTATCAAGCTGGTCTGGTGTGGTTTTAATCTATTCAAATGCCAATTGTCACCTGTGGCATTCTAAAAATTGGGCCTTCCCAAACCTCCAATCTGAAGTCGGTTTGCTCTTACGTCCTGTTTGAAAAACAAATGGGTATTTCTTGTAGGAATTGCCAAAAAAATCAAAGCTTTTGTCAGACCTTGCTGACATTTCTGTTATAATGTTTTATGAGGTGTAAAATGAAGAAAGTTTGCTTTGTTTGTCTGGGAAATATCTGTCGCAGTACGATGGCAGAATTTGTCATGAAATCTTATATAACGCATCAAGGTATTGTGGTTGAAAGCCGCGGGACCTCTAACTGGGAGCATGGGAATCCCATCCATCACGGGACCCAAGCGATATTAACGAAGTACGAAATTCCATATGACCCGACCAAGACCTCACAACAAATTAGCCAAGCTGATTTGCAAGAGTTTGATTATATCATCGGGATGGATCAGTCGAATGTTGAGGATTTATATGCCATAGCTTCGCCTAAAGATGCCGCAAAAATTGCTCTTTTTAATCAGGCGGGTGTGCCTGATCCATGGTATACAGGTGATTTTGAGGAAACTTATGCCTTAGTGACAAAAGGCTGTCAAGAATGGTTAGAAAGAATTGAAACGGATGAAAAGTGAAAAAGGGCTAAAGCAGTTCAAAGATAAATGGCAAGCTTTCGCTAGTAGCAATTGGCTCCAAGTGACACGGGTACATGTAGAAGTGCTTTCAATAATAATAATTGTTGCCTGTGGGCTGTCAGTGTTGACATTAAAGACAAAATCACATGCCGCATTGACCTATGATAAGGGAAAAATAACCTATACAGGCTATGTGGTCAATCATCGGATGAACGGACAGGGTAAGTTGGTGTATGCTAATGGCGATACCTATACAGGTGATTTTGTTAACGGTACCTTTGATGGTCAAGGCGCTTTTCAAGCCAAAAATGGCTGGTACTACAAGGGTGAATTCTCTAATGGCGAACCTAATGGTCAAGGTGTCCTAAAAGCAAAAAACAACAAAGTATATAAAGGAACGTTTAAACAGGGGATTTATCAAAAATGAGAATAAAATGGTTTTCATTCATTAGGGTAGCAGGTCTAACACTGGTCTTACTTTACCATTTTTTTAAAAATAGTTTTCCGGGTGGGTTTATTGGCGTTGATGTCTTTTTCACCTTTTCGGGCTATCTTATTACGGCTTTGCTGATTGATGAGTATGCGACAAAGGAAAAAATAGATTTGATTGGCTTTTACCGGCGGCGCTTTTATCGGATTGTGCCACCGTTGGCCTTAATGCTCTTGCTTGTCATTCCCTTTACTTTTTTGGTCAAGCGTGATTTTGTTGCAGCTATTGGCGGTCAAATGGCGGCAGCTATTGGCTTTGCGACGAATTACTATGAGATCTTATCTGGTAGTAGTTATGAGAGTCAGTTTATCCCTCATCTCTTTGTACACACTTGGAGTTTGGCGATTGAAGTGCATTTTTATGTCTTGTGGGGCTTAGCAGTCTGGCTTTTAGCCAAGCAAAAGCGGGGACATAGTCAATTTCGGGGGCTACTCTTTATTATTTCCAGCTTTATTTTTGGGATTAGCTTTTTGACAATGTTTGTTAGAGCCTTCTTTGTGGGTAATAACTATTCCTTGTTGTATTTCTCTAGCCTATCACATATTTATCCTTTCTTTTTGGGAGCGATGTTTGCAACTACGACAGGGATTAGGGATACCACTATTCGTTTTCAAAAAAATGTTCGTCTGTGGCCGCGTAAGTATGTCATTGCAGCGATGGTGGGCGCCTTTGCTCTACTATTTGTTTTGACACTGGGGCTTGATTTTAACCATCGGACTACTTATCTTTTTGGTTTTGTGTTGGCCTCATTATTTACGGCAATCATGATTTATGCAGCCCGTGTCTTGCATGAGCAAACACCTCAGATTGATGAGCCAGTAATTGTCACTTATATTGCAGATATAAGTTATGGGATGTATCTTTTTCACTGGCCCTTTTACATCATCTTTTCTCAGTTGATGGTCAACTGGCTGGCGGTTATTTTAACCTTATTCTTTTCAGTTTTATTCTCGAGCCTATCTTACTATGTTCTTGAGCCCATTATTGCTGGGAAGAAGCCAAGGATATTTGACTATGAACTTGATGTTCGGACTTATCAGCCCTGGTTGATTCTAGCGGCTACGGTCTTGTTTGTTGTGTTGCTGGGTCGGAGCGCGACAGCTCCACAAGTCGGCCAGTTTGAGCAGGAGCTATTGGTCGGAACCCTGCAGCAGAATCAAAGTAAGCTGAATCGCACCCATACTTTGGCAGCTGGCGATGCCAATGCTTTGAGTGATATTAGTATTATCGGTGATTCGGTAGCCCTTCGTTCGAGCGATGCCTTTTCACGTTTGATGCCGGCGGCGCAGCTAGATGCGGCGGTTAGTCGGAATTTTGTGCGGGCTTTTAGTATTTATGACAATCGTATTAAGAATAAATCGCTTTCAAAAACGGTAGTCCTTGCTGTCGGTGTTAATTCTTTAGACAATTATAAGGCAGATCTTGAGGCGTTTATTGATAACTTGCCAAAAGGGCATCGTTTGGTTCTAGTCTCGCCCTATAATGCTAAAAACTTAGCCCAGGTGGCTGAAGTGCGGAATTATGAACTGCAACTAGCTAAGAAATACTCTTATGTTGGCCTTGCCGATTGGTACAAGGTCGCTGTTGAAACTACTGATATTTGGGATGGGAGCGATGGTGTGCACTACAGCAATGCGACGCCAAAAGGAGCGGAGCTCTATGTGTCCACTATTCAAAAGGCGATTCAAGAAGTTGCTAAGCATCAAGCAAAATAAGCCCATGCTGCTTTGAACTGCATCATCTGCTGAGCAAGCTGTTTAAAAAACTAAAACGTGCTCAGGTGTGGGAAGCTAGTGACTTTTACCAAAATAGACGAGAGCTAACGGCCAGGCCAGTAGGGGAGCAGATAACAAAGGAGGAGACAATAGCAGAAGCTCACTGAACAAGTCATCGTTTGATGGCTTTTTCAGTGGGGTTTCCGCAAGCGACCTTCTTTGTTTTTGTTTTAAAAAAATTGAACCTTTAGATAGGGTGTTTTTAACAAAAACAGCCACAGATTCTGATACAAAAACCACAGAGGACGGCTTTTGTATGATAAGGTCACGAATAATAGAAAGTACATTCCTGTGACCTTCAAATCATATTCCCATTCCCTTATAATACTCTGAGTGAAATACTCATTAAGGAGAAGAATTTCTAATTTATAGGGAAGAAAGAGAGAAATAGAATTGAAAAGTAATCCTAAACGCCTCGATCGTCTAGTCTGCCGCTACGGACTCACCACCGCCGCAGCCCTTTTAGTAACCCTCGGGGGGGGTAAGTGTTAAGGCGGAAAATGGTGGATTACAAGATCATCTAGCTCAGTTAAATGCAACTTTTCTTAAATTACCTGATGTAGAGGGAAATTTAAGCCCAAGAAACCAGTTTTTACGTACATTCGGTAATACTTATAAAACAGATGATATATATGCTTACTTACTCAAATTAGAGACTTTTTTAAAGACCTATTTGACCGACGAAATAAATCTCTATCAGCTAACGCATTCTGATTTGCAACGAATAGAAAAAATAAAACAAACTCCGGGTCCCCAAGGACCGACAGGCCCTACTGGTCCGCGTGGTCCTGTTGGACCACAAGGCCCCCGCGGCGAGCGGGGGCCGCAAGGAAACGCTGGTGAGCGTGGTCTTCCTGGTGCTAAAGGCGAAGCCGGCCCACAGGGTCCTCGTGGAGATAAGGGTGAAACTGGTGAACGTGGTGCAGTCGGTCCCCAAGGACCAGTTGGACCTGAAGGGAAACCAGGTCATGATGGCGCTCAAGGCCCACAGGGTAAAACTGGTCCTCAAGGAGAACAAGGTATCCAAGGTCCTCAAGGTGAAGCAGGTCATGATGGCGCACCTGGTGTTCAAGGTGAGCGTGGGCCTCAAGGAGAAATCGGCCCTAAGGGTGACCAAGGTATCCAAGGTCCGCAAGGTGAGGCCGGTCATGATGGTAAAGACGGCCATGATGGCGCACCTGGACCAAAAGGCGAAAAAGGTGATCGTGGTGAGCAAGGCCCGCAGGGAGCACCACAAATCCCTGACAAGCCAGAAGTTGATCCACCACATACACCTGATCAACCTCACGTACCAGAGGTGACCCCTCAACCTCAGCCTGCGCCAGAACGTCCACACGTTCCTCAGCAACCTGAGCAGCCTCAAACTCCTACTCCTAACCAACCAGAACAGCCTAGTCAACCTAAGCAAGAACCACAAGAGCAACAACCAGCTCCAGCTGACACTAATAACCAACCTAAGGTAGCGCAACCAAGAGCTCAGGTTGCACCAGCAACCGTTGTTGCTCCAAAAGCTCAACACTTACCAGCAACCGGTGAGAAGGCTAACCCGTTCTTCACCGCAGCTGCGCTAGCTGCCATGGCTAGTGCCGGTGTCCTCGTTTATCAATCCAAAAAAGAAAAAACAAACGCCTAAAACTAATCCTATTAAAAAAACCACATCCACTACACATAAACAAAATTGGGTTGACAGCTAACAAGGACACCAACTAGCCACTTATCGTGCAGCAAGAACTGCCAGTATGCCAGTAAAAGGAAAGTTCATTGTCAACTGTAGTGGGTGACTTATAGCTAAGCACGAGAAGAGACAATAGCAAAAGTCTATTGAAAAAGTCATCGTTTGATGGCTTTTTTTGCTACACTAAAGTTGAGATGATGGTATGCTTGATAGTCAGTTGATTTTAGCTATTAGTCCCTATTCAAAGGCCTTTTGCAAGCCGATTTACCAGTATTCAGAAAAAGAGATTAAGGTAGGGTTTCCTAGTAAACCTTAAGAAGATACTATTGAAGCTAAATTAAGCTATACACAAGAATGAATATCAGTCCTAGAAAAGCACGAAGCCTTGACCACTCTGCCTGTTGTTTTACAAAAATTAAATTACCTTAAAGAAACTGTGGAGGATGACTGAGAGCACTTGGAATCTTTCTGTCAAAGAAGAGGCAAGAATTGCTCATAAGTCAGCGAATAGTTCCTTTTACGGGTCTTTGTGGTGGGGGAGATTCCCATTACAAATGACAAAAAATAATAGTGCTAAAATGATAGAGAGCCTGAAAACATCGGGACTAGAGCAAAGCAAGCTGTCTAGGTATAGTAGAAAAGGCGTCAAAGGCTGGCTACCAGTTTTTGATACTGGCATAAGGTGGATATAGTTGGCTGATACTGCTGTCAGCTGTTCAAAAGTGCCGAATTTAAACCTCATTTAGCCAAAAATAAAGGCTTTTTGCCATTTTTATTGATTTGATTAAAGGCTTTAGCTTAATTTTATGTGAAAAGAAAATGGAACTGGTGGTGGAAAATTGAAAGTTTGAAAAAAAGTTCACATTTTATTGTGAAACTATTTACAAACTTTCTTTTTATGGTATACTATTTTTGTAAACGAATTGTGAAACTTTTAACAATCTTATTTTAAGAGGAGAATCAAATGGTGGAACAACAAATGTCGCCTGAACAAAAACAACAAGAAGCACAAGCACACGTTGATGAACGCGTCCAAAAAGGTTTGATTGCCTTAGATGCCTTTCGACAATTAAATCAAGAACAAGTGGACTATATTGTTGCTAAGGCTTCGGTGGCTGCCCTTGATGCCCATGGTATTTTAGCTAAACATGCAATTGAAGAAACAAAACGGGGTGTTTTTGAGGACAAAGCAACTAAGAACTTGTTTGCTTGTGAACACGTGGTTAACAACATGCGCCACACTAAAACTGTTGGTATCATTGAAGAAGATGAGGTTACAGGGTTAACACTGATTGCTGAACCAGTTGGTGTGATTTGTGGTATTACGCCGACCACCAATCCGACTTCAACCGCCATTTTTAAATCATTGATTGCCTTAAAAACACGCAACCCCATTATTTTTGCCTTCCATCCTTCCGCTCAAGCATCATCGGCTCATGCCGCACAAATTGTGCGTGATGCAGCGGTTGCAGCAGGGGCGCCAGAAAACTGTATTCAATGGATTACTAAACCTTCTATGGAAGCAACCAATGCCTTGATGAATCATGATGGTATTGCCACCATTCTTGCTACTGGTGGAAATGCGATGGTGCGAGCTGCTTACTCTTGTGGGAAACCTGCTCTTGGCGTTGGTGCTGGTAATGTTCCGGCCTATGTTGAAAAAAGCGCTGATATTCGACAAGCTGCTCATGATATTGTCATGTCCAAATCCTTTGATAATGGAATGGTGTGTGCTTCTGAGCAAGCTGTTATTATTGATAATGAGATTTATGATGCTTTTGTTGAGGAATTCAAATCCTATAAAACATACTTTGTTAATAAAAAAGAAAAAGCTCTGCTTGAAGCATTTTGCTTTGGTGTCAAAGCAAACAGCAAAGATTGTTCAGGTGCCAAATTAAACGCTGATATTGTTGGTAAACCAGCAAGCTGGATTGCTGAGCAAGCAGGCTTTACAGTGCCAGAAGGCACCAATATCTTGGCAGCAGAATGTGCACAAGTTGGCGTACAAGAACCCCTTACCCGTGAAAAATTATCACCAGTTATCGCTGTTCTTAGGGCAGAGTCAACTGAGGATGGTCTTAATAAGGCCCGGCAAATGGTGGAATTTAATGGCCTAGGCCACTCAGCAGCTATTCATACCAAAGATAGTGCCCTAGCCAAGCGTTTTGGTACCGTCATGAAAGCTATGCGGATTATCTGGAATTCTCCGTCAACCTTTGGTGGAATTGGCGATGTTTACAATGCTTTCATTCCATCATTAACACTTGGTTGTGGTTCTTATGGCCGTAACTCTGTAGGAGATAATGTTAGTGCCATCAACCTCTTGAACATTAAAAAGGTAGGAAGACGTAGAAATAATATGCAATGGTTTAAGGTTCCTTCAAAAACATACTTCGAACGTGATTCTATTCAATATTTACAAAAAGCGCGTGATGTCGAACGGGTCATGATTGTGACAGACCATGCTATGGTTGAGCTTGGTTTCTTAGATCGTGTTATTGAGCAACTTGATTTGCGCCGTAACAAAGTGGTTTATCAGATTTTCTCAGATGTGGAACCAGATCCTGATATTACAACCGTTCAAAAGGGAACCGAGCTTATGCGGACCTTCCAGCCAGATACCATTATTGCTCTTGGTGGTGGTTCTCCAATGGATGCAGCTAAGGTTATGTGGCTCTTTTATGAACAACCTGAGGTTGACTTCCATGACCTTGTGCAAAAATTCATGGACATTCGTAAGCGTGCCTTTAAGTTCCCTGAACTCGGTAAGAAAACCAAATTCATTGCTATTCCAACAACTTCTGGAACCGGATCAGAAGTAACACCCTTTGCCGTTATTTCTGATAAGAAAATTAATCGTAAATACCCTATTACAGACTACTCATTGACACCAACGATTGCGATTGTCGATCCATCCTTAGTGATGTCAGTTCCAGGCTTTATTGCTGCTGATACTGGTATGGATGTTCTTACCCATGCAACAGAAGCCTATGTATCTCAAATGGCTAATGATTTTACAGATGGCTTAGCCCTACAAGCAATCAAGATTGTGTTTGATTATCTGGTGCGTTCTGTAAACGATGCTGATTTTGAAGCGCGTGAGAAAATGCACAATGCTTCTACCATGGCTGGTATGGCCTTTGCTAACGCCTTTTTGGGTATGAGTCACTCTATGGCCCACAAAATCGGTGGGGTCCATCATACCGTGCACGGCCGCACCAACGCCATCTTGTTACCATATGTCATCCGCTACAATGGTACGCGCCCTTCTAAAACCTCAACCTGGCCAAAATACAATTATTGGAAAGCTGATGAAAAATACCAAGACATTGCTCGCTTACTTGGCCTGCCAGCTTCCACACCAGAAGAGGCAGTGGCATCTTACGCCCAAGCTGTCTATGACCTAGGTGTTGCAGTTGGTATTAAGATGAACTTCAAAGATCAAGGCATTGACGAAAAAGAGTGGATGGATAGCCTGCATGACATTGCCCTGCTGGCTTACGAAGATCAATGCTCACCAGCCAACCCACGCTTACCAATGGTAGCCGACATGGAAGAAATTATGGCCGATGCCTACTATGGCTATGCCAAACGCCCAGGCCGCCTCAAATAAGGGCGTTGGTTACTATAATGCAAGTAGAGTCAGCAAGGACAAGGGTGCTGGCTCTTTTGTGTCATCGCGCTGCAGTATTGCTTAAGGTCAGCTAGGAGCCGATAGTCTACATCAAACCTTACAACTCCTAGCTTGCGCTCTTTTGAATTGGCTTTTTCTGTGGAAATGCTAGCTAAGCAGACTTGCCGCTTGCTACCTTTACGCAACAGCTAAGCGGACCAGCTCTTTTTGCTGTCGTTAGGTGCTGACTTTTTAGTCGCACCTTTTCTTTGTGGGATTTGCGTCGGGCGCTAAGCAGATAAGTTTTAGAGAGATTAGACGGTATTGTTAACTGGTAAAGTATATTTTCAGAAAATTTCAGTAAGAATAACTAATTTTGTTGACAGAGTATGTGAAATAAAGTACAATGTATTTGGAAAACGGTTACAAACGATGTTATAGCCATAACCATTTGTATTAACATTAAGGAGGGATTGTTATGAAAGCCGTAGTTGTTAACAAAGAAGGTACTGGAGTTGAGGTTGTAGATCATGAACGACCAAAGGTAGGCCATGGTGAAGCACTGGTTAAGGTGGAATATTGTGGGGTCTGTCACACCGATTTACACGTTGCTCATGGTGATTTTGGGAAAGTGCCAGGTCGGATCTTAGGACACGAAGGTGTTGGTATAGTAGAAGAAATTGGTGAGGGGGTCGATTCACTTAAAGTAGGTGATCGTGTCTCTATTGCTTGGTTTTTTGAAGGTTGCGGCCACTGTGAGTATTGTACCACAGGACGTGAAACGCTGTGCCGTAGTGTCAAAAATGCTGGTTACACCGTTGATGGTGGAATGAGTGAATACGCCTTGGTTACTGCTGATTATGCAGTAAAAGTACCTGAAGGTCTTGATCCTGCCCAAGCATCCTCCATTACCTGTGCAGGAGTTACTACCTACAAAGCTATCAAAGAAGCTGGAGCAGCTCCTGGTCAATGGATTGTTTGCTTTGGTGCAGGTGGTCTAGGTAACTTGGCAGTACAATATGCCAAAAAGGTCTTCAATGCGCATGTGGTTGCAGTGGACATCAACAATGATAAATTAGCCTTAGCAAAAAAACTTGGTGCGGATCTTGTGGTTAACGGCAAAGAAATCGAAGATGTTGCAGCCTATATCCAAGAAAAAACAGGTGGCTGTCATGGAGCAATCGTGACAGCAGTCTCCAAAGTTGCTTTCAATCAAGCCATTGACAGTGTGCGTGCGGGTGGTACAGTCGTTGCCGTTGGCTTACCATCAGAATATATGGAACTTTCAATTGTGAAGACTGTTTTAGATGGTATCAGAGTAGTTGGATCACTAGTTGGGACACGTAAAGACTTAGAAGAAGCCTTTGCCTTTGGAGCTGAGGGCCTTGTGGTACCAGTAGTCGAAACTGTCGGTGTGGATACTGCTCCTCAAGTCTTTGATGAAATGGAAGCAGGCAAAATTCAAGGCCGTAAAGTTTTAGATTTTACCGCTCTCTAACACAGCTAACGTCAGTATCAGCTTTTAGCTTGTAAGGACAGTGCTAAAGTATCAATGGTAGTTTTCTTCCTATTAAAATAGTCAGTTATCAGTTTTTTGGAAATAACTCGCTCGTGACGCATAAGAAATAGGTTTGGCAAGCTTGGGGCGAACACATGCTCTTGCCATAACTTAGTAAAAAAGACAGGAAAAATTGCTTTCCTGTCTTTTTAGGGTTCTTCGCTTCTAGTGAGGAGATGAAGAATCAAGTCCAAGTTAGCCCTGTCTTTGGTCATTATTGCACTTAAGGCTAGGTAATACATGATAGATGTTACAGAGCTTTTTTCGTTCGTTGTCTCTTTTTTTTGCTCTCTTTATTCTTGTGATTTTAAAGGAAGAAAAAAGCTGGTCAGTCAATCTCCTTAGATCTAGTAAGGCACACTAATTGGCAGATTTTTGGTGCAGATCAGGTAGCTAAGCATTGTGTTCCTGGTTGAAATGCCCCGCCTTTTTAGATATGATGACAGTAGAAATAAGAAAAGAATATCCTGTAGAAAATGAAATGATTGCTTTTTGAGGTGGATGTTATCAGGCATCAATCACCCTACAAAAAACACGCACCTTGTTAGGGTGGTTAGCTGAGTGAGTGCCTTTAAGCTTCTGGCTAGTATAAACAAAAGCTTATATGGTTAGTCAAATGACGAGCGCTGCTGCTTGGCTAAGCTTTTTCCCTCTTGGTTTGGTGATGGGGGAGGACCTGTCTTTAATGGTTGCGGCAGCTATAGACGGGTAAACAGTAAAAATAGGTCGCAGTCAGTCAATCCATCTAGCTTGGTTTTAAGTAATTAAGTTGGCAGGGTATCATTAGGAACATAGAATATGCCAAATAATAGAAGAAAGTTGTTAACAGTAGCCTTGCCAGCAATGGTGGAAAATATTCTCCAAATGCTGATGGGGTTAGTGGATAGTTATTTAATTGCTAAAATCTCCTTAGTTGCTGTTTCGGGGGTGGCCATGGCTAATAACCTTTTAGCTATCTACCAGGCCATCTTTATTGCCATCGGCGCAGCCGCCACAAGTCTTGTCGCTAAGGCTAAAGGGGAATCAGATTATAGTAAGCAACAAGCGTACATAGCAAATGCACTCCTTTTAAGCTTGCTGCTTTCTTTCATTTTAGGGCTTTTGAGCTTTTTCTTTGGCTACCCTTTGTTACATTTATTGGGAGCTGAGCCACTGGTAGCTCAAACAGGGGCTAGCTATTTAGCTATTGTCGGTGGCTTGGTGGTGAGCCTGGGGCTACTAACCGTCTTAGGAGGGATTGTACGAGCGCTGGGCTTTCCCAGATTGCCAATGGAAGTTAGCTTAATCACCAATATCTTAAATGCCGGATTATCACTGTTGGCTTTATTTGTCCTTGGTTGGGGACTAACAGGTGTTGCCTTTGCGACGGTTATAGCGCGCTTTCTGGGTGTTTTGCTCTTAGTTCGGCGGTTACCCCTTGGTCAACTTCGCTTTAAAAGCCCAGGTCACAAAATGGCAGAAGTAATGGCAATTGCTTTGCCGGCAGCCGGCGAACGCCTGATGATGCGGCTTGGCGATTTGATGATTCTCACGATTCTTGTCCGATTAGGGACAAAAGTCGTAGCAGGAAATGCCATTGGCGAGAGCATTTCACAGTTCAATTACATGCCAGGCCTTGCTGTGGCGACCGCAACGCTACTCTTTGTCTCTGAAGAAGTCGGTCAGGGTCATCCAGAGCGCGTCAAGAAGCTAGTACGGGACTCCTATTGGCTGAGCCTAGGAATGATGCTAGTGATAAGTGGACTGGTTTTCTTATTTGGTGATAGTCTCTCTAGTCAGTTCACTAGCGACAGCCTGGCTAAGGGAGCTAGCCTAACGGTTTTAGGCTATTCCTTGCTCTTTGCACCTTGTACGGCAGGAACACTGGTTTACACAGCATTATGGCAAGGCCTAGGCAATGCGCGCCTGCCCTTTTACGCCACGACCATCGGGATGTGGCTGATACGGATTCTCGGTGGTTACTTTCTCACTGTTTCGGTTGGAATTGGCTACGCGGGGATCTGGATAGCAACTGGCTTAGACAACGCCTTTCGCTGGTTCTTCTTGTCGCGCCTTTACGCGAAGCAATTAGCAAAAAAGAAAAAAGACGAAGTCGATGAACTAAATAGTGAGGCTTAGCAAAAGGGAGTGTTAAGAGAGCTCTAAGTGCCAACTGCCTTTTAGAGTGTTTTTTCCAAATAGACAACTAAAAAAAGCGAATAAACCCTTGCGTTGGGTTTATTTTTCTGATATTATATTATGGTGCTGTTAAAAGCAGCTTTTAGCTATGATACGAGAGGTTGCGACACGCTCGGTTGCATTGCCACGCAAGGGCTGTTGGTTTTCTCGAGGAGCTAGCCTATTATCGTAAATAGACGAGAGGAGAAAAGATGGCAAACAAAAAAATCCGTATCCGTTTGAAAGCGTACGAACACCGTACACTTGACACAGCGGCCGAAAAAATCGTTGAAACTGCAACACGTACAGGTGCTACTGTAGCTGGTCCAGTTCCACTTCCAACAGAACGTAGTCTTTACACTATTATTCGTGCGACTCACAAATACAAAGATTCTCGCGAACAATTTGAAATGCGTACACACAAACGTCTTATTGACATTGTGAACCCAACTCAAAAGACAGTTGACGCTCTTATGAAATTGGATCTTCCAAGTGGTGTAAACGTTGAAATCAAGCTTTAATTAGCTGGATACGGCCGAGGCAAGCGCGTGTTTAATCCTAATTGAACACAGGCTAAACTTTTTGTGAAAAAGCTAAATCTTCGGATTTTCTATTTTCAGTTTGAGTTTGATGCCTCGAGCATCTTGATTTGAGCACAAAAAACGCTCGTAAAAAACTTTTTTGAGCATGAAAAACGCTCATTAAAAACTTTTTGAAATATATAAGGAAAAGGAAATATTTTCTCATGACAAAAGGAATCTTAGGGAAAAAAGTGGGAATGACTCAAATCTTCACTGAATCTGGTGAATTTATCCCTGTTACTGTCATTGAAGCAACACCAAACGTTGTGCTTCAGGTTAAAACTGTCGAAACAGACGGTTACGAAGCAGTCCAAGTTGGTTTTGATGACAAACGTGAAGTATTGAGTAACAAACCTGCCAAAGGCCATGTAGCAAAAGCTAACACAGCTCCTAAGCGCTTCATTCGTGAATTCAAAAACATTGAAGGCTTAGAAGTAGGATCAGAAATTACAGTTGAAACTTTTGCAGCCGGCGATGTTGTTGATGTAACTGGTACTTCAAAAGGTAAAGGTTTCCAAGGTGTTATCAAACGCCATGGTCAATCACGTGGTCCAATGGCTCACGGTTCACGCTACCATCGTCGTCCAGGTTCTATGGGACCTGTTGCGCCTAACCGTGTTTTCAAAAACAAACATTTGGCAGGCCGTATGGGTGGTAACCGCGTAACCATTCAAAATCTTGAAATTGTCCAAGTTGTTCCAGAAAAAAATGTTATCCTTATCAAAGGTAACGTACCAGGTGCTAAGAAATCTCTTATCACTATCAAATCAGCAGTTAAAGCTGCTAAATAATAAGAAAGGAGAAAACAGTTAAAATGGCAAACGTTAAACTATTTGACCAAACTGGTAAAGAAGTTAGCTCAGTTGAATTAAACGATGCTATCTTTGGTATTGAACCAAACGAATCAGTTGTTTTTGATGTTGTAATTAGCCAACGCGCTAGCCTTCGTCAAGGTACACATGCGGTTAAAAACCGTTCGGCAGTATCTGGTGGTGGTCGTAAACCATGGCGTCAAAAAGGAACTGGACGTGCACGTCAAGGTTCTATCCGCTCACCACAATGGCGTGGTGGTGGTGTGGTCTTTGGACCAACTCCACGTTCATACGGATACAAACTTCCACAAAAAGTTCGTCGCCTTGCTTTGAAATCAGTTTATTCAGCAAAAGTTGCTGAAGATAAATTTGTAGCTGTCGAAAGCCTTTCTTTTGCAGCACCAAAAACTGCTGAATTTGCAAAAGTGCTTTCAGCACTTAGCATTGATTCAAAAGTACTTGTACTCATTGAAGAAGGAAATGAATTTGCAGCTTTATCAGCGCGTAACCTTCCAAATGTTAAAGTTGCAACAGCAACAACTGCAAGTGTACTTGATATCGTGAACGCAGACAAACTTCTTGTAACGAAAGAAGCAATCTCTACAATTGAGGAGGTTCTTGCATAATGAATTTGTACGACGTAATCAAAAAGCCAGTGATCACTGAAAAATCAATGTATGCTCTTGAAGAAGGGAAATACACATTTGAAGTGGATACACGTGCGCACAAACTACTAATCAAACAAGCTATCGAAGCTGCGTTTGAAGGTGTGAAAGTTGCAAGCGTGAACACTGTTACTGTTAAGCCAAAAGCAAAACGCGTTGGTCGTTATACAGGGTTCACTTCAAAAACGAAAAAAGCTATTGTAACACTTACGGCTGATTCAAAAGCTATTGAGTTGTTTGCAGCAGAAGCTGAATAATCTAAGGAGGAAATAACGTGGGTATTAAAGTTTATAAACCAACGACAAATGGCCGTCGTAACATGACTTCTTTGGATTTTGCAGAAATCACTACAAGCACTCCTGAGAAATCATTGCTTGTTTCGCTTAAAAACAAAGCAGGTCGTAATAATAACGGTCGCATCACTGTTCGTCACCAAGGCGGTGGACACAAGCGTCACTACCGTTTGATTGATTTTAAACGCAATAAAGACGGTGTCGAAGCTGTTGTTAAAACCATCGAATATGATCCAAATCGTACGGCAAACATCGCCTTAGTACACTATACTGACGGTGTTAAGGCTTACATCATTGCTCCTAAGGGACTTGAAGTTGGCCAACGCATCGTTTCTGGACCAGATGCTGACATCAAAATTGGTAATGCTTTGCCACTAGTCAACATCCCTGTTGGTACCGTTGTTCACAACATTGAGCTAAAACCTGGAAAAGGTGGAGAGCTTGTGCGTGCAGCCGGTGCTTCAGCACAAGTCCTTGGCCAAGAAGGTAAATACGTGCTTGTTCGTCTCCAATCAGGCGAAGTTCGTATGATTCTTGGTACTTGCCGGGCAACTGTTGGTACTGTTGGTAATGAGCAACAATCCCTTGTCAACATTGGTAAAGCTGGACGTAACCGTTGGAAAGGCGTTCGCCCTACAGTCCGCGGTTCTGTAATGAACCCTAACGATCACCCACACGGTGGTGGTGAAGGTAAAGCACCAGTTGGACGTAAAGCGCCATCAACTCCATGGGGTAAACCAGCGCTTGGTCTTAAAACTCGTAATAAAAAAGCGAAATCTAACAAACTTATTATTCGTCGTCGTAACGACAAATAATCTGCCACAAGTTGCTTAAAACTTGCTAGGTGAACGTTAGCATAGCTCTGCTATCTATTTCCGCCAACTCGGTAGAGTTCATAATGGTTTAACTTATTGTCTGTTAGTTTGTTTGAAATGCCAGTTTGATGCAATTGCTGACTGATATGAAAGCATCAAATCAACTCTGCAAGGCAAGATAAAGAACAAAAAGGGCAAGCGTTTTACCCTCATTCTCAAGCCGCTGTGGTACATACATTTAAAGGAGAACACTACAAAATGGGACGTAGTCTTAAAAAAGGACCTTTCGTCGATGAGCATTTGATGAAAAAAGTTGAAGCTCAAGCCAATGACGAAAAGAAAAAAGTAATCAAAACTTGGTCACGTCGTTCAACGATTTTCCCAAGTTTCATCGGATATACAATCGCAGTTTATGATGGACGTAAGCATGTACCTGTTTACATCCAAGAAGACATGGTAGGTCATAAGCTTGGTGAATTTGCACCAACACGTACCTACAAAGGTCACGCAGCTGACGACAAGAAAACACGTCGTTAATAGGAGGAGGACACAATGGCAGAAATTACTTCAGCTAAAGCAATGGCTCGTACAGTGCGTGTTTCACCTCGTAAAACACGTTTAGTACTTGATCTTATCCGTGGTAAGAAAGTTGCTGATGCAATCGCAATCTTGAAATTCACGCCAAACAAAGCTGCTCGTGTTATTGAGAAAACTCTTAACTCAGCAATTGCTAACGCAGAAAACAACTTTGGTTTGGAAAAAGCTAATTTGGTCGTCTCTGAAACATTCGCAAACGAAGGACCAACTATGAAACGTTTCCGTCCACGTGCGAAAGGTTCAGCTTCACCAATCAACAAACGCACAACTCACGTTACAGTAGTTGTAGCAGAAAAATAAGGAGGTAAAATCGTGGGTCAAAAAGTACATCCAATTGGTATGCGTGTCGGAATCATCCGTGACTGGGATGCGAAATGGTATGCTGAAAAAGAATACGCGGATTACCTTCATGAAGATCTTGCAATCCGTAAATTCATCAATAAAGAATTAGCTGACGCATCTGTTTCAACTATTGAAATCGAACGCGCAGTAAACAAAGTGATTGTGTCGCTTCATACTGCTAAACCAGGAATGGTTATCGGTAAAGGTGGCGCAAATGTTGACATCCTTCGTGCTCAACTTAACAAATTAACTGGAAAACAAGTACACATCAATATCATCGAAATCAAGTCACCAGACCTTGATGCACACCTTGTTGGTGAAAACATTGCTCGTCAACTTGAGCAACGTGTGGCTTTCCGTCGTGCTCAAAAACAAGCTATCCAACGGACAATGCGTGCCGGTGCTAAAGGAATCAAAACCCAAGTATCAGGTCGTTTGAACGGTGCAGATATTGCCCGTGCTGAAGGCTATTCAGAAGGAACTGTTCCACTTCACACCCTTCGCGCGGACATCGATTACGCATGGGAAGAAGCAGACACAACATACGGTAAACTTGGTGTTAAAGTTTGGATTTATCGTGGAGAAGTTCTTCCAGCTCGTAAAAACACTAAAGGAGGCAAATAACAAATGTTAGTACCTAAACGTGTTAAACACCGTCGCGAATTCCGTGGAAAAATGCGCGGTGAGGCTAAAGGCGGCAAAGAAGTTGCATTCGGTGAATATGGACTTCAAGCGACAACTAGCCACTGGATTACAAACCGCCAAATCGAAGCTGCCCGTATCGCAATGACGCGTTACATGAAACGTGGTGGTAAAGTTTGGATCAAAATCTTCCCACACAAATCTTACACTGCTAAAGCTATCGGTGTACGTATGGGTTCTGGTAAAGGGGCACCTGAAGGTTGGGTAGCACCAGTGAAGCGTGGCAAAGTAATGTTTGAAATCGCTGGGGTTTCTGAAGAAGTTGCCCGCGAAGCTTTGCGTCTTGCTAGCCACAAATTACCAGTGAAAACAAAATTCGTGAAACGTGACGCAGAATAAGGAGAAGACATGAAACTTGAAGAAATCAAAAAGTTTGTTGCTGAGCTTCGTGGCTTGTCTCAAGAAGAGCTTGCAAAAAAAGAAAACGAACTTAAAAAAGAACTTTTCGACCTTCGTTTTCAAGCTGCAGCCGGTCAATTAGATCAAACTGCTCGTTTGAACGAAGTGAAAAAGCAAATTGCCCGTGTTAAAACCGTGCAATCTGAAATGAAATAATAGATTGGGAAAGGAGAAATTCTAATTATGGAACGTAATCAACGTAAAACACTTTACGGACGCGTCGTGTCTGACAAGATGGATAAAACAATCACTGTTATAGTTGAAACCAAACGTAACCACCCAGTCTATGGTAAACGTATCAACTATTCTAAAAAATACAAAGCCCATGATGAAAACAACATTGCTAAAGAAGGCGACATTGTACGTATCATGGAAACACGCCCACTTTCAGCTACAAAGCGTTTTCGTCTTGTAGAAGTTGTGGAAAAAGCTGTTATTATCTAATCAAACTAAAAGGAGAAAATTGAAATGATTCAACAAGAAACTCGCTTGAAAGTTGCTGATAATAGCGGTGCTCGTGAGATCTTGACTATCAAAGTTCTTGGTGGTTCAGGACGTAAATTCGCTAACATCGGCGACATCATTGTTGCTTCTGTAAAACAAGCTACTCCTGGTGGAGCAGTTAAAAAAGGCGATGTCGTGAAAGCTGTTATTGTTCGTACCAAGTCTGGTGCACGTCGAGCAGACGGATCATACATCAAATTTGACGAAAATGCTGCAGTCATCATCCGTGATGACAAAACTCCTCGCGGAACACGTATCTTTGGCCCAGTTGCACGTGAATTGCGTGAAGGTGGCTTCATGAAGATCGTTTCTTTAGCACCAGAAGTACTTTAATCAACACAAACTAAAAGTCCCCTAGGAAACTCCCTAGGGTGCCCTCAGGGCGTAAGAAATTAATAGGAGAAAAATACCACATGTTTGTAAAAAAAGGCGACAAAGTTCGCGTTATTGCTGGTAAGGACAAAGGCGTTGAAGCTGTAGTTCTTAAGGCTTTTCCAAAAGTAAATAAAGTTGTTGTTGAAGGTGTTGGCATGATCAAAAAACACCAAAAACCAAATGCTGAAAACCCACAAGGTGCTATCGTGGAAAAAGAAGCTCCAATCCATGTATCAAACGTTCAAGTTCTTGATAAAAATGGTGTAGCTGGCCGTGTTGGTTATAAAGTTGTAGACGGCAAAAAAGTTCGTTACAGCAAAAAATCAGGCGAAGTGCTTGATTAATCACGAAGGAAAGGAGAAGCATAAATGGCAAATCGTTTAAAAGAAAAATATACTAACGAAGTAATTCCTGCGTTGACAGAGAAATTTAACTATACTTCAGTAATGGCAGTGCCAAAAGTTGAGAAAATCGTTCTTAACATGGGTGTTGGTGATGCTGTTTCAAATGCAAAAAACCTTGAAAAAGCTGCTGCTGAATTAGCACTTATCTCAGGACAAAAACCACTTATTACTAAAGCTAAGAAATCAATCGCTGGCTTCCGTCTTCGTGAAGGTGTTGCGATCGGTGCGAAAGTAACCCTTCGTGGCAACCGTATGTACGAATTCCTAGACAAATTAGTTAGCGTTTCACTTCCTCGTGTTCGTGACTTCCATGGTGTGCCAACAAAATCATTTGATGGCCGTGGGAACTACACACTTGGTGTGAAAGAGCAACTTATCTTCCCAGAAATCAACTTCGATGATGTTGATAAAGTACGTGGTCTTGATATTGTAATCGTCACTACTGCAAATACTGACGAAGAATCACGTGAATTGCTTAAAGGTCTTGGAATGCCTTTTGCAAAATAATAGGGGGTAACGAAATTGGCTAAAAAATCGATGATTGCTAAAAACAAACGTCCTGCGAAATTCTCTACGCAAGCATACACACGCTGTGAAAAATGTGGACGTCCACATTCTGTTTACCGCAAATTCAAACTTTGCCGTGTTTGCTTCCGTGAGTTGGCTTATAAAGGTCAAATTCCAGGTGTTGTTAAAGCGTCTTGGTAAGAAAACGATACAAAGAGCCTAGCGGACAAAAGTGAAAATAGAAAATCTAACCAGGAGCGCTTGCGTTCTAGGAGGATCTATCTTTTTTCATCAAAGCCCAAAGCTCGTGTTCAACTAAGCTCATTGGCTCGGTTGAACAACCTGCCCAGTCGGGCAATAGTAACTAGCAAGTGATTCAATCAAACTGCTAGTAAAAGGAGAAAAAAACAAATGGTTATGACTGACCCAATTGCAGACTTTTTAACACGCATTCGTAATGCTAACCAAGCAAAACATGAAGTGTTAGAAGCACCTGCTTCAAATATTAAAAAAGGAATCGCTGAGATCCTTAAACGTGAAGGTTACATCAAAAACGTTGAAGTTATCGAAGATGACAAACAAGGCATCATCCGTGTTTTCCTTAAATATGGTCAAAACGGTGAACGCGTTATCACTAACGTCAAACGCATTTCTAAACCTGGTCTTCGTGTTTACACAAAACGTGAGGATGTTCCTAAAGTGCTTAACGGCCTTGGAACAGCTATCATTTCAACTTCTGAAGGACTTTTGACCGACAAGGAAGCGCGCCAAAAAAATGTTGGCGGGGAAGTGATCGCATACGTTTGGTAATTTAAAAAGATACTAAGAGCGTCATGGGCTAAGTGAAAATAGGAAATCTGACGCAGAGTGTTTACACTCTAGGAAGATTTATCTTTTTCACAAAGACCATAGCTCGAGTTCAATTCGATTGCAGATTGAATTGACGGTTTCTAATTCCAAACATATTGAACTAATTGAACACGGGCTAAAGTCTGTGTGAAAAAGATAAACTTTTCTAGAAACTTTGGTTTCATCGTAAAGTTTTCTATTTTCACTATGCCTTTTTGCCCTTAGTATCTTAGTTCACCCCGTGAAAACTAGTCGCGCATGCGGCTTGATAATCTAACAGGAGAAAAATAAACATGTCACGTATTGGTAATAAAGTTATTACAATGCCTGCCGGTGTTGAATTAACAAATAACAACAACCTTGTTACTGTTAAAGGCCCTAAAGGCGAACTCACTCGTGAGTTTAACAAAAATATTGAAATCAAAGTTGAAGGAAATGAAATCACTCTTTCACGTCCAAATGACTCAAAAGAAATGAAAACGATCCATGGGACAACACGTGCTAACTTGAATAACATGGTTGTTGGTGTTTCTGAAGGTTTCAAAAAAGCTCTTGAAATGCGTGGGGTTGGTTACCGTGCACAACTTCAAGGCTCAAAACTTGTCCTTTCTGTTGGTAAATCTCACCAAGATGAGGTAGAAGCTCCAGAAGGCATCACGTTTGAAGTGCCAACACCAACAACTATCAACGTTCTTGGTATCAACAAAGAAGTCGTTGGTCAAACAGCTGCTTACGTTCGTAGCCTGCGTTCACCAGAACCATATAAAGGTAAAGGGATTCGCTACGTTGGTGAATTTGTACGCCTTAAAGAAGGTAAAACAGGTAAATAATAGAAGCCTAGTCAGAGCAGGGCTTGCTTTGATTGGGCGACTACTAACATGTCAAAAAGACATATTCTATAATATAAGAGGTGAAAATTGTGATTTCGAAACCAGATAAAAATAAAATCCGCCAAAAACGCCATCGTCGTGTGCGCGGTAAACTCTCTGGGACTGCTGATCGCCCACGTTTGAACGTTTTCCGTTCTAATACAGGCATCTACGCTCAAGTAATTGATGATGTAGCGGGTGTAACGCTCGCAAGTGCATCAACTCTTGATAAAGACGTTTCCAAAGGAACTAAAACTGAACAAGCCGTTGTAGTCGGCAAACTTGTTGCTGAACGTGCAGTGGCTAAAGGTATTTCTGAAGTGGTGTTTGACCGCGGTGGATATCTCTATCACGGACGTGTAAAAGCTTTAGCTGATGCAGCTCGTGAAAACGGATTGAAATTCTAATAGGGAGGACACATAATAATGGCATTTAAAGATAATGCAGTTGAACTAGAAGAACGCGTTGTTGCAATTAACCGCGTTACAAAAGTTGTTAAAGGTGGACGCCGTCTACGTTTTGCAGCTCTTGTAGTTGTTGGTGATGGTAAGGGCCGCGTTGGTTTTGGTACTGGTAAAGCTCAAGAAGTACCAGAAGCTATTCGTAAAGCAGTTGAAGCTGCTAAAAAGAATATGATTGAAGTCCCAATGGTTGGCACAACAATCCCTCATGAAGTTTATTCAAACTTTGGTGGGGCAAAAGTCTTGTTGAAACCAGCTGTTGAAGGTTCTGGAGTTTCTGCTGGTGGAGCAGTGCGTGCCGTCATCGAATTGGCAGGTGTGGCTGATATTACTTCAAAATCTCTTGGTTCAAACACTCCAATCAACATTGTTCGTGCGACTGTTGAAGGATTAAAACAACTTAAACGCGCAGAAGAAGTTGCTGCTCTTCGTGGCATCTCAGTTTCTGACTTAGCATAAGAAAGGGGATTGAAATGGCTCAAATTAAAATCACTTTGACTAAGTCTCCAATCGGACGTAAGCCAGAACAACGTAAAACAGTTGTTGCTCTTGGACTTGGTAAATTAAATTCTTCAGTCATCAAAGAAGATAACTCTGCTATCCGTGGTATGGTAACAGCTATCTCTCATTTGGTCACTGTTGAAGACGTTAAATAAGCTAAAACATTAACTGTGTTTCTTTAGAAAACACATTCGTAACAGCGCTGCTAAGTGTGCCGCTTACTAGGGGAACAAATCGTAGTGCTATAATAAGATGGTTAAGTCGCAAGTGTCAACTTGGCGACTTAATGGTCATTTTATCTGTATAGGCGAGTTTCTATGAGGAGCCCTTTCCCCTCATAGGGGCGCTAGCATTTTACAAAAAAGGAGAAAAAATGAAACTTCATGAATTAAAAGCAGCTGAAGGTTCACGTAAAGTACGTAATCGTGTTGGACGTGGAACTTCTTCAGGTAATGGTAAAACATCTGGCCGCGGACAAAAAGGTCAAAAAGCGCGTAGCGGCGGTGGTGTACGTTTAGGCTTTGAAGGTGGACAAACACCATTGTTCCGTCGGATGCCAAAACGTGGATTTACTAATATCAATGCTAAAGAATATGCTTTGGTTAATCTTGATCAATTAAACGTCTTTGAAGATGGTACAGAAGTGACGCCAGTTATGCTTAAAGAAATTGGCCTTGTTCGTGCTGAAAAATCAGGCGTTAAAATTCTTGGAAATGGCGAATTGACCAAAAAATTGACTGTAAAAGCAGCGAAATTCTCAAAATCTGCAGAAGCAGCCATTACTGCCAAAGGTGGTTCAATTGAAGTCATCTAATGAGGGGTAACTCATGATGTTCTTAAAAATATTAATCAATGCTTTGAAGGTAAAGAATGTCAGAAATAAAATTTTCTTCACCATCTTTATCATTCTAGTATTCCGCATCGGAACACATATTACCGTTCCTGGGGTCAATGCCAAGAGCTTAGAGCAGTTGAGCGAACTTCCTTTTCTAAATATGTTGAACTTGGTCAGCGGGAATGCAATGCGCAATTTCTCTGTCTTTTCAATGGGGGTAAGTCCATACATTACAGCATCCATTGTTGTTCAACTGTTGCAAATGGACATTTTGCCAAAATTTGTTGAATGGGGCAAGCAAGGCGAAGTTGGTCGACGAAAGTTAAACCAAGCTACGCGTTATATTTCACTTGTCTTAGCCTTCATCCAATCAATTGGTATCACTGCTGGTTTTAACACCATTTCTAGTGTTGCTCTTGTGAAAACACCCGATGTGAAGACCTATTTATTAATCGGTGCTTTGCTGACAACAGGTAGCGTAATTGTTACTTGGCTTGGCGATCAAATTACAGACAAGGGATTTGGTAACGGGGTGTCAATGATTATCTTTGCAGGTATCATTTCCTCCATTCCAAACGCCATTGCGACAATCCACGAAGATTACTTTGTTAATGTAAAAGCAGATCAACACCTCCATTCCTACATTATGGTTGGTATTATTATTGTAGCTGTATTAGCAGTTGTCTTCTTTACAACATTTGTTCAACAAGCAGAATACAAAATTCCAATTCAATACACAAAATTGATGCAAGGGGCACCAACAAGTTCATACTTGCCATTGAAAGTCAATCCAGCTGGCGTTATTCCCGTTATCTTTGCTAGCTCAATTACGACAATTCCAAGTACCTTGATTCCCTTCTTCCAAAACGGTCGAGATGTTCCTTGGTTAACCAAACTCCAAGAAATTCTCAACTATCAGTCGCCACTTGGTATGATGATTTATGCCTTGTTGATTATCTTGTTCTCATTTTTCTATACCTTTGTACAGGTTAATCCAGAAAAAACAGCAGAAAATCTCCAAAAGAATGGCTCTTACATTCCAAGCGTTAGACCAGGCCGCGAAACAGAAGAATTTATGTCATCATTGCTTAAAAAATTGGCAACCGTGGGTTCGATTTTCTTAGCCTTTATCTCGCTTGCGCCAATCGCTGCGCAGCAAGCTTTGAATCTCTCTTCAGGGGTTGCTTTAGGTGGGACAAGTTTACTAATCTTGATTGCCACAGGAATCGAAGGCATGAAACAACTAGAAGGTTACCTTCTTAAGCGTCAATATGTTGGGTTTATGAATACAGCGAAATAGAATACAGGTTGACAGTGTCAACCTTCTATTTTGTTTTTAAGTGATGATACTAATTGTAAGCATCATCACTTAAAAACAAAATGAATTCCATTCATTTTGATAACAATTTTGTCAAACAAGGAGAATGACATGAATCTTTTAATTATGGGCTTGCCGGGTGCTGGCAAAGGAACACAGGCTGCTAAAATTGTTGAAGAATTTGGACTAATTCACATTTCAACAGGCGATATGTTCCGCGCAGCTATGGCTAATCAAACCGAAATGGGGCTTCTTGCCAAGTCATACATTGATAAGGGAGAACTGGTACCAGATGAGGTAACAAATGGCATTGTTAAAGAACGCTTGGGCCAAGCTGATGTAGCAGAAAAAGGCTTCCTACTAGATGGTTATCCACGGACAATTGATCAAGCACATGCCCTAGATACTACCTTAGCAGAACTTAACTTAAAGCTAGATGGTGTCATTAATATTGATGTTGATCCAGCTTCTCTAGTTGAGCGATTGAGTGGCCGGATCATCAACAAAAAAACCGGTGAAACATTCCACAAAGTCTTTAACCCACCAGCAAACTATAAAGAAGAAGATTACTACCAACGTGAAGATGATAAACCAGAAACGGTTAAACGTCGTCTAGACGTCAATATTGCCCAAGGGCAACCCATTATTGACCACTACCGTGAAGCTGGAATGGTACATGATATTCAAGGAAATCAGGAAATTTCAGCCGTGTTTGCTGACATTGAGCAGGTGCTGACTGACCTGAAATAATTCAGGGAAATAACTTGCTAAAGTCATACTCAAGTGATATAATAGACTAGTCTGACTTATAATTGTTACCTCTGTGCTCAGAGGACATCAAATCGAAATTTAGGGGGTACTTTTGCGTGGCAAAAGAAGACGTGATTGAAATTGAAGGCAAGGTTGTCGAAACAATGCCTAATGCAATGTTTACAGTTGAATTGGAAAACGGACACCAGATTCTTGCAACTGTTTCAGGGAAAATCCGCAAAAATTACATTCGTATTTTAGTCGGTGACCGTGTGACAGTTGAAATGAGCCCATACGATTTAACCCGTGGACGAATCACATACCGCTTTAAATAATCGAAATAATTGGAGGGATTAAAACATGAAGGTAAGACCATCGGTTAAACCAATTTGCGAATACTGCAAAGTTATTCGTCGTAACGGTCGTGTTATGGTAATTTGTCCAACAAATCCAAAGCACAAACAACGTCAAGGATAATATAGAAAGGAGAACAAATGGCTCGTATAGCTGGAGTTGATATTCCAAGTGACAAACGTGTAGTAGTTTCATTGACTTATGTATATGGTATTGGACTTGCAACCGCTAAAAAAATCCTAGCTGCTGCAGGTGTATCAGAAGATATCCGTGTTAAAGATTTAACAAGTGATCAAGAAGATGCTATCCGTCGCGAAGTGGATTCTATTAAAGTAGAAGGTGACCTTCGCCGTGAAGTGAACTTAAACATTAAACGTTTGATGGAAATCGGTTCATACCGTGGTATCCGTCACCGTCGTGGACTTCCTGTCCGTGGACAAAACACTAAAAACAACGCCCGCACTCGTAAAGGTAAAGCAGTTGCGATTGCAGGTAAGAAAAAATAAAATAGGAGGTAAAAAAATTGGCTAAACCAACACGTAAACGTCGTGTGAAAAAGAACATCGAGTCAGGTGTTGCTCATATTCACGCTACATTTAACAACACTATTGTTATGATTACAGATGTTCACGGTAATGCTCTTGCCTGGTCTTCAGCTGGTGCTCTTGGTTTCAAAGGTTCACGTAAATCAACACCATTTGCTGCTCAAATGGCTGCCGAAGCTGCTGCAAAATCTGCACAAGAACATGGACTTAAAACTGTTGAAGTCACTGTAAAAGGTCCTGGTTCAGGTCGTGAATCTGCTATTCGTGCTCTTGCTGCTGCAGGTCTTGAAGTAACTGCAATTCGTGATGTGACTCCTGTGCCACATAATGGTGCTCGTCCTCCAAAACGTCGTCGTGTATAATCATATAATAACTAGTACACAAGTTTCGTTTCGAGGGGTGAAAAAATGATTGAGTTTGAAAAACCAATAATAACAAAAATTGATGAAAATAAAGATTACGGGAGATTTGTGATTGAACCGCTTGAACGTGGTTATGGAACAACTCTTGGTAATTCACTTCGTCGTGTGCTCTTGTCTTCACTTCCGGGTGCAGCAGTGACATCTATTAAGATTGATGGTGTATTACACGAATTTGATACAATCCCAGGTGTACGCGAAGATGTGATGCAAATTATCCTTAACGTTAAAGGACTTGCAGTAAAGTCATACGTCGAAGACGAAAAGATTATCGAATTAGATGTTGAAGGACCAGCCGAAGTGACTGCTGGTGACATTTTAACAGATAGCGATATCGAACTGGTTAACCCTGATCATTATCTTTTTACTATTGCTGAAGGACATTCCTTAAAAGCGACAATGACTGTTGCTAAAAAACGAGGCTATGTACCTGCTGAAGGCAATAAAAAAGATGATGCACCTGTTGGAACATTGGCAGTAGATTCCATCTACACACCAGTTAAAAAAGTTAATTATCAAGTTGAACCTGCTCGTGTTGGTAGTAACGATGGCTTTGATAAATTAACCATTGAAATCATGACAAACGGAACAATCATTCCTGAAGACGCTTTAGGTTTATCCGCTCGCGTTTTAATTGAACACTTAAATCTCTTTACTGACCTAACAGAAGTTGCAAAAGCAACAGACGTTATGAAAGAAACTGAAACAGTGAACGATGAAAAGGTACTTGATCGCACGATTGAGGAATTAGACTTGTCCGTACGCTCATACAACTGTCTCAAACGTGCAGGAATCAATACTGTATTTGATTTGACAGAAAAAACTGAGCCTGAAATGATGAAAGTCCGCAACTTGGGACGCAAGAGTCTTGAAGAAGTCAAAGTCAAACTTGCTGATTTAGGACTCGGATTAAAAAACGATAAATAAAATAGGAGGACAAAATGGCTTACCGTAAACTAGGACGCACTAGCTCACAACGTAAAGCAATGCTTCGTGATTTGACCACAGATCTTTTAATCAACGAATCCATTGTAACGACTGAAGCACGTGCAAAAGAAATCCGTAAAACCGTTGAAAAAATGATTACTTTAGGTAAACGTGGTGATCTTCATGCTCGTCGTCAAGCAGCAGCTTATGTACGCAATGAAGTAGCATCAGAAAGCTATGATGAAGCTAGTGATAAATACACATCAACAACAGCTCTTCAAAAACTTTTCTCAGAAATTGCACCTCGTTATGCCGAACGTAACGGCGGATACACACGTATCCTTAAAACTGAACCACGCCGTGGAGATGCTGCTCCAATGGCCATCATTGAATTAGTTTAATTTTTATCAATTTTGTTGAGTGTTATGATGATGGAAAAGTTGACTGCTTTTCTTAGTCTAGCTCTGGTCTACCGCTAGGGATTCATTCTCTAGCGGGAACACTCATCATGTTATTAAGGTCACACTTGTTTACGAAATAGTTCTAAGCCTAGAATTACTTCGTAAGCAGGTGTTTTTTAGGCTCTTTGTCAACTGTAGTGGGTGACTTATAACTAAGCACGAGACGAAGTTCGTCTTCTCTTTTGCTATGTTCAAAGTGATGAGGTTTCGGCTCATTGTCAACTGTCATGAGTAAACCCACTTTGGCCATTGCAGCGCTTTTTGACGGTTATTTCTGTTTAGCCTGATTTTGAACACCTTGATGATTGCACGAAGCATCTTAGCCTCTCTAACCTCTTATTTTTCAATATAGTCTAAAACTTCCACGTTCTGAACAAGCTTAAAAAGCCTCTGGCTCATCTAGTCGCTCCATTACTACAACTCTGATAGTTTTGGAAAATAGCTAGCGCTTGGTGCTAGCTAAAGCAGAAACAGCATGCTCACGTCCTTGGTTTTTTAACAGCTTTGCCAATATCCCGGTCAAATGATTCTCCCTACGAAGAAGTTGCTGATAAGTAATAATGACAACCATCTTGGAGCTTGTTTCGGCGTTAATGGTAGCTAAAAGACTCATAAACACCATGCTAATAAACAGTTTAAAACGAAGTTAGCCACTGAGAGTATAAAAAACAGCTTAGAAATCTAATAGAATTGCCTAGCGCAGATCAGAAGGAGACTAAGGTGCAAACTAATGAGCCGCCAAAAAGGAGCATCTCTAACACTGACTGAGCAAAGACATTAGAGGGTGCTTGATTCTAGAAAAAAGAAAAACAGCTAAAAACTAGCAACAGACCAAACGTTAATCTCCCGAAAAGTCCGTGAAGCATCCCAGTAAGCAGTAAAAACTGAGAATATAAGAGCATATAAATTGCTTTGGGGATCGATACAGTGTCTTAGACCATAGTCCAAAGCAAGTATTTGTCATCCCCCGAATAGACAGAAAAAAAGAGTCACGCTATCCAATCGTTCATATTTCTCCTGATAAATCGATTGCCGCCATCAATCAAGCCAAGCATTTGGAATACAAAACACCAGCCAAATGCTAGCATAGCAGCTGAGGAATCAGAGATTAGAGGCTTAATAAAAATTTTTGAACCTAAACTGAAAAGGTACTGACGATTAATCAGCCGACAACCATGATAGTTAGCCTTCTTAACGCATTGATTTCGCAAGAATTTTGCCGTATAATAGTGCTATGAAAGGACGATTCAAAACTGAAGTCCAGCTAAGACGAGTAGCGCGATTACGAAAAATTGTGGACAAACCCTGTCTACGAGGTTTTAGAGCTATGCTGTTTTGAATGGTCTTGAACGAAGTGTTAGCTCCGCCTTTCCCCTTTTGATTGCTAAAACTAAAAATAAATTTGAATCATTCCCGTGAATCATTCCCGTAGTTAGTTATTCCATAGCCATCATAGCTTTTCAAACCCTCAAAAAAGAAAAATCGCCACGTTAAGTAGCGATTTTTCCCTTTTGTGAGCCTCAATGAAACGTCAAAGCGTTAT
>NZ_WLZU01000025.1 GCF_009870755.1 Streptococcus halichoeri
CATCAATGAGCGCCCAAGACGACTTCTTCAATATCAATCCTCAAAATTCCTGTTTGAGCTATCCCGAACAGCTTAACCTCTGGAACTCTAGTTATCTATGAACTGGTTGCACTTGACTTGACAACTTGCGATTTATTTTTAGTTTTAGCAATCAAAAGGGGAAAGGCGGAGCTAACACTTCGTTCAAGACCATTCAAAACAGCATAGCTCTAAAACATTGCCGTCGGACTTTTTTGCATTCTCCTAGTTTTGGGACCATTCAAAACAGCATAGCTCTAAAACAGCCTACTGGTTAAAGCAACAGACTTTAGCGTTTTGGGACCATTCAAAACAGCATAGCTCTAAAACTTTACATAAACAGTTTGACCTAATTTCGCTGTTTTGGGACCATTCAAAACAGCATAGCTCTAAAACGTTATTCTCCAGAGAAGTTGCTTGTAATCAGTTTTGGGACCATTCAAAACAGCATAGCTCTAAAACGCTGCGGGATATAGCGAAGTTGCCGAAGCAGTTTTGGGACCATTCAAAACAGCATAGCTCTAAAACCTCGTAGACAGGGTTTGTCCACAATTTTTCGTAATCGCGCTACTCGTCTTAGCTGGACTTCAGTTTTGAATCGCCCGTTCATAGCACTATTATACGGCAAAAGCCTTATGAAATCAAGGTTTTTAGAAGCTAGACTATGGCATGTTTTCTGCTATCAAAAAATAGTCTTCATCTAGAACATATTGCGGAATATCATACAAACTTCTTGGCTCTAATAAGAGGACCGTTTGCTGAGATAATTCAATATATTCTCTCAGCTTCAAGAGTTCTTCTTTGGTAAGATAGGAGCCGCAATTCACAAAAATTAAGAGTTTCTTTTTAGACAGGTATTTGAAAACTTGTAAAATCTCCAAACACTTGTCAAAAATAGTATCACTCTGTGTTTCCACCTTAACCCCTAAAGCCTTTATAAGTTCCAAGATAGTAATTTCATCATATTCCAAGTCCAATTCGTTCTCTAGACATTCAAAGGCGATTAATTCTGTTATAGTTGCTGCTAGTTTTTCAATCATTGACTTTACTTCAGGTTGGCTATTAAAACTCTCTTCTAAATCAGCATGAATCATTTTCAAAATAGCTGGTGCATTGACATCATAGCCCAAAATGTCAGTAATAAGCATGACTTCTGATTCTTTTAATGCTTTTAACTTGGTATCAAATAATTGAAGCTCATTTGTTTCCCCGTACTGATAGCATTGCCTTATTAGGGAGGAAAATACACTAACGTCTTGAACAACCAAAGTTGTCATTGCTTTAATGGTTAAGGGTTCATCCAATAGTGAAAAGTTAATCATCACCATCATAAGCCTCCCCTAGAAAAACTAAACGATTATCTGTATTTGCGATGCAAGTGTTTTTCTCACCATGTAGATAAATCATCCTAGCAAACTGTTTTTCTGTCACTGTTAGCAACGTAATATTTCCTTTTTTAGGATTATTTTCTCGTAATCGTCCAATCATAGCATTGTTTGCAGTACTGTTGAGCAAAAGCTTGCTATAAATAGAAAATTGATGCATGATAAACCCCTCAGATAACAAAAACTTTCTAAATTTTCTATAAGCCTTACGTTCATCCGCTGTGTCCGTTGGCATATCAAACATAAGTAGCATTCTCATATAGCGGTAACTCATATCCTAAACTCAGGAACTCCCTTCCCATCATTATTAAGTGCTTTAATGACTTTCTTGGTATAATCACTGACAATATTGGTGAGATACATCTCTTTACCGTTGTATAAAAAGGTATCAGAAAATAAAGTGAATAACTCTCTTTTTATTTTTGGAAAAGGTTGATTTCGATTTTCAAAAACAATCTTGTCTACTAAGGGTCTAAAAGGTTCCATAATATCGCTAGCAAAATTGAACTGATTAAACTGATTGGCGTGTTTGAGCCCAAATTGAGTCATACATCCAGAGACAACCACTTCACGCGCAAACATACTCAATAATAAGGTATAACCATAATCCAGACCTGCATTGATTGGATGCTCCAAATCTCTTGAGAAATCGTTCCCAAAAAGTGTATTAAAATAAATTCTCGCTGCATGCCCTTCGCGATTACTCGGATCAAAATTTTCCAAACCATGATATAAATCCATAATAGATTGGGATTTTTCAAAATAGGAGCATGCTCCTAGATAGCAAGATTGATTCAAAATCTTTTGAGCAATAATCGTCGTCCAAACCTCCGATTTGACTGCTTCTGGCCAGGACATTTGTTTCCCAAGCTGTAAACTCGAATCATGACGACCATAAAAAGGCATCAGCATAGCTGTTGGTAATCGTTTATCATCACAGAATATGACAAGGACATTCTCATCCACTAGCCGTTTTACCAGCATAGTGGACAAGACAATATCCGTCGTTTCTAATAACAAAATATCAATTTCTGATAAATGGATCAGCTCTGTTTTATAGGCATCCTTAAAAATCAGATGATTATTCTTATAAGATAATTTCGAGTGGGTATTTACCACAACAGTACGCCAACCAGCCATCAGTCACCTCCTAATTGATTCAAATCAAGACGTGTTTCATAAAGACCCGTGATTGATTGATGGATAAGGGTAGAATCTAAGATTTCTTTGGTAGAAGTATAACGTTTACGATCAATGGTTGTATTAAAGAATTTAAAAGCAGCTGGAGCTCCAAGTCTTGAAAAGGTAAAGGCATTTAGCATACTGTCAGCCTGCTCACTAATTGGAAGATGGGTATTTTTCTCATAGGTTGCACGTAGCTTATCTAAATTGGCATCTGCTAAAATGACGCGCTTTGAAAAGTGACTAATCCAATCAATAATTTCATCTAAATAATACTGATGCTGATCCACAAACAATTGTTTTTGTTTATTATCTTCTGGGCTACCTTTTAAAGTGTCATAGTGGCTGGCTAGATATAGAAAATGCACATATTTGCTTGGCAGAGCCAGTTCATTTCCTTTTTGTAATTCTGTGGCACTGGCTAGCAGCCGTCTGCGGCCATTTTCTAATTCAAAAAGGCTATATTTAGGCAATTTAATGATTAGGTCTTTTCTAACTTCCTTGTATCCTTTAGCTTCTAAAAAACTAACCGAATCTTTTTCAAAGGAATTTCTTTCCATTATTGTGATGCCAACCAGCTCTTTAACGGGTTTTAGTTTTTTAGTTTTCCCTTTTTCCACCTTTGCAATGACTAGTACTGAGTAAGCAACTGTTGGGCTATCAAAGCCTCCATACTTTGTCGTATCCCAACCTTTTTTACGGGGGATTAATTTTGCTGATTCTCCCTTTGGCAAAATGGATTCTTTTGAGAAGCCACCTGTCTGCACTTCTGTTTTCTTGACAATAGTGACTTGGGGCATGGACAATACTTTGCGCACTGTAGCAAAATCTTTCTCCTTATCCCAGACAATTTCTCCAGTTTCCTCATTAGTTTCGATTAGAGGGCGTTTGCGAATCTCTCCATTTGCAAGTGTAATTTCTGTTTTGAAGAAATTCATAATATTGGAATAAAAGAATCGCTTTGCGGTCGCTTTGCCTATTTCTTGCTCAGACTTACCAATCATTTTCCGGACATCATAGACTTTATAATCTCCATAGACAAACTCCGATTCCAGTTTGGGATATTTTTTAATCAGAGCTGTTCCAACGACGGCATTAAGGTAAGCATCATGGGCATGATGGTAATTGTTAATCTCACGTACTTTATAGAATTGGAAATCTTTTCTAAAGTCAGAAACTAATTTAGATTTTAAGGTAATCACTTTAACCGCTCGGATAGGCTTATCATTTTCACCATGTTTAGTATTCATGCGACTATCCAAAATTTGAGCCACGTGTTTAGTAATTTGACGGGTTTCAACCAATTGGCGTTTGATAAAACCAGCTTTATCCGCTTCACTCAAACCGCCTCTTTCTGCCTTGGTTAAATTATCAAATTTGCGCTGAGAAATCAACTTAGCTTTTAACAACCGACGCCAGTAGGATTTCATCTTCTTGACAACGGCTTCGCTTGGAACGTCATCAGATTTCCCACGATTTTTATCAGAACGTGTTAATACCTTATTGTCTATCGAATCATCTTTAATAAAACTTTGGGGAATGATGTGATCGACGTCGTAATCGCTCAAATGATCAATATCCAATTCTTGATCCACATACATATCTTTTCCATTTTGCAAGTAATAGAGATAGCGTTTTTCATCTTGCAATTGAGCATTTTCAACAGGATGCTCCTCTAAAATATCACTCCTTAATTCTTTCATCCCCTCTTCAATACGTTTCATTCGCTCCCGTGAACGTCGTTGCCCTTGTTGAGTCGTCTGATTTTCCCGTGCCATTTCAATAACGATATTTTCTGGCTTGTGGCCCATGACCTTAATTATCTCATCAACGATTTTGACAGTTTGTAAAATGCCTTTTTTGATAGCAGGGCTGCCAGCCAAGGCACTGATTTGCTCTTTTAGGCTATCTTTTTGCTCAAATACCTCTTCATTAGCAGCCTTGATGTCATCCACAAAGGTCAAACTGTCATCATGGATAAGCTGCATAAAGTTTCGATTGGCAAACCCGTCTGATTTCAAAAAATCTAATATTGTTTTGCCAGATTGTTTATCCTTAATACCATTAATCAGTTTTTTCGACAAGCGACCCCAGCCAGTATAATGGCGACGTTTCAGCTGTTTCATCACCTTATCATCAAAGAGGTGAGCATATTTTTTAAGTCGTTTCTCAATCATTTCCTTATCTTCAAATAAGGTTAAGGTTAAAACAATATCCTCTAAGATGTCTTCATTTTCGTCATTGTCCAAAAATTCTTTATCTTTAATAATTTTTAGCAAATCATGGTAGGTGCCTAGTGACGCATTGAATCGGTCTTCAACTCCTGAAATTTCAACGCTATCACAACATTCTATTTTTTGGAAATAATCTTCTTTTAATTGCTTAACCGTTACTTTTCGATTTGCTTTGAAGAGTAGATCAACAATGGCTTTCTTCTGCTCACCTGAAAGAAATTCTGGTTTTCGCATTTCGTCAGTAATATATCTGACTTTTGTCAATTCATTATAAACCGTAAAATATTCATAAAGCAAGCTATGTTTTGGCAGGACTTTTTCAGTTGGCAGATGCTCATCAACATTGGTCATCCGCTCAATAAATAATTGGGCAGATGTCCCTTTATCGACAACATCTTCAAAATTCCATGGCGTGATGGCTTCATTTCTTTGCCGCGTCATCCATGCAAAACGGCTATTGCCGCGCGCTAATGGTCCAACATAATAAGGAATGCGGAAGGTCAAGATTTTTTCAATCTTTTCTCGATTTTCCTTTAAAAATGGATAATAGGCTTCTTGTCTTCGCAATATGGCATGCAATTCCCCTAAATGAACTTGGTGGGGAATGGAACCATTATCAAAGGTGCGTTGTTTGCGCAAAAAATCGTCACGATTGAGTTTTGCAAGTAATTCTTCGGTGCCATCCATTTTTTCCAAAATCGGCTTGATAAATTTATAAAACTCTTCTTGGCTGGTCTTTCCATCAATATAGCCAGCATAGCCATTTGTCGTTTTATCCGAAAAAATTTCTTTATATTTTTTGGGCAGTTGTTGCCGAACTAAGACTTTTAATAAAGCCAAATCTTGATGATGTTCGTCATAACGTTTGATCATTGAAGCTGATAACGGTGCCTTAGTTACTTCACTATCTGCCCTTAAAATGCCCGAAAGCAAAATAGCATCTGATAACTTCTTAGCAGCTAAAAACAAATCCGCATACTGATCACCAATTTGCGCCAACAAATTGTCTAAATCATCATCATAGGAATCTTTTGAAAGTTGTAACTTAGCATTCTCAGCCAAATCAAAATTTGCTTTAAAATTAGGCATAAGTCCTAAAGCAAGTGCAATAAGATTCCCAAACAATCCATTCTTCTTTTCATTTGGAAATGCTGCAATAAGATTTTCTAAACGTCTTGATTTGCTTAATCTAGCTGATAATATTCCTTTGGCATCAACCTTTATTTCCTCTAGAGGACGCTCTTCAAACAATTCGTTATAGGTATGAAGCAATTGTTTGAAGAGTTTGTCCACATCACTATTGTCAGAATTCAAGTCTCCCTGGATTAAAAAATGTCCCCGAAACTTAATCATATGCGCTACTGCTAAATAAATTAATCGCAGATCCGCTTTTTCAGTTGAATCGGCTAATTCTTTTCGTAAATGATAGATGGTTGGATAGTTTTCATGATAAGCAACTTCATCTACTATATTTCCAAAAATCGGATGACGCTCATTGTCCTTGTCTTCTTCCACCAAAAAAGACTCTTCAAGCCGATGGAAGAAACTGTCATCCACTTTTGCCATCTCATTTGCAAAAATCTCCTGTAGATAACGAATACGGTTCTTGCGACGGGTATATCGTCTACGAGCTGTTCGTTTGAGACGAGTTGCTTCTGCCGTCTCTCCACTGTCAAATAGCAGAGCTCCCAGCAAGTTTTTCTTGATAGTTTGTTTGTTAGTATTTCCAAGAACTTTCATTTTCTTGGTTGGAACTTTATAGTCATCAGTGATTACTGCCCATCCGACGCTGTTCGTACCGATATCCAAGCCGATTGAGTATTTTTTATCCATTTTTGCCTCCTAAAATAAAAATGTTTGAATTAAATCCATTAGCATCTCAACAAGTTCAATTATACTTTTTACAACGTCTGAGACAAGTTTGATATACTTTAATCTTTTTCTATCAAACCACTTCCTTATTTTTTCAACATTTTATAAACCTACTACATAACATAATCAATAAATCAATTATAACACAAAATCCTTCCCTTGGCTATCTTATTTTGATAATATTTAGATTGTATGCTAATATTTAGATTGTGTTATGTAGTGTTTTAGTGCTTATGAATTTTTTTGATTTTTTCCTTGCTTATTCCTTACAAAAGATGTAGAATAATCATGTTGGAACCATTCAAAACAACATAGCGAGTTAAAATAAGGCTAGTCCGTATACAGCTTGTAAAAGTGGGCACCGAATCGGTGCTTTTTTATATTTTTATTTTACGCCTAATGCACATTAAAAACAAGCGTTTTCACAGCGCTTGTTTTCTCATTTAATCCTCATTATTTCCTTGAAGCGGACAATGAGTCAAAGTTGTTCCATAGGAGGCTTTCTAATGAGTGGTTTTGTCGCTTTTCATTATAAGTCATATGGAACTTTTTGTCTGCATGAAAAAAGCCTATATCTCCAGAGTGGTGTTACCCACTACAGAAATTATAGAGCCAAAAAAAGCATCTCTTCTGACGAAAACATGCTTTAGTGGTTGTTAACCCTCAACCTTCTCTTAGTTAAGGGCTAACAAGATGTGATTCTATTTTAGTGATCGCTTAGGTTTAAGCTTGATAAACCTTTTCGCCATTTAAATAGGTCGCTTGTAAGGCAAGCTCCTTATCTAATACAATAAAGTCAGCAGCATAGCCTGGCGACAATTGCCCACAGATATCTGCAAGTCCTACCGAGACCGCAGGAACATAGGTACACATGTGAACGGCTTGCGCAGGTGTTGCAAGGCCCCACTCAACTACATTTTTTAAACCATCTTTTAGTTTTAAAATGGAGCCAGCAAGATTACCACTGTCTTTCAAGCGCGCTGTGCCATTTTCTACGACAACAGGAAATTCGCCAAGCAGGTAGTCACCATCAGGGGCGCCACCAGCTCGCATGCAATCTGTAATCATGGCCACATGGTCATAGCCTTTTTGCTGCATAAGAATATCACAGGCAACAGGTGAGACATGGTGCCCATCGCAAATGAGCTCGGCATAGGTACCAGGAAGATTGTAGACTGCTCCTACCATACCAGGTTCACGGTGGGTCAAGCCACGCATGCCATTATAGGCATGAACCCAGACACTGGCACCTGCTTCTACGGCAGCTTTGGCTTCCTCATAGGTGCCATTTGAATGTCCCAGTGCAACCGTGACGCCTTTTTTTGTGACAGCAGAGACAAACTCCGCTACGCCTGGGCGTTCCGGAGCGAGAGCGATTTTTTTAATCAAGCCTTGGGCTGCTGCTTGCCAGGCGTCAAACTCATCTACCTGCGGATTTTTCATGTAATTAGGGTTTTGGGCGCCTTTATACTTCTCAGTGAAGTAAGGCCCTTCAAAATAAATGCCCTGAATCTTCGCCCCTTTTACTGTATCAGCCACAGAAGCAATCGTAGCTGAAACCTTCTTTAGGTGTTCAAAATCTGATGTCAGTGTGGTTGGTAAGAATGACGTAACTCCGGCTGCTAACAAACCTTGGCTGATCTGATGAAGTCCTTCTGCGGAATTATCCATAACATCAGCTCCGGCATAACCGTGAATATGCGTATCTACTAGCCCTGGTGCGATTTGATAGCCTGAATAATCAAGAATTTCGGCATCCGCTGGAACAGCGGCTTGCCACTGGCCAAATTTTCCATCAATAATCTCTAAATAGCCGGCTGCTTTGACCTGGTCAACCATGTAAAAACAGTCAGCCTTAATATAACGTGACATTAAGAAACCTCCCTTTGGTTATTATTATACGCTGATTTGCGGCGCTTGTAAATGGTCTATACCGATATTGTGCCCATTTTCTAGTGCAAGTAAGACCCTACCTGCAGTTTAGGCGATTTCATAGCCCATGATAAGACCTTCTTTTTCAACATAAAATTGGCAAAGACCTGATGCCGTAAGGTTTTTTACCTCTGCTTGGGGATATTGCTGATGAATAGCTTCTGTGATTGATTGGTAGAGCTTTGGATTATCAAGGTGAGCTAGCATGACTTTGCCGCCTTGATAGCCGGCTTTTTGCATCTCTTCAATCACTGCTGCTACAGCTTTCTTTTGGCCGCGGGCTTTGTGGAGTAATTCTAGTCGTCCCTCATGATCTGCTCGTCCGACCATGCGAATGTTCAACAAACCAACAACCTTGCCTACGAGCTTACTTAAACGGCCATTCTTAACCAGGTTATCTACCTTTGACAAAACAAACAAGAGCGACGTTTTAGCCTGATAGGCTTCAAGCTCAGCTACAACTGCTTCAAAGGATTGCCCGGCAGCTATTAGTTCTTGTGCCTTAACAATTAACAAATCCATCTCGCCGCCTGCTGACAAGGAATCAATAATATGGATTTGTGCTTGGGGATGGTCTTCTAAATAAGCCTCTTTGGCAAGTCGTGCACTGTTGTTGCTGCCTGATAAAGTCCCTGTAATGGTAATGACAATAATCTTGTCCGCTTGATCAAAGGCTTTTACATAGGCATCAGGACTTGGACAGCTGGTGGTAGCAGCCAAATCAGATGCATACATGGTTTCCATCATATGAGCACAGTCTAAAGCAGCATCGTCTACAAAGCTGGTAGGACCAATTTGGATGGTCAAAGGCACACGCTCATAGGCCACTTCCTGGCCAAGCGTTACAATATTACTACCTGAATCGGCAATGATTTTCCACATAAAAACTCTCCTTTAGTGCTGCTGCCTGAACAGCACTGCATTTTTTAAAATTGACAAGACGTCTGATTTTGCCTAAAATTATATCATTCCCGATAGAGCTTTTACTAGTCTTTCTTGTCGGACGTCACAGATGAGAGGCAAATGTCATGACAGAGAAATTGTTATCAAAAAATTCACTTCACAATCTCAGACAATCAAACCGAGAGTCCCGCTATCTCTCTAAGGAATCGTTAGAAATTGCTTTGCTGGCCTTGCTTGAGCGAAAATCGCTGGCGCAAATCACGATTTCTGAATTGGTGCTTAAAGCCGGTGTTTCTCGAAATGCCTTTTATCGCAATTACCATTCTAAGGAAGCTATTATTGAAGGCCGACTCAATACCATCTTACGACGTATTTTTCACGGTCTAAAGCATTTTGATTTAAGCACAGAACCACGCCAGGCTTGGGTCTATCTCTTGACAGAGGCTAAAAAAGAAGAACAACTGCTTCGCATTGTTTTTAATCACCAGCTGCATGTCTTATTAACCAAGCGAGTCATTAAGCGGCTCAGAGCCTACCACAAGTGGAAAAAGCAACGCACCAATCACTACTCACACCTCTTTTGGTCCCATGCCATTATTTCTGTACTTTCTTCCTGGATAAAAGATGGCATGACCGTTTCCATTGAGGACATGGCAGCCATGAATTTACCACTGTTGAGCCATTAGAAAAAGACTTCTAGCATTCTTAATCAGAATGCTAGAAGTCTTTTTGCCATACCAGCATGCGAGCCTACTTAGTCCTCATCCTTATGATGTGGCTTTAGAGCATAGGTATAGATGGCCTGGGCAACGCCAGCCTGGTCACAATCGGCTGTAATCGCATCAGCTAATTGCTTGATCGATTCTGTCGCATTGCCCATCGCAACACCTAAGCCAGCATAAGTTAGCATTTCAATGTCATTGGCTGCGTCCCCAATCGCCATCAGGCGTTCTTTTGGAACCCCAAGGTCATTGGCTAATTCTTTTAGAGCAGACGCTTTAGTAATGCCTTGAGGCAAAACTTCCAGCAAGTAATCTTGACTACGAACAACGCTAAAGGCTTTGGCTAGCTGAGGGCGTAGAGCTCTTTCAAAAGCTGTTACAGCCTTGGGATCACCCATATAAAGGGCATTAAATACCGGCTCATTTAAGGTTTTAAATTGTGTGAGGGTGATTGGCTCAACAGTTAAAAAGACAAGGTCCCCATCAGCCTGGACGATTGGCGGCACAGTGTCAGCCAAGACAAAATAATGCTTCTGCGTCGCTAAGGTTAAAGAAATCCCTGGAAAATCAGCTGTTAAATGGTAGAGGTAATCTAATTCGTCAAAGCTAAGGGCATGACAAGAACGAAGTGTCCAATCAGAACTGTTATAAGTTGCACAGCCATTATATAAAATAGAATATTCGTTTTCTGATAAGCCCAGCTGGTCAAAATAAGGTCTGGTCCCTGATAAGGGGCGACCTGTGCAAAGCACGATTTTGATATTGTGGGCAATGGCTTTTGCAATCGCTGTACGATTAGCAGCAGGAATTTCTTTGGAACGATTGAGTAAGGTCCCATCTAAATCAATGGCAATTAAGTCTATCACACGGCTCACGCTACTTTCTATTAATCCTATTTGCTTTTGTTAATTAAAAATGTTTCATAAAAAGCTTTCTTTAGTGTAACACTTTTTTTCAAATAAAACTGCTTTCAAACGGCCACTTGCTGCCAAAGCGCACGCAAAGACGCACCAAACTGTAGTGCCAAAGACCAGCTGACAGCTCATCTCTAAAGGGAAAGCACCGCCATTTTAACCCCAAAAATGGAATAAGCTCTAACTGGTCATGACATAGAGTAGAAAGGCTAGGAAAATATCCCAGCCTCAAAACTTATCTATCTTCCCACGAGCTTGCGGTTGCTTGGAGAACTTTGTTTAAATCAGTAATATTTTTACGGCCTATGGTTCGTAGCCACTGGCGGGCCCCTTCTTCCCCGTTTTCAATATATGCCTTGACGCTACCAGCCCAGGTTGCCCTACCACATAAAACGCCATTAAATCTGGCGCCGGCTTCTTTGGCAAAGACCAATGTATCCTGGAAGAGCTTGGCAGATACACCCGCACTTAAGTAGATATAAGGAAGGGGAGTTGCTTGGTCTTGTTCCTTAAAGTAAGCTTTTGCCTCTGCCTTGCTATAGGCCACTTGATCCTGGGCAAAACCTTCTACATAGTGCATGTTAACGGGTACTTCAACTTTTAAGACATCAATATTAAAGCGTGGCTCTGAAAAGACCTTCATGGCTTCAATGACCTTGCGGGGTTTGACCTTAGCATAGGCTAAACTTCCTGCATCAGCAATGGTTTCATCATAAGATAAAATTTCGAGGTAAAAGGGAATGTCTTCGGCCACACACTCTGAGCCGATCCGCTCAATATAGGCTTGTTTTTGGGTATTAAGTTCTTGTGCGCTATCGACATCATAGTAGAGCAAAAACTTGACAGCGTCAGCTCCTTCTTCCTTGATGCGCTTAGCTGACCAAAGATCTAAGCAGTCTGGCAAGCGCTTGGTGGTCGTTGTATCATAGCCGGTTTTTTCATAAGCTAGTAGCAGACCGGCTTGCTGAGCACGGGCCTTGGTCGCAGGCAAACCAAACTCAGGATCTAATAACATAGCTGAAGCATAGGGCGTTAATTCTTTGGCAACCAAAACCTTTAGCGTCTCCATTTGTGCCACAGTGGGCTCTGTTTCTTGATACTTAGCCATGAGACGCTTTAAAGCACCGCGTTGATCAAAGGCTAGCGCTGAGATAATGCCATTTTCATTGCTCAACTGTTGCATATGTTTGTATTTTTGTTCCGTTAGTCGCATTTTAAACCTCTTTCACTTGAATTGTTTGCATCAACTGGGCAAAATTAGCCAGCTCAACATGCCCTGTGCGTTTTTCTTGGGCATTTAACATGCCTAGGGCATTAGCTGTTTTAAGCAGTTCGTGGTCTGATACACCACAAGCCAAACTGGCAGCAATCCCAGCAACTGTAGCATCGCCTGAGCCAACCGGATTTAAAACTGTAATTTTAGGGATTTCTACACGATAATAGTTGTCTGCGTGCTTAGCAAAGGCACCTTGGGCACCCAAGGTGACAATAACCCAGTCAATACCTGCAAAGAGCTCTTGGCTTAAGACTGCTTTGAGGCTGGCTGAATCAGCCAAGACCGGCTGGCCAATCAGTTGGGATAACTCAGCTAAGTTAGGTTTAATAACTGTTGGTTTTGCGCTTGAGCGCAAGACTTCAAGCAGAGCTGGACCAGAGCAATCTAGAATCACTTGCTTTCCTAAAGCATTGGCTAAGGAGATTAGTTTAGCGTAATAATTGGTCGGTAAACCAGCCGGCAAACTGCCTGAGAGCGTCATGAGTTCTGCTTGCTCAAGTAGGGCTGATGCGTGCTTTAAGAATTGCTGTGCTTCTTGCTCACTAATGTTGGGACCAGCTTCTAGTATTTCTGTTTGTTGTTTAGCATGTAGAATTGCGATGCAATTGCGCGTTTGTCCAGCTATTGCTAGAAAATCGTGCTTGATGCCTGCTACCTCCAAGCCTTCTTGGATAAAGCTTCCTAGACTGCCACCTAAAAAGCCTGTCGCAAGCAAATCACAGTCCAGTTCTGATAAAACACGACTCACATTGAGTCCCTTGCCACCAGGTGTTTTTGACACTGCCTGAACACGATTAACCGTATCTAGCTCCAACTCTTCTAGCTGATAAGCAATATCCACAGCGGGATTAAGTGTTACCGTTAATATCATTTCAACTCCTTAGTCGTGATAGTCTCCTTTGTTCCATTTTTCTAAAAACTCCGCAAAAAAGTCAGGGTCTTCTTGGTGGTCATGATGGGTTTCTAAAGCAGCAATCTTAGCAATGAGGGCTTGATTTTCAGGGCTGGGTTGATAGTTAGCAGCAATAAAGGCATCTATAATATCGGTCATTAGTAAGCCACCGGTAATTTTACCACCAAAACCAATCACATTGGCGTTTAACTCTTCTTTAGCATAGATGGCTGAGGTTAAATCACGGACCAAGGCTGCGCGGATACCTGGCACTTTATTGACTGCATTATTAATCCCAACACCCGTTCCACAAATACAAATACCTAATTCAGCTTGGCCACTAGTAACAGCCTCGCCCACCTTTTTGCCATAAATTGGATAATGGGTGCGTACATGATCATAGGTTCCACAGTCAATAATCTCATGCCCCTTGCCTTTTAAATAGTCAACTATGGCAATTTTGTCATCTGTAACAATGTGGTCACATCCTACTGCAATTTTCATTTTCTACCTCATTTCTTTTCTTAGCACATTTTATTGAGCATATCAACACGTATTTGATGGCGGCCTGCGTCATAGCTTCCATTAACAAAGTCTGCTGCAATATGCTTAGCAAGGCCAGGGCCAACAATCTCAGCCCCAAGCGTAATCATGCGGGCATTGTTGTGTGCTCGAGTCATGTAAGCAGAACGTTCATCTGATACTTCAGCAGCAATCATGCCTTTAATCTTGGTGGCTACCATAAAAGGACCAACACCGTAAGCATCAACAACAATTCCCAGGCTATCTGTATCTTGCAACAATTTACTTGCCACTGCCAAGGTGTTGTCTACAAAATCTTTTGTAGTATCTGTGACATCAAGAACTTCTTTGCCTGAGGCTAATAGGTCTTCTTTAATAACATCTTTTAATTGGACACCCTTGGTGTCAGCACTGATAATAATTGTCATAGCAACTCCTTTGTTTGATTTTTGTCATAAAATGTTTAGAAATGTTTGAAACAAGCTAGTCTTTAGCACCAATAGTTTAACTACTGGTGCCGATACTTTTACTTGCTGGCTAATTGCTCTGCATAAACTGCGTTGCGTGCCTTCATTTGTTTGGCATACCAGGCAAATAATCCTAAGTAGAAAACCATAAAAATCAGTAGGCTAAAGATAGCCGATAGCTGAGCTGTTGTGGCTTGCCCAATCATATAACCAAAGATTTTTTCCATTGGACCTTCTAAGGTCGAATGAGTGATTAAGGAACCTGCCGGTGCTCCTGCTGGGAAGGCGCCCACTTTTTTAGCAAGCTCAGTTGCAAAAGGGGCAATCATGGTACCAGACAGCAAGAATAATGGTAAGAGGAGTGAACCAAAGATAATCATGCGAATCAACCGGCCACGGGTCACTACCAACAAGGCTGGAGTCATTCCCATTGCAATGATACCAGCCAAAGGTAAGATGCCATTGCCAACATGAGACAGCAAGATGGCTTCCACTAGCATGATGGGAGCAAGAATATTGGCACAGGCCCAAATTTCAGCACGACCGGCAATAAAGGGCCAATCAAGTCCGATATTAAAGCGCCGACCGCTCATCTTAGCATTAGCAAAGTTAGTAATCCCTTGTGAGAGAGGTTCCACAGCAGCGATAAACCACGAACCAATTAAAGAAAACAGTTCCAAGCAGGCGCCAGCTGTAAAACCTAATTCAAACCAATGTTTAATGGATGAAATGGTGAAATGGGGATCCCCCATAATCCCAATAACAAAACCAAGAATCATACCGATGAAGAACTTAGAGCCCCAAAAACCAATGGCTTTATTCAATTTGGCAGCATCAAAGTCATACTTATCAAGTCCTGGAAAAACCTTATCAAACAGTTTGTCCAACACCATGATGACCGGATTCATCATATAATTCATATGGGTTGAGGTCATTGGTGAATTAGGGCCTGCGCCAAGCAAGTCATCAAAAGTTGGTTTCATCAAATCAGAATTAATAATTTTTAGCACCCCAACCAAGATAACAGCAAGGGTAGCAATGATGAGAGATAAGACAAGTGGCAAGTGGTTGCGAGCAGCATACCACATAATGAGTAAACCTGTAATGGACAAATGCCAAATATCAAAGATGTCCACATCCAGCGTATTGGTTTTTTTCATGGTAATCATGACAATGTTCACAATTAACATCACCAATAAGAAATACAAGGTATAGGGCGAACCCCAGGTGATGGTGGCTAGTGGCGCCCAGCCCACATCAATAATGTTTAATTGAATCCCTGTATTTTTGACAAAGGCTTGAAGAGATTCAGAAAACGCCGTTGTCAAGATCCCAATAATGGCGCCAATCCCTGTCAAGGCAATGGCTAACTTAATACCGCCTTCCAAGGCTTTGGAAAATTTAACACCAAAAGCCATTGCTAGCAGGGTCATGACAATCAGCATGACCACACCAGAGCCCATACTAATGATTGGGTTAAAGGCTTTATTAATAATTTCTAAAAAAGCATGCATGGTTTATTCCCCTTTATTTACGACAGGTTATGATCTTTGATCACACGTTCTAGTTCTGTGAAAACTGGCTCACTCATCGCAGGAATGCGGTACAAAATGGGACCTGCCTCCACCACTGGAATGGGTAGGTCAAAGCCTAGGTCTGTTTTAGCAATCGGGGTAAAGATGTCATACTTTGCAACTAGTTCTTCTGTAATATCTTTGATCATAACAGCATCACAATGAACCTGATAGCCCCGCTCAGATAACTGACTTTCAATGGCATCTTTGATTTGGTGACTAGAGTTCACACCTGCTCCACAAGCAGCTAAAATTTTAATCATGAGACAATACTCCTTTTGTTAATAAATATTTTTTTAAAGCATCTTGATCTTCTCCTAGCGCTGCTAATTTTTCCAGATTACCCTTCGTCATGAAAAAAGACATCAGCTGAGAGAGAATGGTGGTTTGTCCGTCATTTCGGCTATTAATAATAAAGAAAAAATCGTTAACATAGCATTCTTGTGCAGGATTAATCATGTGTTTACAAGTAATGACATGACTGTTTTTAACATAGACGACTCGATCAACAAGGCAATAGGCCGTTTCCGTATGAGGAATGGCGGCATATTGAACTTTTGAACCGTCTTTAAAATCAATTCGTAAGCCAGTCGGAAAAAGCTGTTCTCGTTCTTTTAAAGCCTGGCGATACTGGTCAGTCACAAAATGGTGCTTGCTGAGGTGGTCAGCGACTTGATCAAAGAGTTCCTCCTGTGTGCTTGCTTGGGTCAATAGAACATCTGCTGACATTCTGTCCTCCTTTTTACCAATTGTTGTCAGATGATAGGGGTGAAGGCTGTTTAAACATGTTTAGTAATCGCTTTCAAAATTATTATAATGGATTCTCAAACATTTTTCAACATATTTTTTGATATTTTTTGTTTTTATTTGTTTGTTTATTCTGATTAATTGTAAAATCGAACAGTTTATGCTATGATTAGAAAAGCATCTAAGAAAGGACTCATTCTAATGCTAAAAAAAGAACGCCTGTTAAAAATTATGGAGAAAATCGAACTTAACGGGATTATTACGGTAAGTGAAATGATGGAAAGCTTACATATTTCAGACATGACTGCCCGCCGTGATCTTGATGAATTAGAAAAAGCCGGTAAACTTGTGCGCATCCATGGCGGCGCCCAGACGATTACGGCTCCCACAAAACTCGAAAAATCAAACTCTGAAAAATTAACAGTACAAATTACCGAAAAAAAAGAGATTGCCGCCTTAGCTAGTCAGTACATTAAAGATGGTGAAACCATTTTTTTAGGTCCAGGAACCACCTTAGAATGTCTAGCTGAGGAGTTAATCACGCGCCAACTCCGCATTATTACTAACAGTTTACCAGTTTTTAACATTCTCTCTACCAGCGATACACTTGATGTTATTTTGATTGGTGGGGAATATCGGGCCATCACAGGGGCCTTTGTCGGATCCTTAGCTAGCCAGATGATGGCTAAGCTTCGCTTCTCCAAAGCCTTTATCGGTTGTAATGGTATTTTCAATAATGACATCGCCACCTATAGTGAGTTAGAAGGCTCGATCCAACAACTAGCTTTTGAACAGGCTATTGAGCGCTTCTTGTTAGCTGATAGTCAAAAATTCAATACCTATGACTTTTCTGTTTTCTACCATGTCAATGCCATTGATACCATTATCACCGATCAAAATCTAGCACCAGCAACAAGAGACAATTACAGCATTCTGACCAATCTGGTGCTGGCGCCACATCAAAGCAAAAAAGAGGAAAACACTCAGGCTCTTTAAGCCGGTGCTTTCCTCTTTTTTATTATAGGGCTCACTTGGCACTGGTATACCACTCACCTGATAACTGGTTTTCCTTGATAAGCTTTTTGCTATTTTTTGACATCCTGGCAATGATGGGAATGTTCAAAAGAGCTCTGATCACATTCTACAGCTGATTCAATAATCTGATGTTGCTGGAACAAGTGATGAACTTGATCACGCACCAGGGCCTCATCACATCCAACTGCTACCTGAATATGCGTCATAGCCACATGGTGATACCCATCAATAGACCAAATATTGAGCTGATTGACTGCCACTAAACCAGGAATGGCTAGCATTTCTTCTTTTAAAGGGGCAATAGCTAAGCTAGCTGGCCGTTTCTCAAGAAAAACATGTAAATGCTTTAGAAATCTAGGAAGAGCCTTGATCAAAATAAAGACCGCAATTACCAAGGATAATAAGGGATCCAAAAAATACCAATCTGTAAAGCGCAAGACCACCGACACAACAATGACAGCAAGCCAGCCTAAAATATCCTCTAGGAAATGCAAACTTAACATCGATTCTTGCTCAGAATGCTCCTTATGCAGAACCTTGCTAGCTAAGCTATTCACGATAATAGCTATAATTCCCAAAATGAGCATCCCTTGTTCATTAACTGGCTGGGGTGCAAAAAGCTTACCGACATTTTCAATAATAATGGCCAGCGAGCCGCCAATGAGAATCAAAGAAGTCAACATAGCCCCAAGTAAGCTAAATCGCAAATAACCTAAAGTATACTCATGGTCACTAGACTTTTGCGAATAGTTTTCGAAATAATAAGAAAGACCAATAGCCAAAGCATCCCCCAGATCATGGATCGCATCAGCAATAATGGCACTGGAGTGAAATAGAGAACCAAAAATTAATTCAACCAGAGCAAGCCCCAGATTGACCACAAAAGCTATAAAAATCGCTCTGCTCGTCCTTGAGCCAACATGTTCATGTGTCATCAAAATCTCACAATCTAAGTATTTTTAAGCGAAGCGCATTTAAAACAACCGAAATGGAACTAAAGGCCATGGCCAAGCCCGCTAGCATCGGGTTAAGGAGCGGACCGCCAAAGAAGTAGAGCACTCCCATTGCTACTGGAATGGACAGGACATTGTAAATAAAAGCCCAAAACAGATTTTCCTTAATCACCCGCAAGGTCTTTTTACTAAGTTTTAGGGCCGTGATCAAGTCTTGGAGCTGTGGGCGCATCAAAATAAGATCGGCCGATTCTAAAGCCACATCGGTCCCTGTCCCAAGGGCTATCCCAAGGTCACTCGTGGCCAAGGCTGGCGCATCATTGATGCCATCACCTACCATGCCAACAAGTTTACCTTCTGCCTTGAGTTGGTTGATAGCCTGGGCTTTTTGATCAGGCAAAACATCAGCTATCCAACGTTCAATACCCAAGGAATCAGCAACAGCTTGCGCAGTCTTAGCATTATCACCTGTTAGCATGACTACCTCTATCCCCAGGGCTTTGAGTTGCGCTAGCGTAGCTTGGCTATCTGGTTTGAGCTGATCTGCCAAGGCCAGCAAGCCCAGCAAGTGGTGTTCCTCAGCCACATATATCAGAGTCTGACCAGCATAGGCTGTACCTGTAGCCTCAGCCTTTATTAAGTCCGAAGCTAACAGTCCAGCTTGACGCATCAACTTGATATTACCCACCAGATAATTTTTGCCAGCTATCTGACCGCTCAGGCCAAGGCCAGGGTGATTTTTAAAGTGGCTGACTGGCAAAGGCAGAGCTCCTGTCTGCTTAGCAGCTGCAACAAGCACGGGACTCAAAGGATGACTAGCCTGACTTTCCAATGAAGCAACTAGTTGCAACAATTTGTGCTCATTGCCCTGCCAGACTTTCAAACCGCTAAGCTTGGCTTGGCCCTGGGTCAAGGTACCAGTCTTATCAAAGACAAGTGTATCTAGGCGATGCGCTAACTCTAAACGGTCGCCCCCTTTAAAGAGAATACCTAATTCAGCAGCGCGGCCACTAGCTACCATAATGGCTGTGGGCGTTGCCAGTCCAAGAGCACAGGGACAGGCAATGACCAAGACAGCGATAGCGATGGACAAAGAAAAACCAAAGCTTTCTTGTAGGATTAACCACCAGAAAAGACCGCTCGCTAGGGCAAGTCCCATGACTAGTGGCACAAAAACACCTGAAACCTTATCTGCCAACCTAGCAATTGGGGCTTTTTGTAGCTGGGCTTTTTCGACTAAGGCAATGATCTGGTCCAAAACAGCATGACCTGCTGCTGTTTCAACCTGCATGGTAAAACTTCCCTCGCCATTAAGCGTAGCGCCATAAACAGGGCTTCCAGGAGCTTTTGTAACAGGCATGCTCTCACCAGTCAGCATGGACTCATCGACACTGGTTTGGCCACTGATGATCCGACCGTCTAAAGGAACCTTTTCGCCAGGCTTAACCAAGAGCTGATCTCCCACCTTAACTTCTGATAAGGGCAGCATCTGTTCTTTGTTATCGCCTACCAGGCGGGCTTGCTTGGCAGCTAGAGACATTAAGTGGGTCATAGCAGTCGACGTTCGCCCCTTGGCCAAGGCTTCAAAGTAATTTCCTAAGGTAATCAAGGTTAGAATGACTGCCACAGATTCGAAATAAAGCTGGTGACGAAAATCAAGGTAGCCTAGACCTATGGCCACTACACTGGCAAAACTGTAGGCAAAAGCCGCCAAAGTGGCTAAAGCTACTAAGGAATCCATGTTGGGATGGCCTTTGAAAAGGGATCTTAGGCCACTTTGATAATAATGGCGACCGAAGTAGATTACAGGAAGCGTTAAAATAAGCTCAAGGAGTGCCAGCCTAAAAGGTTGGGCAACCATAGAGACTTGACTAGGCAAAGGAAAGCCCAGCATGGGCCCCATAGCCAGATAGAGCAAAGGAAGCGTAAACAAAGCTGATGCGACAAAACGCCGCCAAATAATCTGAGTCTGGTCTTTTTTAGGTTGAGCATCTGGCAACTTGCCGCTGTTTTGCTCAGGGCGTGCCTCATAGCCTGCTGCTTTGACTGAGGCCGCAATGTCTTTAGGGCCTAGTTGATTTGGGTCATACGAGACCGTCAACTTTTCAGTCAATAAATTGACCTGGGCTTGCTCAACTGCCGGTAGTTGTTTAAGCGTTTTTTCAATCGTTTGGGCACAGGCAGCACATGACATACCTGAAATAGCATAGATCTCTTCTTTAGTGGCCATGACCAACACCTCCTTGCAAATGTTCTTGACAGAGACACTGCCCTGGTATACAGTTACAGCTAACCACGGGAACGGTTTCTTTTTCTGCCAGGCGTAATTGCAGAGCTGATACCTGCTCAGGCGTGAGAGGGCAATCCAGAATCAAATGCTCTAAAATAGCATAGTGCTTGGTCTGACAGAATTTTTGTAAGACCTCGTCTAATTGCTGGGTCATAGCAGTTGTTTCATCAACAATAGCGTGATAAGTAAAGCCTTTGCCTTCTTTACAGGCCTGGAGGTAGCCCTTATTAAGCAATCGTTTCAAGAGTGTTTTTACAGTCGAGGCCGACCAGGTCTTCTTTTGATTGAGCACCGTTAAAATCATGCTACTCGTCGTTTCACCCTGTGTCCACACAACCCGCATGATTTCCCATTCTGCATTTGAAATTGACATGACATCCTCCTGCTATCGTTTACATTTGTAAACACATTATAGCAGGTCGATTGACAATTGTAAACCATTTAATCCACAGGCATGCTTTGCTCTATTGACAAAAATGTGACGTTTATTATAATAATATTGCCTTTAAAATAAAGCAAAGTTAAGGAGATCCGCTTGAAACACACTTGCCAAAAACGTATTCTACTATTAACAATGGTCACCATTTTGGCGCTCTGCCATACACTACCAGCAGACGCTAGTTCGCGCTCTTGGAAAAGCTGGTTTATCGAACAATATTTCTGGCTCAAACAAGACAAAAGTTACTACAAGGTCCAAGATGAGAGCAGTTTTAAAAAATACTTAGATGCATGCCAAGAGCAAAGCGACAAGGGCTATACGCTCGATGCTGCTTCTGTGAACGGAGAATTGGTGGAGGAAAAGCTTTTTGACATGCAGGTCTTCTCCTGGAATGACAATAATAAACCTAACCAAAAAACTATTTTCTATCTAGCTGGCGGGTCCTATCTCAACAACCCCACACCCTACCACATTAGCATGCTCAAAACCTTATCCACCAGCCTAGATGCTAAGATTATCTTACCCATTTATCCCAAGGCCCCGCGTTACACCTATGATTATGCTATGCCAAGACTAGTTAATCTTTATAGGCATTTTCATAAGTCAAACCAAAATATGACCTTGATGGGGGACTCCGCTGGTGGCGGTTTAGCACTTGGCCTAGCGCAAGCCTTTTTGCACGAACCAAGCCAGGAAAGCATACCCCAACCTAAAAACATCATCCTCTTGTCACCATGGTTAGACGTGACCATGAAGCATCCACAAATTCCTCAGTATGAGAACTCAGATCCCATCCTATCCGCCTGGGGCTTGTCCCGTGTCGGCGAAATCTGGGCTAAGAATGCTAAAAATACCAATCATATCTATGTTAGTCCTAAGAATGGACCTGTTGAAAATTTAGCGCCAATCACCCTGTTTACAGGGACGCGCGAGATTTTCTATCCAGACATTCGTGATTATGCTGACAAGCTAAAAAAGGCTAAGCATTCTGGTCATTACTTTGTCCAAGAAGGGATGAACCATGTCTATCCCATCTATCCGATTGACGAAGCCAAAACAGCGCAGTATCAAATCATTGATATTATTAAAAGTAGTTCCTAATGCCTTGAACCTGTTAGCACCTGGTGACTGCACCAATACAAAAAGATAAACCTGATTTGCTTTCAGGTTTATCTTTTTGTCTTTTCTAATCACCTGGCCTTTAAGTCGTTCTTTTGGCGGCTTAGTGATTTTTATCCAGATTGCGTAACATGTCATCAATTTTGTTACCATATTCAATGGATTGGTCTTTGATAAATTGCAAATCGGGAATTTTGTACATGGTCAGGTTTTTACCGAGTTCACGTTTAATCATCCCAGTGGCCTTTTCTAACCCGCGCTGCGCTTTTTGATTATCAGAAGCCAGGGTTGAATGAATCGTATAGTAGACTTTAGCCATGGAAAGATCACCCAACATCTGAACGTCAGTAATTGTGACATCCTGTACACGTGGGTCATTAATATGGAGGCGCAAAATTTCATTGACTTCACGCTTGATTTCCATTCCAACACGGTCTGCGCGATGATTTGCCATCTTAAATTCCTTTCTAAGGTTTCAAAAGTAAGTAGGGAGATAAGGGCAGGACCCTATAATTCCTTGTTAGAGCGAGCCTTATCCTGCCGACTTTTGAATGGGACTTGGTAGACCCACTACCTATTTACGCTTAATTTCTTCCATAATGTAAGCTTCAATTTGGTCGTCAATTTGGAGGTCATTGAATTTTTCAATCATCAAGCCACCTTCTTGGGCATTGCCAACTTCTTTGACATCATCTTTATAATGCTTCAAGCTAGCTAGTTTGCCATCAAAGATAACCACACTATCACGGATAACCCGAACATTTGCGTCTCGTGTAACTTTACCTTCTGTGACCATAAAGCCACCAATCGTTCCAACTTTGGAAACTTTGAAGGTCTCACGGATGATTGCCTCACCAATAATTTTTTCTTGGAAGACAGGATCAAGCTTACCTTTCATGGCTTCTTCAACTTCTTCAATGACTTTATAAATAATACTGTGCAGACGAATTTCAACCTCGTCTGATTCGGCTTGTTGACGAGCTTGAGGGGTCGGACGAACATTGAAACCGATAATCACTGCATTGGAAGCTTCAGCTAGGGTCACATCTGATTCATTGATAGCACCAACAGCAGAGTGAACCACATTAACACGAACGCCTTCAACATCAATCTTTAAGAGGGATGCAGCAAGAGCCTCAACAGAACCTTGAACGTCTGCCTTAATGATAATGTTAACAGTTTTGATTTCACCAGCTTTTAATGTATCAAAGAGGTTATCCAAGCTAACACGTTGGGTACTTTGTCTTTGCTTCATCAAGGCGCGTTTAGCTCGTTCTTCACCAGCTGCGCGCGCTGCTTTTTCATCAGCATAGACTGCAAAATGATCCCCGGCCATTGGCGTTTCATTTAGACCAGTAATCGAAACCGGTGCTGATGGTTCGGCAAACTTGACGCGCCGGCCACGGTCATTTGTCATGGCGCGAACCCGACCAAAAGTATTACCAATAACAATTGGGTCTTGAACATGCAGGGTTCCTTGTTGGACAAGAAGGGTAGCCACCGCACCTTTTCCTTTATCTAATCGCGCCTCAATCACGGTACCGATAGCTCGAACAGTAGGATCGGCTTTGAGTTCTTCAACTTCTGCTACCAAGAGAACAGTTTCTAGTAGTTCATCAATGTTTTTATTGAACTTGGCAGAAATTTCTACAAACTCACAATCCCCACCCCAAGTCGTGGAAATGATCCCATGCTCTGCTAATTCCCCAATCACGCGCTCTGGGTTTGCACCTGGTTTATCAATTTTGTTAATAGCTACGATAATTGGTACGCCAGCAGCTTTAGAGTGGTTGATTGCTTCAATTGTTTGAGGCATAACCCCATCATCAGCGGCCACGATGAGGATCGTAATATCCGTTACAGAAGCACCGCGAGCCCGCATAGAGGTGAAGGCCGCATGCCCCGGTGTATCTAAGAAGGTAATTTTCTTGCCTGCTTCTTCAATCTGGTAAGCACCGATATGCTGCGTAATTCCCCCAGCTTCGCCAGTAGCCACACGCGAATTGCGCAAGGTATCAAGTAGGGTGGTTTTACCGTGGTCAACGTGTCCCATAATGGTCACAACAGGTGCTCGTTCAACCATGTTTTCTGGGTTGAGGTAGTCTTCGTCTGTAAAGAAGCGTTCAATGTCAGCATCATCAACTTCAACTTTAGCCTTAGCTTCAATCCCATAGTCTACCATTAATAATTCAATAGTATCACCATCTAAAGATTGGTTTTGCGTGGCCATGACACCCATCATAAACAATTTTTTAACAATTTCAGCCGGTTCACGTTTGATGCGTTTAGCGATTTCAGCAACTGTCATGCCTTCAGTGTATTCAAACTCTTTAGGCAGTTCATGAAATTTGCGCTCTGTTACTGGTTTTGGCGCTGATGATTGCTTGTTATTCTTACCTTTTTTGGATTTTTTATTCCAGTTACTATTTCTTTGATTTCTCACTTGGTTATGACTATTCCAACTCTTTTTATTCTGTTTTTGTCCTTCTTCGTGTCCTTTTTCTTCGTGACGCGCTTTTCCAGGACGGGTTTGCTTTTTACGTCTTACATCAGCTGTTTTTTCGACAACTGCTGCTACTGACTCATTAGTAGGGGTAGTTTGTGGATTTTGTGTTTGCTTCAAAGCTGCTTGAGCAAGCTTTTTGGCCTCTTCTTGAACAAGTCGTGCTTGGCGTTTTGCTGCTTCTTCCTCACGAAAACGCGTTTCACGTTGCCGGAGATATTCGGCGTTTTGCTCTGCTTTTAATGCCGCAGCACGAGCTTTAAAATCAATCTTAGGCCCGGAACTGGCAGGTGATGGACTGGTCTTTTGGCTTGCTTTACGATCGCGATCACGACGATAATCATTTGAGCGTCCAGCACTTGCGTTTTTACCACGGCCTGAGTCATACTCACGATTGCTATTAGCTGAGCGGTTAGCAGCCGGACGCGAAGTAGCACGTTCAAACGATTGGCCGGCCTGTCGGTTTTGGTGCAGGCGACTGTCCCGCCCATCTGAGCTCTGCTGTCTAGAGCCACGCCGCTCATTTTGCCCATGCTGGTGTTGCTTACGGGCGGCCTGTTCTTTGGCGCGTGCTTCGCGTTCTGCCTTAAAGTTGCGACTCTTTGGTTTTACAGCCGGTTGCTGGGCTTTTGCCGCTGCCTGGTCTGATGAGCCCTCTACCGCTGCTGCTTTAGGGGCTAAGCCTTTAGCTGAAGTATCAGCTAAAGGACTTGGCTTTTCTTGAGTCGCTGGTTGTGGCTTCACAGACTGCTGCTTGGTGCTTGGTGCGGCCGCTGGTTGTGTCGAAAAACTGGCAATGATTTTTTGCGCAGCGGCATCATCAACGGTCGAGGCATGACTTTTGACTTCAAACCCTAACTGGTGTGCTTGTTCTACAACTTCTTTACTTGTCTTTCCAATTTCTTTGGCAATTTCATGCAATCTTTTCTTTGACAATTGCTGTCCTCCTATTCGTCTATTCCATAAGAGTCCTCATTTTCTTTGAAAATCCAGCGTCAGCAATAGCTACCACCTTGCGGGGCTTTCCTAGTGCTGCACTTAATTCCAGTGCTGCAAACACTGTGGAGACTTCTACATTATAATACTTACATTTATCAGTTACTTTTTTGCTTAGGTTAGGTCCAGCATCAGCTGCCAAAAAAACCAGCTGCAGGGCTTGTTGTTGAATGGCTTTTACTACCAATTCTTCTCCTGTGATAATTTTACCGGCACGTTGTGCCAAACCTAGCAATTGTAACACTTTTTCTTTATTATTCAAGGCCTAACTCTCTTCGTTTGACTTTATGATCGACATAAGCGATCAAGTCATCATAAAAGCTTTCAGGGATTTCCATTGCAAAGCTACGGTTGAAAACCTGCTTTTTCTTAGCTGCTTGGGCTTCGCTGTTATCCATTTTAATATAGGCGCCACGCCCGTTAGCTTTGCCAGTTGGGTCAATAAAGACTTGCCCTTCTTTGGTCTTAACAACGCGCAGCAAATCACGCTTGTCAATGATTTCTCCAGACACTAGTGATTTGCGTAAAGGTCTTTTTCGTTCTTTAGGCATTCAATATACCTCGTTTATTACTCTTCCTCGCTTGTTGGCTGTGGTTCAATAGCTGGCGCTTCGGTAGCTGATTCAATGGCGGGAGCCTGAGGATCGTCAGCTGCTGTAGCTGCTGCTTGCGCTTGCGCTTTTGCTTCCATTTCCTCATAGGCGCTAGCTGATTTTATATCAATCCGATAACCTGTCAAATGGGCGGCTAAGCGCACATTTTGGCCGCGGCGGCCAATCGCTAGTGACAGCTTGTTGTCTGGAACAACAACTGTGGCCCGCTTAGTGTCCTCATCATCAAAGAGGACCATGTCAACTTCTGCAGGGGCAATCGCATTGTAGATAAATTCAGCAGGATCATCCACCCATTGGATGACGTCAATATTTTCTTCGACTGGAATGTCAATGCCTGTCTTGGCATCTACGCGTGTTGGATGGAATTTGCTGATAACTTTTTTGATATTGCTACCACCACGCCCAACGATCGTACCAATAGCATCAACATTTGGATTATGGCTACGTACTGCCACCTTTGTGCGGTCACCTGCTTCACGTGAGACACTCATGATTTCGACTGTTCCATCAAAAACCTCTGGAATTTCTTGTTCCATGATTCGCTTGATGAATTCAGGATGGCTGCGGCTAACAAAAACATTTACTCCCTTGGGGTTGTTTTCAACTTTGTAGACATAAACTTCAATACGGTCATGTGATTTGAAGGATTCACCGGGAATTTGATCTTGATGGGACAGTTGGGCTTCTAGCGAGCCTAAGTTAACATAAATAAAGCGTTGGTCAAAACGTTCAACTGTTCCTGTCATGATTTCACCTTCATGTTGCTTATATTCATTGAAAGTGATTTCTCGCATCTGGCGACGCATTTTTTCCATGATGGTTTGCTTAGCTGATTGAGCAGCAACGCGGCCAAATTCGGTGACCGACTCTTCAAAGCGAATTTTATCACCCAGCTCATAAGCAGAGCTAATGGCTAAAGCGTCTTTTAAGCTGATTTCCAGGCGACTGTCAAAGACTTCCTCAACGACCTCACGAACTGTAAAGACTTGAAAATCAGCAGTCTTTTCATTAAATTCAATGACACAAGATTCCGATTGGCCATAGCGACGTTTGTAGGCAGATTTTAAGGATTCTGTCACCGCATCGATGATGTCCTCTTTGTTAATGTGTTTTTCTTCTTCCAAAATGCGGAAGGCTTCTAGCATTTCTTTGCTCATAGTCTTTTAGGCATGCTGGCTAAGGCATGCAATAATTCCTTTCTTTGTAAAACGTGGGTCTGATTGTCTTTACCTGAGCTAACCACAACCAGCAAAAGCTTATAATTTGACGGCTAAACGAGCTTTAGCAACCGATTGATAAGGAATTTCTACCTTTTTATGACGGGTTTTATCAAGGTAATCTAACACTAGGGTCTGACCATCAAATGCGACAAGATCGCCTTGAAAAACTTTAGACTTATCAATAGCTTTGTAAAGACTAACATTGATGTAGGATCCGACTGCTTGTTGCAAACTTTCAGGTGTTTTTAAGGGCCGCTCTAGACCTGGGCTTGAAATTTCCAAAAAATACTGACTAGGAAAGGGGTCAGGAGTTATCGTATCCAGCAATGGGCTAATAAGTTCTGTTAAATCACTGGTATCATCAACCGTGATACCACCTTCCTTATCAACTAAGATACTAAGGACATAGTCATGTCCTAGCTTTCCATACTCAATATCCACCAATTCAAAAGGCGCTTTAATAACAGGTTCTACCACAGCTGTGACCTGTTCAATCAGAGTTTGCTGTGCGATAAGAGCCACCTCACTTTCTTTTATTGTTCACCAGGCTTGTGCAGATCAGCAGTCCACCGAGTGGCACACATAAGAGGCGAAGTAAAACTTCGCCCCTTTTTTCTATATTGTTATCTCTTATTGTAGCACATTCTCAAAATAATGCAAGTCAAAAAGCGGTTTTAAGCCTGTCTTTTTCTGCTTGCCAGGCTTCTGCCTTCTTGGCTCCCTTGAAAACCAAAAAATACCAGGACGAGCCCTGCTATGCCCGTAACCTAGAACCACCCCAAAGTGTGAGACAACACGGTCACACCCAACTTAAGACAGGCAGCTCAGCCTGACGTCTTAAAGGAGAGCGAGCAGCCGATTAGGTCAGGCCAACAGGGCTTTGGAGCCAAACTTTTCCACAAGGGCTCTAAAAAAGGACCAAAGGATACCTGAGCAGCTGAGCCATTTGCCAGTGGACTTGGCTAAGATAAGACCCACCAATAGATACATTAAAAAAATGACCAGAAGGTCAAAGAAATTTTTAACAATCTTTTTTAAAATCTTAAAATTGCCAGGGTGAAAAACGGGCAAACACCCTCAAAACCCTGATATATCAATAGGATAAAAGGAGAGGAGGGGATTCGAACCCCCGAGCCCCGTTAAGGACTACACGCTTTCCAAGCGTGCGCACTCGGCCACTATGCGACCTCTCCACTTGAAGAAGTTAACTTGGTAACTTCCTTATTCTATCATAGTTTTACAAAAATAGCTATTAAAATTTAGCTTCTAGTCGATAAATAACCTGACCCTTATTGGAAAACTTGGCTTCATACTCTGTCATGACATTTCCTTCATAGTCACTGGCATGTAAGTCTAACCAGACTCGCTTCAGAGTCATACCATATTGCGACATGCTAGCTAAGCTATATTCAAACAAGTCTTGGTTGTCGGTCTTAAAATGAATTTCTCCGTGCTCTGGCAAGATTTCTTGGTAAGTGGCTAGGAAGGTTTTATAGGTCAGACGGCGTTTTTCATGCTTGGTTTTAGGCCAAGGATCTGAAAAATTCAAATACATCATTGCAACTTCGCCTTTAGCAAAATAATGGCCTAGGCTAGAGCCATCAACCCGCAAGAGGCGCACATTGGGCAAATCAGCTGCAAGCACCTTATCTAAAGCATAGCTCAGCACTGAAAGCTGCATATCAACTCCAATGTAATTAATCTCAGGATGCGCCTGAGCCATTCCTGTAATGAAGCCACCTTTACCAGATCCTACTTCAATATGAATGGGGTTGTCATTGCCAAAAAGCTCTTGCCACCGGCCTTTTGCCTGGTCTGGCTGCAAAATAACATATTCTGGGTGATTCGCTAGATGCTCTTTCGCCCCTTTTCGATTCCGTACTCGCATTATATCTTTCTAAATGTTTCTCTAAATCTGCGCAAAGCGTAAATCTCTTGGTTGACATGCTCCATATCGCGCTTATCAAAGCATCTCAAAATTTGAGTCAAATAAGATAATTGACCATACCAGACAATCTTTGATTTGACTTTTTCATTGTTTTTATAACCATAGTAAGTAAGCCATTCAGGCCAGAGAGTCTGGGGAATATAATGGCTCAACAGGTAGGCCACATCATACATCCGATCAGTCAAGCGAACAGAGTCCCAATCACACAAATAAATCATGCCACTAGTGGTAATGATCCAATTGCTATGCTTAATGTCTCCATGTACAATGGTCGCTAGATCTGTGCGAAAAGCCGGCAGGCTTCGCTTTAGTTCGGTTACAACACCTTGTATATAGGTGTTTTGCTGAATTTGCAAGGGAGCATTCTTTTCAAAATCTGCCAATAAATCATAGGGATTTTCAATCTTATAGTTTAACTGAAGCAATTGATTGACCAGCTGCTTGGATTTATGTAAGCGCAACAAGATATGAATGATTTGCTTACTATTCATATCTTGCCGACTTAAAATCCGCCCATTAAGCCATTCTTGGGCGCTCATCATATCGCCATTAGCCATGCGTTTGGCCCACAACAATTGCGGAGCAATCTGCTCCTTTGCTAAGGCTGGCAAGATGGGGGTTGTATTTAGTTTGATAAAAACACTGTCCCCATTTGGATAGGTTCCCTTGTACGCTTTACCACTATTACCTCTTAAGGGTGTCAGCGTCAAATCTTGATCAGTTACCGTCACCTGTTCGCCCTCCTTCTTTTCTTAAATTGTCTCATTTTCACGGTTATTCTATTTTACTTGTTTTGACAAACTTAGTCAACGATCTTCTTCACCTTATAAGGAAGATAGATAACATCAAGCAGGCAAATGCCACCAAGCACTAAGCCAGCTTTTAGCAGGGAGCCAGCAAGGGCCAGTTGCGGCACCAGCAATAAGACACTGATTAGTCGCAAAAACTGTACTAATTGGCGAGCTCTGGCCTTGGGCTGATTAGCTGGTGTTAGCTGCACGAGATAGTGGTAGTCAAAATGCTGAGCCAGCGCTAGCAATTGGAACAATAACAGAAAGTTGAAAACCATGGCCACTGCAACACTAAGGTAAGACTGGGGAATAAACAGCAAAGACAGACCTGCCATCAAGAGCAAGCGGACAAACAAGCCTAGGTAATCTCCTGCCCGCAAAAAAGCGCGGCTATAAAGGTTGAGCCAGTAGCTGCTTGCCTTTTTGGGAAGAACTCCAAGCAGGGGATTGAGGTAAGTCCGTGGTTTGACCCGTGTTGAGAGACCTTTGACATTGGTAAACAGAGAATAAAAACGTAGGACTTTTTGTCGGCGCTCTGCTTCAAAGGCGATGGCTTGGTCCCACTTGAGTTGCTGCTTAGGCAGATACTTTGCTTGGCGCTGTTTAAAAATAAGGTACTTGCCAATCAGACTAAGGGCCAGGATTAGCACGATGAGCCAATAAGCCAAGTTTGCACGTAAAAAGATGGGCAAAAGGACTAAGAAAATGAGCGTCTGTAAGATGCTCCATTGGACAAAGGAACGTCTAAAAGAAAGCTTTAACTGAGCTCGGATAGCTGCTTCTTGGACCAGTAAAAAGTGGCGATCGGCCGCTTCTAGATATAAGGGAATAGTTCCCATAAACATGGTTAAGAGGTAGAGGGCTACAATCAGGCAGATCAGTCCCAGCGGCTGGCTTGGAAAATGGCGCAGGAGCTGGCTATACTGATAGAGAACAAAGCCCAGCAAAAAGACCAAAACAAGGACAAAGTGGTCATTAAAGACATAGGGCAAGTACTTGAAGTGGAGGGCTTGGCTTTGAGCGCGGCGTTTACGAAAAAGAGTCTCAATCATCATGCATTATCCTCTTTAGTTAGAGCCAGATAAATGTCATTGAGACTGGCATTTGGGTCACCAAAGGCTTCTTGTAATTGCGACAGGCTCCCTTGAGCGCGAACTTGGCCCTGATGGAGAATCACAAAACGGTCACACATCTTTTCAGCCGAATCAAGGACGTGGGTACTCATCAAAATCGATTTCCCTTTTGCTTTTTCTGCCTCCAATAGCTGGATCAAATCAGCGATGGCCAAAGGATCCAATCCTAAGAAAGGCTCATCAAGAATCAAAAGACTAGGATCAATGACAAAGGCACAGATAATCATCACCTTTTGCTTCATCCCTTTGGAAAAATGAATCGGATACCAATCTAGCTTGTCTGATAAACGAAAGGTCTCAAGCAAGGGCTTGGCCCGCTCAAAAGCTAGCTCAATCGCAAGATCATAGGCCATGGCCACAGCTTCAATATGCTCTTTTAAGCTCAATTCTTCATAGAGGATTGGTGTTTCAGGAATGAAACCGATTTTTTGGCGATAACCAAAAGCATCTTCTGCCAAACGAACACCATCAATGGTAATATTACCCTGATAGGGAGTCAGCATGCCAATAATCTCATTAATGGTGGTTGATTTACCAGCGCCATTTAGGCCAATGAGGCCGACCAATTCACCATCATTTACCGCAAAGGTCACCTCTTTTAAGACAGGGATATTAAGATAACCACCTGTCACTTGATTTAGTGTTAACATAGTGTGTCTCATTTTCTAATTAATGTAGTTCTCTACTATTATAACAAAATCCCTCTATAAAGACAGCGGATTCCTTGTGCAAATCGCCGCCACTTTTCAAAAAGCTTGGATGAATCATTCCCGTAGTTAGTTATTCCATAGCCATCATAGCTTTTCAAACCCTCAAAAAAGAAAAATCGCCACGTTAAGTAGCGATTTTTCCCTTTTGTGAGCCTCAATGAAACGTCAAAGCGTTA
>NZ_WLZU01000026.1 GCF_009870755.1 Streptococcus halichoeri
CTTTTGGAAAATAGCCAGGCAGTCATTTAGTAAGTCTTGGGCTATTTTGCTTGAGTAAAAAGGTGCTTATTAGCTGTGCCCGCAGCTAATAAATTTTGATAGCATGATTTGAAAAATATGGTATAATGTGGGTACTATATCTAACTTTAGGAGATTTTTTGTCATGGAAGACCCTGGGAGTCAGCCCTTAGTGCTACAGTTCCTCCTATTACTTGTATTGACCATGCTAAATGCCTTTTTTTCTGCCAGCGAGATGGCTTTAGTATCTTTAAATCGCTCGCGCGTTGAACAAAAAGCAGCTGATGGCGATAAAAAATACCAACGTTTACTATCTGTCTTGAACCAACCCAATAATTTCTTATCGACTATTCAGGTTGGGATTACATTTATTGGCCTCTTATCAGGGGCTAGCCTATCAGCTTCGCTTGGCAAAGTCATTGCCGGTTGGCTAGGTGGTTCAACCACCGCCCAAACAGTTGGCAGCATTAGCTCCCTGGTCTTTTTGACCTACGTTTCTATCGTCTTAGGTGAACTTTATCCAAAACGGATTGCTATGAACCTCAAAGACCGCCTTGCGATTATCTCAGCTCCTGTCATTATCATCATTGGCAAACTAGTCAGCCCCTTTGTGTGGCTCCTATCAGCTTCTACTAATTTACTCAGTCGGATCACACCAATGACTTTTGATGATGCCGATGAGCAAATGACGCGTGATGAGATTGAATACATGCTCTCAAATAGCGAAGCGACGCTTGATGCTGAAGAAATTGAGATGTTGCAAGGCGTTTTCTCACTGGATGAGATGATGGCGCGTGAAGTCATGGTTCCCCGCACAGATGCCTTTATGGTTGATATTAATGATGATCCTCAAAAAACCATCACTGACATTTTGCGACAAAGCTTTTCACGGATTCCGGTTTACGATGGTGATAAGGACAAAATTATTGGTCTTATCCACACCAAACGTCTGCTAGAAGCTGGCTTTAAGCAGGGCTTTGACACTATTAATTTTAGGCGAATCCTGCAAGAACCTCTGTTTGTTCCTGAAACAATCTTTGTTGATGATTTGCTCAGACAGCTGCGCAATACCCAAAACCAAATGGCTATCTTACTTGATGAATATGGTGGGGTTGCTGGATTGGTGACTTTAGAAGATCTCTTGGAAGAAATCGTTGGGGAAATTGATGATGAGTCTGATAAGGCTGAAGAATTTGTCCATGTTATTGGTGAAAACACCTTTATTGTTGTTGGCACTATGACCCTTAATGATTTCAATGAGTATTTTGAAACAGAACTTGAGAGTGATGATGTGGACACCATTGCCGGTTTTTACTTAACCGGTATTGGCTCGATTCCTAGTCAGGACCAAAAAGAAATCTTTGAACTTGATAACAAGGATAAACATATTACCTTAATTAATGATAAAGTTAAGGATGGCCGAATCACTAAGTTAAAGATGATTATGTCTCAGCGTGAAACAGCTCAAGATTTCAGTAGCGATAAAGCGACTGACTGATCTTTATTAACTAGAATGCAGCGCTAACAGGCAAAGCTTAAAGTTTGTACTGTTTTGAATGGCCCGAACCTTCGGCGTCGATCAGCTGTCACGACTGTTAGTTTCAAAGAGAATCACCTGCTTGCCTCTTATCCTAGACAGGCACTCCTCCCTTCAAAGGTGCGAGTGCGCGATTTCTTGTAGTATGAGTGAATGTTAGCTAGGCTGACTTGGCATGACACTAAGAGATAAAATCTAGATTAAAATGACCTCTAATCGTTAGAATCTGTGTCTAACTTTTGGCTTTATTATGTCTGTAGTGGAGAAGACTACTACAGGGATGATGGAGCTTTTTTTGGGCTCATTGTCAACTGTAGTGGGTGACTTATAACTTATAACTAAGCGCGAGAGGAGACGAAACCCGTCTTCTTTTGACTCTATAATTTCTGTAGTGGGTAACGCGACTCTGGAGATTATAGGCCTTTTTTCATGCAGACAAAAAGGCCCATCTAACTTAAATGAAATACGACTAAAGTTACATTAGTAAGTCGCATATGGCTTTATCTATTGTTGGCTGCCATGAAACAGACTACTCAGGTGGTTTGTGAAACAAAGCTAGCTGGCGCAGCCCCACCATAGTGTTTTGTTCTGGGCATATGAGCAATGCCATGGTCAAAAAAATTTTCGAAACACCCTATTTTTGGGAAAGAGCTGCTTCTTTTTAAGCTTATTTTGGGTAGCTTAATGAAACAGCAGCGGTTCGGATATAAGTTTTTTGAAACAAACTAGGGTGTCTGATTGCGGACTACTATAGAACAGAATTTGGCTTATGCCGCGGAAAAGCCCATCGTTTTAGCAGGGAAAATGGTATAATGAAAATGTAAAAACGGTTGCAAAAATGAAGGAGGGACTTATGTCAGAAGTTGATTATGGCCAAGTCACTGGAATGATTCATTCGACAGAAAGTTTTGGTTCAGTAGATGGTCCGGGCATTCGCTTTATCATTTTTATGCAAGGCTGTAAGATGCGTTGCCAATACTGTCATAACCCTGATACCTGGGAGCTAGAAACCAATCAATCCACAGTCCGTACAGTCAGTGATGTCTTACAAGAAGCGATGCAATACAAGCATTTTTGGGGTGATAAAGGTGGCATTACAGTATCTGGTGGAGAAGCTATGCTCCAGCTCGACTTTATTACGGCCTTATTCATTGAAGCTAAAAAACATGGCATTCATACCACACTTGATACGTGTGGGTTTACCTACCGGCCGACTGATAGCTACCATGCTAAACTGGATCAGTTGTTGGCTGTGACAGATCTGGTTCTCCTTGATTTAAAAGAAATAGACCCCGAGCAACATAAAATCGTAACGCGTCAGCCCAATACCAACATTTTGTTATTTGCTAGGTACCTATCTGATAAGGGGATTCCGGTCTGGATACGTCATGTGCTAGTTCCTGGTTTGACCGATTTTGATGAGCATTTGGAGCGATTGGGAGCTTTTGTTGCGACATTAAAGAATGTTGATAAATTTGAAATTTTGCCCTACCATACGATGGGTGAATTTAAATGGCGCGAATTGGGCATTCCTTATACTTTAGCTGGGGTAAAACCGCCAAGCAAAGAACGGGTCCAAAATGCTAAAGATATTATGAAGACAGAAAGCTATACTGAATACATGCGCCGGGTGCATCATCACTAGTAGCTGAGCCATGCTCAACTACTCTTTTTTGTTGATAATTTTTGATTTTAGGGTACATTCGTGCTAAAATAAAGTGATTATAATAAATGAGGTAAAAGAATGTCTAAGATTTTAGTTTTTGGTCATCAAAATCCAGATACGGATGCTATTGCATCATCCTATGCTTTTGCTTATCTAGCAAGAGAAGCTTATCAATTAGAGACAGAAGCAGTTGCTTTGGGCACACCTAATGAAGAAACTGCTTTTGCCTTGGATTATTTTGGCGTTAAAGCTCCGCGGGTGGTGGTATCAGCAAAAGCAGAAGGCGTAGATACTGTCATTTTGACCGACCACAATGAATTTCAGCAATCTATTTCTGATATTGCTGAGCTAACAATATATGGCGTGGTTGATCACCACCGTGTTGGTAATTTTGAAACCGCTAATCCGCTTTATATGCGTTTAGAGCCAGTTGGATCAGCATCATCAATTGTTTATCGGATGTTTAAGGAAAGTGACGTTGCAGTACCAAAAGAAATGGCAGGTCTATTATTATCTGGATTGATTTCTGATACCTTGCTGCTAAAATCACCAACAACCCATATTTCTGATCATAAAGTAGCTGAAGAACTAGCAGCAATCGCTGGGGTTTCTCTTGAAGAATATGGTATGGCGATGTTGAAGGCTGGGACTAATCTTGCAAGCAAAACCGAGGCTCAATTAATTGATATTGATGCTAAAACCTTTGAATTAAATGGCAATGCTGTGCGTGTCGCTCAGGTCAACACAGTTGATATTGCTGAAGTACTCACTCGCCAAGCGGCTATTGAAGAAGCTATCTTAGAAGCTATGGCAAAGGAAGGGTATTCTGACTTTGTGTTGATGATTACGGATATTGTTAATTCTAATTCGGAAATTCTTGCTCTTGGTGCCAATATGGATAAGATTGAAAAAGCTTTTGATTTTGTTTTAGAAAACAACCACGCTTTCTTAGCAGGAGCTGTTTCTCGGAAAAAACAAGTCGTGCCACAACTGACTGAGAGCTTTGGCTTATAGTTACTTATCAGCCTACAAAAAAGGGGGTGAGGAAGTTCTATTCTCACCTCTTTTTGGCTGTCAACAGATGAATGCACAACTCAAAAAAGCGTCCTTCTTAGACATCAATGTGGTTTAAGCGTTTAGACCTGCTGAGGTTGTTTGGTATAATAAAAATATGTTACGTGTGATTAATCCTGATAAACTGACTGGAACTGCCTATTTCTTTGAACTGATCAATTACCTTGATCAGCATGAGGAGGTAACGTTGCGACAAATCAAGCAGGCCCTACCGGCCTATCCTAATAGCGATCGGGAGTTAGATAAGATTATTGAAGCTGGCTATGTGTATCGCGAAAATCGGCGTTATGTTAATCATCTAGCTATTGCTGATGCCTTTGAGAAGCCACCGCTGGATCAACTATTGATTATTGATGATCAGTCCCAAGCGCATCAGCGTCTCAAGACCTATGTTTACTCGACAAGCTTGACTTCTCAAAACAATCACCTGATTCTACTTGAAGAAACGGATTTTGAGCGGCAGCGCCTCACTCTGAACAATGTTTTTTACAAGTTGGCCAAGGGTTATCCGATGAGCAGCCAACAAGTTCCTCTCTATCAGCTCTTGGGTGATGTTAATCCCGCCTATGCTATGAAATATATCAGCCAATGGTTACTTAAGTTCTTAACTCATGATAGTGTGAAGCAAAAACGGCCCGATATTTTTTGGCAAGCCTTGGTTTTATTAGGCTATCTTAAGCCACTTGGTGATGATAGCTATCAGTTAGCTATGCAGGTTGAGCCAGAAAGTTTACAATTCAGTGCACAATAAACGGTTTGTTGTTTGCGCTTGAACCACAATCACGGCTCTTAACCGTTGCCTTTTGGATGCCAACTTGTTTGTTATCAAATCTAAAAAAGCTTAAGTGTCTTGTCCTGAGAGTTTTCTAACGTCATCAGTACAATTTTCTTAAGCTTAATGCTAATGTTGTTATTTCAGCCTGACATGGAAAAAGCAGGCTGAAAAAATACTTGGTTAAAAACCATTTTAAGTTCTTAAAAGGAGCTAGTTTCTACTAAGAGCTTGCTGTGCAATGGCTAAGTCTCCAGGGTAATCCTCTTTAACCCCATTTACAATTTGATACTTATCTGCTCCTTTACCGGCGATGATTAGGGCATCACCGGTTTTTTTGCAATAGGTCAAACCAGTTTCAATGGCCTTTTGGCGATCAGTAATAATGGTCACTGGACGACTGATGTAACGTGCAATCTCTTCACAGATGGCTTGTGGTGATTCAAAGTTGGGGTCATCTGCGGTTAATATAACATTCAGGTTGGGGTGTTGGTTGAGTACTTTACCAAAATCAGCTCGGCGACTCTCGCCCTTATTACCAGTAGCGCCTAAGATCACCGTTAAATGGCCAGCTTGATGCTCCTCAACTACAGAGATTAATTTGGCGAGGCTATCCCCATTATGGGCGTAGTCGACAAAGATGTTGGCTCCTAAAGGATGGTTGAGGACTTCCATTCTTCCGGGGACCTGCGTGGTGGCAATGCCAGTTGCAATATCTGGCAGCGAAGCACCCAGACGTAAGCAAGCTAGGCCAGCAGCGATGGCATTTTCTTGATTAAAGCGGCCGATGAGTCTAATTTTATACTGACCAGCCAGTTTGCCGCTAACTGTAAATGTAAAAGCCTGACTGTCAATGATAGCATTGTCTGAGTCAGCACCATAAAGGTCATGAGCTTTATGAGCGATCTGCTCCTTGACAATGGCAAAGTGATCCATGCCGCTGTTGATGATAACAGCACGGCTATTGTCCAGCAACAGTCGCTTATGATAAAAGTAATCCTCAAAACTTGGATGTTCAATCGGGCCAATATGGTCAGGACTGATATTTAAAAAGACGCCTACATCAAAGGTTAAGCCATAGACACGACCAACTAAGTAGGCTTGGCTTGAGACTTCCATAACGAGATGCGTGCGGCCATTTGCCACACAAGTCGCCATCATTTGAAAGAGATCAAGACTTTCAGGTGTAGTTAGGGTTGATTTAAAAAAGGTTTTGCCATCAAGTGTGGTGTTCATGGTGGAAAGGAGCGCTGGTTTGTGGCTTTGGCTTAATATCTGATAGGCAAAGTAGGCTGCCGTGGTTTTGCCCTTAGTTCCTGTAAATGCTAGCAATTGCAGCTTATCTTGGGGGTTATCATAAAAAGCCATAGCAATCAAGCTCATTGCATGTTTGATGTCACTGACAATAATGGCGGGAATTGGTAAGTCATAATCAACCTCAGAGACATAAGCCTGCAGGCCATTTTGGCAGGCCTGCTCAAGGTATTCTTTTTTAAAAGAAGCACCCTTGGCAAAAAAAAGTGTTTCTGCATCGGCTGTCCGAGAATCGTAGCTAAGCTTTGTAAAAGAAAGGCCGCTATAGTTATAAAAATAATGGCCCTGCCTGATTACTTCTCGAAAATTATGATCTTGTTTTAAAATATCAATAGTCTGTTCAATTCTTATCATAGTTCTTATTTTATCTTTAAAGTTGATGATTTACAAGTATGAGGCAAAAGTTTATAATATAGCTACTTATAGAATGGAATGTTAAAAAATGCCAAGAAAAAAAGCGCAAGCAACGCAAGAACAATTAATGCTACGAGGGACGATTTGGTCAACTGTTAGCAATTTCACCAGTCGCCTATTAGGGGTTGTCTATATCATCCCTTGGTTAATTTGGATGGGCCGATATGGCACGCAAGCCAATGCACTCTTTAATATGGGCTATAATGTATATGCCTATTTTTTATTGGTGTCAACGACGGGGCTGAATGTAGCTATTGCTAAACAAGTGGCAAAGTACAATTCTATGGGCCAAAAAGAGCATAGTTACCAGTTGATTCGAACTACCTTAAAGCTAATGGTTGGACTTGGTGTGTTTTTCTCTGTCATCATGTATGTCACGTCTCCTTTGTTTGCTAGCTTATCAGGTAGTGATGCAAAACTCATCCCAGTCATGCACAGCCTATCTTTGGCTGTCCTTGTCTTTCCAGTAATGAGCGTTATTCGTGGCATCTTTCAAGGCTACAATAATCTAAAGCCTTTTGCCCTAAGCCAAATTGCAGAGCAGTTTATCCGTGTTATCTGGATGTTGCTTACGACTTACTACATTATGCAGCTGGGCTCAGGGAACTACGTTCAGGCAGTGACTCACTCCACCTTTGCGGCCTTTGTCGGAATGCTTGCCAGCATGGCGGTGCTGATTTATTATTTATGGCGCGAAGGCTTGCTCCAGGCCATCTTACGCAAAAATCAGCTGAGCTATCAGATTGATGCTAAGGGCCTGCTCTTTGAAACCATTAAAGAATCCATTCCTTTTATCATCATTGGCAGTGCCATCCAAGCTTTTCAATTGATTGACCAATGGACCTTTTCTAACACGATGTTGCTTTTGACCAACTACTCGAAATCGCAATTACTGGTTCTGTTTGGCTACTTTAATGCTAATCCATCGAAGATTACGATGATTTTGATTGCGGTCGCAGCTTCCATTGGGGGAGTGGGCATCGCCCTTTTAACCGAGAACTATGTCAAAAAAGACATGCATGCTGCGGCCAGATTGATTATTAATAATATCACCATGCTGCTGGCTTTTATCTTGCCGGCTTTGACTGGCGCCATTATTTTGGCTCGTCCGCTCTATACGATTTTTTATGGTCCTAGCAGTAATCAGGCGATTCATTTGTTTATAGCGGCTCTTGTCCAAACGATTTTTCTAGCGCTTTACTCGCTCTTATCGCCGATGCTTCAGGCCTTATTTGAAAATCGCAAAGCTTTACTTTATTTTATGTATGGGATTATGGTTAAACTGCTTTTACAAATCCCTGCGATTTATGTCTTCCATGCTTATGGCCCAATCCTTGCAACCTGTGTGGCTCTTTTTGTGCCTATTTATCTGATGTATCATCGCCTGCACAAAGTAACCCATTTCAATCGCCAAAGATTGCGCCGGCAAGTTTTGCTTGTTAGCCTTATTACCCTCATCATGGGGCTAGTGGTGCTGCTTGTCAGCTGGCTCTTAGGCATGGTGCTCATTCCAATCGATCGCTTGACTAGTCTGCTTTACTTAACGATTGTCGGTGCGATTGGTTTTGGTGTTTATGGCTATCTCGCCCTTGCTACGCATCTGCTTGATCGTTTTATTGGTGAAAGCAAAGCTAAAAAATTGCGCCAAAAGCTTCACCTTGCTTAGTAGCCAGCAAAAGGCAGGCAAATCATATATTAGTTACTCTGACTTGTTTAGCCGCCCCTTTTCAGGCAGGATGTGCCCTATTTTATTCATCAATGACCACAGAAAGCTTGGGTTTTCGCCCGGGCTTTCTTACTTACCCGACTTAAAAAATAAGCTTGAAAAGTCTTAAAGAATCAAGCAAAATCAAATTTTTTTTGCTATAATGTTAAAAGTGAAAAAAGAAGAAGGAAGTAATCAAAATGGGAAAATGTCAAGTGATTTCACACCCGCTCATTCAACACAAGTTATCAATCTTACGTCGTCAAGATACCTCAACCAAAGATTTTCGTGAATTAGTAAACGAAATTGCCATGCTGATGGGCTATGAAGTGTCGCGTGATCTCCCATTAGAAGATGTTGCGATTGAAACACCGGTGGCGACCACCGTGCAAAAACAACTTTCAGGGAAAAAGCTAGCCATTGTTCCTATCCTTCGAGCAGGGATTGGTATGGTTGATGGTTTTTTGAGTTTGGTGCCGGCTGCCAAAGTTGGTCATATTGGTATGTATCGCGATGAAGAAACATTGCAACCAGTTGAATATTTGGTAAAACTTCCTGAAGATATTGACCAACGGCAGATTTTTATCGTTGATCCCATGCTAGCAACTGGTGGCTCTGCTATTTTAGCGGTTGATTCGTTGAAAAAACGCGGTGCTACTAATATTAAATTTGTCTGTCTGGTTGCAGCCCCAGAAGGCGTTGCTAAGTTAAATGCTGCTCATCCTGATGTGGACATTTATACAGCAGCCCTTGATGAAAAACTAAATGAAAATGGCTATATTGTGCCTGGTCTTGGTGATGCGGGTGACCGTCTCTTTGGGACAAAATAACGTGCTAAGCCCTTTTTTAAGTAGGCACTGAGTTAAAGCACCAAAGGAGCAAACCTTGATATGGGCGAAAAGTTAGCCTTTGGCAAAGCAAATATTTGACCTTTGTTGACCATTAGCTTATAATAGTATCAATCATTAATATCATGGTTGATGAACCCTGTTTGTCAATCATAAATAGAATGGAGATTTCTATGATTCCTGTTGTTATTGAACAAACAAGTCGTGGCGAACGCTCTTACGACATTTATTCGCGTTTATTAAAAGACCGTATCATTATGTTGACTGGTCCGGTCGAAGACAATCTTGCTAACAGTATTATCGCGCAGCTATTATTCTTGGATGCACAAGATAATACCAAAGATATTTACCTTTACGTCAATACGCCTGGTGGCTCTGTCTCGGCTGGTTTAGCGATTGTTGATACGATGAATTTCATCAAATCAGACGTGCAAACGATTGTTATGGGGATGGCTGCCTCAATGGGGACAGTCATTGCCTCATCTGGTACAAAAGGCAAACGCTTCATGTTGCCTAATGCGGAGTACATGATTCACCAGCCAATGGGTGGCACCGGTGGCGGTACGCAACAATCAGACATGGCCATTGCTGCTGAGCATCTCTTGAAAACGCGTCATCGTTTGGAAAAAATCTTGGCCCAAAATTCTGGCAAGACCATCAAACAAATTCACAAAGATGCTGAGCGTGATAATTGGATGACGGCAGAAGAAACGCTGGCTTATGGCTTTATTGATGAAATTATGGAAAATAACGAGCTAGTCTAAGGTTCACACTAGGGTGTAGCATTAGGTGACGCTCTCAAACATAAACACTTAAGTCCTGGCTTAAGTGTTTTTTGCGTACTCCTAGCTGAGCGACTCTGCTAAAAATATGATATAATCAAAAGTATGTTAGCCGTTAATGATCATTTATTTGCCTTAGAAGCTGCCGCCTTAGACTTGGTGCAAGCCCTGAAAAACACTCCTCAATATGGGCACTATCAGCTAGCAAGTAAGTAAGTACACAAAGATACAGAGCTTGGGCGCCGTATTCAGGCTTTTCAGCAATTAGTGGACACCTACGAGGAAGCTGCCAGACATAGCAAGGATGTTAGCCATTTGTCAGCACTTCGGCAGCAAGTTCTAGCCTGCAAAAAGCAATTAGATTTGCACCCGGCCATGGTTCAACTACGTTATGCGGAGGTTGATTTTCAAAAATTGCTGGCGCAGGTGACCCAAAGCCTGGCTGAGGCTGTATCGCCCACTATTTTTGTGGATACCGGTCTGCCCCTGGCAGCCAAAAAAGTACCCCCATCCTCAAGGGATTTATAAGAATATAAAAGAAAAGGATCAAAGATAAACCATGTATCAAAAACAAGAGAGACAAGGTCTAGTTGTGTATCTCTATTATAATCGCGATGCGCGCAAAGTGATGAAGTATGGTGATCTCCATTACCACTCTAAACGCTCTCGTTATCTGTATTTATATGTGAATCAGTCAGAAGTTGCTCAGAAAATAGAAGAGTTAAGTAAATTACGCTTTGTCAAAAAGGTGAAACCCTCAGAGCTGGCTGCTATTGATACTCGTTTTGTTGGTAACCTGCATCGACAAGAAGACGAATCAGGCGCAACTGCTTACTAGCTGGCTAATGACCTTACAGGCTGAAAAAGGCTTTTGCTTAAATGGTTGATGATTAATGAGCACAGCTAGGTTAGATGGTGGGACCTTTTTTTGTAACTTTGCTAGCTAAGCAGGTGGTCTTAGATTGAGCTGGAAACGACAAGCTTTGCTGTGACCACAGAACCACCTTAAGACAAAAGCTGTAAACCACGTCAATCCCTTTTGCTAGGGCTTGCCATCAAAGGCAGCCTAAGCCCTTTTATGTTGCCTCTTTGGGCTTTATGCATATAGGCATGTGGCTGAGTAATGCAGTGATTGCAACAGTTAACACGCTCAGATTGACCGTGTTTTTTTGTGTGATTTTTGGTAAAATAGAACTATTAAGGATATAAAGGTGACCATGAAAAAAGGACTACTGATTACGGTTGAAGGGCCAGATGGTGCTGGTAAAACCAGTGTTTTACAAGAAATTCTACCACTATTAAACACTCTGCTTGCTGGGCAGCTTGTGACCAGCCGAGAACCAGGTGGTGTTGTTATAGCAGAGGCGATTCGTGAAGTGATTTTAGATCTTAACCATTCAGCAATGGATGCTAAGACAGAGCTTCTCCTTTATATTGCTGCACGCAGGCAACATATGGTTGAAAAAGTCAAACCAGCTCTTGAGCAAGGGCAATGTGTGATTATGGACCGGTTTATTGACAGTTCAGTAGCTTATCAAGGGTATGGGCGTGGGCTGGACATTGAGGCCATTCAGTGGCTCAATCATTATGCTACTGATGGGCGTTTGCCTGATTTAACACTTTATTTTGATGTGCCTTCTGATATTGGTTTGAGCCGGATTTCACAAAATGGACAGCGCGAAGTCAATCGCCTTGATTTAGAACAACTAGAGTTGCATCAGCGGGTGCGAGCAGGTTATCAGGCCTTGGCTAAGGCTTATCCCGAGCGGATTGTAACGATTGATGCTTCGCAGGATTTTGAATCAGTTGTTGCAGATACTGTGCAAGTGTTAAGACCATTTTTGGCCAAACATCAAGGAGAGGAAAGTTAGTGGCAATTCAAGAGTTAGCACCAGAAATATTTCAGCAATTTCAGCAGATTATTGGGCACAATCGCTTGAGTCATGCTTATCTCTTTGCAGGAGACTATGCTAATTATGATATGGCTATCTATTTGGCACAAGCGCTCTTTTGTGAGCAACCCAAGGACCATTTGCCTTGTGGTCATTGTCGCACCTGTCATTTAATTGCCCAAGAAGACTATGCGGATGTGACCCTTTTGGAACCAGCTGGCCAGGTGATTAAGACAGAGACAGTACGCGAAATGTTGCGCCAATTTTCATCAACGGGCTATGAAAGTAATCGTCAGGTCTTTATTGTAAAAGACTGTGAAAAAATGCATACAAATGCTGCTAACAGTCTCCTAAAATATATCGAGGAACCACAAAGCGACTCTTACATTTTTTTACTGACTAATGATGAAAACCAAGTCTTGCCGACCATCAAAAGCAGAACGCAGGTCTTTCGATTTCCCAAGAATCAAGACTACTTGGTGCAACAAGCACAGCAGCAGGGCCTTTTAAAAAGCCAAGCCCAGCTCTTAGCCCAGTTGGCTAAAAATCCCGCTCATCTCGAGGTGCTAATGGCAGATAACAAGCTTTTAGACTTAATCAATGGGTGTCAACGTTTTGTGGACTTGTTATTAAGTCAGAAAGCCCAGGCTTATATTGAAGTTAGCCGCATTAGCCAATTAGCCCCAGAAAAGCAAGATCAAGACCGCACTTTTCAATTGTTGACGGTGCTCTTGTCTAGCCAATATGGTGCCCCTTGGTCTCTTCACTATCTTGAAGGTCTCTACCAGGCTCGGTTAATGTGGCAAAGCAACGTGAGTTTTCAAAATGCATTAGAATATATGGTGATAACATGAAGCAAGTGATTGGTGTAACCTATCGTAAATATGCCCAAGGCCACTTGGTCCAAACACAAGAAGCTTATCCAATTGGGACGCAGGTGCTCATCAAAGAAGGCAAGGCTATCTATCTAGGTGAAGTCAATGAACCAGCACGTATGATGGCTGATAAGGAAGTGCCAAAACAACTCCCAAAATGCCTAAGAAGAGCAACGGTCAAGGACATTCAAGCTGCCACAGCTAATGACTATGCTGCTAAGGCGTCTTATGCTAAGGTTCAGGCCTTACTGCAATCCAATCAGTTAACAGTAAAGCTTCAAGAAATCATCTTTCCCCTGGATCGCCAATTTGTTTTAATCACCTTTGCCTCTGATAAACGTGTTGATTTTAGAAATTTATTAAAAGACTTAGCTGCTCACTTTCGGATGCGCATTGAACTGCAGCAGATTAATAGCCGAGCTCAAGCTCGTATATCAGGTGGCTTAGGACCTTGCGGCCGTCCCCTGTGTTGTTCTAGTTTTCTGGGAGAATTTCCCAAACTGTCAATCAAAATGGCTAAGAATCAAAATCTATCACTCTCATCGGGCAAATCAAGCGGTTATTGTGGTCACTTGCTATGTTGCTTACAATACGAAGATCAGTTCTATCAAGAAAGTAAGGCTAAGTTTCCTGATTTTGGACAGACAGTCCTTACCAAAGATGATCAAACTATTGTAACAGGCATTGACATTTTTAATGATGTGGTGGCTGTTCGCTTTTTTGATCATTATCCCATTGTTCATTACGCATTAGAGGAGGTCACAATCAGTGGATAAACGCGAATTATTTGATGCTTTTGATGACTTTTCACAAAATTTGATGGTGACCCTGGCTGATATTGAAGCTATGAAAAAGCAAGTGCAGGGCTTGGTTGAAGAAAACACCGTTCTTCGTCTAGAAAACACCAAGCTTCGCGAACGTTTAAGCCAATTAGAGCATGAGCACGAAAACAGTGTTAAGACCTCTCCTAGTCAAGGAAAGGAACACTTGGAAACCATTTATGAAGAGGGTTTTCATATTTGTAACTTTTTCTACGGTCAGCGCCGTGAAAATGATGAAGAGTGCATGTTTTGTCGGGAATTATTAGACAGAAAGTAAGATAATGCGAGTTCAAAAAAGTTTTAAAGAAGAGCAAGCATCAGGTACCCTATACCTGGTGCCAACCCCGATTGGTAATTTACAAGACATGACTTTTCGTGCGCTGGAAACCTTAAAAGCTGTTGACCTTATTTGTGCTGAGGATACCAGAAACACTGGTCTATTGCTCAAGCATTTTCAAATTACCGCAAGGCAGGTTAGCTTTCATCAGCATAATGCTTATGACAAAATTCCTCAGATCCTGGAGTGGTTATTGTCAGGAAAATCGGTAGCCCAGGTATCAGATGCGGGCATGCCCTCCATTTCTGATCCTGGTCATGATTTGGTCCAAGCAGCCCTTCAAGCGGCGATTCCGGTGGTTGCTTTACCCGGCCCTAGTGCTGGTATTACGGCTTTGATTGCTAGTGGTTTAGCGCCTCAACCTCATGTCTTTTACGGCTTTTTACCTCGCAAAAAGGGGCAACAAGCAGCCTTTTTTGAAAGCAAAAAAGCATACCCAGAAACCCAGATTTTTTATGAATCGCCCTACCGGCTGGCTGATACGCTCAAGCACATGCAAGCTATTTATGGTGATCGTAAGCTTGTCCTTGTGCGGGAGCTAACAAAACGCTTTGAAGAATATCAGCGGGGGACTATCTCCGAGATTCGGACCTTTATCGAAACTCATCCTTTAAAAGGAGAATGCTTGATTATTGTCGAAGGAGATAAAGGTGAGAGTGCCTATGAACAAGAACTAGCGCATCAGGATCCTCTTGCCCTGATTGAAGCTCGCATTCAAGCCGGTGAAAAACCAAATCAAGCAATCAAGGCAGTAGCTAAAGCCTTAGGACGCAATCGTCAAGCCTTATATGCAGACTATCACCAGAGTAAAGGCTGATGTTCACATGGCGTTACAAGTAAAAAAAGAGGTCAGACAATTGATAGATTTTTCTCATAGTTTTGACGTAAAAAACAAAATGCGCGTCAAAATTATAAGAGACAGGTGTCATATCAAATCAGTCTACTCTCTTTTTTTAATTTCTTAATAAGGCTTAACAGATACGAGTGCCGTGGGCCTGAGTGATGCCTGTTTGGGCAGTTAAATCTTGATAGTTATCGGCAGTCACGCCTCCACCAATCATCAATTCAATACGCTGGTCAGCGTAAGCATTCAAAGCTTTTAAATGTTCAATATTATCATGAATGGGCTGCTCGGCCTTTGAACCATGCAGCAAAATTCGGGTAAAGCCCAGTTCCACCAACTGATCAAGAGCTTGGAATTGCTCTTTTTCTGGGATGGCATCAAAAGCCATGTGAAATACCAAAGGAATCCCCTGGGTTGCGGGTAAGAGTTGTTCAATAGCTTCGCGGTCAATCTGATTGTCGATTGTTAAGATACCAAAGACAAGAGCATCAGCTTCTAGGGTAACGGCTTGAAGGATGTCTTCTTCCATGACCCGTAATTCTGTATCATTATAAACAAAGTTACCCCCGCGTGGTCGAATCATCACGGCCACTGAGATGCCCTTTTCATGTAGCAAGCGACAAGCTTCCTTGATGACACCATAGCTAGGGGTGGTCCCCCCAACAGCTAAATTATCGCAGAGCTCCACACGAGCGACATTTCCTGCTTGAAGTTGAGGTAATGCTGTTAGATTTTCTGCACAGAATTCTCTTAAAATCATTTAAATCTCCTTATGTTAGCGATTGCTAATCTTCTTTCATTATAGCATGAAATCAAATACCTTACTATGTGGTTAAGAATGTTTTGTCAAATTGTTTGGCCTTTGCTATACTTAAAGAAAATAGGCTGGTGCAGCAAAAAAAGCTGTACAGCATCAGCAATCAGCACAAGTAAACTAAGCTTGCTTAGTGCTTTAGATTTACTGCTGGATTGTTCGATTGAGTGCAACAGATAAGCGCAATAGCAAAAGCTAAGGAGGGATTATACCATGGACATTCGATTAGCCTTTCCCAACGAAATTAACCAAATCCTGCCGCTTTTTGAACAGGCTAAGCGTCAGATGGCGGCTTATGGTAGTGACCAGTGGCAGGATGCCTATCCTGACTATCAAGTGATAAGCAATGACATTTTGCAAGGGCAGGCCTATCTTGCTTGCCAAGCAGGCGAGATTATCGGCTATGTAGCGGTTGTGCAAGGCGGCGAGGAAGCCTATGAAGCCATCTATGAGGGACAGTGGCTGACTCAAACGAAAGATTATGTAGTCTTTCATCGATTAGTCTTGAGCCAGCAATGGCAAGGTCAGGGTTTAGCACAGATTTTTTTGCAAGGAATGATGGAGGGGCTGGCTCAAACAGACTTTCGCTGTGATACGCATGAAAAGAACCGTGCCATGCAAGGCCTACTAGAAAAACTCGGCTTTACCTATTGTGGCAAGATTCCCTTGGCGGGTGAGCGCTTAGCTTACCAGCTGCTCACAGATGGACAAGCTAAAGCTCCGATTCAATACCTTGATGAAGAAGCTTCTTATCCTTATTCATGACTGAGGTGTACAGAGATGACCTATTATCAAACCATCTACACCTCCCCAATCGGGGAGATTTTCTTGCTGGCCTCGTGTCGTCAGCTGTTGGGAGCTTGTTTTTGCGATCAAACGGACAGTTTCAGCCGATTTTTTGATCTCAGTCAAACAAATCAAACCGAGACTTCTGTGTTAGTCAAAGCCCAGTGGTGGTTGGATGCTTATTTTCAAGGGGAGAAGCCTGAACTACCTGATTACTTGGCGCTACGGGGAACCCCTTTTCAAAATACTGTTTGGCAGGCTTTGCAGTCTATCCCCTATGGGCAGACGCAGACTTATGGACAAATCGCTAAAAAGCTGAACTGTCGTTCTGCGCAAGCCATTGGCGCAGCCCTGGGGCGTAACCCCCTCTTACTCTTTCTTCCTTGTCATCGTGTCTTAGGAAGGAATCATCAGCTAACCGGCTATGCTGGTGGCCTTGAACGTAAGGCCTGGCTCTTAGACCATGAACAAAACAGATTGGAGACTCTATGATTACCTTTTATGAATACCCTAAATGCTCGACCTGTCAACGAGCTAAAGCTGAATTACAAAGCTTATTAGCTCAAGACCAATGGCAGGCCATTGACATCAAAGCAAGGCCCCCAAGAGCAGAACAATTAATTCAGTGGATGAACCAAGGAAAGTTCACGCTTAAGCAATTTTTTAATACTAGTGGCAATAGCTATCGCCAATTAGGTTTAAAAGATAAGATTGATGATTTGACCATTGAGCAAGCCAGCAAGCTCCTGGCTTTAGATGGTATGTTAATTAAACGACCCCTCTTAGTGCAAGGTGACACCCTATTACAGATCGGCTATCGCTCGCCCTATCAGGCCTTACCTCTAACCGACTAAAAAGCCCTGCCTGCTCACCCATTGATTATATGGGGGAATAGGCGGGCCTTTTATATTAAAGTTCGGTGCTGATTTGCCAAAATATACCAAATTTATCAATCAGATTAGCATAGGCGGGGCTCCAAAAGGTTTCTTGCAGAGGAAGGGCAATGGATTTTGCATCAACTGCCAATTTGTCATAGCGTTTTTGTGCCTCCTCTACGCTATCCACTATAATAGCAGCAGACATATTTGTCCCCGGACGGTAGCTATTATCGGGATTTTCATCAGATAGCTGAAGAATAATGCCATCAAAAGCCAATTGAGCATTTAGTACTAATTGTGCTCGATCCTTAGGACAATCAGGGATTTGGTCTTGCCACAAGGTCAGGCTGAGCAACTCAGCATCAAAGACTTCTTGGTAGAAGCGAACGGCTTCTTGACCATTGCCATCAGTAATAAGATATACGTTTAGTGCTTTGACCATTTTTAGTTTTCCTTCTTTGTTGGCGCTTGGCGAACAGCAATATAGTGATTTTCAGTATCGACAAAGGTGAAGTGAACCATGCCTTGGAAGTCCATGATTGGATTAGTTTTAACGCCAGCTTTAGTTAGCTTAGCGTGCGTACTTTGTAAATCATCGGTTTCTAACAAAACCGAAGGAAAACCTAAGTTTAGCTCAGGGTTTTGAGCAGCAACTAGCTGTTGATCGTGAATCCCAAAACTAAAGCTAGCATCCAAGCTTGGTGCGATTTGGTAGGAACGCGTCTCTCCCATTGGAGTTTCCTCAATCAATAGGAAGCCAACTTTTTGGCACCAAAAGTCGGCTGCAGCTTTTGGATCTTTCATATAAAGCATGGTTGTTTATTTTTGAATCATATGTTTCTCCGATACACTTTAGTATGAGACCTTATTATAGCTTGCTGGTCATTCTTTTTCAATTGCTTTGCTTGCCTATCCTTTACCCCCTTGGAGATGACTGCTCAAGCCCTACTGCAAAAACTTAGCCCAGCTTTTACAATCGTTTTGCATCAGCAAGATAACTCAATTTCTAGGACAATGGGAGTATGATCTTGGCGTGTGCCTGAATGAATCATTTCTGATTTGGTTACGAGATCAGCAAGGCGATTGGAGACCAACCAATAATCAATCCGCCAGCCTGCATTATTGATTTTGCTTGTTTTACTTCGCTGTGCCCACCAAGAGTAGACATCTGGGACATCACCGTGAATCAGCCGAAAGGTATCAGTGAAGCCGCGATCTAAAAGGCTAGTAAAGCCTGCGCGCTCTTCGTCTGTAAAACCAGGTGAGCGGCGGTTGCTGGCTGGGTGGGCCAGGTCAATTTCTTTGTGGGCAACATTGTAGTCGCCAGTGGCCAAAACGGGCTTTTTCTGGTCCAGCTCAGCTAGGTAAGTAGCATACTTTTCATCCCAAACTTGCCGTTCTGCTAGACGCCGTAAGCCATCACCGGCATTTGGCGTATAGACTTGAGTGACATAGCAATTGGCAAATTCTAAAGTGATAATGCGCCCTTCGGCGTCCATGGTGCTAGGGGCACCGATTTCTGGAAAGCTAACGATGGGATTAAGCTCTTTTTTGTAAAGAAACATGGTTCCGGCATAGCCTTTGCGAGCTGGTTCCACCGATGAGCGAAAGACGTGATGGTAGTTGGGGAAGTAAGTCAAGATAATCTCAAGGTGTTTTTTGGTTGGTCCTTTGGCGGATAACTTGGTTTCTTGAATAGCGATAATGTCAGCATCTTCAGCGACCAAGGTTTCAATGACAGCGCGTGAGAGCATAGCGCGTGGCGAATCACTAGTTAAGGCGGCATTTAGGGAATCAATATTCCAGGAGATGAGTTTCATAAATTGCGTCTCTTTCTTTTCATTTGTTTTATTCATTTTAACAAAAATTACCTAAACAAGCGACCGTTCACGCTTTTGCGCGTGGGTAACGGCTGTTTTTCTTCTTTTAGATTACTCTTTAGTATCGTCTAAGCTGGAAAAGCTTTGCTATTTTGCCTAATTGATGGTATAGTATGCTTAACCATTGGAGGATTACCCAAGTCTGGCTTAAGGGAACGGCCTCGAAAACCGTCAGGCGTGTAACAGCGCGCGTGGGTTCAAATCCCATGTCCTCCGTTTATCCTATTGGTGCATCAAGGTTTTAAAGGTGTTCACCCGTTTTTTACCTTATTTTTCTATTAAAATGGGCCCAAAAAACGAGCCATTTAATGCTTGTTTCTCATACATGATTTGCCTCACGCTCAGAGTCGCCAGATTTGAGCGTGAGGCTTTTTTATTTAAAGAAGTTATTGACGTTTGTGTATTGAGTCTGCATAAGTCTAGTTTGTAAAGCTTTAACTTCCCCAGTTTGTATGTTTTTTAAGACTTCCTTTGTTTTTTTCGAATAATAAGTTGAGCTGGTATTTGATTAGGTGAAAGAGTGATGAGAAGGATTTAGATGATAAGACGGAAGGTTAAATGAGCTAAGGAGCAAAAAACAACCGCATCGATTATTTAAATAGAGTCAACAAGCTAAGTCGTGGCTAAAAGTTGATTGGAGCCTACCGTTCTCCTTAAACCCACTTACGCTCATCTGACACTGTCGTCAAAAGTAGTGACAGGTTTATTTCTGCTTGGTGCCTGTTTAATTTGTGTTATAATGAAAAGTAACGAAAAAACACCTTTCATTAGGGTGGCTTATAGGAGAAAGCATGACAGACAAACATTTCTACATTACCACACCGATTTATTATCCTTCAGGTAAGTTACACATTGGCTCTGCTTATACCACAATAGCCTGTGACGTTTTGGCTCGTTACAAGCGGATGATGGGCTTTGATGTTCACTATTTAACGGGGCTTGATGAGCACGGGCAAAAAATCCAGCAAAAGGCTAAAGCAGCTGGGATTACCCCACAAGCCTATGTTGATGATATGGCCAAGGGTGTCAAGGAACTGTGGCAGCTTTTGGACATTTCTTATGACCAGTTTATCCGTACAACAGATGCTTACCATGAGACGGCAGTTGCCAAGATTTTTGATCAATTGCTAGCGCAAGGCGATATTTATTTAGGTGAGTACACCGGTTGGTACTCAGTACCTGACGAAGAATTCTTCACAGAGAGCCAATTGGCTGAGGTCTATCGCGATGAAAATGGCAAGATGATCGGTGGTATCGCTCCGTCTGGTCATGAGGTAGAACAGGTCTCTGAAGCATCTTACTTCTTTCGTATGAGCAAATACGCTGACCGTCTTAAAGCCTATTATGCCGAACACCCAGAGTTTATTCAGCCTGATGGGCGCATGACTGAAATGCTCAAGAACTTTATTGAACCTGGTTTGGAAGATTTGGCAGTGTCTCGTACTACCTTTAGTTGGGGAGTCAAGGTGCCAAGTGACCCCAAACACGTGGTCTATGTCTGGATTGATGCCCTCTCTAACTATATCACAGCTCTAGGCTATGGCAATCAGCTGGAAAATAAGATGGGCCGCTTCTGGGGCAATGATGAGCAACACGAAGTGGTGCAAATGCTTGGAAAGGATATTTTACGTTTTCACTCAATCTATTGGCCCATCATGCTGATGGCGCTAGATTTACCGCTGCCAACCCGACTAGTTGCCCACGGTTGGTTTGTGATGCAAGATGGGAAAATGTCAAAATCAAAAGGCAATGTCGTTTACCCAGAAATGCTGGTTGAGCGTTTTGGTCTTGATGCACTACGTTATTACCTGATGCGTTCACTACCAGTTGGTTCAGATGGAACGTTCACACCAGAAGACTATGTCGGCCGGATTAATTACGAATTAGCAAACGACCTTGGTAATCTCTTAAATCGAACCATCGCCATGATTAATAAATACTTTGATGGTCAAGTGCCTGATTTTGCCAGTGCGACTGAGTTTGATGCTGATTTAGCAGCTGTGGTGGCTGATAGTATCACCACTTACCATAAACAAATGCAGGCTGTTGATTACCCGCGTGCGCTTGAAGCGGTATGGCATATTATTGCACGTACCAACAAATACATTGATGAAACAGCACCTTGGGTTCTTGCCAAGGACGCAGCTGATCGCGACAAATTAGCGGCAGTTATGGCTCACTTAGCAGCGAGTCTGCGAGTCGTAGCGCATCTGATTCAACCATTCATGATGGAAACTTCTAACGCTATCATGACGCAATTGGGTCTGGGCGACCAATTTTCCATGGAACACCTTGAGCTAGCAGGTCTGCCTAGTGGCATTCAGGTTGTTGCTAAGGGAAGGCCCATTTTCCCACGTCTGGACATGGAACAAGAAATTACCTATATCAAGGAACAAATGCATGCAGGCACGGCACCGGAGGCTAAAGCATGGCTTCCTGAGGAAGTGGAATTGACGTCTAGTAAGGAGGAAATCTCGTTTGAGACCTTTGATGCCGTAGAAATTCGAGTAGCTGAAGTTATTGAAGTGGCGAAAGTAGAAGGGTCTAATAAATTGCTGCGCTTTCGGTTGGATGCAGGTGATGCAGACCATCGTCAAATCCTATCAGGAATTGCTAAGTTCTATCCCAATGAACAAGAATTGGTTGGCCAAAAAGTGCAGATTGTAGCCAATCTCAAACCACGTAAAATGATGAAAAAATACATTAGTCAAGGAATGATTCTCTCTGCTGAGCATGAGGGCAAATTGACAGTGTTAACAGTTGATCCTTCGGTACCAAATGGTGCTATTATTGGTTAGGTATTAGCTTTTGTGAACCTAAATCTGATGTGGAGGAGAAGTGTTTTTTACTCCCCATTCTGACTTATTTTAACCTTGTTGGGAGCAGGAGTAGGCTAAGCCCTTAAAGTATTAAGCTTAGAGCGCCTGTTCCCTTTTGGTATTTAAGGTTCTACAGTTAGGCTATTTCATGAAAAAAAGACATATTTTGAAAGGAGGCCTATGCCTTTTTTACAGCATCTTGGGAAATTTATCACTACTAAAAAGGTAATCTTAAAGGATATGCTCACCACCTTGAGTTTTTACCTGATGATTGGACTTTTTTATGTCTCGGGTATCCTTTTGGTCCTGATGATTACTAGTCATGATTCGATTATTAATTTGCCACTCATCAAAGACAAATTGTATGGTTTGGCCAGTATGGCTCTCATCCGCCAGGTTCCCAGCTTAATGCTTGGTTTTTCCTTACTGGTCTGTGGGCGTGCGATTGCTAACCGGGTCAGGCAGGCTTTTTATCCGACTTTGGTGTTTTTAGCCCTCGCGCTGCTTTATACGATTTTTTTCTATCGATCCAGCTTTCCCTCTTATCTTCTAGGTTTTTTAATGGTTGCTTTGTGGATTAGCCGTCATCATCTTTATCGTCAACAATTTATTATTAGTCATGAAGAGGGTTTTCTTGATGGAGCAATTTGGCTTTTTTTACTAGCATCCTATGTTATTTTAGGTTATACCAATTTAGTTGATCCGCGTCGTGTGCCCAGGGTTTCCTTGGAAAAGCATTTTTCTGTACCTTCGTTTCATTGGTGGTTGACGGGTTTTCTCACCTTATTTTTGATTGTTGTGGTAGTTGTGGTGTTTTTGACGATCCTTAAGCGCCAGCGCCACCAGATTGGTTCAGTTTTTGACGCCGAGCGTTATCAAGCCCTCTGTGCCTTGGGTGACCATCATTACACTGGCTTAGCCTATCTTGGAGATAAGCGTATCTGGTATTACCAAGTCAATGGTCAAGATAAGCTTGGCTTACAATTTAAACCTTACAAGGAATTTCTTCTAGTTATGGGGGACTTTATTGGCGATAAAGCATACCTAGAAGAAGGCCTGATGGCTTTTATGACTGAGGCTGATCTGTATCATTTTCGCCCAGTTTTTTATGAAATTCCAGAAAAGACAGTGCTTGCTGTGCATGATTTTGGTTTTGATTTTATGAAATTGGGTGAAGAAGGTTTGGTCAAACCAGAAGAATTCAGTATTTCAGGTAAAAAACGGCAAAATTTACGTTCCGTCGTCAATCAAGTTGACAAGTCCGGCCACCAATTTACGATCACTGCACCACCTCATTCAGCTGACTTGCTAGCTGAACTAGAAGAAGTGTCGACTGACTGGCTCAATGGCCGCAGAGAGATGGGCTTTTCCTTGGGCTATTTTAGCGCCAACTACCTAGCCCATGCTGACTTAGCCCTCATTCGTTCGCAGCAGGGTAAATTAGTAGCCTTTGCTAGCCTAGAAACATCTCAGAGCGAACAATCCTTATTGGTAGACTTGATGCGATATGCTCATGATGCGCCCAAGGGAATCATGGATGTGCTGTTCATCAAGATCATCCAGTATGCCAAAGAACAGGGCTTAGAGTGGTTTAATATGGGAATGAGCCCCTTAGCCAATGTCGGCAACTATCGATTTAGTTTTGTAACAGAGCGGATGGGCTACCTCCTTTATCAGCTTGGTTCGCAAATATATTCATTTGAGGGGTTGCGCCACTATAAGGCCAAATTTGCCAAGACCTGGGAACCCTACTATATTGCCTATTCCAAGCATTCTAACTTTTTTGTCGTTGTCCTAGCTCTGATGAAGGCTTCCTATGACCTTATGGAAAATCGCTCACGCAAGTAGGACAATCCTTGTGGCTAACCTTATTAGCCCTAGCCAACCTTGGCAAGGAGCTAGCAAATAGCCAAAGGCAAAAAAATTAGCAAGAGCTGCTCGAGTCATCTCCCGCATAGTCTATTGTATCCAACTACAGTATAACTATTCTAAAGGGAGATGTTGTGCACAAAAAAGCCTTACTTTCGTGGTCCTTCATTAGGGCTGCTGCTCGAAAAGGCATAAAATCTCAAAATGTAGCCTCAGCCTGTAAAACCATACAGTTGGCTTTGAAATTCCAAATGAAATAAATGCTTAGAAAGCTTGTTACAACAGAACTTTCTAGGCATTTTTGCATTTTCTAAACCAAGCAAGAAAAACCAAGAACCAATCCGCCAAAATGGTGGCCATCTTGTACAGGAAGAGCAAGGGGCTGGCAAGCTCACATCTTAGAAGAGGCTAGCTTGCCCAGTTGCTCTAAAAAGAATTAGAGCTCTGCCATTGACATAACAAGTAGAGATAAGGGTGCTGCCGTTATACCGATGTTCGTGGGAGTTTGTTAGAGGAGGTAAAAAAAGTCGGTGTGACAGTGCCCGTTGTCTGGTTTTTGCGCAAAGCCTTTGGTCCTCTGAATGATTAAAATAAAAAAAGAAAGACATAAAAGTTATTTGAAAACAATTTACAAATGACGCCTGGCATTGTAAAATAAAAGAGGAGGACTTCATAATGAAAAAATATGTTTTAGCCAGTTTTTTAATGGCTTCTTTATTGGCCACAGCCAGTGGTAGTGTCCAAGCAAGTGGGCCTAAAGTGGCTTATCAGCAAAAAGGTGTGACCGAGCTATCAAAAGAAGCTCCGGTTGATTATGTCACCATTGAAAGCATTGAAAAAAGCTTAGAAGGTAAAGGAAAAATTACAGTCAGCTTTGATATTGATGATACGCTTTTATTTAGCAGTCAATACTTCCAATATGGGAAAACCTATATGACCCCTGGAAGCTTTGATTTCTTACACCAGCAAAAATTCTGGGATTTTGTGGCCAAACGTGGTGACCAAGACTCAATCCCTAAGACTTATGCTAAATCCCTAATTGCGATGCACCAAAAACGTGGCGATAAGATTGTTTTTATTACTGGTCGTACTAGAGGATCAATGTATAAAAAAGGCCAAATTGATAAAACTGCCAAGTCTCTAGCGAAAGTCTTTGACTTGAAAAAGCCAATCCCAGTCAACTATACGGGTGATAAAGCCATTAAGCCTTACAAATATGATAAGAGCTATTACATTCATAAAAATCATTCGCAAATTCACTATGGTGACAGCGATGATGATGTGCATGCTGCAAGAGAAGCTGGCGCAAGACCTATTAGAATTTTGCGCGCACCAAATTCAACCAATCTTCCATTGCCACAAGCAGGCGGCTATAAAGAAGAAGTCTTAAAAGATTCAGCTTATTAATATCAGACCAGCTGCCGCTCCAAAGTCGCTTTTAAGCGATCATTTGCCAAACAAAAAGAACTCAAACTGCATGAAGGCTCGACTTTTCAAAGGAGACTTTCATGCAGTTTTGTTGTCTTTGCATTGCCCTAACTAGTGATATAACAACGTTTCTAGAGTTTTGCTAGCATTTTAACAATCCTTAGATATTCCTTCAAAGTCCACAAAAAATTCCACATTTTGACACTAAAACCTGCTAACAAAAGTCAAGGTGTTTTTTCACTTTGACTTTTGTTTTTTGTGCATGACAAAAAAGCTGATTAAAATCAATAAAATCAGCTAGGTAATTTGTTTTATTTGAAGTTTATGCTGCTTTTCTTTGCTCCGTTCTCAACTTTGCTTGCATGACTTTTGCATAATAGATTCGCAGAAATTTATTCAAACCTGCAAATTTACATACTTTCCTTGGCTTTCCTTCTTTTTCTTTCTTTATCATGTATAAGTAAATCTCATTGTCTTGATTTTTCGCACTCATCATGCATTTCATTGCCTGGTAGCCGACTTTTCTCAGGATTGAATTTCCTCTTTTTGATATTTTTCGTTGGGTGGCTTTGAAGTTCCCTGATTCATAGGGCGGGGCATCTATTCCAACAAAGGATATTAGGCATTTCTTATTCCTGAACTTGCTTAAATCTCCAAATTCCGCCGTTATTTGAACGGCTAATTTATCGGATATTCCTGAAAATTTTTTTGCTTCTTGATATTCTTCTAATGGCTCGGCAAGTTCGATCATTTGTGATAATATATGATGTAAGCTTTGGTTAATTCCTTTAACCAGCTTAATGCTCTCTTGTACGTCCGCTTCTATATATGGGCTGTTAGAGGGTTGAGTGGAGATACCTTCCTGAGCAAGGCTATAGATGGACTTAGCCTTTTGTGTATTCGGATGGTATCTCTTTTCTTTTGCCCAGATTTGATATTTTTTTACAAATTCTTCTTCTGATAGTTCTAGAACCTTATCCTTATGCCACCATTTTTCAAGAAAGTCTAGTAACTTGTCTTTCGAAAAGTCTTGTGAGCCGTGCGGAATTAATTTTTTTATGCCAGGAAATGTTTGGTCAATGATATGGTCAATAAAATTGATTTGACAGACCCTTAGTTCCATGTAGTGTTGATAAGAACGGTTTAAATGCTTTAGTTCTTGGTAGTTTGTATTATCTAGATTGTAATTTTCTAGGGTGTCCCAGTAGATTAAACCGTATTCGGCTATCTGTTTGGCATCAAGCCGATCATTTTTAGCTTTTCTAAAACTTATTGATCGACAGAATTGCTTCATCTTTAGGGGGTTTACTACGCTTACAAAGTATCCATTTGCCTTTAAGGTATATAAAATGGGCAGATGGTATTTACCTGTGGCTTCCATAACAATTCTTACATCTGTTACATCTGCCATTCGTCTGAGAAATTTTTCAATTTCAGATTTGGAATTCATTACATCATATGATTTCCAAATCACTTTATTTCCTTGCTCTAATGCACATGCGGTGAATTTTTCTTTAGTAATATCAATGCCAATAGAAATCATCCCTTGTTCTCCTCATTATTATTTGTAGTTTCTACCTGCACCCATTTCCATTCATTTTAGCTCGTTACGCGGACTTTTTGTCCAACCTGCTTAATCGAATACTGATAATGAATCGGTAGATGACAGTTTTTGTGACGGATATCTATAATCCAAAAAGAGCCTCGTCATACTACCTTTTCATTATATAAAAATAGTGCAAGTAAGAGTTTCCTCTTTCTTACACTATTTATGGTACTAAAAGGGCTCTATCATCTCCAGAGTGGCGTTACCAGCTACAGAAATGATAGAGTCTTTTTATTTTATTTGTGTTAAGGATAATGCTAACATTTGTAAAAATGCCAGCTTTCCTCTTTCTTTATGAGGCTCTTTAGCTATTTGTTGAGCAAAGTCAATGATAGGTTTTGGCGCTTCATAATTATGAGTAATTAAGTACCAAGAAATATGATTGCTTAATCTTGCTAAAGCATCTCTTTCGTTGTTTTCTAATGCTTTATAAGTTGTTAGGAAAATATTTTTTAATTCAGGATTATCTTTAATTGAATCAGAGTTTATTAGTAATTCAATGTGTTTCAACCATTCTGTTCTTTCATTGCTTTTCATTGTGGGATAATAACTCCAAATCCTAGACATGGAGCCCATGGTCCATGGTTAATCCAGCTGTTAACGACAACTCTAGCTGTTTGAGATCTAATTGCGTCTAAATCTGGTCTATATTGGGCACGGCCATTTTTATTGACACAAATTGCAGTACCAATTCTCACTGCTTTAGTACTAGCATGTGCTTGATGACCTACTAATGTTGCCCCTAGAAGTAATGATAATACAAAAAACTTAGATAATTTTTTCTTCATTTTGGGTTCCCCAACAAATTTCATAAAAATGCTTTTTATAAATGACATTAATATAAAAAATATAAAACTTTTATGTTGTAAAATCAATATGTTTTTATCAAATTTTCACAAAGTATACTAATTAAAAACTGGGCTACTATGAATGTAATGCCCCCCTTTTTTTAGGTGCCAAATGCCAAAATAGGGTAAAAATACTATCTATCCTTAGAGCGACAAGGAGTTATGAGTTGCTCTCTAAAAATGAAAAATCGTCTCAGAAGTCGCAAAAATTGGGTTTAAGTGAGCAAAAAAACAGAACCATCCCACCTCCTACCGCAGAAAATATCTGTTTCAAGGAGGTTAGAAGGGTTCTATTACTAATCATAAATCGGATTAAGCGTGGATTTTCTTGTCCGCAATAGCGTCTGTTAGTGTCTGGGAGAAATTCAAACCTAATTCACGCCCTAAAGTATCTGCCCAACGTGGAATAGTTAGGGTTTTCTTGATAGGTTCTTGACTACCAAGATATTTGGCAACGTCAACCATAACCAACGAGACGAAAGATTTATTGGGGTCATAGGTTAATTGAAAATCCGCATCCTCGCCAAAAGGGTTGTTATCAATCAAAGAAAGGGAATTAATGTCTGATGGTTTAGGAATATTGCGACCGTTCTCGATATAATCAGCTAAGTTAATGCCTAGCCAATCGCTAGCCATTGCCATAGCGTCTACCATATCCTCACCTTGAGTTGCTGAATGCTCAAAATCTGGGAAAGTCACAAAGTAAGGGGCGTTAGCTCCGTCTGTATCGTCATAGTAAAATAAAGCTGGATAAGTGACAAGCATAGTTTTCCCTCCAAAATCAAAGACAAGCGGGGGACTTGTCTTTATAACAGGCCTGCTTGCTTTTTGATACCCCGTTCAGTGTATTTGTTAATGTCACCGTGGGGAATGGTTATAGGCCACTCGCCTGCTTTTTCAAGCTTAACGTGTGACCCGTTACCTTCTTTGGTCTTTGTCCAACCATTGGCGGTAAGAAGTTTAACCATTTTTTTGTGTCATAGGTATAGCGCTTTTACTTCCTGACAAGCTTATTATATGATACGTATAACACGTATTCAAGAAATAATAACATTCTGATTAGATTTTTTTAGCGCCCCGTCCCTGTAAAATTCCGCAAATTCAAGTAAAGCTCTTTTCTTAGTCTCATAATACCAGCTTGAACTTTTTGGTTCCAGCTCTTTTATGA
>NZ_WLZU01000027.1 GCF_009870755.1 Streptococcus halichoeri
AAGGCGGAGCTAACACTTCGTTCAAGACCATTCAAAACAGCATAGCTCTAAAACCTCGTAGACAGGGTTTGTCCACAATTTTTCGTAATCGCGCTACTCGTCTTAGCTGGACTTCAGTTTTGAATCGCCCTTTCATAGCACTATTATACGGCAAAAACCTTATGAAATCAATTGGCTTAAGAAGTTTTTGGCGGCCGATTAAGTCTCAAACAATATTGGGGTTAGTTGCTGTAGTAAGCAAAAATTCTGCGCTGCTTTTCAACTTTCTCAGATTAATTTCTAGGCGGACTGATTTTGAGAATCCACCTTTGTTTTATTCTCTCTGCGGCAGCTCTACGGTTAATTGGCGGAGCATGAGCGATTTTTACCTTGATAAGCACAGTAAAAATCGCCTAATTTACGGTCCGCCTCACTCATTTCCCCTTTACCTATCACATCACTATTCTTTAAATTTGGCTAACTTGAACTATCTGACTGGTTTTAAGTACGGCATAGCTTTTAAAGGAACATTTACATCCTTTCATCTGCGTGAGCCCTTCCCCGCGAACGATAGCGGTATTTCCTAGAAGACTGTGGTTTTAGAATGCTTTGCCTTTTATATAGTAGAAATATTCAAATGAACGCCTAAAGGATAGCTACTTGGAGCACCAACAAGGCCCCGCCAAAAATTAATAGGAAAGCCACGACTGGCCATACAAACTTTAACCAGTGGGAATATTTCATATCAAGCATTTGGAGAGTCGCCATGACTAGTCCAGTGGGCGCAAGAAAGAGCATGGCGTATTGGCCAAATTGATAAGCCATTACAACTACTGAACGCGGAATGCCAACAGTATCTGCTAATGGAGCTAAGATCGGCATGGATAAAACAGCCAAACCAGACGAAGACGGCACTACAAAGCCAAGGAAGAAGTAGATAAGCATCATAACTATGATAAAAACGGGACCACTGACATGAGAGGCCATTTTTGAAGCTGCAAAGAGCATGGTATCAGAAATATATCCTTGGTTCAAAATAATGTTAATCCCACGCGCCAATCCAATGATGAGAGAAACACCAACTAAGCTTGCTGCTCCATTAACAAATTCATCCACCACTTCTTTCTCACCTATGCCTTGTTTGCCTGTAGCTGTCAGAAACATAATAATAATTGTGATGGCTAAAAATGATGAGGCCATGGTTGGGAACCACCAGCCTTTGGCCATTACTCCCCAGACCATGAGTGGAAAGGCCACTACAAAAAGGATTAAAATGATTTTTTGTTTGAGGGTAAAAACTGCGGCAGAATTGTCTGTTGCAATTGCCCACCGTGCATTAAATTCCTCGCGGTCCTCATAAGAATATGAAAAGGTCGGATCTTTTTTAATCTTCTTAGCATACCAATATAAATAACTAATGACAAAAACTGCCCCCATGATACAACCAAAGGTACGCCATCCCAATCCTTCAGTAAAGCTAATACCAGCCGCATTTGAAGCTATTACGGATGAAAAAGGATTAATCGTTGAAAAGGAGGTCCCTACTGAGCTAGCAAGAAAAATTGCCCCCACACAGATAATCGAATCATAGCCCATAGCTAGAAAAACAGGAACCAAAATAGGGTAAAAGGCAACCGCTTCTTCTTCAATCCCACAAAGGGTACCCCCAATAACCATTAAAAGGGCGACTAGGAAGATAAGCATAAATTCGTGTCCTTTGGTTTTCTTAGTTAAGGCTAAAAGTCCCGTTTCAAATGCACCGCTTCGTCTAACAACACCAATCATTCCTCCTAGGACCATGATAAAAACCATGATGTCAACAGCCTCAATTGTTCCATTTACCATACTGGTCGTAATATCACTGAGTTTTGCCGGGTTTTGCTTCAAGCTTTGATAGGTATTTGGGACAGAAACGGGTTTACTAATGGCCCCCGACGTAAACTCTTCAATTTTGATTTTGACATGAATCTTATCCAACTGCGCTTGGGTAGCTGGTAAATGGGTCGTCTTTCCCTGTGGACTGGTTTGAATCAATTTGGCACTTGCTGGATCATACTGTAGTTTTGAGTAAGATCCTGCGGGAATAAACCAAGTTGCTAATACAGACACAATCGTTAAGATAAACAAAATGGTAAAAGCACCTGGCATCCGGAATCGTCTGGTATTTTTGTTTACACTTTTAACATTTTCAACTTCCTGCATGAGTATTTCTCCTGTTATATGTATTTTAAGAGGCCTTTTGCAAAAAAAGGTACATAAGAAAACCGACTGCCTAGCTTTCTTTGTACCTTAGCTGTTTTTATTTAGTAATACGTGTTCCAATGTTTCCTTGCAGGGCCTGCTCTAATCCTTCTAAAGAAGTAATAAGAGCCATCCCTTTGGGATTTCTATCTAAGAAACTCATACAGGCAACAACTTTTGGTAACATACTCCCTTTTGCAAATTCACCACGGTTGACATCATCAATTATTTCTTTAACAGTAACATTTTTAAGAGCTTTTTGATCAGGTTTACCATAATGGATATAGACATGGTCAACGGCCGTTAAAATAATAAGTTGATCTGCATCAAGCTTCCCAGCTAGAAGGGCACTTGATTTATCTTTATCAATAACAGCAGCAACACCTTCATAACCAGCTGATGTCTTAATCACTGGGACACCACCGCCTCCGCCAGCAATCACTAAAGAGCCTGACTCAATAAGTGCTTGAATGCTTTTTAATTCTAAAATATTAATGGGCTCTGGAGAGGCAACTACGCGACGGTAACCACGGCCAGCATCTTCCACAAAGGTATGGCCTGTTGCTTGAGCTAACTTTTTAGCTGTCGCTTGATCATAAAATGCTCCGATTGGTTTGGATAGATTTGTAAATGCTGAATCATCTTTATCAACTTCGATTTGGGTGACAAGCGTTGCAACCTCTTTGTCAATGCCTTGCTGTTTTAATTCATTTAGCAAACTTTGTTGTAAATGATAGCCAATATAACCTTGACTCATGGCTCCGCATTCTGGGAAGGGAAAGGCTGCGCCCTGACCATGTTCAGCAGCATAGTTCATTCCTAAGTTAATGGCGCCCACTTGTGGACCATTGCCATGACTAATAACGACTTCGTGACCTTCTTTAATAAGCGAAACCAATGATCGCGCTGTGTTTTTAACCAGCTGTAATTGCTCTTTGGGAGATTTTCCAAGTGCATTACCACCTAATGCTACGACAATTTTGGCCATAGGTACCTCCTAATCCCCTAAGGTAGCAACCATTACAGCTTTAATGGTATGCATGCGATTTTCTGCTTCTTGAAAGACAACCGAATGAGGTCCTTCAAAGACTTCATCTGATACTTCCATTTCCTTGAGACCATATTTATCAAAAATTTCCTTACCAATCTTAGTATCAATATTATGGAAGGAAGGGAGACAATGCTCAAAAATAACATTTGGATTATTGGTCATTTCGATCATCTTTTGGGTGACACGATACGGTTCAAGTAAGCTGATTCTTTCTTTCCAAACGTCATCGGGTTCTCCCATTGAGACCCACACATCTGTGTAAAGGACGTCTGAATCCCGCACACCCTTTTCAATATCACTCGTAATATCAATAGTAGCGCCAGAAGCTTGGGCAAGCGATTGACATTTTTCAAGTAAAGCTTTTTCGGGTCTTAAGGCATCAGGACAAACCAAGTGGAAAGTCATTCCAACAATAGATGCACCAATCATTAAAGCATTTGCTACATTATTACGACCATCTCCTACGTAAGTAAAACGAATATCTTGATAAGGTTTGTGGAGACATTCCTTTGCTGTCAAAAAATCAGCTAATACTTGAGTTGGGTGATCGGCATCGGTTAAACCATTCCAAACAGGGACACCGGCAAACTCAGCTAGGGTTTCAACAGTCGCTTGAGAAAAACCGCGGTACTCAATGCCGTCATACATGCCACCTAGAACACGGGCTGTATCTTTAGCAGTTTCTTTTTTACCCATTTGACTGCCTGTTGGCCCTAGATAAGTTACACGAGCGCCTTGGTCATAGGCAGCAACTTCGAAGGCACAGCGTGTGCGCGTTGAATCTTTTTCGAAAATCAAGGCAATATTTTTACCATTCAAGCGTTTTTGCTCAATGCCAGCGTATTTAGCTTTCTTTAAATCTTCAGAAAGATTCAATAAAAACTCAACTTCTTGCTTTGTAAAATCCAATAAGGTTAGAAAATTACGGTGACGTAAATTTTTCATTGCTTATCGCCTCCTTTTTATTTATACTTACATTATAGATAGCGTTTTCAAAAAAACTCATAAAACCTCAAAAATAGTCACACTATTTTTTAGAAAGGCGTAATATGCTTGATATTTTAGCCGAAAAACACATGGAGCGACGTCAGAGAATCCTTATTGCTGCTATCACTATCGCTCTGGCAGCACAGGTGAATATTTCCATTATTACAGATGGTTTTATTTTGACATTATCCTTATTTATCCTTCCTGTCTTTCTCTATTTTAATGACGATGTCAATCCTATTCACATCTGTCTTGGGATTGCGATTGCCTCACCCATTTTTCGTGGACTACTCTTATTTTTAGTTGGAGATGCCGAATTGATGCGGATTATTGAATTTGTCTTCACCGACATGATTTTTTATATCTGCTATGGTACCACTTTCTACTATATTTATTGGCATCGTTCCTCTCGTCATAAGGGAACTTTTTTCTTTGCCATTATTATTTGTGACTACTTATCCAATGTGATTGAAATGAGCCTCCTGCTAAAATTTACCCATTATCATCTGGAATTTTTTGGCTTACTTTTTTTAACGGCTCTTGTTCGAGCACTAATTAGCTGCGCGCTAGCCTACACTTACCATTATCTGACCTTGTTATTGCAAAAAGAAAATCATGAAAAACGTTATTACTATTTTGTCTGGTCTTCTGCCGCTGTCAAAAGTGAAGTCTATTTTATGCAAAAGAATATCCAAGAAATTGAAAATATTATGAAAAATGCTTATCTTCTTGATAAAGAATTAGAAAAACACCACTTGCCAAGTCATTATCAACACTTATCCTTAGATATTGCACGTGATGTGCATGAAATCAAAAAAGACTATCAAAATGTCATTAAGGGGCTTGGGACCTATTTTAGTGTCAAAAATGAGTCAACTATGGCTTTAAAGGATATTTTTCAGATTGTCTTATCCTACGCGCGTAGCCTCATCCACGCGCATCAACAAGACATTATCATTATCGAAAGTAGGCCACTGGATGTCACGGTTGCTAATTATTATTTCCTCTTAACGGTCATCTCTAACGTCCTCTTAAATGCTGTAGAAGCCATCGGAAAGCAACGAAACGGAACCATTGCAGTCTCAACAACAGAAACTAGCGAGCAGTTAACCATTACAATCAAAGATAATGGGCCTGGCATTTCAGCAAAATTAAAAGACTATATCTTTCAGCCTGGTTTTTCAACCAAATTTGATGCTAATGGCGACATTTACCGGGGGATTGGTCTTTCCCATGTTAAAATGATTATGGCAGAGCAGTATAATGGAACCATCCAGGTAAGTGACCATTATCCTAAGGGTGCTATTTTTACTTTAACTTTTGATAAGAGCTGTTTAGAAGTAGGAGTCAAAGAATGAACTATTATATTATTGATGATGATCCTTCAATTACTATGATTTTGGCAGATATTATTGAGGATGACTTTGCCAACACTGTCTCTAAGACATGCAATTCTTCAGTAGAAGCCTTTAAAGACTTACTGATTTGGGATGTTGACATTGTCCTGATTGATTTATTGATGCCAAACCTTGATGGTGTTTCTCTGGTAAAACAAATTCACAAACAGCGGCCGCAGCTTAAATTTATTATGATTTCACAGGTTAAAGATGAGGGTCTTAGGCAAAATGCTTACCGAGCAGGAATTGAGTTTTTTATTAGTAAGCCAATCAACCTTGTCGAAGTAAAGACCGTCTTAAAGAAAGTTGCACAAAGTGTTGAAATGGAACACAAACTGTCGACTATCCAACAGTTGCTGGCATTTAACTCGAGCGATAAAACACCGGTCAAAGCTGATAATCCTTATCTCACCAAAGCTCAAGCAATCCTTAACTATTTAAGTATTTCTTCAGAATCTGGCTATGCAGACATTCTGCGCATCTGCCAGCTTATGGTCCAAAAAAATATAACTTTTGAACACCTCAATTTACAGCAAGAACTGGGGATTGACTCACATGAGCAAAAGGTCATGATGCAGCGCGTCAGACGGACCGTGAAAAAAGCAATGGTTAACATGGCTCATCTGTGTATCGATGATTTTGATAATGCTATCACCCTCCAATATGCCAATCATTTATTTGGTTATCAAAACATCCATAAGGAAATTCAAGCCATTCAAAAAGACAGACTGTCCGGCGGAAAAGTCTCCTTGCGGAAATTTTTTGACGCCCTCACCATTGAATGTCATGACTAAGTCTTAAACGATTGCAGGTGAGCGCACCGGCCTCCCTCTTACCAGCTAGCAGCAATAGCAAGGCAGTGATTGCTCGCACGTAGATCAACACTTCTATAAATCCCTTCTATTAAAAGGCCTTGGATGCCATTCCCCTAAATCGACTAAAGTATGCAATAAGCACAGGTTGGCTTTGAAATTGCCGGTTCTATCTTCTTTTCACAGAACCAACACCGGACCAGTCAAGATAAGTTTTTGGAAACGTTTCCGTCAATTAATTTGTACATTTTTGAACACTTTGTCCAAATTTTAGTAATTAATACTTGAGTTTTCACAAAAAATTCGTATAATAAACAATGTATTACAAATGGACATAATGTATAAAGGAGACAAGATGTTTAATGAATTAAAAACATTATTAAAACGTCCAAATTTATGGGTGACCATCGTAGGTATCGCCTTGGTACCTGCGTTATATAGCTTAGTATTCCTTACGTCTATGTGGAATCCCTATGGACACTTCGATCAATTCCCTGTAGCTGTTGTCAATCAAGACAAAGAAGCTAGCTTTCAAAATAAAAGCATCAATGCTGGTGACAAAATTGTAGACACCCTTGAAAAGAGCAAGGAATTAGACTTTCATTTTGTATCAGAAAAAACAGCCAAAAAAGGGCTTCATGATGGCAAGTACTTTATGATTGTCACTTTTCCAAAAGACCTTTCGCAAAAGGCAGTGACTATTCTTACTGATCATCCGCAAAAGGCCGTGGTTCACTATGAAACGTCCAAGGGTCACAACTTCATTGCTTCAAAGCTCAGCCAGTCAATGATGATTAAAATGGAATCCAAAATTTCCAAAACAGTAACCAAGACCTACAATCAATTATTATTTGATAAATTATCTAACCTGCAAGGCGGAGTTGGCAAAGCCGCAGATGGTAGCCAACAATTAGCCGATGGCGCTAAAAAAGCAGCCGATGGTAGTCAGGCACTCTCAAGTAATCTCAATCTTTTAGCCACTTCTAGTCAAACCTTCCAAGCTGGCGCTGGCAAATTAGCTAATGGCCTTGGCCAATACACTAATGGGGTCGCTCAATTAAATGGGGGCTTAGGACAATTGTCAAACGGGGTTAACCAATATACTGCTGGGGTGGCCAAACTCTCCAATGGTATTGCGCCAATTCAAGCTGGTGTTATCCAATATACTGGAGGGGTCGCTCAATTACATAATGGTTTAGGAAGTTTGGCCTCAGGACTTAATAAGTATACAGGTGGCGTTGCTGAACTCTCAGCAGGAGCTAACCAATTAAATCGTAACACTCCTCAATTAGTGGCCGGTGCTAAGCAACTGGCTGGTGGTTCTGCTAGCATGCAACAATTAATCGATGGAACCAAACAGTTAAACGCTGGTTTGAATGCTTTACAAGCAAAAACAAACAGCCAAGACTTGCAAACACTAAAAACTGGCCTAGGTCAGCTTCAAGCAGGGGTTGATAAGTTAAACACTGTCCTATCGCAAAGCCAAACAGATATTCCCCAAGTTGATACAACTAACCTAACCACAGCCCTTAGTGATATTGCTGCGCAGGCCAAAATGCTAGCAGCTGCATCAGCAAATACAGGTACAACTAATGCTAACGCCAAGGCCTTAGCTGCCGTTCAAGGTACCGCGGCTTATCAAACTATGACGCCTGAGCAAAAGGCTGAAATCAACGCGGCTATTCAAAATGCCGCTAGTGAGCCTGCTCCAAGCAGCAATCCAAATACTGCCGCAGCAGCCCAAGCTATCTTAGGAGATGTCCAAACCATCCAAGGATCACTTCAAGATCTCTCCAAGGCAGCCCAAGCGATGACTAGTGCGGCTAACCAATTGACACAACTAAAATCATCTACGCAACAACTAGCCTCTGCAGCTGATCAAGCCATTCCAGCAACCGTTCAATCTTTTAACCAAATCAACACGGCTTTAGGCCAAATGGTCCCTGGAAGTAACAAGTTAGCTGCTGGCGTTGATCAATTGCAAACAGCTAGCCAAGGCAGTCAAAAATTAGCGACTGGCCTTATCCAATATACAAATGGCGTTACTAAAGTAGCAAATGGCGCTAACATGCTTAACAGTCAATCTGATCGTTTAAATGCTGGCGCCAATATGGTAGCCGCTGGGGCTGAACGCCTTAATCGTAATTCTGCCAAATTAACTGACGGTGTGAACCAATTAGCTGATGGCGCTAATCTACTTAATAGTAAATCTGCTGATTTAAATGCGGGGGTAACAAAAGCCGCAACTGGTGTAGCAACCTTAGACAGCAAGTCTGGCCAATTAATGAGCGGAGCTGATCAATTAGCTAATGGCGCTGGACAAATAGCTGGTGGGGCTAGCAAGCTAGCTGACGGTGGCCAACAATTAAACAATGGACTCGTGACACTCACTGATGGGGCTGATACCTTAGCTGACAAACTTGGTTCTGCTGGTCGCGGTCTAAAAACCATTGACTTTAAACAAGCCAATGCCAAAGATTTGGCTGCACCAATCAAGCTCACACACCAAGATAAAGATAATGTTAAGGTCAATGCCGTTGGTATGGCGCCTTACATGATGTCCATCGCCCTCTTGGTTGCTGCTATGGCGGCTAACATTATCTTCTACGATATGTTAAATGGAGAAAAACACCAAGATCGCTTTACCTGGGCTAAATCAAAACTTTTAATCAATGGGTTGATTTCTACTCTAGCTGCTATCATCCTTTTTGTCACCATCCTCTTGATGGGATTTGAGCCAAGTCACAAGGCTTCAACCCTCCTCATCATTTTGTTGACAGCTTGGGCCTTGATGGCAGTGGTAACCGCCCTCTTAGGCTGGGATCGCCGCTTTGGTTCTTTTGCCTCACTCTTCTTCTTGCTCTTCCAACTCGGATCAAGTGCTGGGACTTATCCATTGCAGATTGTACCTCCAATTTTCATGAAGATTGGACACTTCTTACCAATGTACTATTCCGTAGCTGGCCTTCGTCAAGCAATGTCACTTACAGGAGATATTGCTAAGCCTGCTGGTATGTTAACTCTCTTTATCATTGGTGCAATGGTTGTGGGACTGCTCATTTACCGCAAAGACAAGGTTGAATAAAACAAGAGTTGGTTTCTGGCTAAGCTGCTCTGTTTGGGCGGCGGCAGCACTTAACAAAAAAACAAAACAGAAAATAACCTTCTGTTTTGTTTTTTTATACTCTCTTTTCCCTAGACTCAAGGCTTGGGTCATCTACTTACTCACTGCTAATAGGATTTTAGAGAAAAAATTCTTGGTTGGTGGTGGTTAAAAGCAGAGCAGGTCTTATTTTTGAGGTTACCAGCTCTGCTTGCTGAGTTAGCAAATGCTACCCGGCACTGCAAAGGCAAACTGGTCAAAAAAGGCATTGGCTAGGCCCTTTTAAGCCTATTTCTTAGCTCGGCTATTTTCCAGCCAAGCCTGATTAAAACGCTTAAGGATGATTGACTTGGATTTAGTGATATAGCTATAGTCTTCTTTTAGAAGGGGGATAGCATCTAGTTTTTTCAATTCACTACTTGTCTGCTGATCCTGTCTTATGGAACGGTTCGTCGCAGAGAGGGCAAAGGCTTCTTGGACCTCTTTTGAGAGGATGTAATCTATAAACTGTTTAGCCTCTGTTTGAGCTGAGCTGCCTTTTATGATGGCAACAGATGATGGCACAAAAACAACACCTTCTTTGGGATAGACGACTGACACATTGGCACCGCTTTTTTGTAAAGCAAGGGCGGGGTCTTCGTATGTGAGACCAACTGTCATCTTGCCTTCGGCTACGGATTGATAGACTTCTGTTGAGGACTGATACTGCACATGATCAATGTTTCGCAGCAATTGTCTGAGATAGTGCCAGGCTTGTGGATTTTTATAGCCACCTTTAGCTAACAAAATATTGGTCAATTGAGAAAAGGCACTTGAGGAGGTGTTTGGATTTCCAAAAGCAATCTTGCCTTTTAGATCCGGATTTAGCAGGTCCTGGTAACTAGTAATTGGGGTGTGTTTGGCTAGTTCATTGTTAACAATCAGTACACTGCCATTAATAGTATAAGGCGTGGCAAAATGGTTAGGCAGACGATAATCTGCTAGCACCTGTGGCAATTCTTTAGAGCGATAGGGGGTAAAATACTGACTATGACGATTAAAAAGGGTGTAGTTCCCTCCAAAAAAGAGATCTGCTTGCGGTGCTCGGTGCTTCACCACTTTTGTCATTAATTCGCCTGTTCCACCTTGAATGAGTTTTACTGAAATACCATATTTTTCCTCAAAAGCAAGAACGGTTCCCGTCAAAACAGATTGACTGTTTGGAGTCATAATGACTAGCTGCTTGGGATGGGAGTGCTGTATTGTCCAATACCGCGGTATTAAGTAAGAGCCCAAGAATCCTAAACCAGCTAAGCCAATCAGGATCAGCAAAAGGCGTCTTTGGCCTTTAATCTTTTGTTTTTGCATATTGGCCTCCATTTGCTTGCACCTGCCAGATACCTTCACGGAATTGTGTGGCATTTTGTCCAAGGTATTTTTTAAAGACGCGATCGAAATAACGGTAGTCAAAAATACCTACAGCTTCTGCAACTTGATAAACAAGCATATTGGGTTTCGTAACCAAGAGGCGCATAGCTTGATTCACCCGAAATTGATTAATATAATCATTCAACGTCATATCCAGGTGCTTTTTAGCCAACTGGTACAGGTAACTATCACTATAGCCCAATTGCTGAGCCAAAAGTGAAATGGATAACTTCTCATGATAATGCGTCTGAATGAAGGTCACCAATTCATAAATAGAATGAGGCATTTCCTGAGACAACTGAGGCAACGTTAGATAGGGAATCTTGACTGCTTGGCTTGTATCACAATCTAACCTTGCCAGAACCTGATCTAAGCATTGATACAGTGTATCTTTTGTGAGTGGCTTTTCTAAAAACTCCAAAACCCCATAGTGTAGAGCATTTCGGGCGTTTGGAAAATCGGCAAAGCCAGACAGGATAATCTTGGCATAAGAGACTTCTTTGGTCGCTTCAAACATATCAAAGGCAGACATGATTGGCATGTTAATGTCTGTTAAGACAATATCTGGCTGCGTGTCAAGGATTAATTGACTGCCTTCTCGGCCATCTTTTGCTTCCCCAACAAGCAAAAACGTCTCTGATTTTGCTGTAAGGGCTTGATGCAACCATTGGCGAATAAGATGTTCATCTTCGATGATAGCGATTCGATACATACCTACTCCTTTACATGAAAAATAACCGAAAAATACTGATCCGCTTGCTCAAAGTCTAGTGTCACACGCTGATAAGAATGCTTTAGGCGTCGATAGGTGTTACTCAAGCCATGTTGAGAGGCTTGTGAATGGAGCTGGTTTAAAATCACTTCTTGCTTAGCTGGACTAATGCCTTGGCCATTATCAGAAACCTTAAATAGGAACTGATCTCCATCAACTTGGCAAGTGATGCGAATAGCCACATCATGGCGTTGTTTAAAGCCATATTTAATAGCATTTTCTACCAAAGGCAATAAGAAAAGCTTTGGGACTTTTATGTGTTTGAGATTGGGGTCAAGATCAATTGTATAACGCAGCTCAGCAAAGCGAATCGCATTGATGGCTAAGAAGGACTCGATGATGACCAAGTCATCTGCTAGGGTGACAAGCTGAGAAGTCTGATCCACGCTGTAGCGAAGAATCTTTGTCAACTGCAAGACGATGGTTTCTGTCAATACGGGATCACATTGGCTAGTGATTAAAATGGTTTCCAAAGTATTATAGAGAAAATGAGGATTAAACTGTGCTTCAAGCATACGTCGCTCAAACTGGAATTTCTCTTTTTCTAAAACTAAAGTTTGATTATGTAAAGACTGTAGCCGACTGACCATTTGGTTAATCTGGTTAGCAAGATACTGAAACTCATCATGGCTGTGGAGTTGAATTCTGGTTTTTTTCTGTTTTGAAATAGCCTGCATATCCGTCACCATCTGTGAAATCGTCTGAGAATTGGCCACAGCAATTTGATTAGCTAGGATAGCCGATTTTTTGCGCAAGATGATAAAAATCGTCAAAGAAGACAAGAGTGAAAAGAGCAAAATCATCTTAAGGGGAAAGAGCGGACGATAGAGCCACAAGGTCAGCTCATCTGTTAATGCTTGTGAGCGAACGGTGTAGGCTTGATGATTTCGAAACACTATCGGATGTTGCAAGGCGGCACTTCGGACTTTATCAAGACTTGACTCGACAAATTCGCGACTAGTAAAAACCAAACTATTGTCCCATTTATCAGCAATAATCACATTGGAGTTTAAGACTTGTACGGGTGTCAAAAATGTGGTCCCATTAAGAACCAATAAAGTATAGCCTTGGGCCCTGTGGCCTATCACAATAGGTTTAATAAACAGCAAGAAATGACTGTTATCATTTTCCATCGTTACCTTCAGAACTCTTTTTTGGGCATCTGGCTGAAGGTGTTGCAAAATTTCTCTGAGATGCACTGATTGGTTAAAAACATTTCCCAAATGCGGGTTACTGGCAAAAACCAAACTTTGCTGCTGATTATACACGACAAGCTCAGCCTGAGTTTGTTCATTCTGCCGTAACTGATAATAAAGCTGGTTCAACTCTGATGAGGATAATTGCCCCCTTAGGTATTTAGGAACTAGGGATTGACTAACATGATTTAATAAGCCATAATGATGCCGAATGCTGGTTTGAAAATTCCTTTTAACCGTTTGAAAGTCTTGGTAGAGCCCGATCTCTTGGGGAGCAAATGAAAAAATAATAAAAAAGAAGATCAAAATTAAAGAAACAATCAAAGATTGCTTAGAAAAATGCCGCGAAATATCTTCTTGAAGATGACGTTTAAACTGTTCTTCCACCTGATCTCCTTTCATTTTTTACTAAGGTTATTATAACAAAAAGCAACGGCTTAAGGCTAGTGCCTCGTTAAGCTTGCACCATATCAAAAAAGATTAGCAAAACATAGACAAGTCGTCTGTTTTACCAATCTTTTTATTATGACTAACAAATACCAAATAGACCTAGCAAAATGCCAAGGAGCATGATGCCAAACATAATCCAGTTGATGTTGACTTTACGTTTTAAGAGCCAAAAGGCTGCCAAGGTAACCATTAAAGGCACAATGCCAATAAACAACTGATCAAGATAAGTCTGGATGGAAGCCACTTCTTTAGCTCCTTTGGCTGCAACCGTCAAAATTGTTTTAAACTTCACATTTGAAGCGGTCATCGAACCGACCATCATCAAACCAAGCATAGAAGAGGTTTTGGTAACAATTTTGATACCACCTGATTCATAGAGCTTTTTGATAAACTCAGCCCCAACAGAGTAACCACCATACAAGCTATAGTAGTGAATTAAGAAGGCAGGAACATTATATAGGAGCAAGAAGACTACAGCTCCCATAGCAGAACCAGAGCTAGCTAAGGAAATACCAATCCCTGCTGCTATTACCCGCAAAATACCCCAAAAGAAGGAGTCGCCAATTCCAGAGATCGGCCCCATTAAGGAAGCCTTCACAGCGGTGATGGCGCTGGCATCAAATTCTGGATCTTCACTATTTTTCTTTTCCATGGAAGCAACAAGCCCCATGATAAAGTTATTAATGTGCATGGTCGCATTAAACCAAGTTGTATGCCGTACTAAGGCTGCCGCTTTTTCTTCTTTGGTTTTGTAAAATTGATTGATGACTGGTAGTAAAGTATAGATCACACCAACGGCATGATATTGGGTTGCCCCTGTCCGGCTGGCATTCATGGTCCATGAGCGCCAAAAAACAGATCGAAGCATCTTACGTTCAGCTTTTGTTAATGTTTCCTTAGATTTCATGCAAAGAAATCCTCCTCTTCTGATTCTGTAGAATCAAAATGATTCTGTGAACTCACTAGACCGTTCCTCATCGCATCTAATTCTAAATCACGCTGTGAGCTAATCACACAAATGACACAACCTAGAACTGCAACCGCAACAGCTGGCAGTTTTAAGTAAGCTGTTAGGACAAAACCAAGCAGATAAAAGACTGCCAATTTGTTGGTCCACAAAAGCTTCATCAGCATAGCAAAACCAACAGCTGGTAAAAGGCCTCCAGCGGCACTCAAACCATTCATTAGATTTTGTGGAATATGTTCAACAAAAGCATTAACAGGTCCACTTCCAACCAGAATACCAATGAAAGAAATAGAGGCAATAATCAGGTAATAAACAATCCAAGTACCATAATGCAAGAGTACCAGTTGGCCTTGTTTGTTATCAGCAGCTGCTCGATCAACCCAAGGTGCAAAGATATTCATAAAGACATTCTTTAAAAACATCACCACAAAGGCTGCTAACATCCCAATAGGCACAGCTAAAGTCATAGCTGCTTTTTGGTCAATATGGGAAATGATGGTAAAGGTAGTCGCCATAGCTGTTGCTGTTACAGGCTCTGCTGCAATCACGCCTCCGATATTAACATTCCCTAAAAAGAGTGCTTCTAATGAAGCCCCCATCAAGATTCCCACCTTGAGATCTCCTAATAAGAGTCCGGTTACTAGACCAACCACAAGTGGTCGCTCCATCATACTTTGGCCGGTTAAATAGTTTCCCCCAAAACAGATTAGGACAGCTAAGGCTGCCATTGTTGCTGGCATTAACATAGACATTTCCTTTCCTTAGTCCATTAATTGATCAAGCATAAGCTTGCTATTAGTTGGCAACACTTGATTATAAACCTCTAGATTTGGCAAGGTTGTTAATTCTTTAGCGGCAGCCATTTCTGCTGGATTTAAGAGCAGACTAGGTGCTAATTTCACTTTGCTAGCTGGATCTGATTTATCAAATCGACCTACATTAGCCACATTGACAGCCTCTAAATGCTCGACATTTTTGGCAATTTGGCAAGCATCTGTCACCGAATTAACAATAACAAACAAGCGTTTATCAGTTGCTCTTGGATCATTAAAAAGTTTGATAGCATCCTCAACGGAACGAATTAAGAGCTTCATGCCATTAGGCACAGCCATTTTGAGCGTCATTTGGGTAATCTCATTTTTAGCGGCCTCATCATTAGCTACTACTAATAGAGGGGCATTGAGTTCTTTAGTCCAAACAACAGCGACTTGCCCATGGATTAAGCGATCATCCACTCGAATTTGCGTTATCATCTTAGTATCTCCTTATTCCTTATTCAAAAAAATCATCTTCTTGTGCAGCCGGCTGACTTAGATTAACAAGTTGCACGCGCGATTCCTCAATAACAGTTTGTAAATCACTTTCTAAGAGAGGTTCATTAGGCTTACAGAAAATCGTAGCCAGAACCGTTGCCAAATTAGCATTAGTGACCAAGAAAATATTATCTTTGCCGCTACTCATAACCGCTGTAGCAGCTTGTTGATTGACACTGCCTCCTAATAAATCTGAGAAGATAATACCTTGCTCTGAGTCAGCAACGTCTGCAACAAAATCCTTAATTTGCTGAAGATGATCATGCTCATCAATATAGGCATCCACCACAGTGAGTGATTGGCCACAGCCTGCTAAAATCTCAATGGAACTTTGAATACCACTGGCTAATCGACCATGGCTGGCTACCAAGAGTTTACGTTTCATTAGTGTTCTCCTTTGACGTCTTTTGATTGGAATAGTTTTAGTATCAGTGAGCTCATAGCTTCATTTTAGCAAATGTAAGCGGTTTAAAAATGCACAATCCTATGCTTTTTGTGGACAATTCTACACAGTTCACTTGTGCTTTGCGCAGCGATTTACCATTTAAGCACAAAAAAACACCTCCTACCCAAAGGTACAGAGGTATTTAGCTTTCTATCATCTACTTTAAGCTATAAGAGGGATAGCTCTTAAGCCGGAATGACCAAGGAAAAACAACTGCCTTCACCAAATGTACTCTGAACAATGATGTCTCCATTAATTTGATGGGCTAATTGCCGAGCAATAGACAGGCCTAAACCATGGCCACCAGTCTGCATATTACGGGAAGACTCAACACGGTAGAGGCGTTTAAAAATATGTTCGAGATCTTCTTCTCGGATGCCTTGGCCCTTATCAATCACATCAATGCGCAGCTGGTTTTTGGTCTGATAGGCCTTGATAATCAATGGTGTGTGAGGCTTAGAGTATTTGATGGCATTGCTGATTAAATTGAGCAAAATGCGTGACAGTATATCATATTGTCCATGGATTTTAACAACATCGGGATCCACTTCGATCTCTACCGGACGCTTTTCTTGCTCCAACTGGAATTGGAATTCCGAGAGAATATCAATCAGCAACTTTTCAAAATAGATAACCTCATCACTGTCTGTTTTCACCTGCTTTTCATCATTCAAGCTGACCAAGTGTAGCTCTTCAACTAACTGATTGAGGCGGTAGGTTTGCCGCGAAATCGTATTGAGGTAGCGGCGTTCTTCTTGTTTGTCAATAATGCCATCCAAAATTCCTTCAACGGTAGCTTGAATGGAGGTCAGTGGTGTCTTAATATCATGTGACAGCTGGGCAATCATCATTGATTTTTCCCGTTCACTCTCATTTAAGGATTCAAAACTGGCTTCTAGTTCAGCTGACATTTGGTTAAGGGTAGTTTCTAGTGCTGTAAATTCTTGGGGCGAGTGGATAAGCTGCTCCTGGTCGAAACGCTTTTGGGAAATGGCATACATCTTGTGCTTTAATTTCTTTAAGGAAGTAAAGACGTTACTCAGCAAAAGCATATTCACCACACCTCCCGCGACAGAGGCCACCAGCGTGATTAAGAGAATATAGGAAATATCCTTACTTTCAATCAACATCCGGTTCAAGCCAATGATCAAACCCGCAATGGTCATCAAGACAGACACTAAATAGCCAATTACAATGTAGGTTCGTAATCTCATGTTATTCCTCTAATTTATAGCCAAGCCCCCAGACAGTCTTAATTGTTGGGGTACGATCTGTGCAATAATGCGCTAAATCATTTCGCAACGAATGAATGTGGACATTCAGTGTATTGGTATCATCTAAGAATTCTTCACCCCAAACACGCTCATAAAGCTCTGTCTTTGAAAAAACATGGTTGCGATTGTTGGCTAAGAGCCACAGCAAATCAAACGCCTTGTTTGTTAAGGTCAGCTCGTGGTCGGCAATCGTCACTACACGGGTGCTTTGATCCATCGTCAAGTCACCAATCACCAGGTGCTCTGCTGGCTGACTCTTACCGTAAATCCGATTGAGAATATTTTTGACACGTAAAACCAATTCTCGCGGGCTAAATGGTTTGGAAATAAAATCGTCCGCGCCCAGACTCAAAGAATATATTTTATCGGGTTCTGATATTCTTGCCGTGATAAACAAAAAGGGCTGCTCGGGCTTTTCCAACAAAACCTGGCTAATAAAATCATAGCCATCCATATGCGGCATCATAATATCAGTGATAATCAAATCATAGGAGGTCTTGTCAAAACACGCAAGTGCTTGTGCCCCGTCGCTTGCCACGGTTACGGAGTGGCCGGCCTGTTCGAGGTAGCGCTGGTTGATGTCTGTAATTTCTGGCTCATCATCGACCAATAAAATCTTGTGATTCATGCTGTCTCCTTAACTAAAAACGTTAGTGTTACCTTTTTCAAGTATAACACTAACGTTGTTGACTTCCAAGTTTGTTGAGGAAAAAGGTTTCTCATCTGGCAGAAAAAAATTATACTGGGTATTTAATGCTTAAGTTTTGGGCTAATTTGCCATAGACTGAGCTGCCAAAAGACTCGGTAGACGAAGCTGTTGGTGCTGTACTTTCTACGCCTGATGGGTATTTAACACTGAGGTTTTCAGAAACCTTGCCATAGACGGAGCTGCCAAAAGACTCGGTAGACGAAGCTGTTGGTGCTGTACTTTCTACACCTGATGGGTATTTAACACTGAGGTTTTGGGCTAATTTGCCATAGACTGAGCTGCCAAAGGACTCGGTAGACGAAGCTGTTGGTGCTGCGCTTTCTACACCTAATGGGTATTTAACACTGAGGTTTTGGGCTAATTTGCCATAGACGGAGCTACCAAAGGACTCGGTAGACGAAGCTGTTGGTGCTGCGCTTTCTACACCTGATGGGTATTTAACACTGAGGTTTTCAGAAACCTTGCCATAGACGGAGCTGCCGTAGCTTGCCACTTTTCTTGTTCTTAAAGCTGGATTTATAAGCCCCGAAGGGTATTTAATACTCAAATTTTGGGAGACTTTGCCATAAACTGAGCTGCCATGGGATTCAGCTGAAGCTGTTGCCGTATGATCTAGCACAGCGATTGTTCCACCAGCGACAAGCACAGAAGCAACACCAAGTTTAGTCAGTTTCTGAGTTAAGGTTTTTGATGTCTGAGCTCTATTCATAGGAAAATCCTCTTTTCTTTCTGTGTTGACTACAGTATAACAAGCAGACTTAAAGCAACTATAAGGTAACTATAAATTATTTCTTAAATGAGTCTTAGGAAAGCCTAAAAGATAACAGCAGCTCACTTTCAAAAGAGTGAGCTGCCATGAAAATTCCAAGGCAAGTCGCAAATTAGCAACTTAGAGCTAGACTCTCCACTTTAATCAAACGTTCCTTCTGCTTCAGAAAAACAAGCTATCCTGCATTATTTGTATAGCCTTTCCAAGGATAAACAAAAGCCAACAAAACCAAAATAGAGCCTACAAGGAAGTAGGGGAAGGAGCCAAAGCCCCCTGTTCTTGGGAATTCAGGCTTATGGTTTTCAATCTTTAGAATATCATATCTGATATGTGACTCATCACTGGAATTCCTTGCCATTAACGTTTGTTTCGGTTGACCTTGCTCTAGCAGTTGTATCTGTTGCTTATCACGGTCCAGATGCAAGTTAAAGACCTGACCCGTCAAACCAAATCCTTTTGGTGCTTGTGTTTCTGTTAATGTATAATCTCCCGATTGCCAGTCATCTGGGATTTCTATTAGCAATGCTTCTTGATTATGAATAGTGGTAAAAGTACTAGACTGACTCAAATCAAATGCAAACTCTTTTGTAAGATGATTTTTTGCACTTTCCAGTTTTAGCTTAAGTTTTCCTTCTTTAATCAAAGGTTTTTCAGTCTTATCTCCGTCAAGCTTTTGAATATAGAACTGGAGTTTCTTGATTTCCTTCCTATTAATAACTGTTAGAATTGGTTTTTGAACAGTCTCTGGTTTCTTTTGCTCAAAAATAGCAGTATAGGTCTTATCACTTGTAATAGCCTTGTCCTTGTCCAAAGAAGGTGACCATCCTTTAAAGACATAGCCCTCATCAGCTATTGGAGTTGGTAGTGCAAGCTTATCCAACGTAACTCCCTTAGTTGAGTTAACATAGTAGAACATATTCCCCTCTAAATGTCCGTGTACGGAAGAGGCAAACTTAACTTTTACATAATTAGAGGGTTTACTAACACCTTGATTGCTAGGAATCACATCTGGTAATTGAGGCGCAGTAGTCTGTACATTGACTTTGAATAAAGAATCAACAGAGACAAGTTTATGACTTTTATTAGCTCTAGCAGTAGTTAAGGTGTGGACTGGATAGGTCCCTGAGTCTTGGGTTAGTAATTTAATGCGATAAGTATATTCAAATGTCTTATTTGTATTAGTAAGTTTTATGGAATTGAAACCTACTGTATTCTTACTTTTTTCTATTACAGCACCTACATTTGAAGTAAAGTGAACAGAATTAAGATCAATTTCAAAATTATCAGAAACAGCTTCTTTCACTTCTCCACTACTTATATTCTCTGCTCTTCCATTTGGAGCTAAGTTTGACTTCACCTCGTACATTGTATCGTTAATTTTAGTAATAGTTCTTGTAAATGTTGCTGGATTAAATCCCGAGAATGCATCTATGACTTTTGTTTGAGATGAACTTCCTACTAAATCAGAGATGACTTTAGCTTTTTCAGCTGTTATTGTAGAACTATTAGCGGCTTTTGGGGGAACAGGGGTATCCACTGCTCGACTTAGGGTAGTACTTGTTATAGCTTTGCCATCAATTGTAATCTGATCCTCTTTAATGTCACTCTGGCTTTGGCTGTTATTTACCTTGATACTGCTGTTGCCTGATTTATCAACCGTTATTGTCCACGTTTCTGCCGTCTTTTGATAACCTGTGGGCGCCTGACTCTCAATAAGGGTATAGACACCTTCTGGTAAGTCCTTAACGGTAGATTTTCCCTTTTCACTACCTTCTGTACCAACTACAATTGTTTTAAAAGGCTGTTTATTTTTAATAAACTCTGCTTCAGGCTGAGATTTTATATCTCCTTTATATAAAGAAAAATTAGCTCCTTCTAAAGGATTCTTCGCACTATCTGCTTTAATTAAATCAAATTGACCATATGTTTGCTTCTCATTTTTTACCCGTAATTCTGCTGGTTTATTTGGCTTATTAATAACACTACCACTATTGCTAGATGAAGTAACTCCTATAGCAATCCATTTGTCTAACTGCCCACCAGATATAAGTGTTCCATTACTATTAAGGGCACTTAAGCGGGCATGCTCAACCACAATTCCATTTTTAATTGATTCATCTCTGTAACTCTTAGAAGTAACAATAAAAGACCAGTCGCCAACATTTCTAATCCTCACCGTAGCCTTACCTTTATTGCTATTATCAAAAACAATCGATTCAACATATGGTTCTGTTGAAGAATCTCCCCCTTCAGGTACTGATATTGCCTTTGTTAAAACTGGGGTCATAGATTCATTAATAACTTCGTCACATGAATCTAGGCTTTTCTTATACTTATAGACTGTTATATCAGTAAATTGATCAGAAATAACTGCATTTGTATATAAATTTCTCTTTGGTATATCCTCAGGATTGATGTCAACTTGTACTCCATCTTTCTTATAATCATAGCCGTTAGGATTGATATAATAAAGACTCGTATAGCTATTACTAATATCCTCCATCCGGTAGACTCTACCTGCTACATTTAATTTCAATTGATTATAATAGGGATATTGGCTTACTGTAAAAGGAGAAAAATTCACCAGTCCATTTAATACAGTTGATTTGTGATTTCCTAACTGGTAATAGAAGTTATAGTTTCCGTTGCAACTAACCTCTTCAAGTCTTAGACTGTGTGAGTGACCAATGTGAATATTCTCAATTTCACTTCCAGGGCGCAAGAGGGTGTACTTAATTCGTGATAAATATTTGCTTCCAGATTGTTGAACTTCCCGTGTTTGTTCCTCTCTCGCTATCGGATTTTTATTAGCATCAGTAATAATACGACTAACAGACTTTTCAGGATTAACTTGATTATGGGTTAAGGTATCTGACAGTAGTAAATAAAAATAATCCCCCACATTAGCTGAAGCTTTAGGCTTAATATCCACATTATATAGTATTTGCGAACTGCTATTTAATGTTGCAGCACTATCTTGAAAACGAACATTCTCATTCGATAACTGAATCTCCTGCGTAATATCCCTTGGTGCACTAGGGAGTGTTGGTTTATCCAGTTCATCTGTGCTGTTTTCACTAATTTTGACGACCCCATCTTTGCGAACAAATACTTGCCACGTTTTATCTGTCTTGCGGTAGCCTGCTGGTGCTTTGGTTTCTTCTAAAGTGTAATAACCAGGGCGCAAATTGGTAAATAGGAATTCAGAGAGGTTGCCTTTTTCTCCCATTTTCTCAACTGTTTTTTCACCGTCTGTTTGTGTGAGGGTAAAAACAGCACCTGTGATTGGTTGATCTCTTTCATCCGTTTTAGTGACTTTTAGGCTTCCCATTTTTCCTTCCGGGGCCAACTCATTTGCTCTAAAATTTACCCTAGCAGCTCTGCTGCGCTTCTCTTTAGCATCAGACTGTCCATCTTTCCCCTTTGTTTCTACAGACGTTTTTTCGGAGTCAGTCGGATTTGGGAGATCTCTCTTTGTCGGCTCGGTACCACTGTTTGACTCAATGGGACTAGTAATTTCAGCTAGTTTTGGCTGACCTGTATTTGGGACCACTACTTGCGTGTCTTGATTTTTAGCCAGTGTTTCAGCAAGTATAGGGAAAGGTGCTGTTTGGGCCATTAATAGCATAGCGGCACTGCCGACCAGCCATTTTTGTATTATTTTTTTCATTTTATTTACTTTGTCCAAAGTCTCTTCTTTTGCTTTCCTAGGGAAAAGTTTTCCTTTAACTAACAAATCAAAATTCAGACTCCCTTTCTACGAACTCTCATATAATGTTTTAATAATAATCCCAACAAGACTACTAATAGTAAAATTAATATGCCGATAAGAATAAGCTGATACACATGTTGCCGCTTTGCGGCTGCCTCTAGTGATTTAGCTTTCTTAGCCGGATAAGGCACCCGTTCACCCCTAACTAATAAACGATGGCTATTAATCATATAAGGCGTACAGGTCAATAAGGTGACATAGTCCTTTCCTTCAACAATCTTGACTGCTTCAAGTTCAGTTGGCTTGACTACTTTGATTGAATCTACCTTGTAGGCCAACGTTTCTTTGATATTTGTCACGTAAAAGGTATCCCCTTTTTTGACCTTATTCAAATCAGTAAATAAGCGCGCTGTGGGTAAACCGCGGTGAGCTGTCAAGACAGCATGCGTTGATTGTCCGCCAACAGGTAATGATGTACCCTCTAAGTGCCCACTACCTCGCGCTAGGACTGCTTCACTAGTACCAGCATAAACAGGAATATCAACACCAATATGAGGAAGCGCGACATGGCCGATTTGCTCATTGACCTCTAGCATGCGTGCGTATTCTCTAATCCCCGCTTTTTGCCTTTGTGTAAAGGGATCAATAATCAGGGGACTTCTTGACAAGGTCTCATTGTAAGCCTTGGCAAGGGCAATACGCTTATCAAGAACTCTGTTATCAAGCTTAGCTGCCCTTTTCTCAAAACGATTGATGGTTTGATGCGAAGCAATATAATAACTGACTTGACTAACAATTGGAAACAGGAGAATGAGGCCACCAAGGATAAATAAGAGAACACTTACCTTGTTTTGCCTAACTAGCCGCAAGCCCTTTACTAACCTTTGTTTCATTTTGGCACTCCTCATTTCTTAGACTCTTTTTGGTGATACCACAGGAGGAGACATACAGATATAGCTACTCCAACACCGATCAAAAGATAGAGTTGATAGTGATGTTCACTTGCTAGCGCACGATCATGATGCTCAGCTTGTTCATGATAAGAGATACGTATCCCCCTGACTAAGAGCCGATGACTATTAATCATGTAAGGGGTACAGGTTAAAAGTGTGACATAATCCTTATTTGGCACGATATGTAATGCCTCTAGCTGATTAGGACTGATAACCTCAATCTTATCTACTTGATAGGCGATTTTACCACCGATATGCTCAATATAAAAGCGATCACCTCTTTTCATCTTATCAAGGTTGGTGAAAAGCTTTGCTGTAGGCAAGCCGCGGTGAGCTGTCAAAACAGCATGCGTTGATTGTCCTCCAACTGGTAAACTAGTTCCTTCCAAGTGACCAACGCCACGCTGCAAATTTGCTTCTGACGAACCGGCATAAATTGGCAAATCCTGATTAATCCTAGGAATGATGACATGGCCGATTTGCTCTCTAACCTCTAACATTCGCGCATATTCAGCCTGACCTGCCTTTTTTTGAGCAGCAGAATAAGGATCGGAGACAGCGACTTTACCATTAGATTCTGCGCCAGCGAGGCTAACATTATAAGCATGTGCTAGCTCTAGTCGCCTTTTAATCTCAGTACGATCTAAAGTCGTCACAGCTTCTTTAAACGTGTTAATCGCCGCATGTGATGCGCGGTAATAGAGCCACTGACTAACAAAAGGAAATGCTAGCACAGCTAAGCCGATTCCAAAAAGCAAGCGAGAAAGCCAAAGGCGCAACCTTACTTTTTTAGAAAAATACTTTACTACAGACATAACCTAATCCTTGTGGGAAGTTTTATGGTAATGGCGCAGCAAAAAGAGTGCCAAACCAACGAGCAGACAGCCAATGACGACAAGGAGAACCGTTCGCTGATCACTCGTCAATGGGAAATTAAACTTATGAGTCGGCGGTGTAATCGCCTTATAATTCTTAATAACTAATCTCTTCTTACCATGATTGGTAATCGTAAAAGGAATCTTAGCTTGATCAATCTTATAGCCAGAAACTGTTTTGATTTCTTTAAAATAATAGTCCCCAGGAATAAGACCAGAGACAACAAGCTTACCCTCCTTATCCGTTGTTAATTGGCTCCTTGCATCAAGCTCATAGGAATGTAGACCATTTTTAACACGAAGTGGTGCCATCCCATTTTTTTCGTAAAGTTCAAAGGTAACACCTGCCAAAGGAGAAGTAGCTGTGCCAGCTATTCCTAACTTTTGCAAGTGAACACTGCCAGTCTGCCAGATGACCTTAGGATAGATAAACTTGTCCTTTACTTGATTAGCCCTCAATTCCACCAAAAAACTAGTAAGTGATTGATTGCGTTGCCCATCTTTAATAGGGACACCATAGTAAAGCCCAACGGGCAAATCACTAAACACAGCTTGACCTTGACCGTTTGTTACTGCTTGATAGTTAGCCTTGGTAGTCTTATCTAAGGAAGTGATTGATTGCTTGTCCAGACGATCCAGTTGATCAGCATCTAGGCTATCAGCTACTTGATAAATCCTGTAGGTAACCCCTGAAACAGCTTTGCCAGATTTTGGCTCAATATCAAGTTTTGGATTTGGCCGATCAATATCACGCGCTTCAAGATGGACCACTATCAGACGCTTATTTGTTTCATCTGCATGACTTGCTTGAGTAAAGCCCAATATCACCCCAACCAACATGATGAACGAACAACAATAGGTTAGTATTTTATGCATAATCATCCTTTTATTAAAAACAAGGAAAAGAGAAATAGGCTTATTTCTCTTTTCTAGCAGGATTACTAAAGCACTTGCTTTAGCCTTATTTGTCTTTGTTGTGACCTTTCATGCCCCTAGCAGCAAAAACCATCACTACAGCACCAATCGCTATAAAAATAGCTGTACCAATACCACCGGTATTAGGAATAGCAGGACGTTTAGTGTTTTTGATTTCTTGAGGAGTAGCGTCTGCACTATTTTTATCTAAATTAATAGATTGAATTGTATTATATGATACTTGCGTTACTTCGAATGGAATGGGCCTGTGATTTACTACATAGTTTAACGGAGCTTTTGTTTCTTTTAAATAGTATGTTGTGGAACCCGAACCTTCTTTTGTATCAGGAATATTATCTTTGCGTGATTTACTTCCTTTAGTTCCATATGATAATCCTTTAATTTCAAACAAACCTTCATAGGTTGATTTCAAAACAATTGGTTTTCCTAACTCGGGATTATTAAACATCCCTTTAGTAATAGCTGCTTGGTTAGCCGCTTTCAAGTCTTCTGTCCATTGCACCACTTTATTAAACTCTTTATCTTCATAAAGAGTGAATTCGGCATTTGCCAAAGCTGAAGCATTTGGGTTGGCTGCATCTACTTTCATAAATCGTTTCCCGCCTGTATGAACCTCAGGAATTTCGTACCCTGGTACAGTTTCTTTTCCTATTTCTTTATCAGGACCATTTTGAAAGTTAAGTGTCACATTGTTTTCAATTCTCTTACCTAGAACCGCATCACTATCTAGTTTCGCTCTCAATTCAATTGACAAAAATGCATGATCATTATCATTTTCTGTTATAGAAAATAATTCTTTATCTTCTATGATAAGTTTTTTGTTTATTAGTGAATTAGCAATTTTAGTAATGCCTTTATCAGTTAACTTAATCTTGATGGTCTTTTCTTTGACTTCTACAGTGTAATCTTCACTCAGAGTCAAAACATCATTGCCAAATTTTACTTTCCCAATTGTTCTTTCATTATCCGTTATGAATGATAGACCTTTATTTAGACTATCAGATATTTCAAATAATTTGTAATCCTTAAAATTAGCTGGAATAGTTGATTTTAAGAGCCATGTAATTTCCTCCCCAATGCTATAAGAATCATCATCATTCCCCAATTTTGTAACATCTTTATCTATTTTAGGAATATTACCCGTTGTATTTTTCGGATATATATGTACATTGTTCAAATATTTAGAATTATCATTTTTATTAATAAACGGTAGTTCTACTACAAATGGGACGGCTACAGTAGAGGAGACGTTTTTGGGTTTTTCAGACTCAATAAATAAATACTTATTATTTTCTTTTGAATCTAATTCCACTTCAACAATTCCTGCCAAATTAGTACTCTCTGTCGTCTTTCCTTCAAAGAGTAACCCCTGATTAACTAACCTCGTTGCCGCTTCAACAGTAGTAACTTTTAATAAGTCCTTGTTATCCTTATACTGCTTCATCCCTTCTTGTGTTAACATATAATAAGTAAACTTGACGCCTGATAAACCGCTAACCGATGTGCCTAATTTATCAGTTAAACTTGATAAATCCAATTTTTTTCCATCATCATTAGCTATTCCCATTGGATTTTTTGAAAAATCTGAACCTTGTAATTTATGAATATAAATTTGAACTTTTTCTGGACGTATAGAAGTTTCACTTACATCAAGTGTCTCCTCCGCCTGCGCGACTACTCTTGGTGTCGCTAGCTCTGCTACTGTCCCCATGCTTGGTCCTGCTATTATTGTTAAGACTGCTGCAGAGTACATTAATTTTTTCGATAATCTCATTAGAAATTCCCTCTCCTATTTTTTTCCGAGGTTCATTATAATATAAAATTTCTCATTATTTCATCATTCTTCAAGCTTATACTTCTTATTACTATTTTTTGTTGAATTTTACATTTTTAAGTCAATTTCTCAGATTTTTATCACCAAAAATCTTAGTATAATGTTTTCGAAAAGAGATTAAGCGTGAAATCTTTTATATTTTTTAGTGTAAAAGTCCCCTTTCTCTGATAATTGATACTAACGAAAGTGAGCAATAGCCGGAGTGCCATTTGACTTAAAATTTATTCATAGTTTACATGCCCTGTCCCAATTGCCGATTTTAGTTTTTTCTGCAGATAAAGAATTGATTCAGGCCTATGGAAATAAGGATTACTTAACACCTTATTCTCAACTTCTAGCGCAAATCAAACTAACTACTGATTCTGAAATCACCTTCTATGAAGGGCTTTTGGAAGAAATTTTTTTAATTTTCCAGGTAGATAAGTATTTTATTTCAATTGGTCCCTTCTATTCACACATTCTTGATGACAGTTATCGTGAAGAGTTAGCGAATCGTTTCTTAAAGAATTACGCTTTTAGAGATAAAAAAGAATTGATTAATTATATGGCACTTGTACCGACCTTTTGCCTCCATAAAATTCGCAACCTTTTAATTACAATTGACTCCTTTTACCAGACAAACTTTGAAGCAAACTATTGTGAATCTATTAATTTGTTACTACAAGAAATTAAACCCATTTTACCTAGTCTGTCTCCTGAGACGATTCGGGAATTAAAATTAGAAAATAGTCCTTCATCTCAAATGCCAGATACCTTAAAACATTTACACAAGGTTCTAAAGCTAGTAGAACTAGGCAATATTGAAGTCCTTAAAAAAGAAATCAACCGAATACCTCTATTTGAAAGCACCAGCTCATCTATCTCCAGTCTGAGGGCAGAAAAAAATCTCTCTGTCATCTACTTAAAGGAACTCCTGGAGCTCAGCTATAGTGAAAATACAGACGTTTCAGAAAAATTTCATTCTTATAAGCAATTCATCAAAATGACCGAAGAAGCTTCTAATATCATTACAGTCCTAAAAATTAGAACAACAGCTATCATAACCTTCACAGAGTTGCTATCTAACAAAAGCATTTCCAATAAAGAGCAACTTTACAATAGCATTCTCTACTATGTGGATAATCACTTATATAGTAAGATTAGAATATCTGACATTGCTAATCATTTTTACGTTTCAAATTCTCACTTGCGTTCTGTTTTTAAGCTCTATTCCGATATTTCTTTACAAAGTTATATTCTCAAACGAAAAATTCAAGAAGCTCAGCTATTGCTCAAAAGAGGTGTTCCAGTGGGTATGGTGGCCAAAGACCTACACTTCCACGACACAACACACCTGCTCAAAACTTTTAAAAAATACTCCGGAATGTCTCCTAAGGAATTTTTAAAACATGACAACATCGCGGTCAAAGAAGCTTCACCAACAAAAAAACAAATCAGTAAAGCAAACAACTAACAAAGTTCTGCTTTGTTAGTCGTCAAGCGATGACACAGCCTGGATAAATAAGCACCAATAGCGTAGCCAAGATTGCAAAAAACCACACCTGTAATGTAGACAAATCCAAGCATTCCTTTCTGTTAGGAGCCACTGGCTGTGCCCACAAGCACCGCCAGATTCCCTAGCATGCACAAAAAAGCACTCATGAGGTAAACAGATAGGATACCTCCGAAGTAACCGTTGGACTTGGTATAATAAAGTAGACACAAAATTAAGTGGAAACGAGGAAAAGTCATTATGCCAAGAAAAACCTTTGATAAAGCCTTCAAACTCTCTGCTGTAAAACTCATCCTTGAGGAAGAGCAGT
>NZ_WLZU01000028.1 GCF_009870755.1 Streptococcus halichoeri
GCATTTAATTGGAAGAAAGGGCATCAGTGAATATTGTTGACCAATTGTTAAGACAAGGAAAGTCATTATTATCTCCCTTTGGACTATAACAAATTGGACAACAATATTAACTACGGGAATGATTCAACTATAGTTTTCTTTGACAAAAAGTACCGTCTGTGTTATTATGTAAGACGGTACTTTTTACTTTTGGTCTCTCAAAAGTGTACAGAGACGTGCTGACAATAGTTGCAAAAGTACACCCGGATATAGGCTGTCACCGAGTGCTATATCAACCAAAAATAAAAAAACACAGGAGAATGTAGATGCCTACAATTAACCAGTTGGTACGTAAACCACGTAAATCTAAAATTGAAAAATCAGATTCACCAGCTTTGAATATTGGCTACAACAGTCATAAAAAAGTTCACACAAAACTTTCAGCACCACAAAAACGCGGTGTTGCAACACGTGTGGGTACAATGACACCTAAAAAACCTAACTCTGCCCTTCGTAAATTTGCCCGGGTACGCTTGAGCAACCTTATCGAAGTAACAGCCTACATCCCAGGAATTGGCCACAACTTGCAAGAACACAGTGTGGTACTTATTCGTGGTGGACGTGTAAAAGACCTTCCAGGGGTACGTTACCATATCGTTCGTGGAGCACTTGATACAGCAGGTGTTGCTGACCGTAAGCAAGGCCGTTCTAAATACGGTGCTAAACGTCCAAAAGGGTAATAGAGGGGAGATAAGAAAGAATGAGTCGTAAAAATCAAGCACCAAAACGCGAAGTATTACCAGATCCATTGTACCATTCAAAAATTGTAACACGTCTTATCAACCGTGTTATGCTTGATGGAAAACGTGGTACAGCTGCTACTATTGTTTATGATGCCTTTGCAGCTATCAAAGAAGCTACTGGCAATGATGCCCTTGAAGTATTCGAAACAGCGATGGACAACATCATGCCTGTTCTTGAAGTTCGTGCTCGCCGTGTTGGTGGGTCAAACTACCAAGTTCCAGTCGAAGTTCGTCCAGAACGTCGGACCACACTAGGTCTTCGCTGGTTGGTAAATGCATCACGCGCACGTGGTGAACACACAATGAAAGATCGTCTTGCCAAAGAAATCATGGATGCTGCTAACAACACAGGAGCGTCTGTTAAGAAACGTGAAGACACACACAAAATGGCTGAGGCTAACCGTGCCTTTGCTCACTTCCGTTGGTAATATAGGCTATTTTAGCGGGAAACAAATGTTAGACGAAATAGGAATAGTGACGCAGAAGCTTCAGCTTCTAGGAGCTATTATCTTTTTGTCAGCGACTTGTATCTCAAACTCAGTTATAAGATACGCAGACGCATAGAATGCATAGTGAAAATAGAAAACTTGCCGAAGAGACTTTTGTCTCTAGGAAAGGTTATCTTTTTCACACAGCGTTTAGCCTGAGTTCAATTACAAGGTGTACGACACTTACCTGTAACTGGTTATGTCCGCATCAAACCAACAAACTCTTCTCAATAAATAATTAGCATAACGGGTAGGTCCTGCCTATCCGTTTTTTCTCAAATAGTGCTATAATAGACTTATTAAAAAAGATATAGGAGAAAAAACCTAATGGCTCGCGAATTTTCACTAGCAAAAACTCGTAACATCGGTATCATGGCTCACGTTGATGCTGGTAAAACAACAACTACTGAGCGTATTCTTTACTACACTGGTAAAATCCATAAAATCGGTGAAACCCACGAAGGCGCTTCCCAAATGGACTGGATGGAGCAAGAGCAAGAACGTGGAATTACAATCACTTCTGCTGCAACAACTGCACAATGGAACGGTCACCGTGTTAACATCATCGACACACCAGGGCACGTGGACTTCACTATTGAAGTACAACGTTCTTTGCGCGTACTTGATGGTGCAGTAACCGTTCTTGACGCTCAATCAGGGGTAGAACCACAAACTGAAACCGTATGGCGCCAAGCTACTGAATACGGTGTTCCGCGGATTGTTTTTGCAAACAAAATGGACAAAATCGGTGCTGACTTCCTTTACTCAGTAAGCACCTTACATGACCGTTTACAAGCAAATGCTCACCCAATCCAATTACCAATTGGTGCTGAAGATGACTTCCGTGGTATTATTGACTTAATCAAAATGAAAGCGGAAATCTACACCAATGATATTGGTACAGACATTCTTGAAGAAGATATTCCTGAAGAATACCTCGAACAAGCTCAAGAATACCGTGAAAAATTAGTAGAAGCTGTTGCTGAAACTGATGAAGACCTCATGATGAAATACCTAGAAGGCGAAGAAATTACTACAGATGAGTTGAAAGCAGCTATCCGCCAAGCAACCATCAACGTTGAATTCTTCCCAGTATTGTGTGGTTCTGCCTTCAAAAATAAGGGTGTTCAAATGATGCTTGATGCAGTTATTGACTACTTACCAAGCCCACTTGACATTCCTGCTATCAAAGGTATTAACCCTGACACTGATGCAGAAGAAACACGTCCAGCATCTGATGAAGAACCATTTGCTGCCCTTGCCTTTAAGATCATGACAGACCCATTTGTAGGTCGTCTAACCTTCTTCCGCGTTTATTCAGGTATTCTTAATAGCGGTTCTTATGTCATGAACACCTCTAAAGGCAAACGTGAACGTATTGGACGTATCCTTCAAATGCACGCAAACAGCCGTCAAGAAATTGAAACAGTATATGCTGGTGATATTGCTGCTGCCGTTGGTTTGAAAGACACAACTACTGGTGACTCATTAACTGATGAAAAAGCAAAAGTTATCCTTGAATCTATCGAAGTACCAGAACCAGTTATCCAATTGATGGTTGAGCCTAAATCAAAAGCTGACCAAGACAAGATGGGTATCGCGCTTCAAAAACTAGCAGAAGAAGACCCAACCTTCCGCGTTGAAACCAACGTTGAAACGGGTGAAACAGTTATCGCTGGTATGGGTGAGCTTCACCTTGATGTCCTTGTAGACCGTATGCGTCGTGAATTCAAAGTGGAAGCAAACGTAGGTGCTCCTCAAGTATCTTACCGTGAAACTTTCCGTGCTTCGACACAGGCTCGTGGTTTCTTCAAGCGCCAATCCGGTGGTAAAGGTCAATTTGGTGACGTTTGGATTGAATTTACACCAAATGAAGAAGGTAAAGGCTTCGAATTCGAAAATGCAATCGTTGGTGGTGTGGTTCCACGTGAATTCATCCCAGCAGTTGAAAAAGGACTTGTTGAATCCATGGCAAACGGTGTCCTTGCTGGTTACCCAATCGTTGATGTGAAGGCAAAACTATATGATGGTTCTTACCACGATGTTGACTCATCTGAAACGGCCTTTAAGATTGCTGCTTCACTTGCACTTAAAGAAGCTGCCAAAACAGCACAGCCAGCTATCCTTGAGCCAATGATGCTTGTCACTATTACAGCACCTGAAGACAACCTCGGTGATGTTATGGGTCACGTGACTGCTCGTCGTGGACGTGTTGATGGTATGGAAGCACATGGTAACAGCCAAATCGTTCGTGCCTATGTTCCACTTGCTGAAATGTTTGGTTATGCGACAGTTCTTCGTTCAGCTACCCAAGGACGTGGTACCTTTATGATGGTATTTGACCACTATGAAGATGTTCCTAAGTCTGTCCAAGAAGAAATTATCAAGAAAAACCGTGGTGAGTAATCCCACCCCTTGAAAAGGAATTGAAACGATCAATTCCTTTTCTTTTTATATTTTCATCTGGTCACTCATCACTTGGCAAGGAGGTCTAAACAATCAAATTTCCATCAGTCCTTAAGCCATGAAAATAGCTATTTTATTTGCATTTTTGTGGGAATCATTATATAATAATCATGTTGAAAGATTTTGGAGGCACCTCCAAGTTAATCTTTTCACATTATAGGTAGGGAGTCACTCCCTTAAATATTATTCTTTTGATTTTCATAAGGAGGAAATCACTAATGGTAGTTAAAGTTGGTATTAATGGATTCGGTCGTATCGGTCGTCTTGCATTCCGTCGTATCCAAAACGTAGAAGGTGTTGAAGTAACACGCATCAACGACCTTACTGATCCAGCAATGCTTGCGCACTTGTTGAAATATGATACAACTCAAGGACGTTTCGACGGTACAGTTGAAGTTAAAGACGGTGGCTTTGAAGTTAACGGAAAATTCGTTAAAGTTTCTGCTGAACGCGATCCAGAACAAATTGACTGGGCTAACGATGGTGTTGAAATCGTTCTTGAAGCAACTGGTTTCTTTGCAACAAAAGCTGCTGCTGAAAAGCACTTACATGCTGGCGGTGCTAAAAAAGTTGTGATCACTGCACCTGGTGGCTCAGATGTTAAAACAGTTGTTTTCAATACTAACCATGACATCCTTGATGGTTCTGAAACAGTTATCTCAGCTGGTTCATGTACAACAAACTGTCTTGCACCAATGGCAGACGCTTTGAACAAAAACTTTGAACTTAAAGTTGGTACAATGACTACCGTTCATGGTTACACTGGTGACCAAATGGTTCTTGATGGCCCACACCGTAAAGGTGACTACCGTCGTGCTCGCGCAGCTGCAGCAAACATTGTTCCTAACTCAACTGGTGCTGCTAAAGCTATCGGACTTGTTATCCCTGAATTGAACGGCAAATTACAAGGTCATGCACAACGTGTACCAGTACCAACTGGATCATTAACTGAACTTGTATCTGTACTTGGCAAAAAAGTAACAGCTGACGAAGTTAACGCAGTAATGAAAGCTGCTGCTAACGATTCATACGGCTATAACACTGATGAAATCGTATCTTCTGATATTGTAGGTATGTCATATGGTTCATTATTTGACGCTACTCAAACAGAAGTTACTGAAGCTGCTGACGGTACTCAATTGGTTAAAACTGTTTCATGGTATGACAACGAAATGTCTTACACATCACAACTTGTTCGTACCCTTGAATATTTCGCAAAAATTGCTAAATAATGAGACTGTTAAATTAAAAGGAAGAGCTTTTCTTCCTTTTTTTGCGATGTTGGCAACTAGAGCAGGTTAGCTAAATAGCTAATCCTTACATAGACTTCAATGTGCGTCTCACATTTAAAAACGTTATCTAATGTGATATGTTTATCTTTAATTCCGATTACTTCTGTAGTATGTGATAGAGTTGTTCCATATGATGCTTTCTAATGAGTTGTTTTGACGCTGCTTTTCATGATAAGTCATATAGAACGTTTTGTCTGCATGAAAAGAGGCCCATCATCTCCAGAGTGGCGTTACCCACTACAGAAATGATAGAGCCGCATTTCAGTGCTTTAGCGCTGCCTTTTTTCACTCCCTCATCGTCTCCAGCTGGCCCTAGGCAGGTCAGGTCCCAAGCGAAGCAATCGCAACTGCACTGATAAGAGCAAGAGAAGAGTTAGAGCGTTTTAGCACAAGTCAGCTTTGAAAAAAATTGTGAAAAAATTAATTTATTCCTTTCATTCTAAAGAATTTTAAGCAATTTTATGTTATAATTGTAGGTATCAAACATAGAAAAATAAGGAGTCTCTTTATATGGCTAAAATGACTGTAAAAGACATTGATGTAAAAGGTAAAAAGGTTCTCGTTCGTGTTGACTTTAACGTTCCATTGAAAGATGGCGTGATCACAAACGATAATCGGATTACTGCAGCTTTGCCTACTATCAAATACATTGTAGAAAACGGCGGACGTGCCATTCTTTTCTCACACCTAGGTCGTGTCAAAGAAGAAGCAGATAAAGAAGGTAAATCACTTGCTCCTGTTGCTAAAGCTTTATCTGAAAAACTTGGCCAAGATGTGGTTTTCCCTGGTGTAACCCGTGGTGCTGAGTTAGAAGCTGCTATTGATGCTCTAGAAGACGGTCAGGTTTTACTCGTTGAAAACACACGCTTTGAAGATGTGGACGGCAAAAAAGAATCAAAAAATGATCCTGAGTTAGGTAAATACTGGGCTTCATTAGGTGATGATCTTTTTGTAAATGATGCTTTTGGGACAGCACACCGTGCCCATGCTTCTAACGTAGGTATTTCGGCAAATGTTGCTAAAGCAGTAGCTGGCTTCTTGCTTGAAAACGAAATTGCTTACATTAAAGAAGCAGTTGAAACACCAGAACGTCCATTTGTGGCGATTTTAGGTGGTGCTAAAGTCTCAGATAAAATCGGTGTCATTGACAATCTGCTTCAAAAAGCAGATAAGGTTATCATCGGTGGTGGGATGACTTATACCTTTAACAAAGCTTTGGGTCACGCTATTGGTGACTCCCTTCTTGAAGCAGATAAGGTTGATGTTGCTAAAGATTTATTGGACAAAGCGGGTGACCGTCTAGTCTTACCAATCGACAGCAAAGAAGCAAATGGCTTTGCTGATTACACTGAAATTCGTGTGACTGAAGGCCGTGATATTGACGCTGGTTTCCAAGGTTTGGATATTGGACCAAAATCTGTAGCTGAGTTTGAAAAAGTCCTTGAAGGTGCTAAGACAGTTGTCTGGAATGGCCCAATGGGTGTCTTTGAAAACCCTGACTTCCAAGAAGGAACTATCGGTGTTATGGATGCTATCATCAAGCAACCAGGTGTTAAATCAATCATCGGTGGAGGTGATTCTGCCGCTGCAGCGATTAATTTAGGCCGTGCTGACAAATTCTCATGGATTTCTACTGGTGGTGGCGCAAGCATGGAATTACTAGAAGGTAAAGAATTACCAGGCCTTGCTGCCTTAACAGAAAAATAAGCTAGCCACCTTTGGGATTTGCCAAATCGTAAAAGCTTGACTAAGACGAAACGTTGGATCAATCAATCCAACGTTTTTTTCTCTGACAGTTTTTTTCTCTGACAAGTTAGGCTTGTTGCTTGTCCCAATGAGCAAAGGGCTTTGCCAGTGTTTTAGTCAAGCAAGCGCCAAGAATAGGCCAGCCATAGGGCGGGTTAACCAGAGGCCTAGAGGTAAGGATACATCGGGCAAAAGCTTGATAGCAATTTGCTAATCTTTGGGGGCTTTTCTCACATCAGACGGCAAATTATGTTACACTAAAGCTATATGTGGAAGGAAATCATAACATGAACAATTATCATTTTGATCCGCGGCATTTAAAAGTGGGCATGCGAACATTAAAAACAGGGATTTCAGTCTTTTTAGTTCTCCTTATTTTTCATCTACTTGGTTTTCAAGGTTTGCAAATTGGTGCCTTAACAGCTGTTTTTAGCTTGCGTGAAACGGTTGACCAAACTATTTCCTTTGGGACATCAAGGATTCTTGGCAACAGTATTGGCGGTAGCTTTGCCTTTATTTATTACCTCTTACAGATGGCTTTTGATCATCAATTTTGGGTGACCTTGGTTGCGGTGCCTATTTTGACTATGCTGACAATCATGTTTAATGTCGCCTTTAATAACCGCTCAGGGATTATTGGCGCTGTTGCTGCTTTATTGATTATTTGCTTATCTCTGCCGACTGACGATACCTTTTGGTCTGTTTTTGCCAGAATTTTTGAAACGTTTTGTGGGGTGTTTATTGCCATTTTGGTCAATACGGATCTTGAATGGCTGCGCAAAAAATGGCGCAAGCTATGATCATGTAAGATTATCTGACATCGCTTCTTGACATTCCTTAGTCAAGGTATATAATAAAAGGGTAAAAGGAGTTAGCCATGAAAGAAAGAGAACTAAGGCGATCCATCGCCGTCTTTTCCATTGGTGCTGTTATGCGGTTGACGGATTTATCAGCTCGGCAAATTCGCTATTATGAAGAGCAGGGCTTGATCAAACCGGAACGAACACAAGGAAACCGCCGTTTATTTTCATTAAATGACATGGACCGTTTGCTAGAAATCAAAGATTTTATTAGTGATGGCTACACGATTGCAGCCATTAAGCAGGAATATGCTAAGCGTCAAAAAAAGCTAGCGGCCAAAGGTAAGGCCTTGAGTGATGCTGAAGTTCGGCAGATTTTACGTGAAGAACTCCGCAACCAAGGAGGCTTTTCAACTCCTGCGCAAACCTTGGGAAACTTTCGTATTTGACCTTGCTTCTAGAATAGTTTTAAGGAGAGATTATAATGACAATCACAGCTGAAGACATCCGTCGTCAAGTCAAAGAAAAAAATGTCACATTCCTACGCTTGATGTTTACCGATATTATGGGGATTATGAAAAATGTCGAAATCCCAGCAACGGACGAACAGTTAGATAAGGTCTTATCAAATAAGGCTATGTTTGATGGCTCATCTATTGAAGGTTTTGTGCGAATCAATGAATCAGACATGTATCTCTATCCTGATCTTGATACCTGGATTGTTTTTCCCTGGGGTGATGAAAATGGTGCTGTCGCAGGCCTAATCTGTGATATTTATACAGCTGAGGGTGAGCCTTTTGCTGGTGATCCCCGTGGTAATTTAAAGAAAGCCCTGGCACACATGGAGAAAGTTGGCTACAAGTCTTTCAATTTAGGACCAGAACCAGAGTTTTTCCTTTTTAAAATGAACGAAAAAGATATGCCTACCCTTGAAGTCAATGACCATGGTGGCTACTTTGACCTGGCACCCACTGATTTAGCAGATAACACCCGTAGAGAGATTGTCAATATCCTCACTAAAATGGGCTTTGAAGTGGAAGCCAGTCACCACGAAGTAGCTGTTGGGCAGCACGAGATTGACTTTAAATATGCTGATGTGCTCAAAGCTTGTGATAATATCCAGATTTTTAAGCTGGTGGTGAAAACCATTGCACGAGAACACGGTTTACATGCCACCTTTATGGCCAAGCCCAAATTTGGTATTAATGGCTCAGGCATGCATTGTAATATGTCACTTTTTGATCAGGACAACAAGAATGCCTTTTTTGATCCCAATGATCCGCGCGGCATGCAATTGTCACAAGACGCCTATTATTTCTTAGGTGGTCTCATGCAGCATGCTTATAATTACACTGCTATTATGAATCCAACCGTCAATTCTTACAAGCGGTTGGTACCTGGCTATGAAGCACCAGTCTATGTGGCCTGGGCAGGGCGCAACCGCTCACCATTGATTCGAGTACCAGCTTCGCGGGGCCAAGGAACACGCTTAGAATTGCGTTCGGTTGATCCAACTGCCAATCCTTATTTAGCCTTAGCTGTTCTTTTAGAGGCAGGCTTAGACGGTATTGAACAAAAAATTGAGGCACCAGAGCCAATCGAAGCCAATATCTATACCATGACGGTAGAAGAGCGCCAGGCAGCAGGTATTGTTGATTTACCTTCAACGCTACACAATGCTCTTAAGGCTTTGCAGGCTGACGAGGTGGTCAGACGTGCCCTTGGTGAGCATATCTTCATCAATTTTGTCGAAGCCAAGCGGATTGAGTGGGCTTCTTATGCCACCTTTGTGTCCCAGTGGGAAATTGATAACTACCTACAGAATTATTAGAATTTCATAGGCTACGGAAGAACCTTCCGTAGCTTTTTTTATACTTATATTCAAGCAGTTGTGATAAGATATTCTTTTTATGATAATAAAAAGTTTTCATATAGCATGGTCTAAACTATAACAATGTATAAAAAATAAAATCACAATTTTCAGAAAAAATACTTTCATTTTTTTTGAATTGTGATATAATTTAATTCACAACTTAGATTTAGGGATACGAGGAGGAAAGTTAATATGGCAGGTTCAAAAACTTTAAGATGGAAGCGTGTAGGATTGGGGACAGCCACCCTTGCTTCAGTAGCTGCTTTGATGGCATGCGGTAATAAGGCTGCAACTAGTGGCAATAAGGATGAGATTAACTGGTATACACCTACTGAGATTATTACCTTGGACGTGTCAAAAAATACTGACAGCTACTCTGCTTTAGCTATTGGCAATTCAGGAAGTAACCTACTCCGCGTTGATAATAAGGGCAAGCTGCAACCCGACCTAGCTAAAAATGTTACGGTATCAGATGATGGCCTAACCTATACAGCAACCTTACGTGATGGCCTCAAATGGTCCGATGGGAGTCCGTTAAGTGCTGCTGATTTTGTCTATAGTTGGCAACGCATGGTTGATCCCAAAACAGCCTCTGAGTATGCTTACCTGGCAACAGAAGCTCATTTAAAGAATGCTGAGAGCATTAATACCGGCAAAAACAAGGACTTAGACAGCCTGGGAGTCAAAGCAGACGGTGACAAGGTGATCTTTACCTTAGATAAACCTTCCCCCCAATTCAAGAGTTTGCTGTCTTTTGCTAACTTTATGCCCCAAAAAGCAGACTTTGTGAAAAAAGTTGGCAAGGATTACGGGACTAGCTCAGACAAGCAAGTTTACTCTGGTCCCTACACGGTTAAGGATTGGAATGGCACGAGCGGTTCTTTCAAGTTAGTTAAAAACAAGGACTACTGGGATGCAAAGCACGTTAAGACAAAAACGATTCATGTGCAAACCGTTAAAAAGCCAGATACTGCTGTGCAAATGTACAAGCAAGGTAAGCTTGACTTTGCCAATATCTCTGGGACTTCTGCTATCTATAATGCCAATAAAGCTAACAAGGCAGTCGTAGCAGTACCTGAGGCAACAACTTCTTATATGGTTTATAACCAAACTGGCAAGGTTGCAGCCTTAAATAACCTTAAGATTCGTCAAGCACTGAATTTAGCGACTGATCGCAAGGGAATTGTCTCAGCGGCCGTTGATACGGGTTCAAAACCAGCGACAGCTCTAGCGCCAACTGGTTTAGCTAAGCTAAAAGATGGCAGTGATTTAACAAAATATGTCGCGCCAGGCTATACCTATGACAAGGCAGAAGCAACTAAACTCTTCAAAGAAGGCTTGGCTGAATTAGGCAAATCTTCTGTGAAGTTAACCGTAACTGCTGATGCGGATACCCCTGTGGCTAAAGCAGCGGTTGATTATATTAAGGAAACTTGGGAAAAAGCCCTACCTGGCTTATCCGTAGAAGAAAAATTTGTTCCCTTTAAGCAACGTCTTGAAGATACTAAGACTCAAAACTTTGAAGTCGCCCTTGTGCTCTGGGGTGGTGACTACCCAGAAGGGTCAACCTTCTATGGCCTCTTTAAATCTGGATCTGCTTATAACTACGGCAAATTTACCAATGCTGCTTACGATGCTGCCTATGAAAAAGCATTGACCACCGATGCCTTAGATTCAGATGCGGCAGCTCAAGATTACAAGGCTGCTGAAAAAGCCCTTTATGACAATGCGCTTTATAACCCAGTCTACTTCCGCTTAACGGAAGGCTTGCAAAATCCAAGCATTAAAGGCTTAGTGCGCAACTCAACTGGGTTGAATGTTGACTTTACTTATGCTTATAAAAAATAAGCTTTCGTAACCCCTTAAAAATGTAATGCGGCAAGAATTGGTTGTCAAGCCAGTTCTTGCTTTTGTTAGAGGATTCTTATGACTAGATATTTATTAAAACGTGTTGCCATTCTACTGATAACACTATGGGTGGTCATCACCCTCTCTTTTTTCTTGATGCAAATCATGCCAGGGACACCCTTTAATAATCCCAAATTAACCGATGAAATGATTGCCCTAATGAACCAGCAATATGGTTTGGATAAGCCCTTGTGGCAGCAGTACGCCAAGTACCTATTAGATATTTTGCATGGTGATTTTGGGACTAGCTATCAGTCCATCAATCAACCCGTTGCGCGCTTGATTGCCCAAAGACTGGGTGTATCGGTTCATTTGGGCCTTCAGGCTTTGGTGGTCGGTATTATTTGTGGCTTATTTGTCGGAGCAGTTTCTGCTCGTAATAAAAACAATAAGATTGATGCGGTATTAAGTGTACTTTCAACTCTTGGGATTTCCGTCCCTTCCTTTATTATTGGCTTACTTTTATTGGACTATTTTGGCTTTAAATGGGGCTTAGTGCCCTTATCTGGCTGGGGAAGTTTTGGACAAACCATCTTACCAACTTTGGCACTGGCCATCCCTGTCTTTGCCCAAGTTACCCGCTTTTTTAGAAGCGAAATGATTGAGACCTTAAATACGGACTATATTCAATTAGCTCGCGCTAAAGGCTTGACCAAGCGCCAGGTGACCAATAAGCATGCCTATCGTAATTCGATGATTCCAGTTTTGACCCTGGTTGGTCCGATGGCAGCCAATATTTTAACAGGCTCAGCCTTGATTGAGCAAATCTTTTCCATTCCAGGGATTGGTCAACAGTTTGTCACGTCCATTCCGACAAAGGATTATCCCGTTATTATGGGAACGACCATTGTCTACGCCGTGATGCTGATGGTCGCAATTTTGCTGACAGATATTGTGATTAGCTTGGCTGATCCCCGCGTTCGCCTAGGCTAGGAGGGTATTATGGTAGAAGAAAAACAGCAGTTTAAGTTAGTCGGTGTTAGCAGTGCTGCCACCCAAGAAAAAATTCAAAAACCAGCCCTCTCCTTTCTTCAGGATGCCTGGCGGCGTTTAAAGCAAAATAAATTAGCCGTGGTGGCTATGACTTTTTTAGCTTTCTTATTAGTCTTTTCACTGAGTTCGGCTTTTGTAGTCTCAAAGCAAGATGCCAATAATTTTAACAGTGCTAAAGTCAGTGTTTACCGCAATTTACCTCCAAAATTAAGTGGCCAATTACCATTTTGGAATGGAAAGATTGTCTATGCCGGCAATAGCCAAGCTAACGATGCCTATACCGATCAGGGTGTGCCCGAAGATAAAAAATTCCTACTTGGGACTGACAATCTGGGCCGCAGCCTGGGCAAGCGGATTACCGTAGGAATTCGAATTTCCCTCTTGATTGCCATTGTTGCGACCTTGATTGACCTCGTTATCGGTGTGACTTATGGCTTGGTCTCTGGTTTTACAGGGGGTAAGGTGGATACCATCATGCAACGGATTATCGAGGTTATCTCCTCCATTCCTAACCTGGTTATTGTGACAATGCTAGGTTTATTACTAGGAAATGGTGTGGTCTCCATCATTATTTCGATTGCGATTGTTGGTTGGACCTCCATGGCCCGGCAGGTGCGTAATCTGACCCTATCTTACCGTGAGCGTGACTTTGTCTTAGCGTCACAGGCTTTGGGCGAAAGTCATTTCAAAATTGCCTTTAAGCATATTTTGCCCAATATCTCTGGAGTTATCATTGTGCAAATTATGATGACTGTGCCAAGTGCGATCATGTATGAGGCTGTCTTATCAGCCATTAATCTAGGGGTGAAACCCCCAACGGCCTCGCTTGGCTCGCTAATCACCGATGCCCAAGAAAACCTCCAGTATTATCCATATCAAGTGCTATTGCCAGCCTTGGCACTTGTCTTTATTTCTCTTGCCTTTATTTTATTGGGCGATGGCTTACGCGATGCTTTTGACCCAAAAGCAAGCAATGACTAGGAGGAAAAGCAGATGTCTAGTGAAACGATTTTGAATGTCAAAAACCTCCACGTTGATTTTAAAACCTATGCTGGAGATGTCCAAGCCATTCGTGATATTAATTTTGATTTGAAAAAAGGGGAAACCCTGGCCATTGTTGGTGAATCTGGTTCCGGAAAATCGGTTACCACCAAGACCTTGATGGGGCTCAATGCCAAAAATGCACATATTTCTGGGGAGATTGTCTTTAAGGGACAACATCTGGACCAATTGAAGGAAGAAGAGTGGGTTAAGATTCGCGGCAAGGAGATTGCCATGATCTTCCAAGATCCGATGACAAGTTTAGATCCCACAATGAAGATTGGTCTGCAAATTGCCGAGGCTATTTTGACCCATGAAAACATCACAAAGCAAGAAGCCCTAGAGCGGGCGCTCACTTTAATGGAGCAAGTCGGCATCCCAAATGCCCAAGAACATGTCAATGATTATCCGCACCAATGGTCAGGCGGCATGCGGCAGCGGGCCGTGATTGCCATTGCCCTTGCTGCTAACCCAGCCATCTTGATCGCTGATGAGCCAACAACAGCTCTTGATGTGACCATTCAGGCACAAATTTTGAAATTGATGAAGGACATTCAATCCAAAATTTCCTCTTCCATTATCTTTATTACCCATGATCTTGGTGTGGTGGCTGGTGTGGCTGATCGCGTTGCAGTCATGTATGCTGGTAAAATTGTCGAATATGGTACTGTTGATGAGGTTTTTTACAATCCTCAGCACCCCTATACCTGGGGACTCTTAAATTCGATGCCTACTACCGATACCGCAAGAGGTAGCCTCCAAGCGATTCCTGGCACTCCGCCGGATTTATTAAATCCTCCAAAAGGGGATGCTTTTGCTGCCCGAAATGCCTATGCTCTGGATATTGACCATGAGGCAGAACCACCAATGTACCAAGTGAGTGACACCCACTTTGCGGCCACATGGTTGTTAGATGAGCGAGCACCAAAAGTAACACCGCCATTACCCATCCAGGACCGTTGGGCCAAATGGCAACAGATGGAAGGGAGAAAGGCTTAATGCGTGATGAAGGCAAGAAATTAGTCCAACTAAAGAATGTGTCGCTAACCTTTAATAAGGGCAAGAAAAACGAAGTCAAAGCTATTGATAATGTTAGTTTTGATATCTATGAAGGGGAAGTCTTTGGCCTTGTGGGAGAGTCAGGCTCTGGTAAGACCACTGTGGGCCGTGCTATTTTGAAATTGTATGATATTAGTGAGGGGGAAATCATTTTTAATGGCGAGTCTATTTCTCACTTAAAAGGCAAAGCCTTACATGATTTTCGAAAAAATGCCCAGATGATTTTTCAAGATCCGCAAGCCAGTTTAAATGGTCGGATGAAAATTCGCGATATTGTCGCTGAAGGTTTGGACATTCATAAATTAACTAAGAATAAGGCTGAGCGTGAAGCACGAGTCCAAGAATTACTTGACTTGGTTGGTTTGAATAAGGACCATGTTACCCGTTATCCACATGAATTTTCCGGTGGTCAACGCCAACGGATTGGCATTGCTCGCGCCCTAGCGGTTAAACCAAGATTTATCATTGCGGACGAACCGATTTCAGCATTAGATGTATCCATTCAGGCGCAGGTGGTTAACTTGATGCAAAAATTGCAGCATGAACGTGGCTTAACCTATCTCTTTATTGCGCATGACCTTTCCATGGTCAAATACATTTCTGATCGCATTGGGGTCATGCACTGGGGGAAGATGCTGGAAATTGGCACCGCAGAAGATGTCTATAATCACCCGATTCATCCGTATACGAAGAGCTTACTCTCAGCGATCCCAGAGCCTGATCCAGCAAAAGAGCGGCTGCGGACAGCAGACATTTACGACCCAAGCCAAGAGCTGGATGGCCAAGAACGCGAAATGCGTGAGATTACACCAGGGCACTTTGTCTTATCTACCGAAGAAGAAGCCATGACTTATAAAACCCGTATTCTCTAATAAAAACTCTAGGTGCTGTAGCCTCATAGTGGGATAGAAAAATACTTTATGAAACCAATTTCTTGAATTGAACAGGAGATTGGTTTTTTAAATGACCTTGAACTGATGCAAAACCATTTCCCGTTCAGGACGTTTAAATGACCGTTTAGGAATTTGAGGAATCTCCTGCAAAAAATACTGTATACTAATCTTGTCCAGTTGCAACTGGACAAATTAATAGATTTTTTGGAGACATACGGAAATGGATACACTATCTCTTTCCCAATTTGAACGTTTAGACTTGGAATCTCTTGCTGCAATTGAAGGCGGTAAAAATAATTGGCAGACAAATGTCAATAGTGCTATTGCAGCAGGGGCTGCAGGGGCAGGCCTTGGCTTTCCACTATGCGGCGTACCTTGTGGGTATATTGGTGCTAAGGCAGCCATTACACTTTGGGCAGGTGTTACAGGGACTACAGGTGGATTTTAAACATTTAAAACATACTATTATCTGTGATTGTAAATGACTTTTGGAGTGGAGAAAATGAAACAATATAAAGAATTAGCAGCAGCTGAATTTCAGGAAATCTCAGGAGGAAATGCACCTGGTAATGCTGGATTAGGAGGACTTAAAGCAGGATTTAAATTTTGTAAAGTACCTCATCCAGTACTAAAGGGTGTATGTGTAGCTGGTTTTACTGCCGGTGGAGCCTACTTGACATATAAGGCAAACTAGATGGTATTTATTATCTTTTCAGGTCTTTATATATTAATCACTTTTTACATCATGTTTGACAGTGCAAAGAAGAGTAAAATAAAGGAATCATCTTCTTACTTAAATTTTTTATTTTTTTATTACTTTTCAACATCAATGCATACTGTAAATCTTTTATCCCTCCCGTCCATCCTTCTCTTTTTAGTGATTTATCTAGAAAATAGAGATAAGCCCTGAGATTGCAGATAGGATTTAGGTAAATGGCAGTTTAAGCTAACAAACTGAGATAATGCCATTATTATCTTAGAGTGAGCGTGGTATTTCAAGACTAATAATGTCACACCAAAGATTTGACAGTTACATCAGTGCTTATTAACACCTGGTTACAGACTCTGAAAATGATTTTTTACTGTTCAACCAAATGGATTATTATCTTCATAAAGATAACATTGTAATGAGAAAAGAGGAAAGACTCGTTTTTTAAGTCTTTCCTCTTTGACAGAAGTGATAGAGCCTATAAAATTCCCCAACCGAATTGTGCACAGCCCCCAAATGATAGGTAGCGAGAATCCTAACCACCTATTGATAAACTAAGTTAGGCTAAACACAAAGGATGCCCCTTGTATGGTACAGGTGGCATCCTTTGTGTTTTTGCTATTAATCTTTGTCAGGTGTAAGCACCATTGGAATTATGATTGGTTCGCGTTCCGTTTTTTCGTATAAAAATGGACGTAAGGCATTGACAATCGCGCCATTGACGGACTGAATGCTGGCATCCTTGTTTTTGAGGGCAATGCGGATAGCGTTGAATAAGATCCGCTGGCTTTCGCGGATAAGATCGCCTGATTCGCGCATATAGATGAAACCACGGCTCAGAATATCTGGTCCAGCCAGAATCATCTGAGTGTCAAAGTTAACAGTCGCTACTGCTAGAACCACACCGTCTTGGGACAAATCTCTGCGATCGCGCAGAACAGCAGTACCGATGTCACCAATACCATTACCATCAACGTAAATATCTTGGGCATTGAAGTGCCCGGCGCGCCGAGCTGAGTCACTGGTTAAGGCTAAGACATCGCCGTTTTCAAGGATAAAGATATTTTCTTTAGGAATTCCAGTGTCAACGCCTAGTCCAGCATGGACTTTTTGCATCCGATATTCCCCATGAACTGGCATAAAGAATTTAGGCTTGAGGAGGCGAAGCATTAATTTTTGTTCTTGCTGCCCACCGTGGCCAGATGTGTGGATGTTGTTAACCTTGCCATGGATAACATCAACACCAGCTTCTTGGATTGTGTTGATGAGTTTGTTGACACTGGTGGTGTTACCAGGAATAGGACTAGATGAGAAGATAACAGTATCGCCAGGTTGCAAGGAGACCTGTCTGTGGGTTCCATTGGCAATCCGAGCTAGCGCAGCCATTGGTTCACCCTGGCTACCCGTACACATGATTAAGATGTCACTGGCGTGGTAATGTTTGATTTCATTTGGTTCGATGAAGGTTCCCTCTGGGACCTTGATGTAGCCTAATTCAATACCGTTGACGATGGCCTTTTCCATGGAGCGGCCAAAGACGGCAATTTTGCGTCCGGTGCGCACAGCAGCTTCGGCAGCTTGTTGCAAGCGGAAAATGTTGGAGGCAAAGGAGGCGAAGATAATGCGGCCATGGATGCCCTCAATGATTTTCATAATGGACTGGCCAACAACTTTTTCAGAGTTGGTAAAGGTAGGAATCTCAGCATTAGTCGAATCTGAGAGCAGACATAGGACGCCTTCTTCTCCTAGTGCAGCCATGCGTTGTAAATCTGCAGGTTCGCCAACCGGAGTAAAGTCAAATTTAAAGTCGCCAGTACACACGACCTTTCCTTGGGGCGTATGGATGACAATCCCTAGTGGTTCTGGGATGGAATGGGTAGTCCGAAAGAAGGTAACCTTCATATTTTTGAAAGTTAACTGAGTATTATGGTTAATTTCGTAAAGTTTGGCATCACGTAAGAGACCATGTTCTTCTAATTTTCCACGAATGAGGGCAAGAGCAAGTGGTCCAGCATAAATAGGCACATTGGCTTGCTTTAGTAGAAATGGGATACCCCCGATGTGGTCTTCGTGGCCATGTGTAATCACAACAGCCTTAACCCGATCAACATTGTCAACGATGTAAGAATAATCAGGGATCACATAGTCAATACCTAGCAAATCGTCTTCTGGGAATTTTATCCCAGCATCAACAATGATAATCTCATCTTGATACTCGATACCATAAGTGTTTTTGCCGATTTCGCCAAGACCACCGATGGCATAGACGCCAACTTCATGAGGTTTTATATCGATATTTGGCATAGATTATAGCTCCGTAAGTTCAAAAACACCTGCTGTTTTTTCATATTCGAGGTGCTTGTCAGATAAACGTTCAATGTATTCAACATTGTAGTTTTTGTGTTCTTCAATAAGACGTCGTGTCTTGATGCGGCCTTCAAGCTCAGTTTGAGCATCCACATCAAGATACATGACTTTAGTGTTTTCCCGGCGTGGGCTACGCTCTTTGTTTTCTTGATAAAAGATTTTGTAAATCATTTGTCCTTAAGTTCCTTTCTTAAATGAATCAATATTCTAAACAACAAGAAAGCAGTCAAAACCACGAGTGGTTCGACAGCTGACTATTCGCACTTTTTTGTAGTTGATTTTGTCCTTGATTCTGTATAATTACCCTAATTATATCATATTATAAGCTTCAAGTAAAAACATTAAGAGAATATTCCTTAGCTAGCCTTTTGGGCTTTCCTTCTTTTTGTGATATAATGAACCATAGAAAATTCCGGAGATGATAAGAAAACCCATGAAAATCCTTGCCTTTGATACGTCAAATAAAACCTTGGCTTTGGCCTTATTAGAAGACGATCAGTTACTAGCAGATGTGACGTTAAACATCAAAAAAAACCATAGCATTTCTTTGATGCCGGCTATTGATTATTTGGTTGCCTCAGTTGATTTGACCCCGGCTGATTTAGACCGGATTGTGGTGGCTAAGGGGCCGGGTTCCTATACCGGCTTAAGGGTTGCGGTGGCGACGGCCAAAATGCTGGCTTACAGTTTAAGTATTGACCTGGTCGGCGTCTCAAGCCTCTATGCCCTAGCGGCTCCCATTACCGAGCCGGGCTTGATTGTACCCTTGATTAACGCTAGACGCAATAACGTGTATGTTGGCTTTTATCGTGACCAGCAAGCCATCAGACCAGATAAGCACGCCCCCCTTGAAGCAGTGCTAGCAGAATTAGCAAAAGAAACACAGGTTACATTTACTGGGGAGGTGGCTGAGTTTGCCGAGCAACTTAGCAAGGCTCTGCCACACGCCCAGATAAGAGCCAGCCTGCCTAGTGCTTACGAAATCGGCAAAAAAGGCCGCAAGCTCCCACCCGAGAATCCCCATGCCTTCGTACCAGACTACTTAAAAAAAGTCGAAGCTGAGGAAAATTGGCTAAAAAACCATCAACCAGATCCAAAGGCCAAGTACATTAAGCGAGTGTGACCATGAAAACCATAGAAGAACAAGCAGAAATCCTCTATCAGATCTTAAAGGATGCTAATGGGCAAGCAACATGGAATAAAAAACAAATAGAAAGTGATCTGGCTGCTGAAACGGTTGATATTCTCTATGCTTATGACCACCAACAGCTAGTTGGTTTTATGAGCTTACAGCAGCTAGCCGGGGAGATTGAGTTGACCAATCTAGCTGTCAAAAAAGCCTACCAGGGCCAGGGCATCGCAAGGAGACTGCTCAAGCACCTAAGCTCTTACTCACAGCCTATCTATTTAGAAGTACGCAAGTCCAATCACATCGCCCAACATTTGTACCAATCAATCGGCTTTGAGGCAATAGGAGAACGTAAAGCTTACTACCATGACCCAAGTGAGCCAGCGGTAATCATGAAACGAGAAGGAAACGATGAAAGATAGATATATTTTAGCTGTTGAAAGTTCATGTGATGAGACCAGTGTGGCCATTTTGAAAAATGACGATCAGCTCTTGTGTAATATTATTGCTAGCCAGGTGGAAAGCCATAAACGCTTTGGTGGAGTAGTGCCTGAGGTTGCTAGTCGCCATCACGTTGAAGTCATTACAGCTTGTTTTGATGATGCCCTCAAGCAAGCTGGTATTAGGGCCAAAGATTTAGACGCTGTAGCTGTGACTTACGGACCAGGTCTTGTGGGAGCACTCTTAGTAGGAATTGCTGCCGCTAAGGCCTTTGCTTGGGCTAACAAGCTTCCCCTTATTCCAGTCAACCATATGGCTGGGCATTTGATGGCTGCCCGAGAACAAAAAGAGCTCAGCTATCCCTTGCTGGCCCTCTTGGTTTCAGGTGGTCATACAGAGTTGGTCTATGTGACAGAACCAGGCAACTACCAGATTGTGGGTGAGACACGTGATGACGCTGTCGGTGAGGCCTATGATAAGGTTGGTCGGGTCATGGGTCTAAGCTATCCCGCTGGTCGTGAAATTGACCAATTAGCCCACCAAGGACAGGATAACTACCATTTTCCCCGGGCTATGATAAAAGACGATAACTTAGAATTATCATTCTCAGGCCTCAAATCAGCCTTTATTAATGTGCATCATACGGCCCAGCAAAAAGGTGAAACGCTCAATGTGCCCGATCTATGTGCCTCTTTCCAGGCAGCTGTGTTAGACGTCCTTCTAGCCAAAATCAAAAAGGCTCTCGCACAATATCCCGCAAAAATGTTGGTCGTAGCTGGTGGTGTAGCTGCTAATCAGGGATTACGTGAACGCCTAGCTGAGGAGATAAAAGGGGTAGAAGTGGTGATTCCGCCCCTTCGCCTGTGTGGGGATAACGCTGGCATGATTGCTTTAGCCGCAGCGATTGAGTATCAACAAGGTCATTTTGCGCATTTAAACCTTAATGCTATACCAAGCCTCACCTTTGCTCATTTTCAGCCCTAATTCCCAAGCCAGCTAAAATAATCTTAAGCAGCAAATAGCCCGGTATCTTGGCATACCGGGCTATTTTATGATAACGAAATTGGCGATGATGATTGCTAATTACTAGTCTTTTGAAAAGAATGGGTAAAGGTCAAAGGGGTTGTTACCAGCTTGCTTTAGTGACGCCAGGTAGCTGTCCTTTATGAGCGAGTTCACGGAAATTAATCCGGCTTACCCCAAACTTACGCATGTAAGCATGTGGACGGCCGTCAATTCTGTCACGATTTTTAAGACGATTGGGATTTGAATCACGTGGCAATTTGCGTAATGCTTCATAGTCCCCTTTGGCTTTAAGTTCGTGACGTAGGTCAGCGTACTGTTCGATCAATTGCAGTTGCTTTTGGTATTTTGCAATTTTTGACTTTTTGGCCATTTGTTTCTCCTTCTAATAATGTCATCACTTTGGAGTGTTATCAAGACTCCTAGTTTTCTTAACTGGTAATTAACCGGTTAAGGTAAACATACCCTTATTATACACCTTTTGCCGTAGAATGCAAGCAAAAGCTAGCCATTGAATCATTCCCGTAGTTAATATTGTTGTCCAATTTGTTATAGTCCAAAGGGAGATAATAATGACTTTCCTTGTCTTAACAATTGGTCAACAATATTCACTGATGCCCTTTCTTCCAATTAAATGC
>NZ_WLZU01000029.1 GCF_009870755.1 Streptococcus halichoeri
CTTCCGAATCCGCTTCGACATCAAGCAGTCTAAGTGCGTCTACCAGCGCTAGCACGTCTGCTTCTGAGTCGGCATCTACGTCTAGCAGCTTGAGTGCGTCTACTAGTGCCAGCCTATCGGCTTCCGAATCAGCTTCGACATCAAGCAGTCTAAGTGCGTCTACCAGCGCTAGCACGTCTGCTTCTGAGTCGGCATCTACGTCTAGCAGCTTGAGTGCGTCTACTAGTGCCAGCCTATCGGCTTCCGAATCCGCTTCGACATCAAGCAGTCTAAGTGCGTCTACCAGCGCTAGCACGTCTGCTTCTGAGTCGGCATCTACGTCTAGCAGCTTGAGTGCGTCTACTAGTGCCAGCCTATCGGCTTCCGAGTCGGCGTCTACGTCTAGCAGTTTAAGTGCGTCTACTAGTGCTAGCACGTCCGCTTCCGAATCCGCTTCGACATCTAGCAGTTTGAGCGCTTCTACTAGCGCTAGCCTATCGGCTTCTGAGTCGGCGTCTACGTCTAGCAGCCTAAGTGCTTCTACCAGCGCTAGCCTATCGGCTTCCGAATCCGCTTCGACATCAAGCAGCTTGAGCGCATCAACAAGCGCCAGCACTTCTGCCTCTGAGTCGGCATCAACGTCAGAGTCGACTTCAACCTCTAGCAGCTTGCCGGCATCTGACAGTCACAAGCCGTCAGGCTCTGAGTCTGCTAATGCCTCGCGCGCTCTGCCTAAGACCGGTGAGCATGAGTCCTTAGCCACTCTAGTCGGTATTGGTGCTCTGCTAAGCGGTAGCCTATTTGGCAAGAAAAGAAAATCGCGTCAGGACAAATAGCTAACGTTTTCTAGAAAATCTGCCTTTTTCTGTTTTTGCGATTACTGATAAGGAAATTCCCACAGATTCCGGTCTTCGTGGGAATTTCTTTATCCCTTCTCCTAGGCACAGTTCAAAGAAGGCGTGGTGGCGGGCGGGCTGATTTTGGGGAAATTTTGCTATAATAAGCAGTAGACGGCCGGTTAGGCCTGAGTGATAGGAAGCGTAGAGGATAAACATGAAACATTCCCTATTAGGTAAAAAAATCGCATGGACCTTTGGTATGGTCTTTGTCTATATGCTGGGGCGGGCTATCCCCGTAGGCACGGTGCCCTTAGACGCGGCTAGCTTGCAACCGCAGGCTAATAAAGACCTCCTGGCCGCTTTGGCGTCTGTGTCTGGTGGCCACTATGAGATGATGACACTCTTTAGCCTGGGGATTGGCCCTTATATGACCATGCTGATTCTGTGGCGCAGCTTAACCGTCTTTAAGCTGCCAGGCCTTGCCAGCTTGACCAAGAAGGCCAGTCGGTTTTGGCAAAATGCCTTGGCTCTTGGTATTGCAACCATTCAAGCCTTTGGCTTGACCGCGACCTTGACCTATGTCAGCTTTGCCCCACGGCAGCTGGATAATGCCCTGCTGGGGCGGTTTGCCACCATGGTGGTGCTGGTTGCAGGCAGCATGGTGCTGACTTGGCTGACTCAGGTCAATACCAGATACGGGCTAGGTGGGCCGGTGGTCATTATCTTGGTCAATATGTGTCTCAACCTCTTGCAAAATGGCACCAGCTTTTTGGCGGCAAAGCACAGCAGTCAGCTGATGGCTGGGCTGGCTTTTGCTGGTTTTGCGCTTTTGCTGGTCGGCTTGGCCTGGTGGACGGTGCTGGTCTATCGGGCTGAATACCGCATCCCCTTAAGGCGCGTTGTCATCCATAGTCGTTTTGAAGAAGCGACCTATCTGCCCATTCGCTTGCTGCCAGCAGGCGGCATGCCCTTTATGTACAGCATGACCCTGATGACCCTGCCTGCGCTGATCCTACAAGGGCTGCTTGGGATCTTCCCGACTTCTAGTCTGCTGCAGGATTTGCTGGCAAATAGTAATCTAGACAGCCTGCCTGGCGCGCTGTGTTATCTGGTGATTCTCTATGTTTTGTCCATTGGCTTTGCCTATTTTAACTACGACGCGCAGGAAATAGCCAAAAACTTTCAACGGAGCGGTGACTACATCGAGCAAGTCCGGCCTGGCAAGGCTACTTATCGCTATATTGAGCGAAAGCTTAGTTACTTTGCCCATATCGGGGCGGTGCTTATCACCCTGATGGGTGGGCTGCCAATCTTGCTCAATTTCTTTTTCACCGAGCAGCCCCTTGCCTTTGTCATGATGATCAGTAATGGCTTTATCATTGTCAGTCTGATGATGACGGTGATTGAGCAGATCGAAGCGTTGAGAGTCTGGCAACGGTATGAGCCATTAATCTAAAGGAGCCCCTATGTTTTATTTTATCCCTTCTTGGTATCAGTCTAAGCGCAAGTGGTACCACCGGACAGCTTATTGGTACCAGCTGCGCCAGGAGATGGCCTTTGATGATACTGTCAATCAAGTCAAGCTCTTTTACGATGATCTGACAGAGGTCGCGCTGCTAGTGTTGAACTATCAGCCACAGCTGCGCTATTTCTTGCATCAGCAGGGGCTTTTGGGTCTTGGTTACTGGTCCTTTTTTGACGATATTCAAAATAGCCACGCAAGCAGCACTAAGGCGATTGATTTTAAGGAATTGAACTGGCCAAAGGGTGTGCGCTTTATTTACACAGCGTTTGCTGTAGTGGTTAAGCTGGCTGAAACAGAGCTAGCAACTGTGCATTTCGCCCAAGATGGTAACCTGCACAGCATTATTTATAGAGATCAAGGACAGACTAGTAGAGAGTATGTCTTTGATGATCGGGGGTTTTTATCTAGTCTTTTAGTCTACCAAGAAGGTAAGCCCCATCACCAGGATTACCTGAATCCTCATGGCGTCTGGCAGGTTCGCGAATATTTCAAAGGGAGCCAAAAGGGCTTAGCCATCAATCCCAAGGCCGATCAGCATTTTAAACAGTCACACTACACTTGCTGGGAAGACTTGCTGTGTGAGCGTTTGTCGCTCTTAAAAGCGCACAAACTTAAGGCTGATGATAAACTGATCATCGCGGCCCATCCGCAGCACAACCACCTGCTGCTCCAGCTCTTCCCCGAACAAAAGAAAGTCCTGTCCTTTTTTGGTAATCGCATTGCTGCTGGGCTGCTGCCACACATGCTTGATAGCCTAGCAAAAGCTCAGCTAATTGTCGTAGACACCCAGGAAAAAGAAGCCCAGCTCAAAGGGCTCATGACGAGGCAACTGAGTCAGGCACGACCAGTGCTTAGGGTGACGCCCTTTGATAGCCGCCTGCGTCTGGGCCACAGTCAAAATCACAAAGAGCTCGAAGTCTATTATTTCATTGACACTATTGATGAGACAGCTTACCAGGCTAGTCTGATGCCCTTGCTAGCGCAGCTGCAAAAGCACAAAGACATGACCCTAAAGATCATTAGTTTTGACTTACAGCGAAATCAAGCAGCCATGCGAGCTGACCTTGAAGAGCTGATTGCCACGCACTTTGACCAGGAGGCTTTCTACCAAAGCCAAGCCATCGGTGAGAACCAACTCGAAGAACAGCTGGTCTTGAGCCGGATTGACTTGCAATGGCTTAGCAGTGAGCATGAGGTTATTGCAGCCCTCGATCGGGCCCGCCTGGTGCTTGACCTGGGAGAGCGACCTGATCTCTACACACAGATTGCCAGCATCTCAGCGGGTATTCCCCAGATTAATCGGGTGGCCACTGACTACGTGACCCATCAAAAGAACGGCTGGATTTTGGAGTCATTAGATGATCTAGATCTTGCTTTTGATTATTACTTTACAGGCTTGGCCAACTGGAACCGCGCCTTGGTGGACACCGTGCAAAAGATGGCCGATTACACCAGCGGGCAATTGCTAGCCCAATGGAAAAGGTATTTATAAGGAGAGAAGCCTATGGCTAAGACGATTCGTATCCTACAGGTGGGCGGCAAGGACAAGTCAGCCGGACTAAGCCTGCCAGAGAAGATGGAGTGGTATCATGTGTCCCTTGAGGAGGATTTAGAGGCCTTTTTACAAGGCCACCTAGCGGCGCTCTTAGCCCAAGAAGCAGCCAAAGATGAGCAAAAACACTTGGTGTCACAGCAACAACAGACCAAAAAAGCAAAGGCTCTACAGGCCAGGCGGCAATTTGATGCCCTGCTCATTATGAGCACACTAGATGAGGCACAGCTTGAGCCCTTGGCCCAATGGGTCGAAGCTCACTGTGTCTTCTATGCGGCCGATCTCTCCCTAGCAGCTAGCCCCAGAGGTTTTCTACGGCGAAAAATGGCCAGGCCCTTGGACCTTTTGACACAAGGCGAGGCCAGTCAGCTGATTACCTTTTTGCATCTTGCCTTGTTTAAAGGCCAATATGGGGACAAGCTCCAGGTAAAAGATATAGATGTCTTTCCTGGTTTTCCAGGCCAGGTTTCCTTTCAAGGCCATGCCAGTCTGACCTTTGAGGGCGATTTTGGAGAAGAGCTGACGCCGCTTTTCACCTTTAAGTATGGCATCAGCATGGACAAAATTGCCACAGAATTATGGTGGGAGTATGTGAGCGATGGTGCGATAACACTGGCTATCGCTATTGATAGCATTTATGCTGGGGCGATTGATGGCGTAAAGTCCAGTCGCTTGGTCAGTGGTAATGACCTCGAACAGCCGATTTTGCTGTATCCTGATGCTGAGGTCGGTCAGTACAATGTCACCGTGTATGCCAAGGGCCAGGGAAAGCTGCTAGCTGGCCCCTTACATCGCCGCTTGTCACATCTAGGATTAGGTGAGCTGCTAGTCGGCGGTCAGATCCACCGCGATGCAAAGCGGCAGGAAGTCTTGAGCTATTTCCATCCTGGCGACATGAAACCTCCCTTATCAGTCTATTTTTCAGGATTTCGTGCGGCCGAAGGCTTTGAGGGCTTCTACATGATGAAAAAAATCGGCTCGCCTTTCTTGCTCCTATCTGATCCGCGGCTAGAAGGCGGCTCCTTCTACCAGGGTAGCCCGGCCTACCAGGCAGCGATTGTCAAAGCCATCCAAACAGCCCTAGATTATCTCGGCTTTGATCATTCCCAGCTTATCCTCTCAGGGATTTCCATGGGCACTTACGGCGCCCTTTATTATGCTACTATCTTGCAGCCCCACACAGTCATCGTAGGCAAACCCTTTACCAATATTGGTGATGCGGCCATGAACCTGCGGCTGCTGCGGCCCGATGAGTTTGAAGCAAGTGCAGATATGCTGCTAGCCTTGGTTGGTGACAATCACGCAGCTGCTGTTCAAAAAATCAATGCCCGTTTTTGGCAGGCATTTAAGCCAGCGGATTTTTCTAAAACCCAATTTGCCATTGCCTATATGCTCAATGAAGATTATGACCCAAAAGCTTATGAGCGGCTCTTAGACTATGCAGCCGATAAGCAGATTCACCTATTTAGCAAGGGCTACCTAGGACGGCACAACGATAATAGCGATGCCATTACCAAGTGGTTTGTCGACCAATATCAAGCCGTGCTAGCAAATGACTTTGAAAGGAGCAAGCCATGACCAAAACCTTAATCCTTCACCTAAAGCCAGCCGACCCGGCCCGCTGTGACAAGTACCTCTATGGCACGCACCTAGCAACAGAAAAGGGCCAGCTGGTCTTTGATAACCCTTGTATTGCCCCGGGCAAGGCCCTCTTAAGTTGGCATTCCAAGCGCCACTATCAGGCCCATCGGGTCTGTCCCGACTTGCCCCTGCTGATCCCAGGCGACTCCTATGAATTAACCTATCAGGTACAAGTCCTATCAGGAGGTGCCTGCTACCTGCAAGTTAGCTTTAAAAACCAACAAGATGAGCTGCTTGAGGTGTTGACTCTGCGAGACCAGCAAGGACTTTTCACCTGTCCAGTAGGTACTGATCACTATGACATCTCCTTGATGAGCGCGGGCTGTCATCAGCTGCGCTTTCAGGAGCTCAAGCTCTATGCCTGTGAGGCCCAAAAAGTCTGGCAAGAAGCTCCAAAGGCCAAGTCTTATCAGGAGCAAGATTTACCAGCAGAGCTAGACCTCATCTGCTCCCTTATTCCATTAGCATAGAAGGAAAATCATGACCGCAAAGCTTTCATTAGCCCCATCAACCCTAAAGTTAAAACCAATTAAAGGCATCTTAAAGCGTATTAACCAGCTCGCTCAACAAATGGCTAACTTGTCTGATAAAGACCTGTGCCTACAAACCAGCCGGCTAAAAGAGCGCCTGGCCCAGGGGGCTAGCTTAGAGGCGATTCTCCCTGAGGCCTTTGCAACTGTGCGCGAAGCGGCCAAGCGGGTCTTAGGGCTCTACCCTTTTGATGTGCAGGTCCTAGGAGCTATTGTGCTACATCAAGGGCGCATTGCTGAGATGAAAACTGGCGAAGGCAAAACCTTAACAGCCACCATGCCCCTCTATCTCAATGCTCTGACAGGCAAGGGAGCGATCTTAGTTACGACTAATGATTACCTCGCTAAACGCGATGCCATGGAAATGGGCCCTCTCTACCACTTTTTGGGCCTTAGCGTTGGCATTGGTGTGGCTAAGGACAAAGACAAGAAGCTAACCGCCAAGCACAAAAGAGCCATCTATCAGTCTGATATTGTCTATACCACCAGCGCCGCGCTGGGCTTTGACTATTTAGCCGAAAATCTCGCCAGCTCTTGGCAGGACAAATTCCTGCGGCCCTTTCATTACATTATTGTGGATGAGGCGGATGCGATTTTATTAGACATCGCTCAGACCCCGCTGATTATCTCTGGCTCGCCGCGTGTCCAGTCTAATCTCTACCAGGTCTGCCAGCAGTTTGTCGATACATTGAGTGACAATAAAGAATATAAACACATCCAAGATAAACAGACCGTCTATCTCTTAGAGGCAGGGATGGACTGGGCAGAGACCTTCTTTGATGTGGCCGACATTTACAGCAAGGATGCTATCGAGCTCAATCGCCATATCAATCTCGCCCTACGGGCCAAGCACCTCTACCAAAAAGGGCGTGATTACGTGGTGCAAGATGACGAAGTTAAGCTCTTAGACAATCGAACAGGGCGGATTTTAGAAGGAACCCGCCTGCAATCAGGCCTTCACCAAGCAATCGAAACTAAAGAAGGCGTCAGCAGGACCTGGGACAGTCGAGCCATGGCATCTGTCACCTACCAGAGTTTGTTTAACATGTTTCCAAAGCTCTCTGGTATGACAGGAACCGGCAAGGCAGTCGAAAGCGAATTCCTAGAAACTTACGGTATGGACGTCGTTCTTATCCCAACGCACCGGCCAATGCGGCGCAAGGACCTCCCAGATAAGATCTTTGTCACTCTACCTGAGAAACTCTATGCAACACTGGCTGAGGTAAAAACGCGCCACCAAAAAGGACAACCGATTCTTTTGATTTCAGGTACCGTTGAAGTGGCTGAGATTTACTCTAACATGCTCTTACAAGAAGGGATTGCCCACTCGCTATTGACCGCCAACAACCTGGTCAAAGAAGCCCTCGTCATCCAAGAAGCCGGCCAGCGAGGTGCTGTTACCGTAGCAACTTCGCTAGCAGGTCGCGGGACTGACATCAAGCTAGGACCAGGCGTAGCCCAGCTCGGCGGTCTTGCGGTTCTAGGCACAGAGAGAATGGCCAATAGCCGCATTGATTGGCAGCTACGAGGACGTGCCGGCCGCCAGGGCGACCCTGGTATGAGCCAGTTTTTCGTCTCCCTAGAAGACGACCTACTCATCAAGCAAGGCCCCAAGTGGCTGGGCACCTATTTTGACAAAAATAACCACACCAAGCGGGCAAATTATGGCCTGCCTTTAGCTGGTAGACGCTTTAGGCGAGCTATCAAGCAGGCCCAGCTAAGAAGCGAAGACCAGGCTGCCAGCATGCGCTATCAAACGGTCCAATTTGACGAGGCTCTACGCATCCAACGTAAGCTCGTCTATGGCTTGCGCGAAGAGTTGATTCATAAGGAGCGAACCGTAGGACAAGAAGTCGCAAAGGTCATCAAGGAAATGGCGCACAGCTTTGCCACCAAGCGAAAAGACCGAAGCAAAGGAACCTTAAAACGGCATATTTTAGAGAATTACAGCTACCATTTCAAGCACTTCCCTGATGGCTTTAATCCAGCATCTGACCAGGCCGTAGAAGCCTTGCTCTGGCACTTGTATACTGAGGAGATGACCAAAAAGCAAAAACTCCTCAAGTCCAAAGTAAGCCAAGAAGAGTTTTTCAGACTTTGTGTCCTAAAAGCCATTGACAGCTCTTGGATCGAAGAAGTCGATCACCTGCAGCAGCTCAAAACAGTGGTGACCAGCCGGGCTTTCGCCCAGCGCAACAGCATGTATGAATATTACCAAGAGGCCTTTCGTTCTTATGAAAAAATGGCTGGCGCTGTCAAAGAAGAGATCGTGCGCCACGTCATGCTCAGCACCATTTTGGTGACAAAAGATGGAGAAAGATCTATTTATTTTGCATAAGCTCAAGGAGAGACATGACCATATATAATATTAATTTAGGGATTGGCTGGGCTAGTTCTGGAGTTGAATACGCTCAAGCCTACCGTGCCACCCTCTTTAGAAAGTTAGGGCTTGCTGCCAAGTTTATCTTTACCGACTTCATTACAGGAGAAAACATCCAGCACCTGACCCAGAACATGGGTTTTAAAGATGATGAAGTCATCTGGCTCTATAGCTTTTTCACCGATATTCCTATTACTGCCACCAGTGTGACACTGGCAGATGTCAAGACCGAGCTCATCTACCCGATCCAGCGAGAAGAGCGCTTGGGTAAGGTCGTTCGCTACTTTAATGATGACATGGATTTCTTTATGACCTGCTATTGTAACGACGAGACCAGCCACTTGGTCCAGCGGGTCGAGTATGTTTCTAGAGGGATTTTGATCCGCAAGGACTATTTCACCTCAACCCGCCTCTTTTCAGAATATTATGCCCCAAAAGATGGAAAAGCTACCGTCTATTTGCGGCGCTTTTTCAACCAAGATGGCAGCGTGGCTTATGAGGAAAACGTTGATGGAGTAGAGAGTATTTTTCGTTTCAAACAAGCCATCTATGATGACAAGTCGCAGCTCCTTAAGGAAATGCTCGCGCGACTGCAATTGAGTAAAAACGACCTGCTTATCTTGGACCGCTCAACTGGTATCGGACAGACCATTTTCCAAGAGCGCGGCGCAGCCAAGCTTGCTGTTGTCATTCATGCTGAGCATTTCAGTCCTCAGAGTGTGACTAAGGATACTATTTTGTGGAATAATTTTTATGAATACCAGTTTACCAATGCTGACAAGGTGGATGCCTTCATCTGTGCGACAGCCGGACAAAGCCAGCTGCTAGCAGAGCAATTCAAGACCTATCAGGCTTGTGAACCCCGCATTGTCACTATTGCTGTGGGAAGTCTGCCCGCCTGCTCTTACCCCCAAAAAGCGCGCAAGCCCTTTTCTTTGGTCACGGCTTCTCGCCTGGCCCCAGAAAAACATGTGGATTGGCTAATCAAGGCTGTCATCAAAGCCAAGCAGCTACTACCAGAACTCAGCTTGGATATTTACGGGACAGGTGGCGAAGAGGCCAAGTTAAGGGAGTTGATTCAAAAACATCAGGCGCAAGATTACATCCGCTTGCTCGGGCACAAGCAAATGGCAGAGCGCTATCAAGCCTATGAAGTTTACCTGGCTGGCTCAACCAGTGAAGGCTTTGGCTTAACCTTAATGGAAGCTGTCGGATCTGGCTTAGCCTTAATTGGTCTGGATGTGCGCTACGGCAACCAGACCTTCATCAAAGACGGCCAAAACGGCTATTTGATTCCACGAAAGGAGCCTGATGATAGTAAGGTTATGGTTGAGGCCTTTGCCAAAAAAATCCTTGACCTCTACACCAAGGCCGATTTAGCTGCTTTTAGTCAGAAATCTTATCAGATCGCTTCTTCTTTCTTAGAAGCAGCTGTCATGCAAGACTGGCACGATTTTTTAAAGGAGGTGGTGGGCAATGATTAGACTCTACGACTGGCCCAGTCAAGAAACCTTTGATTTGGATTACTCTCTCAACCAAGCCGGCTTTTCGGGACCTTCTGTCGTGATTAACGACCATGGCTTTTTGCCGCAAAACATGGAATCGCCCTATGGCTATTTTTGTGGTATGCTCGGTCAAAAAGGCCGACCCCTCTATTTTAACCAAGTGCCCGTACCAGAATTCTGGCAGATCGCAGGCAACAATCTTCAAGCTGAGGTCCTAGATGGGGAGGTCAAACGAGCTAGTATTTTCTACATGGAGCCCAAACAAGAACGCCGGGTCAAAAATGTTGATTGGTTGGACCGCAAGGGCAAGGTCCGTTTTACCGATCATTTCAACCAATGGGGCTTACGATTTGCTCAAACGGCTTTTGATGCGAGCCAAACAGTCACTCTTAAAACCTATTACAATGCTGCTGCTCAAGAAATCATTGTGGAGAATTTTAAAACTGGTGATATTATCCTAAATTGGCAAAACAGCCAGTATTTCTTTAAAAATCGGGTAGAATTTCTCGCCTTTTACTTCCAAGAAAGGCAATTTGACACCGATGCTATCTGGTATAATTCACTGTCAACTCCCTTTTTTGTCAGCCGTTATTTAGCCAACCGCACAGCCCAAAAGGACATTCTCTTTTGGCAGGAAGAGATCACAGATGAGATTCCAGGCAATATGCGCCTCATCTTTGAGCAGCCAAATGAAAACACTCAGCAAGTCATCGTCCAAAAATACCGGACCTACCAAAGACTTTTAGACCTCTTGCCCTTGCAGCATCATGACAAAGTTCATTATCTGGGCTATATTTATCCAATTTCTAAGAGCGCTAAAGATCGCCACAAAGCCTTTATCCTGACCAATTCCGACCAGATTGAAGGCCTGCAAACACTGGTAGAGCAATTGCCACAACTGGATTTTCATATTGCGGCTTACACGGAAATGTCACCACGCTTGCTGGCCTTTGAAGACCAGGCCAATGTTTCTTTATATCCCAACAGCACAAGAAAGCTTGTTTTGGAAAAATTCAAAGATTGTGGCCTCTACCTGGACATCAATCATTACAACGAAGTTGATCATAGCATTCGCCAAGCCTTCGAAGAAGGGGCTTTGATCTTGTCTTTTGCCAACACTGTGCACCAGCCAGACCTCCTGGCGCCTCAGCATATCTTTGAGCAGCCAGACCAGATGGTTTCGTGCTTGCAAGAGCTGCTGGCTGAGCCAGCATCCTTCCAGAAAATGCTGACCAACCAACAAGAAGAGGCCGAGGTGACTGATAGCCAGGCCTACCAAGAACTCTTAGCCACCCAAGATGACAGGCCCTTTGCCAATGTTCTTGGCATCCTTGAGACCTGCCAATTGATCAGGGAGAAGCAGCTTTCTGTAGTGCGCTTTGGCGACGGGGAGATTGACATCATGGCCGGACACAGTATCCCTTATCAAGCCTATCACGAGGACTTGGCTAAGCGTTTAAAGGCCATCATCACAAGGCCTAGCAATGACCACCTCTTAGTCTGTCTGCCGGATGTTTTTAGAGATTTACAGCGCTATACTCCCTCAGCTAGGCACTTTTGGGAGACGCATCTACAGCACTACAAAACGCTCTATCAAGGTCTTATCCAGTCAGATTGGTATGGCACAACCTTTTTATCCAGGCCTTATATTGATTTACAGGATAAAAAAGCAAGTCCTCTGTATTTTGCCGCATTAAAACAGCTCTGGCAGGATCGGCAGCTCCTGATTGTCGAGGGAGTCACCTCACGCTCAGGTGTTGGCAACGACTTATTTGCCAAAGCAAAAGCAATTAAAAGGATTATTTGCCCCTCACACCATGCCTATAGCCGGTATGAGGACATTAAAAAGGCTGTGCAACAACACGCTAAAGACCACCTGATCCTTTTGATGCTGGGCCCAACTGCCAAGGTCTTGGCCGCTGATTTGTCAGAACAAGGCTTTCAGGCCATTGACATTGGCCATATCGACTCAGAGTACGAGTGGTTTCAGCTAGGGGTCGATCACAAGGTCAAGCTAGGTCACAAGCACACAGCTGAATTTAACTATGATGAGGGAATTATTTTGGCAAAAGACCAGGCCTATCAATCACAAATCGTGACCGTCATTGATTAAGAAAAAGGTGAGTAGAAACAGATGAAAGTTCATATTACAAATTTGCACGGCATGGCCGCACAAAGCACCGCACAAATGGCTCAAAATAAGGTCGCCAAAATTGCGCGTGACCTTGGCTTTTATGAAATTGGTGTGTATTTTTTCGATACCAAGGCCGATTCCCCTTCTGAATTAGCTAGACGCATGGATGGCATGATTGCTAGTGTCAGCCAAGGCGATGTCTTGATTGCACAATTTCCCACTTGGAATTCCGTCGAATATGATGATGCCCTCATGACCCGCTTAAGCTTTTATGGCAACAAGGTCATTATCTTCGTGCACGATATTATTCCTTTGATGTTTGCCTCCAATCGCTACTTACTGCCAAAAGTCATCGCTACCTTAAATCGCGCAGCCCTGCTCATCCTACCATCCCAGGCCATGTATGACCTTTTAGTAACAGAGGGCTTAACCGTTCAACATTACTTGATTCAAGAACTGTGGGATTATGAAACAGACATCCCTGTTCAACCTGCCACCTATCAAAAGCTGATTCATTTTCCTGGTAATCCCAGCCGCTTTCCCTTTCTCCTCGATTGGCATGATGAGGTGAAACTGCAGCTTTATTCTAACGAGGTCATCTCTGAAAATGCTAGCTTGAAGCGATTTGACTGGCGACCAACGCAGCAGCTAATCATGGAAATGGCTCAAGGTGGTTTTGGGCTGATCTGGCACCGCGATGACGACTTAGAATACATGAGCCTTTATTGTCCCTACAAATTAGCCATCTTTATCGCAGCAGGTATCCCTGTCATCGCACGGCGCGGGATTGCCAATCAAGCTGAGTTAGAGAAAAAAGGCGTGATTATCGTCGTTGATACCTTAGAAGAGGCAGCAGATACCATCAAGCACATGAGCCCTGAAGTTTACAATAGCTACTGCCAAAATGTCAAAAAAGTAGCCAAGGTCACGCGCCATGGCTGGATAACACGGCAGCTATTGACCAAGGCCGTCTACACTGTCATTAATGAATAAGGAGGCCTGTCAGCCATGACCAAAAAAAATAAACTGCTAGAAGCAGACATCGCACATAAAATCAAAAAAGCCCGGCAAACAAGGCCAAAAGAAGACAAAGAAAAGAAATCCCTTTTCAACTTACTCATAGTGCTTTTAGTGACCATTGCCGTCCTCATCTCACTATGGGTCTCCCTCGGGGGCTAAAGACTTCTCTTTTATCCAGAAAAACATATAAGGAACGTAAAAATGCCAAAAAAAGCAGTTGTATTTTGTGGAGATTTTAATTCACATCTATGGCTAGAAACTGCCATAAAATCTGTTACCAGACATAATTCTCATATTCGTTTTTATATCATTAATGAAGATTTCCCCCAAGAATGGTTTGCTTATCTAAGAGAATACTTGGATCACTGCCACTGTGACATACAAGATATTAAGATCCCTCAGGAGTATGTCCAGGAATTAGCCTTGTTTGAGGGGACCATGCCCTATCAATCCTTCTTTAGGTTCCTCATTCCCTTATTTATTCCCGATGAAAAGGTTCTGTACTTGGATACTGATGTCCTTGTAACCCAGGATCTGGCACCGCTTTTTGAGATTGATTTGCAGGACAAACCCCTAGGTGCCATTAGGGAACCAGAAGGCACCGGGGCTTACCTTGGCCTTAAAGATTATTTTAATGCCGGTGTATTATTAATTAATAACAAAGCCTGGCAAGAGCAAAAGATCTATGAGCGCCTCGTCCAGACGGCTCATGAAAAACTGTCTGAGGTCCTCTATGCGGATCAGAGTATTTTAAATCTGACTTTTCAAAAGCAATGGCTACCGCTATCAAATACGTATAATTACTTAGTTGGCCTAGAGTTAAACTGGGCCTTAGATAAGCGACCTGATTTGATCGCATTTCGGGATAGCTACCCTGCTATTGCCCATTTTGCTGGCCCAAACAAACCCTGGAAAACCAAGCTCTATTCCCGCTTTCGGGACCTTTGGTGGCGCTATCATGATTTAAACTGGATTGACATTGTTCGAAATGTAAGCTTAGCGCCGCGGCAAACACACGATATTCTCTTATTAGTTTCTAGTGATCAGCTGCTTTATATCGAAGAGATCCTCCAGCAAAATAAAGAGGTCACCTTTCACATTGCCGCCCACACACTGATGTCACCCAAGCTCAAAAACCTCATTGCTCACAGCAACTGTAAGGTCTATGAAAGCATTTCAGATTACGCCCTTGAGGAGATTTTAGACAAGTGTCAAGCACTCTTAGAAATCTCACCCTTTGCCAATGTCAATCACATCCTAGAAAGAGGCCTGACCCTCAATAAAACCATCATCTCCTGGGAAGACTGCTGGATGCAGCCGCACGAGCAGGTCTTCTCATTAAAAGCAGGGGATCTAAAAGCGATGAAGGCAGCTATCAATCAAGCCTTAGCCCTGCCGCTTCCTTAAAAAGCGTAAGGTTTTGTGCCTGATCAAGCATAAAACAACAAGCAAAACCAAGGGTGGCACAAAGCCTGTGATGAGACAAAAGCACCAAGCGACGCGACACTTGGTGGAAGAATTGCAAAAAGGTTACCAGTCACTTCGGACAGAAAAAGGGGAGTATTTCAGCGGAAAACTTTTTAAAGGAGTTAGAAAAGGACTCTGATTAAGTACGCTGTAGGCTTACCCATACAAGCTAGAAGAGAGGCAAAAAAGCCGTTTTTTACAAAAGGGCACTGGGTGCAAGAGAAAATAATGCAGACTTGATAGTAGAAATAAATAAAGATATACTGTATTTATAAAAAATACATCAAGGTGATCATGATGTCTGTACCTGTTGCCGTAAGATTTGATAATGATTTAAATGCTCTCCTGACTAGAGTAGTCAAAGAACAACATACTACTAAAACTGATTTTATTAGACAAGCAGTAGTTGAAAAATTAGAAGATCTGTATGATATTGAAATGGCAGATAAAGCTTATCAAAAATGGCTTGATTCTGATAAGAAAACGTATAGTCATGAAGAGATGATGAAACGTTATGGCTAAGTATACCGTTAATTATGCAGAAAGCTTTTTTGAGGACATGAAAAAAGCTAGATAAAGAAACACAAAAACCAATCGCTAAATGGATTGATAAGCATTTAGTAGGTGTTGATTTTCCGCGTTCGCCAGGAAAATACCTTACTGGAAAATTTTCAGGATATGTTCGGTTTAGAGTAGCTCATTATCGTATTATTGCCAAAATTGATGACGGTAACTTCGTCATTACTAATCTTCATGTAGGTCATCATTCAGATATTTACAAGAAGAAACAATAGCTAAAAATTATGAGCAAAAAATAAATCGCCCTTTCTAGCAGGTGCTCAAGTGTGCACACTTTGACCACTTTTTGAATTTTTGCTGCTTAAGACGGTATGATTATTACGGAGAACCAACTAAAAAAGACGTGCTCCCAGCACGACCCCGACAAAAACAAAATACGAATCGCCTTTTGAATTGGCTTCACAGTTGCCAAATTCAGCCGAGTCACAATAGAAAAAGTAAAAAAGACAAACTGGAGGATGAGCCAGTTTGTCTTCAATCTGAGGGCCTTTCTAAGGTCCTTTTTTAGGGTGGAAAATTGGGTGCGATTTTTCGATAGAAAACTCTAACATCTAAAGAGTACCAGGACTGAGCTGCACCCCAATTGTTAGATTTTTAGTCTAACTCTTTGTGGAGTAGGACACAAAAACCAGTGATTTGATTTATTTTTCATGAAGCAAGCGGCCTACTGAACTTAGCACACAGACCCAAAAACCCTTAGGTCGTCAAAGGACCTAAGGGTTTTCTTGCTGTTATGACTAACTAAGCTAACTGACAGCTTAGAGGCGGGCATTTAGTTCAGCGCCAAGCTCTTCAAAGCCTGGTTTGCCTAGCAAGGCAAACATGTTTTTCTTGTAAGCTTCAACACCTGGTTGATCAAATGGATTAACCGCATTGAGGTAGCCAGACAAACCAATTGCTAATTCAAAGAAGTAGATGGTGTACCCAAGTGTGAACTCGTCTTGTTCTGGCAGGGTGATAAAGGTATTTGGCACGCCACCATCTGTGTGGGCCAAAAGCACACCATCAGTGGCTTTTTTGTTGACAAAGTCAACATCCTTACCTTGGAGGTAACCAAGGCCATCTAGATCCTCAGCCATCTCTGGAATAATGACGTTTTTACGTGGCTTGTCCACGCGCACCACCGTCTCAAAAATGTTGCGGTAGCCTTCTTGGATAAATTGGCCCAAAGAGTGCAGGTCAGTTGAGAAGTTAGCTGACGTCGGATAGATACCTTTTTGGTCTTTTCCTTCTGATTCACCTGCCAATTGTTTCCACCACTCACCAAAGTATTGAAGGGATGGTTCGTAGTTAGCAAGGATCTCAGTCACATAACCTTTACGGTATAAGATATTGCGGACCACAGCGTACTGGTAAGCAATATTATCAGCGATTTTGTCTGATGATAATTGCTCGCGCGCCGCATTAGCACCTGCCATTAGCTGGTTAAGGTCAGCACCAGATGCAGCAATCGGCAGCAAGCCTACAGCTGTAAGGACCGAGAAACGTCCTCCAACATTATCAGGCACAACGAAGGTTTCCCAGCCATTAGCATCCGCTTCGACTTTGACGGCACCTTTCACACGGTCTGTCGTTGCGTAAATCCGCTTATTGGCTTCTTCTTGACCGTATTTTTGCACCAAGAGCTCTTTAAAGACACGAAAGGCAATCGCTGGCTCTGTAGTTGTTCCAGATTTTGAAATCACGTTCACTGAGAACTCTTTATCTTGCACATATTCCACAAGATCAGCAAGGTAGGTTGATGAAATCGAATTACCAGCATAGAGGATTTGTGGCGCCTTGCGCACACCAGCCGCTTGCAAATTAGCAAAATGATTGTTTAAAAAGTCAATAGCTGCTTTAGCACCTAGGTAAGACCCACCAATACCAATAACCACAAGCACCTCACTGTCAGATTGGATTTTCTTGGCAGCTGCTTGAATGCGTGCAAATTCGTCCTTGTCATAGTTTTCAGGAAGGTCTAACCAGCCCAAAAAATCAGCCCCTGCCCCTGTACCTTGACGCAACATCTGGTCGGCTGCCGTCACTTGTGCTTGCATGTAGTCCAATTCGTGTGTGGCAACAAATCGGTCCAAAACTTTGGAATAATCAAATTGAATGTGTGACATAATATACCTCTTTATCTTTTTTGCGTTCCTTATTATAGTAACTCTTTAGGGACCTTTTTTCAAGTTTTGAATAGGCTTTCACAAAATGCTTGCCAAATTTTCAAGCATTTTCAAAAAGTCAGCCCTGCTGACTGACTAGCTATGATATAATGATGTCATACGATACTTTTTTATTATTTAGGTCATAACATGAAACAAAAACTATCAATCCTTCTTCTCCTGCCCTTGCTCATGTTTGGGATGATTGCTTGTCAGCAAAAGGACAGCCGACAGATGAGCAAAGCCAACCCGCTGGCTCTACAAGGCAAAGCCAGACAAACCACCCTCAAAGAAGTTGAGCACCATTACTACTATCAACAGCTCAGCCATTACCAAAAGGAAAATTACCTTATCTTACGCCAAAAGGCGCGCCATTATCACGACACCATCCACCTTGCGCCTGATAGCCACCAGGGGCTCCTAAAGACGCTCGATGCCTTTATCATGGACAATCCTGACTTATATTGGCTGACAGGCTCTAGCTACCAACTTGAGGAAAACAAGGATGAGGCCTTTATATCCTTTAAGGTTCCCAAAGAGGCCAAAGCCAACTACCAAACCCTGCAACAGCTAGGCGATCAGATCGTTGCCTTGGCACCCCAGCAAGACGACTACCAAAAAGTGGCTTATTTTTACAACTATATCATTGATCATACAGAGTATAATAGCAAAGCTTTAGAGCAAGAGCAGGCGGGTAACCCAGCATTAGTGGCAGCCAATCAGGACATTAAGAGTGTCCTCATGGATCATTTATCCGTCTGCAATGGCTATGCGCAGACCTTTCAATTCCTCTGCCAAAAGGCAGGCCTAGATGCCATCTATGTCCGCGGCCGCGTCCAGTCCAGCAGAAACAAACAAGACATTAACCATGCATGGAACCTGGTTAAGATCAACCATACCTACTACGCCGTTGATACCACCTGGGGCGATCCCACTTTTAGCCAAACCGTTTCTGGCCAAGCAAAACTCCAAGTCCCTAACAAGGGACAATTCCTCTGCCTACCAGATAAACTCATGGAACAAACCCACCAAGCCAACCTCAAACTGGCCATTAAACCCAATCAAACAAAAAAAGACAGCAAAGAAGATGGCGACGTGTGGACCCTGCCCAAATGCCCAGACGACTCCCTACTCTTTGCAAAACAGCATCATTTTTACCTAGAACACTTCGAACAAAGCCAAGCCCTCACCCTATTAAAGCAACAGTTAGCCAAAGGCGAAGCAACGCCAAGCATCCAGGTAGCAAACCCAGATGACTATCATCGCTTAGAACGCTCCTTGACCCACAATGCTACCAGCTACCACGAGCTCTTTCAAGCCTATTGGCCTAACTACCATGGCTTTACCTACCTCTCCTCACCAGAAACCAACAGCATGACCTTTTTTAACCACTGATGGCCCTGTAGAAAAATAAAAGCAGTCACAAAGACCAGGTAGCAAGAAAGCTTAGCAAGGCTGATGTGGTGTAAAGCAGAGCTTGACACGACACCCCACGATATGAACAAGATTTACTACACTTACCCAGCAGCTCCCAACGACTGCTGGGTTTTTGGTGCTCTTGCCTATCAAAAACACAAAAATCTGCCAACACAGACTGAACTTCTTAGCTATATAAAAAAATGCGTAACACCATCTTAACTGTTACGCAATAATAAATTGTTGAAGTCACCACAGAGCAGTTGATTTTGGCAAAATAATTCGGTAAACTATTTAAAATATCCATAAATTTAAAAAAGTTGGTGACAATATGGAATACAAACCGCTAAAAATCACGAAATATAGCAATGAAAGCGACTACGAAAGTGAGTACAGTAAAAGAATTAACAGTTTTGGAATTATAAAAACTAAAATGTATCCTACTCTCATGAAGCGAGGGGTAAACAAAGGCAGAGATTTCCCTCTTTTTGTAGTTCCATTGTTAGAACTTCAAATAATAACGCAACAAATACAAGAAAAATCAATAATAATAAAAGAACTAGCCGATCAATTACCCGAGGTTGCAAAACATCAGTTTTACAAAGAGCAATTATATAAAGCTATCATAAATACAAATGAGATTGAGGGAGTCAAAACGACTAGAAGAGAAGTCTCTGAGGCATATAATGCAGTGCTTAACAGAAGTCAAAATGAAAAAATTAGACTTCTCTCAACAGTAAGGATGTATCATGATATACTCCTAAATAATGTTTTAAAAATAGATAGTATAGAGACCATAAGAAGTATTTATGATGAGTTAACAAAGGGAGAGATTGAAAAGGGCAACGAACTTGACGGTGACTATTTCAGAAATGATTATGTTACTATTTTAGACCAAAACTCTGGAAAGTTAGAACACCTCCCACCCGTTAAGGAAACAACTATTATGTTAATGTTAACCAGTTGGCTAACGTTTATTAATGACAAAACCATTCCATTTTTAATAAAAGCAAGTTTAGCCCACTTTTTCTTTGAAAATGTTCATCCGTTTTATGGTGGAAATGGAAGAACAGGACGCTATATTTTATCTAGGTATTTGTCTAGAAAATTGGATATTTACTCTGGACTTGTCATTTCTCAAAAAATTAATGAAAATAAGAAAAAATACTATGATGCTTTCAAAATAACGGGTGATTATGATAATAGAGCTGAAGGAACTTTCTTCGTTCTTTATTTATTGGAATTATTAAAAGACGGTCAAGATGATATAATAGGCATACTTGATAGTAAAAAAGCCATTCTAGACGATGCTTTTAACACTCTTGAAAGCAGGGATGATTTGACACCTATTCAAAAGCATATCTTATTTTTAGTTTTTCAATCAACTGAATTTGTAGATGATCCTAAAGAAGGCATTAAGGATAACGAAATAATAGACATCTTATCAAGGACATATCCAAAGAAAACGATCAAAGATAACATAAAACGCTTAAGAGAGAACACTATTATCACTAAAACCACTAAAGCTCCTAGCCGGCATACGCTGAATTCTGTAAAATTATTTAACGATTAGAAAAAGCACCTGAACTGTACTGACCCCAAAAAGTTGGACACAAAATCTAACGATTGGGTGGACTTGGTATAATAAAGTAGACACAAAATTAAGTGGAAACGAGGAAAAGTCATTATGCCAAGAAAAACCTTTGATAAAGCCTTCAAACTCTCTGCTGTAAAACTCATCCTTGAGGAAGAGCAGTC
>NZ_WLZU01000002.1 GCF_009870755.1 Streptococcus halichoeri
CAAAATAAAACCAAAATTTTCTTCAAAATATTTTCTAGCTCTAGTTGCTAATATTTTATAACGACTACCTTTACCCTTAGGATAAACAATAAAACCGTTTGGATTAATTGATAAATCCACATCCTTTTTAATATCTGGATTTAATAAGATATCATTAATTAATTTTGACCTACCAAGTCCCAATAATTCTTGTAAGTTATCAATATCCCACCATTTTCCTTGTTCATTATCACTTAACAAATCTAAATATTCCTCTTTTGAAATGATAACCACATCATCTGGTACCGGAACACTCACATTAAAAACCTGTTGCATACTCTTCACTCCTTTCTTAATAACGATTACCACTCACTCCAGCAAGCCTAAATATAAAAGCAAAACCAACAAATAATATCGTCAATGAAATATTCATTACTTGAAACACTATCAAATTAACTAAAATATAAATTAAGACCAACATTATAAATATAATAAAAAGCCATGAAATCTTCATGGCTCTTTGTTTACTATACGATTCAAATACTCTTTTTATAATCTTTAATATCAATAATCTTACTAAAGTCATTTACTTCACTAGATAAAAACTTATCAAAAAAAGTTTTTTCTACATAAAATAAACGTGATAAAAAATCCAAAGTAATTTTATTTGTTTTCAAAAATTGTTCGATTGTTATTAAATCGTTGTCAAATACTACGTTAAAAATACTACGTACCTTAGTTGGTCTCTTCACAGCAATATCTGTATCCAGTGGTTCTAACACCTTATATTTCTTTTTATAGATTAATCTATAAAAATAGTCATGCTGTCCTTTAGTTAATAATCCTAATTGAAATGCTCTATATTCCATTGCTTGAATTGAAACATTAAATTTCTTTTTTAAACTAATATATGAATCTGGATTACTTAATCTATTTTCAATATGTAAATCGTATATTACCTGCTTAAATCGCTTTTCTGGCAAGAGTAGATATGAAGCAAATTTATTCGCTTCAGATTCTTTTTTTTGTAAATCAAACTTATCTAAACTTTCAAAATCAACACCTCTATGAAGGAGTAAATGACCCAATTCATGAGCCAAATCAAAATTTCTTCTAACACCTGTCTTTTTTACACCTAAAATAATAAACGGAATCCCTTGTTGTGACCAAATACTATACGCATCTTCTGTACCATTCAAGTTTTTTTCAAAAATATAAATTCCAGACTTTTCTAGCTTGTAGAGTAAGTCACTATTATCATCTGATATATCTAACATTTCTCTACTAAAATCAGCTATTTTTTCAATACTTATGTTATTTTCAAGCATTTCTGCTACTTTTCTAGTCAAACTATAAAAATTTTGTTGTGGAAACTTAATAAATTGCTCTAAATAATTGATATATTTATTAATTGTATTTAAATAAACTTCTTGATAATTAATAATTTTACGTGAAATAGTATCTGAATTTCTAAAAGCAATATCTGACACACCAAAATTACTTTCAATAATACTATCTTCAAAATAATCAATATCAACTTGAAATATTTGAGCAAGCTTTAATTTTAATGTTGTTTTTGGAGAAACTTCTCCATTTTCAAATTGCCAAATCGCTTGCTCTGAAACTTCCAATTTTTGAGCCAATTCACCTCGGCTCATTTCAAATAAAAGGCGTAATTCTTCAATTTTTTCGCCATTATACATTAGTTATTACCTCTCTTATCTTAAAGAGACTGCTTCTTTTCCAGTGGTATTAAACCAAAGTTTTCTACTTCAACATCCTCATTTAATGTAGGAATAATATTTTTAGGATCTTCAATTGGTTGAATCGGGCTAGATGAAATATAAGTAGATAAGTCTTGTATATCAAGTAATTTATCCGAAATTGGATCTGGTAAAAGAACCTTAACACTTTTTAAAAGTCTTCGTTCAGATTGATTAGGTTCATAAGAGATCATCAAAAAGCAATCAAATTTACTTTTAAAATCCTCTGTAAATAAATCATCATTAAATAAATCAAGTTGAATAGTGATTTCTTTAGCATCTTTATCACCACTATAAGTTTTTACAATCTCTTTGTTAATTGATGCACTCTCATATAAATAAGAACTTTTAGTACGACTAGACTTTCCAAAAACTTGTTTTGACCTTGATTCCCCTTTAAAAAGAATCAACGTTTTTCCAAATTTTGTATCAGCACAAAATTGTAAATATTCCCAGCTTTCACCAGCTTTTTTCAATGCATCTCTCTTAAGAAATTTTGATTGACTTTTATCAAATGCATCATCTATATAATTTGATTTTGTCCAAGCAAAACCAGTTGAAACTGACATCTCTTCTTTTTTCTCAATTCTCATTTGAAGATAGTTATTATAACCTAATATAATATTATTGACAATCTCTTGTGCCTCTTCTTCGTTAAATAGTTCCATATGTTTTCTCCTTTTTTATACAGTCATTATATCATACATAAAGAAAACACAACATATTTTTTGAAAAACTTAAAGTAAAGAATTTAACATATAAAATTAAAGCCATGAAATGAATCATGGCATTATCTTATTTTTCACTTTTCTTTTTTGGTATATCTCAATAGAAACTTTTTTATTTTTTGTATATCAATCATTTAACACCTTCTATAAAATAAAAAAGCAGTCACTTTTTAAGCGACTACTGCTACTTATAATGATCTCTAAAAGATAAAAAAATAGATTTCACCATCTTCTATCATATAAATCAACCTATGTTCTTCTGTAATTCTTCGAGACCAAGCACCTGAATAATGGTATGTCAAAGGTTCTGGTTTTCCAATGCCTTCAAAAGGGGCTCTTTTAATATCTTCTATCAAACGATTAATTCGTTTCAAGACTTTTTGGTCTTCCTGTTACCAAGAAACATAATCTTTCCATGCTTCATCAGTAAAATTAAACATCTTCTACCTCAATTAAACTATGTTTAATGACTTGCTTTTCTTTAACTTGTGATATACCTTTAGTAACCTTATGCGATAGATAATCATTTTCCATTAAAAAAGAACAAGTTTTACTTGTCCAAGATTAATTGAATTCTTCTAACTTACGACCTATACCAGCCATATTATTTTGTGCTTTTTTAACATCCCTATTATTTAGAGTCATCACCTAAGGAGCTATCCTTGCCGGCTATTTGCTCATGCCACAAAAATTTAGTCCTTTTGGGCTGAAACATGCCGACTTTTGCTATTTAGCATTGGTGGAGTCGCTATCATTTTTTTGTGAATTTGGTATAATTTAAAGGCAGCTGTCTTATTGGGCACTCATCATGGTTCTTACTGTTAATTCACTATGGATTAGGGAGCAATTCTAACGTCCCTGTAAGGTTCAATCAAGGAACAAGCCCAAAGGGCTATCAGCCCCCACCCACCATTAGACTATAGATAAGCACCGCCAGTAAAGCAATGGCAAAGGTTAATGGCATGCCATACATCAGTTGCTGCTTAAAGACGCTGTCGCGTTCTTCCTGCTCTGGAATTGACGCTTGGATGAGCGAACCTGCAGCCGAAAATGGTGATATATTGGTCGATAAAGCACCCGCTACAATCGCTACGAATAAAACATGTGCTTGAATATGAGGATGCGCCTGCGAAATAGCTGTCGCAACCGGAAATAAGGTCGGCGCTACAACTGATAGCGTTGAGCTAAATAAGGAAAGAATGCCAGCTATAAAGGCAAAAGCCAGTGGTAATAGCTGAGGGGGAAGTGTTTGTCTCATGCCATTAGCAACTGTCTCTATCAGACCAAATTGGGTCGCTAGTTTAATGAGCACCCCCATCCCAGATAACATGATTAAGGTATTCCAGGGAAGCTGTGAAAAGACACGCTTTTGATCAGAGAGGTTAAGCAAAAAAGCAAGGACTGATAAGACTATACAAATCAGGCCAATATCTGCCATTCGTGTAACTGCTGTGAGTGTGTCAATGCCAGGAAAAAGCAAGCTTAAATTGGGCAGGACTAATACCAAAGCCATCATCATGCCCATTAAACCAAGCGTCTGCTTTTGCTTGTGGGTTAAAGCTGCTGGTTTTTCGATAACCCAAGCCGGCTGATTCGTCTGACGGTAAAAGAATTTATTAATGGCATAAGCCAAAAGCAAAAACAGTAATGGATATAAGATCGTAAAGAGAAAGATGGAAAGACCAAAACTTAGAGCCTCTTTACCCCAGCCGAGCTCTTTGAACAAGCCTTGAAAAACAAGACCTGAGCCACTGGTCATAAAGTTAGCACCGCCAGCAGCCCCTAAGTTGACCACCTGAGTGGTCAGCAAAATACTTTTACGACTCTGTTTACATAAGGATACAGCAAGTGGACAGCAGATTACCATGGTTGTAAAAAAGCCCGCTCCAGCAGCTGCTATCCCCATTGCTAGAAAATATAAAATCAGATAGATTCCTTGTGAATAGCTTTGCGTTTTATAAAGGACCAGCTGGGCAAGATAGGTTAAGGTACCGTTTGTAATCGCAAAATTATAAAATAAGGATACGGCAAGTATCGTGAAAAAGAGTTGAGTGGGCCACATGTCAATCAAATCTTTTGGTGCTACTTTTAATACACCAGCACCTATTAAATAGGCAAATGCTATCGCAATCAAACCAACGTTGATTTTCTTCCAATAGCCAATGGCGATTGATAAAAAAATGGCAATAATAATAACAAACTGAATCAGCATCTATTTCCCCTTAAATTATTAGAGTTGGAAGTACTCTCCCCCATTTAAGTTGCTATGATAAGCCTGTCAACTAACTTAAACTAATGTTTTACCCTATTTGTTTTGAAAATATGATGAGCAAACTGACGCTCAATTGATGATATGGATCGTTTTACCACTTGACTATTGTACCAAAAAGACATAAACTTGTCTTGTCATGTGTAAAGACAAGTTTAATTTTACTATTTAGGAGGATTGAATGTACCCCCAACTCAATAACTTTCAAATTGATGACGTCTTAATTAGAGCTTTACAAGAGGATGTTAATTCCGAAGATTTTAGTACCAACGCTATTTTTGATAACCCTAAATTAGCAACAGTCTCACTAATAGCTAAAGAAGCTGGACTGCTCGCAGGCTTAGATGTTTTTAAGAGAGTCTTTCAGTTATATGATGCTGAGGTTAGCTTTTCTGATAGCCCGTTTGAAGACGGCAGCCCATTTCAAAAAGGCGATAAGATTTTAGAGGTTGTCGGTAAGGTAAGCACTTTATTAACGTGTGAGCGCGTTGCGTTAAACTTTCTGCAAAGAATGTCGGGTATTGCCAGCCTAGCTGACGCTTACATCAAAGCTTTAGATGATCCTTCCATTAAGGTTTTTGATACACGAAAAACCACCCCGAACCTCCGTCTTTTTGAAAAATATGCTGTTAGGGTCGGTGGCGCATACAACCATCGCTTTAATCTATCAGACGCTATCATGCTAAAAGATAATCACATTAACGCTGCTGGTAGTGTGACTGCCGCTATTACAAAAGCTAAGCAATATGCGCCTTTTATCAAGCAAGTCGAAATTGAAGTAGAGACGCTTGAAGAGGTACAAGAAGCAGTGGCAGCAAAAGCTGACATCATTATGTTAGATAATATGAACCTTGAGCTGATCAAAAAAGCTATCTCTATCATCAACAAACAAGCTATAATCGAAGTTTCAGGCAATATCACGCTAGATAATATTGCCACCTTCAAAGGTCTTGAAGTTGATTATATTTCTAGCGGTAGCTTGACCCATAACGCTAGCAGTATTGACTTTTCAATGAAACAGTTACGGTATCTGGACTAAAAAATAGGCCTATTATTTTCTACGCTAAGAAAATAATGGGTCTATTTCTAATATAGTTAAGGGTCACTAGCACAAGCTAAGCTTTATGTGTGTGGGGAATCAGGGTTCCCTAGCTATAAAAAGTGCCAAGGCTCATTCTCCAACGATAAAGCCCATCTTTGCCCACTGCTCCTCTACTTCATCTAAGATAGCTTCTGTATCTGCTACAATCGTATGGTAATGGTAGCCATCTGTAAGCCGCTTAAGCGGCCTGCTAACGCCTGATGTCATCTTAAGCAATAGGTCTTGAACATCCTTTCGTGATTTGATGTTCAATTCGATCCTGATTTTTCCATAGGCCTTGTGCCATACAAAGACATCTTTAAGGACTGCCCCGACATCAACAACAGCATTTAGCTCTCGTTCAATATCGTCATCGGTGTGCAAAACTTTTAAAATTCTACTGCATTTTGTGGATAGAAATAGCTTATAGCCACGATGAGTTGAGACAATATCATGGCTTTCTGCTTTTAAAATAGCAATATCTTGAACGATGACTTGCCTAGAAACATTAAACATGTTAGCCAGGTTGGTACCGCTGATGGGATAATCACTGTCTTTTAGAACATCTAAAATTTGTCCGCGCCTTTTACTGGTTTCCGTCATTTTTTCATGCCTCATTTTTAACTTCCTACTTCATTATATTAAGAAAAATGGGCTGAAAAAGCAACTGCTGATTCAGCAAAAAATGAGAATTGGCACCCTCAGGTAAGGGCAATTACCGATTAACAGCTGTAAGCGAATACGCCAAGTCTTAAATCACCTGCTAGCGCGATGCTATTTGTAGCATTGATGTCAGCGTCTGCCTTGCTAAGGGAAATAACGCTCTTTCTTGTTTTTTAGCAAAAAAGAGCGTTGGCATCGATCACCGCTCTGCTATTTTCTTTGAGAAAAAAACTTATCAATAAGCCACTGTAAAAGGGCAACCAGGCCTACAAAAATAAGCCAAACGCTCAATGATAGGACTTTAACTGCTAAAACATTCTTCGCGCCTGATCCATCTTGCGGTCTAACCCACAGGTAGACTCCGACTAAAACGCTCAGCAAAAGCTCAAGCCAAACGAAATATTTTTTGATCATCATCTTTTCTCCTTATGCAGTTCTGCCACTGTAAAACGATTACATCACTAGGATGACATACCCATTATCAGGTGACAAGCCTGGGACCTTTGTCTAAGGACAGCAAGCTTGTGTGATTGCTCCTTGTGGCATTTCAAGAGCCAGATTGGGGAAATCAGGCTTGGTAAGCAGATAGATGAAAAAAACAAACTATTTAATTAACCAGTTAAACAATTGCCTTGCTATTTTTTTCTTGTTATAATAAAAAAGTCGGCAACATGCCACTATTTATCACATACATTATTTATTAGAAATAGGAGATTGATTAGTGTCAAAATACCTAAAATACCTTTCTATTGTCACTGTCTTGCTGGCGAGTTTTGTCTTAGTCGCCTGTCAAAAACAAACATCGCAACCAAAGGAACGCGCACGCAAACAGCGGCCAAAAGATGAATTGGTCGTTTCGATGGGGGCAAAATTACCACATGAATTTGACCCCAAAGATCGCTATGGCATCCATAACGAAGGCAACATTACGCACAGCACTTTGTTAAAACGGACACCTGATTTAAAGATCACAGGTGAGCTGGCCAAAAAATACACCATTTCTAAAGACGGTCTGACTTGGACCTTTGATTTGAATGATGATTTCAAATTCTCCAATGGAGAACCCGTGACTGCTGATGATGTTAAATTTACCTATGACATGTTAAAGGCAGATGGAAAAGCCTGGGACCTTACGTTCATTAAAGATATTGACGTTCTTGACAAAGATACCATTGCTATCCACTTAACAGAAGCGCATTCAACCTTTACAGCGCAATTAACCGAAATTCCGATTGTCCCTAAAAACCATTATAATGACAACTATAAGAGCAACCCTATTGGCTCTGGCCCTTACATGGTCAAAGAATACAAGGCTGGAGAGCAAGCTATCTTTGTCCGCAATCCCTATTGGCATGGGAAAAAACCTTATTTCAAAAAGTGGACCTGGGTCTTGCTTGATGAAAATACAGCCCTAGCTGCTTTAGAATCTGGGGATGTTGATATAATCTATGCCACACCAGAACTGGCTGATAAGAAAGTTAAAGGCACACGTCTGCTTAATATTGCTTCAAATGATGTCCGTGGAATTTCCCTACCTTATGTTAAAAAGGGTCTGATCAAAAATTCTCCTGATGGTTATCCGGTAGGTAATGATGTAACGAGTGATCCTGCCATTCGCAAAGCTTTAACAATCGGTTTAAATCGTAAGAAAGTTCTTGACACTGTCTTAAATGGCTATGGCAAACCAGCCTATTCCATTATTGACCACACGCCTTTTTGGGAACCTAAAACAGCCATTAAAGACAATAAAGTCGCTAAAGCTAAACAACTGTTGACCAAGGCTGGCTGGCAAGAGCAAGCTGACGGCACCCGCAAAAAAGGGGATCTTAAAGCTGAGTTTGACCTCTACTATCCTACTAATGATCAGCTGCGCGCCAATTTAGCCGTCGAAGTGGCTGAGCAAGCTAAAGCACTAGGTATTACCATCAAACTAAAAGCCAGCAACTGGGATGAGATGGCAACTAAAGCCCATGATTCAGCCTTGCTTTATGCAGGAGGACGGCACCACGCGCAGCAATTTTACGAATCGCACCATCCTGATTTAGCTGGAAAAGGCTGGACCAATATTACCTTCTACAACAATCCTACTGTTACCAAGTACCTTGACAAAGCAATGGCTTCTTCTGACCTTGATAAAGCTAATAAATACTGGAAATTAGCGCAATGGGACGGAGAAACTGGTGCTTCCACTCTTGGAGACTTACCTGATGTATGGTTAGTGAGTCTTAACCATACGTATATGGGTGATAAGCGGATTAATGTTGGTAAACAAGGTATTCACAGTCACGGTCATGATTGGTCACTCTTAACCAATATTGCTGACTGGACTTGGGATGAATCTGCTAAGTAACTGTTTTAGGAACCACCACAATTTTAAGCTTGGAGTCAAGAAAGCAATGGCCACTTGGTTTGGTGTGCCAAGCATTTCTTTGACTCCTTTTTTAATGAAGGAGATTATCTGTGAAACACATTACCTCTGTCCTTACCTGGAAAATCATCAGGTGTTTGACTCTCATTTTTGGGGTATCCATCTTGACATTTAGTTTATTAAAACTATCACCCGTCGACCCTATAATGGCCAGCGTCAACTACGATACCTCATTGACTCCAACTCAGTATAAAGCCATTGCACAGCACTACGGCTTAGATAAGCCGGCCTTCGTTCAATACCTGCTTTGGTTGAAAAACCTTCTCCAAGGACATCTGGGAACCTCGCTGATCTACCGACAACCCGTTGCTGATATTATTAAAGCACGCGCCGGGGCATCCTTTGTCCTCATGGGCTTATCCTGGCTCTTATCTGGGATCATTGGCTTTATCCTAGGAACTTTATCGGCCTTTCGTCAGGGCAAACTGCTGGATCGCTTGGTCCGTTGGTTTTCCTACCTACAAATTTCTGTTCCTACCTTTTGGATTGGCCTGCTTTTCTTACTGGTCTTTTCGGTACAATTGGGCTGGTTCCCTATTGGGATCTCATCTCCCATCGGGATCTTGAGCCAAGATGTGACCCTGGCTGATCGCATCAGGCACCTGATCCTACCTGTATTTACACTCAGCATCCTAGGCATTGCCAATGTGACCCTTCATACACGGACCAAGATGCTATCTGTCCTCTCTAGTGACTACGTCTTATTTGCCCGGGCACGTGGTGAGACACAATGGCAAATCTTCAAGAATCATTGCCTGAGAAATGCTATCGTACCAGCCATTACCCTCCATTTTTCCTATTTTGGGGAATTATTTGGAGGATCTGTCCTTGCTGAGCAAGTCTTTTCTTATCCTGGTTTAGGCTCAACACTCACCGAAGCTGGGCTAAAAAGTGACACACCGCTCCTGCTTGCAATCGTGATGATTGGAACGCTGTTTGTCTTTGCTGGCAATCTGATTGCCGATATTTTAAATAGCCTCATCAATCCCCAACTAAGGAGAAAAGCATGACATTAGAACGTCGAACCCTTGTTTTATGGCAGCTAGGCGTCGCTAGTTTGTTGATTCTTAGCGTCTTATTCCTCAATGCTTACTTTTACCACACCCCTTTACAGACGGATGCAACACTGCGCAATCTATCTCCCTCTTTACATCATCTCTTTGGAACTGATAGCTTAGGGCGTGATATGTTTGTCCGGACCATTAAGGGACTTCATTTTTCGCTGCAAGTTGGGCTCCTTGGTGCCTTCATGGGCGTTGTTTTAGCAACTGTCTTTGGGGTTTTAGCTGGCTTAGGAAATACTATTATTGATAAACTCATTGCCTGGCTAATTGATTTATTTATCGGCATGCCCCATCTGATTTTTATGATTCTTATTTCCTTTGTTGTTGGTAAGGGCGCTAAAGGCGTTATTGTAGCTACAGCAGTTACCCATTGGCCATCATTAGCCAGATTAATTCGTAATGAAGTCTATCACCTAAAAAATAAAGAATTTGTCCAACTCTCTAAAAGTATGGGAAAATCACCCTATTATATTGTCAGGCACCATATCTTACCTTTAATAGCTTCGCAAATCTTTATTGGGTTTATTCTGTTATTTCCCCATGTTATTCTCCACGAAGCCTCAATGACTTTCTTAGGTTTTGGGCTTTCTGCGGAGCAACCTTCGGTTGGCATTATCCTCTCAGAAGCTGCCAAACACATTTCACTTGGTAATTGGTGGTTAGTGCTTTTCCCGGGACTTTATCTGATTGTGATTGTTAATGCCTTTGATACCCTTGGCGAAGCATTGAAGAAATTAATCTCCCCGCACAATGACATTCTTTAGGAGCCAATGATATGACAAAGACAGTGTTAAGCATTAAAGACTTATCGATTACATTTACACAATATGGGCGATTGTTAACCCCTTTTCGTTCAACCCCAATTGAAGCATTAGATTTAGACATTAAAAAAGGGGAGCTTTTAGCCATTATTGGTGCTAGCGGCTCAGGTAAGAGCTTGCTAGCACATGCTATTATGGGCATTCTTCCGCGCAATGCTGAGGTAAGCGGCCAAATGATCTACCGTGGTCAAGCACTCACTCCTCAGCGGATGAAGCAAATTCGAGGAAAAGAAATCACCTTGATTCCACAATCAGTCAATTACTTGGATCCTTCCATGAAGGTCAAACACCAGGTACGCTTAGGCATTTCAAAAAATGCTCAGCAGGTGCAAGAAGAATTGTTTGATCAATTTGGTTTAACCAAAGCTGATGGTGAGCTCTATCCCTTCCAACTTTCTGGCGGCATGCTAAGGCGGGTCTTATTTACGACTTGCCTGGGTGAGCAGGTTTCTTTGATTATTGCTGATGAGCCTACTCCTGGTTTACACCCAGATGCCCTGCAAATGGTGCTCAAGCAATTACGCGCCTTTGTAGACCAGGGGATTAGTGTGATGTTTATCACGCATGATATTATCGCGGCAAGCCAAATCGCCGATCGGATTACTGTTTTTAAAGATGGCCGAGCGATTGAAACAGCACCAGCACATTACTTTAGTGGTGATGGCGACAACTTGCAGACAGCATTTGCTAGAAAACTCTGGCGTTCGTTGCCACAACACGCTTTTTTGAAAGGAGTGAGTGATGACCTTAGAAGCTAACCATCTCGGCTTTTACCATAACAAAGACCGATGGCTATTTAAGGATGTTCAGCTAAGCCTTGAGCCAGGGCAGATTTTAGGTATTTTTGGCCAAAGCGGCTGCGGTAAAACCAGCCTATCCAAGATCTTAGCAGGTTTTGGGCAACCTCAGCTTGGCCAGGTATTAGTCGATGGGCAGCCTTTGCCGCACAAAGGCTTTCGCCCGGTGCAACTCATCCAGCAGCACCCCGAAAAAACCATGAATCCACTTTGGACCATGCAAAAAAGCTTGACGGAAGCCTACAAGCCCAGTCAGGACCTGCTCTTAGCCTTTGGTATTCAAGAAAAATGGCTAACGCGTCGCCCCAGTGAGCTCTCAGGTGGTGAGTTGCAACGTTTTTCGATTGTGCGTGCCCTGCATCCTAAGACCAAGTACCTGATTGCTGATGAGATGACCACGATGTTAGATAGTATTACCCAGGCTCAGGTCTGGCAGAGCTTGTTACACATTGTCAAAGACCGACAACTAGGCCTAGTAATCATTAGCCATGATTTCACCATGCTTGAAAAACTATGTGATGCTTGCTATCTCATTGAAGAGAATCGCATGATCCCATTCAACCAGGCTAAGTGAGTGACCAGCATCGGATTTAGGCTGCTGCTGTCAAAAGCACTAGAGTTAACAGCTAGTGATTGAGGCCTATCCCACTGACAAAGCCACAATCAGACAAAAAAGTGCATTCCTCCTCGTTGGGAATGCACTTTTTTATTAGGATAAGCCATTCTTTTTGCTATGTCAAAATATCGTATTTCGGCCAAAAAATGACCCCTCCCTCGGTGGCTGTTGACACCTTCAGATAGGTGAAGCCCGTAAGCAGGCCAGGGGTGGGCGCATTTATCTGATGAATGGTAAGCAAAAACAAAGACGTAAAAGGACTGAGTCCGGGGCAAGCCAAACTCAGTCCTTTACTTAGTAAACTTTAAGATGCACTAACTTAGTGTTTTTCGTTTTAAAAGCTTACGTGATAAATGGAAGGCTGCTGTTAACAGCCCCCATTCCCACAGCCATAGAAGCGAGCACCATCCTTTAAGCTGGCTTTTTCAAATGCATCAAGCTTTTTAATACCTAATCTTTTTTCTTATCATTAGCGTCAAACTAAGTTCAGAAAAAGACCTGTGATAGAAAGGCTTAGTCTAGAGATTTGATTTGCTCTTGATAAGCTTCAATCATGCTCCAGACATTCTCTGTATCAATATCCAGTGTATTGTCAAAAGAATAGCCTAAAATAGTATGAGCTCTGGTGTCACCTGATACAATCACAAAGCCTGCTGGGTCTAGGGAATAGATATACAATTCATTAGTCACAGGGTTATCTAAAGGATAGATTAAGCCTTGGATTTGTCTGCTATTTGTATTCCAAGGATGCTCTTTACAGAATGCCTCGGCTATGCTACGTGCTTGTTTTTCCGTTCTAACGGTTTCTTTAGCCATCTTAAGGTTTGATTCCTACAACAGCACTTTGGTAAGCATTAAAGCCACCGGCACCGCCACCAGTACCTAATGCTCCAGGATTTAGTGCATCTAGTCTAAAGAAGCCATCTGAGATTCCGCCCCAGCCCCAGTTAACATGGTAGAAGTCGTTACCATCTGTACCATCAATAACAAAGGCATGGCCGCCTGCTGTTCCGACACCTTGGTAGTATACAGGTTGGTTTTGGGTAAGTTCATTATCAATTTGTGTTTCCCATGCTTCTTTGGTGTAAGAATCGCGGTTGATTTGGCGAACAGATTGTGAGTAGCCAAAGTTTTCTTTTAGCGCTTTTTGAACAAGAGGGCTACCGCTAGAACCACTGGATGGTCCATAGTTCATGTCTACTGAGATACCCACATCAGACATCAATTCAGAGATAGCGTCTTTTTGAACGCTACTTTCGTTTCCTCTATAGGCAGGTAAAATGTTGTTCCAGTTGTATTCTCGATTAGAAATGGCAGCAAACAAGGTTACAGGTTGTTTAAAGTAGTCATTTCTAAAGGTGTAGGTATGATCCTTAACGCCTTTATTAGGATAATTGTGGTACTTCATGATTTGGGCCGTCGCAGTAGCCACACAGCCTGTTGCGGAGTGTTGGCCTACATAAGACCTTTCTCCTGGTTTTACTCTTTGTACAACAGGAGTTAATAAATTATAAGGGAAGCCTTGGTTGTAGTGAATGCCTTTAGCATCTAATAAAGAGTTAACAACAGGTTGTTTAATGTCATTAGCGTTTGAATACGTCACTTTTAATTTCTTGTTGGCTGTAATTTGGTCAGCGTAGGTCTTGATAAAGGAAGAAATGTTATCCTTACCATTAACATCAAAAGAACCCTTTGGTGAATAGCCTAAAATTTCAGGAGAACGTTTATCTGCTGAGACGATAACAAAGCCACCTGTAGAGATGTTGTAAACATACATATTGGCATTAGAAAGGTTATCTCCTAATGATACTTTATCAAGCTTAATATTTTGCGCAGCTTGTTCAGAACTTACTTTGAAAGCATGGTCATTAAGCCCTGCTGTTTTTTCAATAAATGTAATGGCACTATCATGAGCTTCTTTTTCATTACGGCTAAAGTTATCATCAGCCAATGCTGGATTTGCAGCAATAAAGGCACCTAGTGCTAAAAGGCTTAACAATCTGATACTTAATTTTTTCTTGTTCATCTCTTTTACCTCCTTAAAAGTCATTTCATGTCATGTGTTCACTCTTTTTAGTACATGGGACACACCTCCTTGCTGAAAAGTTAAGTTAATCTAAGAAGGCTTTGCTTTTTGGCGGCAAGTCCTTCTTAGCTTATATGCTAAAGAAAGATGGAATAATAGGGGTACGAGCTAGGTGATCAAACATCGCAAACCTTAATTGTCAGCTTACGCAAGCGGTGGCAACTACTTAATTGGTTAAGTTAAAGAGCGTTTTTATTTGGGTCGACCCCTGCTTTACCATAGCAACGCTTACTGGTATATCAGCAATACTCGTTAGCGTATGGGGAAAGAAGAGCTCTTGCTACCCAACAACGTTTTATTATTTTTAAAAGCGCTTTCACAGCGGATGCCATTTGCCTGTAATAGCATCCTGATGATTTATTGTGATCGTCGTTATAGGTTAGGAAAAATAGATTTTGAGATGGCACGTTTTATCTGGATGCTCGACCTTATTTTTTTGAAAGCTGTTTCTGTTTTATCAACTTTCTTTTTCTGTCCTTACAAATCCTGAGATTTTTTAGTGCCTACTCTAGTTGACAAGACGCCTGATAAGACTGATAATATAAGCACAATGCTTCGTACGATAATCAATGTTTTGATTGGCTTGCTCATTTTCATCTGCTATCATTCCACCTATCGTCTATAAAAACATCAACAATAACCACATCGTATTAGCCCTCCTTTTAGTCTTTTGACTACATGGTAAGGTAAGACCAGATGAAATAGACAATAGGTTACGTATTATGTATAGTGGTAACGTATTTTTAACATAGATTAAGAGGCTAGAAAAAATGGAACTAGGTGAAACAGTAGAATTTATTAGACATTCAAAAAACATTCCTATCAAGCAAGTTTGTGGTGACTATTTGACCCGGCAAACCTATTATCGTTTTATTAAAAACAATCTGGATATTTCTTCTAAAAAGTTACTTTACATCTTAGATAATCTAAATGTGAATGTTGATGAATTCTTATTTATCAACAATAACTTTAAGCAATACAAAGAATTCATTGACATGGACACTGCCAAACACTATTTTGAATGTCAAAATAGTGAAGGATTACATCGCATCCTTGATGCTTACCGAGATAGCAAATCCATTAAGGAAAAGAATCTGTTTGCACTGGTCAAAGTCTTACTAGCCACCTTAACCCATGAAGATTGTTCCAAGGAACAGATTTATTTAACAAACTATCTCATCAATATTGAAACCTGGAGCCATTATGAAACGGTACTCTTTAATAACTGCATGTTCATTTTTGATTCTAATTTCATCGAAATTGTTTTTTCCAAAGTTATCCTAAACCTCGATAAATACAATACCTTGAGGTATTATGGTAATGAATCCATTAGAATGTTTGTCAATATGCTGATTCTTTTTATCCAAAGGCAGGAATACCATAAGGCCACTGACATTCTAAACCAAATCGAAAATTACAAATTAAACGATGATTGCCTATATGAGCGCTGTTGCATCTCCTTTTTTGCCGGCATTCTTGGGATTATTGAGGGCAAACCAGGCGCTGAACAAAAATGCGACGATGTCCTTCAAATTTTTCAATTACTAAATTGCAAGACCAGTCATAAAATGTTCACAGCTTATCTCCAAACCATCAAAAAGAAAACATAACACCGGCTTTAGCGGTATTTGGAAAACCCCAACCCTACCTCTAAGCTGCTACCAGAAAAAAACTCGCAGTACCAAGCAGCTGCATCACTGATGAAAAAACCACTACAGACTTAGCCAAATACAGCGTATCTTTGCTCAACAGGATGACAGCCTAAAAAGTGCGTTCCCGATGCACCGGGAACGCACTTTATTATGTGCTAAAAACTAAAAATACAAACCCCTCCTATCACCCATTAAAGCGCTTCCTACGCCGCAATCATAAGTTTATAAGCCCGTCAATTCCTGACCTTAAGTATATATATATACTGATGGGTGCTGTAAAAAAGCTTAGAAATGAAAAGGAGATTAAAGACTATGGCGAAAAGTCATTGGAATTGGACGAAAAAGGCAGTGTTAACAGGCCTTGTCGTCAGTGCGGGCTTACTAAGTGGTCAGGAAATAGTAAAAGCAACGGCTGTGACGAATCCAAATGTAGCCCGTGCATGGGAATTAAAGATAAAGGCTGATAACATAGAGAAAGCAGCAAAGCAAATATCTATGGAAGCAACTAGAGTAGCAGGACAAGCCGCTCATACTTCTGAAGAGCAATTTTTAAAAGAATATACAGAACTAATAGAACAACTAGAAGATATTACTCATGAACAAAGGATTGCAAATTTTGACGGTGCATTTGATTTTGCATTAAAGGAAATAGAAGAAGAAAAAGAGAAAGTTGCTGAATTAACTTCTGAAAAGGCCAAGCTAACTGAACAAGTAAAAAAGGGGAGAACAGAAACAGAGGAACTAAAAGGTGAGCGTCAAAAGCTTCAAACTAATTTAGAAAATTCACAAAACAAAAATGCTGGATTAGAGACTAAAATAAAAGACTTACAAGCAAAGTCTGAACACACTGAACAGTCTTTAAAAGCAAGTCAAGAGAAAGTGAAAGAACTTGGTGAAAAAATCACCGAGTCAACTAAGCAAAATCAAGACTTGAAAACTAAACTTGATAAAGATGAAAAGGATTTAGTTGCTCTTAAAGCAAAATTTGACACAACCGAAGCAGCTAACACTGAAGCAAAAGCTAAGCTGCAAGCTGAATTAGAGGCTAAGAAAACTGAGGTCAGTGACTTACAAGCTAAAGTGACTGAAAGCCAAGCCACTGTGGATAAGCTAACCTCTGAAAAGCAAGCGGCTGAGAGTCAGGTTTCTGCCTTAACTGCTGAAAAAGAGCAGCTCACCAAGGACAAGGCAGAAGTTGAGGCTAAGCTGCAAGACCAAAGCAAGCTTAGTGAGCAAGAAAAAGCGCAACTGGAGCAAAAACTAGCTGATGTGCAAGCAAAAATCACTGAAAAGGAAAACGCTATCAAAGGTCTTGAAAGTAAGCTGGCTGAAACAAGTGACAAGCTTAAGGACTTAAGCAGCCTCAGCTCCGAAGAAAAAGCCAAACTCCAACAAGAATTGCAAGATTTGATGGCTAAGCTAGATATGCTCAAAAAAGAGCAAGAGAAAGCACCAAGCACTCCTGAAACACCTCAAGTTCCTGAAGTGAAACCTGAGGACCAACCAGCTGAACCTATGGAGCCGGAAAGCAAACCGGAAGTTCCAAGTCAGCCAGACGTACCTCAAATGCCAGAGGTAACGCCTGCGCCTAAACCAGCACCAGAGCTGCCTCAAGCTCCGGAAACTAAACCTGAAACGCCACAAACATCTCCAAAAGCTGACAAGAAACCAGGCACACCGGAGCAACCGGAAATCAAGCCAGCTCCAACCCCTGCTATTCCGGAAGTTAAACCAAGTGCACCACACACTCCTGAAAAACCAGGCCAAGGCAAACCAGCGGCATCAAAAGCTAACCACGCAACAACTCCTGCTGCTCCACACATGCCAGCACCAAGTGCAAACACTGCTGCGCACTTGCCACAAACAGGTGATAGTGTCAACCCATTCTTCACCGTAGCTGCTCTATCTGTCATTGCTTCTGCTGGCGTACTTGCCGCTAAACGCAAAGAAGACTAGACAGATTTACACAGATAACATTTCTACTCCGTAAGATAAAACCTTAGTGATTAACAAAATGGCTTTCCATAATTTCTGTGGAAAGTCATTTTTGCTGGCTTAAACTGCTGTTGTGATTCCCCAAAAACCCTTCATATCAACCTTAAAACGTTTCCTAATGCTTTAATCATAACTTTGCAAGCCCGGCAAATCCTGAGCTTAAGTATATATATATATACTGGAGGTTGCCGTAAAAAGCTTAGAAATGAAAAGGAGATTAATTTAATATGGCAAAACACCATTGGAGCAAAAAGGCGGTCCTAACAACTCTAGCCATCAGTGCAGGGCTGCTGAGTGGGCAGGGAAGTGTAAAGGCAGATACTGATGTCGAACATGCAAAATCCATGATTCAAGCTGCTATGGATCTTGGTAATAAAATACTTTGGTTACGCGACCATACTAGAAATTTGAAACAAGCCGTTACAACCCAACCAAGAAATATAGACCAATTAAAACGGCTAAGTGAAATTGTTGAAAACGATATAGACACCATAACTCATGGAAAAGCTTTAGAACAAGCAATTAACGAGTGGCATCAGCGCGGTGAAGAAAATAAAGAATTAACTACAGCAAATCAAAAGTTAAACGAGCAAAATGAAAAATTAAATCAAGACATTATCAATGCTCAAAAAGAGAATCATGCCTTAAAAGTTAAGGAAGGTGAACTTACTGATGAGCTTAATAAAACTAAAACAACCAATAAACAACTTGAAGATAAAATTAGTGAAAATGAAAAAGCTCTAACAGATAGTGCAAAACAGGTTGAAACTCTTAATGAAGAAATTAAAAATTCTACTGAAGCGAGAAACAACTTGCAATCTCAGCTTGAAAGTAAACAAAAAGATTTAACTGACCTTCAACAACGTTTTGATAGAACTACAGAAGATAATAAAGAAGAAAAAGCGAAACTTCAATCCGAACTAGAAAACAAGAAAACTGAAGTAGCTGAACTACAAGCCAAAGTAACTGAAAGCCAAGCTACTCTTGATAAGCTAACTGCCGAAAAAGCTGAGGCTGAGGCGAAAGTTAACAGCTTGACAAGTGAAAAAGCTGACATTGAGGCGAAGCTTAACAGCCAAACTGAGCTTAGCGAAGAGGAAAAAACTAAGCTTAAAGAACAGTTGGCTGATGTGCAAGCGAAAATCGCTGAGAAAGACGCTTCAATCAAGTCGCTTGAAGGTCAGCTTGACGCCCTCAAACAGCAGGAGCAAGAAAAAACTCCGGAAACTAAACCTGAAACGCCAAAAGCACCTGAAACTGGTAAACCAGGCACTCCGGAGAAACCGGAAATCAAGCCGGCTCCAACTCCTGCTATTCCGGAAGTGAAACCAAGCACACCACACACTCCGGAAAAACCAGGTAAGGCTCAACCAGCGGCGCCAAAAGCCCACCACGCAGCTACTCCTACTACTCCACACATGCCGGCACCAATTGCACACACTGCTGCACAATTGCCACAAACTGGTGAGGCTGCGACCAACCCATTCTTCACTGTGGCAGCTCTCTCTATCATTGCTTCTGCCGGCGTTCTTGCCACTAAACGCAAAGAAGACTAGTCAGAGCAGCTCTAGCCACGCTATTGGCACAACCGCCACTCTTCTATAATCCTTTCAAAGCAAAAAAGGGGGGCTACTCTCTCCTATCGGCCCTCACTCTAAAAACCAATTCCAATGACAAGCTTTCCACGATACCTAGCGTGGAAAGTTTTTTTGCTCTGCCAAATTACCTCTCAAATCCAGCCAATCAAAGCTACAATTGTATTAGATTATCCAATCACAAGTTTAAAAATAAAGCAAAATCTGACCTTAAGGTTATATATATATATATATATATATATATACTGATGGACGAGCCTGAAACCGTGGTTTCAGATTACAAGAAGTGGAAAAATACCTTGCTTTAGATATTTGGAGAGAAAAGGAAGAAACAATGAAACAACGAACTGCCGTCAAAACCCTGTGCCGTCAGGTACTAGCCACTAGCCTCTTGGCTGTCAGCTTCCTAGGTGCTGCCGGCCTAGGCCAAACCGCTTACGCGGAGGAGAAATATCAGGGGCTGAAATCTTTATTGGAAAGTGTTTCTAAGACTGGTAACTTTAATACTGAACAATTTAAAAAATTAGTGAAGACCGCTGATGTTACAACTTTAACTGACCTTTTAGCTCTGTTTGCTGGTCCTGACACTATTAATGGAAAAACAGATATACCACAGTCACTTACTGTTAAATATGGCTACCCCATGGGAGAGATTACCAAGAAAAACGGGAATGTTAGACAAGTGGTTTTTGAAGAATTTTCACAGCGCTTTAAAGATAAAGAAGAAGCTGTAAAAAACTATATTCAAAAGAGAGATGAATGGGTAGAAGTTAACAGAGAGCTCGTACAAGAACAGCAAAAAACCCAACGACAGCGTGAAGAGCTAGAAACAACTAAAAAGCAACTAAATGACAGTCAATCAGAACGGACAAAACTTTCAACTCAGTTAGCAGAAACGAATAAAGCTAAGTCTGCCCTCGACGCACAAATGAAAACTTTGCAAGCCAAAGCTCAAGAAACAGAGACAGCGTTAGCAAAGAGCAAGCAAACCGTTCAAGAACTTAACACCCAGATAGTTGATTCCACAAAGAAAAACAATGAACTGACAGAGCAACTGCAAAATGAGCAAACCAAGTTGTCCACTCTTCAAGAAAAACTTAAAACAAGCGCTGCTCAAAACGAAGAAGAAAAAGCTAAGCTGCAGTCCCAATTACAGGCTCAGCAAGCGCAAGTGGCTGAGTTGCAAGCCAAAGTGGCCCAATCCACCCAAAAAGTTCAAGAACTGGAAGCCGCTAAAAAGGCAGCAGACGAGAAAGTCTCCAGTCTAACGAAGGAAAAAGCCGAGACAGAGGCGAAACTGCAAGAGCAAGGCAACCTCAGCACAACTGAGAAGGCTAAGCTAGAAGAAAAGGTTAGACAGCTGGATGCACAAATCAAGGAAAAAGAAACTGCTATCAAGACCCTTGAAGGCAAGCTAGCTGAATCAACTCAGTCTATTCAAAAACTAGAAGCTGACAAGGCCCGGGTCGAGTCTAAGCTCAAAGAACAAGACAAGCTGAGCCAAGCAGATAAAGACAAACTGCAAAAAGAGTTGGATGCTTTAAATGCTCAACTGAACACTCTTAAAAAAGAGCAGGACAAAGCTCCAAGCAGCCCGGAAATGCCTAAGGCTCCTGAGACTAAGCACGAGGAAAAACCAGCTGAACCGAAAGCTCCAGAAAGCAAACCCGAAGTTCCAAGTCAGCCAGATGTCCCTCATGTACCAGAGGTGACACCTGCGCCTAAACCGGCACCAGAGCTGCCTAAAGCTCCGGAAACTAAGCCTCAAGCTCCGGAAACTAAGCCTCAAGCTCCACACACTCCAAAAGCTGACAAGAAACCAGGCACACCGGAGCAACCGGAAATCAAGCCGGCTCCGACTCCTGCTGTTCCGGAAAAACCAAGTGCACCGCACACTCCGGAAAAACCAGGCAAAGGCAAACCAACGGCACCAAAAGCTAACCACGCAGCAACGCCTGCTACTCCACACATGCCAGCACAAAACACTGCTGCGCACTTGCCACAAACGGGTGACGCTGCGACCAGTCCATTCTTCTCCGTGGCTGCTTTGTCTATCATGGCTTCTGCTGGTGTGCTTGCTACTAAACGCAAGAAAGACTAATCACCCCCACTAACTAAAACTCCTGATACTATTTTTCAATAGTATCAGGTGCCACCTTCTCCTACGTACCTCTTGGCACCTAGAGTCATATCACAACAAGGCTTCCCATTTGAAAAGATGGGAAGCCTTTTGCGTACGACATGCCCGTCGTACTCAAAAAACGAGCTTCCCTTTGTGGGTTAGCTCGTTCCTTGTAACCTGGACTGGTTTTAAGCCAGCCTTAAGTTGACAACTTTTCGTACGATGAAAAAATGTTATGAAAACCTTGTTATATTAATTGATAAACCTCTTTTCAATGTTTAGTGACCTATTGCTGGATGAAGGATGAGTACCAATCATTCTAATCATACCACTGTTTATCTTATTTCAAAGCTGCTTGCAATGCAGCGTTTAGATTAGCAATTTCTTGGTCAACTTCTTGAACTGTTGCAGTAGGATTTAATTGGACACCTACTGCATGTGTGATAGCTTTGTTTAAGGTATTGTAAACCGCAAAGCTCTTAACATTTAACACTTTTTGGTCTCTTTGGATACGTGTTTGCCAGATGGCTTTATCTAATTTGGCTTTGGTATAAATAGTTGCTTTATCTGTTGGCTTCAAATCAGGATAAGTCAATACGGCTTGTTCTACTTTTTTAACTTCGGCCACTTGGGCTTTGATGGCATCTACAGATGCAAATGGATCGGCAATGCGAATCACTAATTTGGTGATAGCAAAGCCCATATCAATATTGGCTTGGCTAACTTTGTTTGCTAAATGTTGGGTTGAAAATGTGATGGCTTCAATAACGTCGGATAAGGCCTCTACACGAACGCCAATTGAGCTTAAATCATAAATGGAAGCAGGGTTAACTTCTAAAGACGTTTTTAGTTTTTCTACAGTGTCAAGAGCCGTGGTGACGGGTTGTTCAATATCAGTACCTTTAACATCATCTTTGATAGCTTTCAATTGAGCACCATCTTGATTTAATTGTTGTTTAAGCTGCTGATTTTGAATGTTGACTTGACTAATGGTTATTGGACTAGTAGCCTGGTCTGCATGTGCTTTTAAAACTGCGGGAGAAAATAAGGTAATCCCTGCAGCTAGCATGGCACCAGACAAATAGAGCATATGTTTTTTGATTGTCATAGTTGCCCCTCCTAAATTAAAATGTTGTATACTGCAGTATTTTAACTTATAGGTACCTACACCTGTATCATACTCTTTAATCAGAATGCCGTCAACACAATACTTTAAGCGTTTTCTTTAGCGATAGCCATTTACAGATTAAATTTGTCATGAAATTAAATTACTCATTTTTGTATAATGATTCATAGGGGATGATAATTCTAATTTTCTGACTTTTATCTTTGATGCGGCCCATTCTGATGCTGTCGCTTTTTATGATTTAGCTGCTAAAGCTAAATATGTCAGAACATTCGCGTTACTTAACTTGTTTTTTAACGAGCATTTATTCATGCTTTTTTAAAAAAATAAATTTTCTATTCATAAAATTTAAGCAGCCTAAAAAAAGCTATTAAAGGGGGTTATCTTTTGCAAAAACTGCCCTAATCAGCTCCCTTATGGGCTTTTGCTCACTTGCTGCTCCTTGTCTTTGCCGGTGTACCACAGCCCCTGGCGAAGCAGGGAAGGCCCAAAGCCCTCCTGGTTTACTTGTTTTCTTTTGATCTGATGGCTAGGAACAAGCCCAAGGCTGCCAGTCCACTAATCACACTGTACGTAAACTGAAAGCCGGCTTCAAGTGTCTTTTGCATTCCCATAATACTGACAAAAACAGCCGTCCCAATAGCAGCAAAGAGTTGACGACTAGAGCTATTCATGGCACTGCCATGGGGAATCAAGGATAAAGGCAAGGCATTCATAGCTTTAGCTGTTAGAGGGGTTAGGATAAAGGCATTGCCGGTCATCAAAATCATAAAATTAATTATGATAGCATAGGGCTGAGATGCAGCCGTTAGGTGCGATAAGAGCAAGCTACCTGTTAAGATTAAAAGCATGCCTGAAACGGCAAAGACCTTGCCGCCCCATTTGTCATAAAGGCGACCGGTGATTGGCGCTAAAAGCCCCATCAATAAGCCACCTGGCAAGATTATCAGACCACTTTGCAGAGCTGTTAATCCCCTAATTTTTTGAATATAAATTGGCATGAGGGTCATCGAACTATTGAAAATCATAAACATGATAATAATCATCAGGCAGGATTCAACAAAAGTCGAAGACCTCAAAACGGCCATATCCAGCATGGGATTTTCTAGCTGTTTTTGCCGGCGCACATACCAAAAGAGGGCCAAGAGAGATAGACCGATTAGGCCCCAGAGCCAGGCCTTGGAAAAGCCAATTCTGCTAGCTGTGCTAAAGCCATAGAGTAAGCCGCCAAAGGAAACAGTCGACAACACAACCGAAAGCACATCTAACTGCGAAGCATTGGTTAAGGTGAGGTTTTTTACCAGAAAAAGGCTAACGCCGACATTTAAAAGCATCGCCACTAGAACAAAGACGAAGATCGCAGGCCAATGATAAAAGCTTAGAATCCAGCCGGCTAAGGTCGGGCCAAGGGCAGGTGAAAATCCGGTAATTAAGCCAAAAATCCCCATGGCCACTCCTCGTTCTTTAACCGAATAAGCCGTTAATAAGACCACCTGCATTAAGGGAATCAAAATACCCGCTCCGATTGCTTGGATTGCCCGGCCCAAAAGCAAAAGCAAAAAGGTCGGACTAACAAGGCAAAGGAGCGACCCCAGCATGAATAAAAGCGTAGCTGTAAAATACAATTGCCGCGTTGAATAATTGGAGGTGAGGTAGGCTGATATGGGAATCATAATCCCATTAATCAGCATAAAAATCGTGGTGACCCACTGGGCGGAACTTAAGGTTAGGTGAAAAGACACCATCATATCTGGCAAAGCTGTCGCTAATAAGGTCTGATTTAAAACGGCGATAAAAGACCCTAGCATCATTGTTAGCACTGCTAAATTCCGCTGCCGGGCGCTTATGTTTAAAGGCTGTGACATTTCTCTACTCTCCTTGAAATCTTTTTACTTGAAAATGGCTTCAAATTCATTTACGATAGTATTATAATACCACTATGTAGTGATATATCAACTAATAGGGCTCGCGCTTTTAGTGGTAGCAAGCCAAAGCAACACTACCACAGCTCAGCAATTGAAGAAATGAAAAGAGGAAACAACAATGGATATGCGTAAAACTGCTCTGATTTTAATCGACTTACAAAAAGGCATCTTAGACATGCCGACGGTCCCCCATCAGGTGCCAACGGTCCTTGCGAATGCCAAAACTTTAGTTGATTTTTTCCGGGAAAATGAGGCCTTTATTGCCTTTGTCCGCGTTCAGTTCCATGATGGCAAAGATAAGCTCGCGCCAAATGCCATGCAAGCCTTGCCGGGCAAAGACACGGCGGCTGATTTTTCTGACTTTGCGCCAGCACTTGGTGTCACAGACAATGACTATATTGTGAATAAACGTGGCTTTAGCGGTTTTTTTGGTACAGACTTAGACCTGCAACTACGCCGTAGGGGGATTGAGACTCTGGTCCTTGGGGGTATTTCTACCCACGCTGCGGTGGATTCAACAGCAAGAGACGCTTACCAATATGCCTATAATCAATATTTTATTACAGATGCGATGGCTGCTGCTCGTCTAGAGCTGCATGATTTTCCCATCCAAAACGTCTTTCCAGTTATGGGGCAAACCCTAACCACCCAGGCATTTTTGGAGCTGGCTAAAAGCCCAGCCGCAAAGGACTAAACAGGCCACATACGTAGCTTAGATGAGTAGGTCAAGAGGCGCAGACCAGTATGGGCAGGGCACGTGCGTACATCAACACTCGCAGGTCAAGATAAGCAGATCAGCACAAGTAAGCCACATAAGCAGAGCAAGATGAGCAAGTAGGCTAGGCCAAGAGGCACTCAGGTCACACCGGGCTACCTCTTGGCTTTTCATCTACTCAGCTGGTGAGCTTGTCCCCGTACAAGCAAAAAAGCACTGTCCATGGAAATGGAAACAGCACTGCTGGGTGGTTGAAGTCTGCTTAGAAAACTCGCCTCTTAGCAGAGGTGAGTTGTGTTACAAGGCTTGGCCGATTTTGGCTAAGGTCAATCAAGGGTGGGCTTGTCAAGCTGGCCTGTAGCTTAAGCTGGCAGCGGGACGCAGTTGTCCGGCGCCTGCTCACTCACTGAGAGAATAGGCCAAAGTAAGCTGGCGCTTTAGCTATTTTTTTGCCTGCGTAAGCTTTTTTGTTTCTTATAAAAGCTGTAGGCCTTTTTCCCAAATTTGTAAAGCCATTTGTTGCTTGGTAGATTGAACTCGCCGATGTATTCGTCAATGGTAGGCTTAAAAGATAGCTTGAAGGTTGATAAACCACCATCTAGTTTGCCTTCCACACCGCCCATATTGGCCCAGGTCAGGCCATTTTGATAACAGGTCTTGAAAATCTCTGTGTTTAAAAGATACTGGGGATAATAATGTTTAAACTGATTATTCATACCGGCATAAAGCAGCTCAATGCCGGTGGCAAATCGAATCCCCAAGACACCTGCAATGACCAATTCATTAGGGTAGTGCTGGGCCAGCTCTGCTAATTCGGCTGCTTGCTTTTGTGTGGCTGTGATTTGCTGGTTGAGGTTTTTGATGCGATTTTTCTGATGGTCTGGTGTTGCTGCCAAGTCATCTGTTAGTTGCTGTAAGCGGTCTTTTTGCTGCTTGAGCTGTTTGGCTATATCGATTTTGGCAAAGTAAAATTCGGCCTTATCACCGTAAATGGTCTTTATTTTGTTGAAATAGTCATAATTTCTGAGGTGAATCTGCTTGCGCTGTTCCGTTAGGGCAATTAAATCGGCAAAGACTTGCACCTCATTGGCATGGCCTTGGCTAATGTCAACGCCTTTTTTACGAGCTGTTTTGATTAAGCGTTTCACATGCTTTTGGTAGTCTTCGATGCTTTCTGGTGTCAAGTGCTTATTGGCCTGAAAGCGGGGTTGCACGGTATCAGATAAATCAAAGGTCAAACCTGACCAAATGGCTCCGGTCTTTTCAATGCTAGCAATCACTTGTTCGCAGGCTGCCACTTGCTTGGGATTTGTGCGATCAAAGAGCAGGCTAGGATCGCATTTTAATAGTAAAAAGCGTTCTTTTTTGGCATATTGTTGTAAGACACTAAAGACTTCTTGGACAAGGTCTTGGTTGCTATAATCAACCACTGGCCCTCTTGGTATATAGGCTACGCGAAAGTTCGCGGCAATGGTTCTAATCAAAACACAAGCACCGGCAACTAAGTCTTGATCTTGGTAAAAGGCAAGGTATTGAGATTGCCAATTATCCTTGACTTGCGACCATTTGCTGCCTTGTAGTAAATTGCCATAGGGATGTTGCTCTACAAACTGATCATATTCTGTTTTATCTATACTTACTGTATAAGTAATCATTCTTTCTTTCCTCACTTAAGAGTCATTTTCTGTCACTGATGTGCTAAAAGATATTTTTGGCACTATTTTTTAAGCTTTTTTTAGCATAGGAAAAGGGGCTACTTTTGCTTCTAGGGCCCATCATTATTAGTTGGCATAAAAGGCTCGGCTAGCCCTAAGGCCTAAAGTCGCTAGCTTTTGGCTTTTACAAGAGGAGGGTTAGTTTTTGGCTTGCTCGTTTGGGGCGATCACAAACTAAAAAAGTCCCTTATTTCCAGTTTATCAGCTTTTCTTGAATAGTCAAAACATTGCGCACCTCATTCATAAAAATCTAAGCTACTTGCCACAGCCGCACTCTGAACTGCCCGGCTCGCCATTTGCTTGGGCGCAAAGTCTAGACGGGCTTGGCACTAGCGATCTGTCAGCTGGGCGATTTGCGCTGCGCGCACGTGTGTGGAAGCGCTTACCCAAAACGCAAAAAAAGCATGCCCCTGCTATTTTGAGGGACATGCTGGCTCACGAGTCTGGGGTTTGGAAGGTTGATTCAGCTGTTATTTGGCCCGAGCTTCGAGCTCAAGGTTGACTGCTAAAACATTGACGCGTTCTTCTCCGATAAAGCCTAGCAGCTTTCCTTTGGTATGTTGAGCGATAATGCCTTTGAGAGTAGCTGTGGATAGGCCTGTTGTGCGCGCTAGACGCGGAATTTGTAAACTAGCACTTTGCGGACTGATCTCTGGGTCTAAGCCCGAACCTGAGCTTGTTACTAGATCAGCTGGCAAAGCTTCTTTGTGGATGGTTTTATTCTGACTTAGAAAGGCGTTTAAGTCATGTTGGACGCGGTTTTTTAAGGCTGGATTGCTTGGTGCTAAATTTTGTGAACCTGAAGCCACTTTAACGGTCTTAAGCTTTGCATTGTAGGTATTATAGTGGATTGCTGAGGGCCGGCCGTGCAGGAAACGATCCGATGAAAAGTCTTGGCCAATTAAAGCGGAACCGACTACCTTTCCCTGGTAGGTTATCTGGCTACCACGCGCCTGATGAGGAAAAATGACTTGCCCCACAGCTGTGACCACTACAGGGTAGATAAAACCACATATCAGGCCAAAGACTAAGGTGAGTAAGAAAGGGGTTTTGAGATGACTGAACAATTTCTTGATCATGTTGATGAATTCCTTTCGTGACATCCTTGACCCACAGTTTGCGCCAAGGATTTTTTTAAATAAGGTAGCAAATAGCATAGCACTTAGCTAAAGCCTGCTGTGATGAGCTAAAGAGCTTTGGCGACATCGCCTTAACTTTTTTTGAGTTAAGACAAAAATATCTCAAAAGCTCGCAGCAAAGGTGACATCCTCCTCACCAAGTAAACCATTGCACCAAGTAGGGGATGCCTAACCTAGCAACAAAGGCAAAAAGAGTGTAAGGATAAGATCAATTAGCTTGATTCCAACAAATGGTAGTACAATGCCACCTAATCCATAAATGAGCATATTATGGGTGAGTAATTTCTCTGAGCCTTGTGGCTTATAGGCTACTCCTGTCATAGCTACGGGAATCAGCAAGGGAATAATAATGGCGTTAAAAATCAATGCTGATAAGATGGCACTTGCTGGAGTAGCTAAGTGCATAATATTAAGCACTTGGATCTGGGGAATCGCCGTCATAAAAATAGCTGGGATAATGGCAAAATATTTTGCCACATCATTAGCAATGGAAAAAGTCGTTAGGGCCCCGCGGGTCATTAATAATTGCTTGCCAATTTCTACAATATCAAGAATTTTAGTCGGATCACTATCTAAATCAACCATATTGGCTGCTTCTTTAGCAGCTGTGGTACCTGAATTCATAGCAATGCCTACATCTGCTTGGGCCAAAGCTGGGGCATCATTGGTGCCATCACCTGTCATGGCCACGACTTTTCCCAATTGCTGCTCTCTTTTGATGGCTTTTATCTTGTCTTTAGGTTTACATTCAGCAATAAAGGTATCAACACCAGCCTCTTGGGCAATAGTGGCTGCTGTAAGGGGGTTATCACCTGTACACATGATGGTTTTAATCCCCATTTCCCGTAGTTGTGCAAAGCGCTGAACTAAGCCGGGTTTAATCGTGTCTTTTAAGTAAATAACGCCTAAGATGCTTCTATCATCAGCAACCACGAGTGGCGTTCCGCCTTCTGAGGAGATTTCTTCTGTGATGGTCTTAAGATCTGCTGGGACCAGGCCTTGCTTGGCTTTTACATGAGCGATAATGGCATCGCTGGCCCCCTTTCTAATCATGCGCCCAGAGGCAAAATCAAGGCCGCTCATGCGGGTCTGGGCTGTAAAGTCGACAAAGGCCATGTCAGGTGTGACAGCAGGCAGGGCCAAGCCTTGCTCTTTGGCAAGCTTGAGGATGGACTTGCCTTCTGGGGTTTCATCTTGCAGGGAACTCAGCATGGCCACTTCCATTAAGGTGACGTGTGATATCCCAGCTACCGGCACAAAGCGAGCTGCCATGCGATTACCAAATGTAATGGTGCCCGTTTTGTCCAAAATCATGGTATCAACATCGCCACTGGCTTCGACAGCTTTTCCCGACATGGCAATGACATTAAAGCGGGTGACCCGGTCCATGCCAGCTATCCCAATAGCGGATAAAAGTCCGCCAATCGTTGTTGGAATTAAGCAAACACTCAAGGCAATTAGAGTTGACACATCAATACTAATATGCAAAAAACGCGCTATGGGATACAAGGTTATAATGACAATGAGGAAAATGATCGTTAGACTCACTAGCAAGGTGCTCAAGGCAATCTCATTAGGTGTTTTTTGTCTAGAAGCACCTTCTACTAACGCAATCATTTTATCAAGAAAAGACTCTCCCGCATTTGAAGTGATTTTGATTTTTAGCCAATCACTGGCTAGGCTCGTGCCTCCTGTGACAAAGGCAAAATCACCACCGGATTCTTTAACAACTGGCGCTGATTCTCCTGTTATCGCCGATTCATCCACAGAAGCAATTCCTTCGATGACTTCACCATCACTAGGAATCAATTCGCCAACCTTAACAAGGACAATATCGCCTTTTTTTAGCTCAGCGGCATCAATCATTTCTTCTTGCCAGGTGTTACTTGTTTTTTCTTGTCGTAGACGGCGCGCTGTCATGGCTTGCTGGGTCTTTTTGAGACTCTCTGCCTGCGCCTTTCCTCGGCCTTCAGCAATGGATTCAGCAAAATTAGCAAAGAGCAGGGTGACAAACAAAATCATCGCAACGAGACCATTATAGGTACGGTTACTCTGATCACCTTGGTAAAAGACATTAGGGACCAAAACGAGCAGCAAGGTAATCACAAAGCCGACTTCTACAACAAACATGACAGGATTTTTAATCATGTAGGTGGGATTAAGCTTCATGAAAGCACCTTTTAGAGAACTTTTCACAATTGCTTGCGTTAAAAAATGCTTTTTCTTGGGAATCATTGTAAACCTCACATTGTCAAATAATCAGCCAAGGGACCAAGGACAAGCACAGGTAAGAAGGTGAGCGCTGAAATAATCAGTACCATCACCAATAACACACCCGTAAAGGTCCAGGTATCGGTTTTCAAGGTGCCTACAGAGTCATTGACGGGCTGTTTCATCATCAAAGATCCGGCAATAGCTAGCTGAATAATCACAGTAGCATAGCGCCCGAAAAACATGGCTAGGCCGGTTGAAATATTCCAAAAAAGGGTATTATCTTTTAAGCCTTCAAAGCCTGAGCCGTTATTAGCTGAAGCTGAGGCAAATTGATAAACGACCTGAGACAGGCCATGAAAGCCAGGATTGCTAATACCGGCTATTCCTGCTGGTACAGACAGAGCTAAGGCAGAAAAGCCAAGGATAATGAGGGGATGAATGATAATGCCTAGGGCAATTAAGGTCATTTCCTTACCCTCGATTTTCTTACCGAGGTAAACTGGCGTTCGGCCGATCATGAGACCGCAGATAAATACGGTCAAAAGGACATATAAAATCATATTCATCAGGCCAACGCCCTTGCCGCCAAAGATGACATTTAGCATCATGTTGATCAGGGCGACACCCCCACCTAGTGGGGTTAAGGTATCATGCATATTATTAACAGCCCCAGTGGTAAAGGCAGTGGTCACCTCGGTAAACAGACCAGACATGGGCACACCAAAGCGAACTTCCTTGCCTTCCATGCTGCCCATCAGCTGGTTGAGACCCAGTTGCTTAAACAAGGGATTACCCTGACTTTCTGACCAGAGAATCAGCAATAAGCCCGCAAGAAATAACAGTGTCATCACACCACATAAAGGTCTGGCTTGTTTGCCCAGCTGCCAGAGACGGTGCTTGATAGGCCTTGGTTTTAGGGCCAAAGGCGGAGCTGCTTCGCTTTTTTCATCAGCAACCATATAGCCAAAGGCAACTAAGGTCGCCCCTGGTAAAAGCATCATGGATAAAATGTCAATCATGTTAGTGATGACATTAGGATTTTCAAAAGGTGCGGCCGAATTAGCGGCAAAAAAACCTCCACCATTGGTGCCCAAATGCTTGATGATTTCAAAAGAGGCGACCGGCCCAAGGGCGATGGTTTGGAATTTCCCTTCTAGCGTGGTGATCTGCAGCTGATGCATAAAAGTTTGCGGTACCCCTTGGGAAATAAGGACGAGCGACCCTATGAGCGAAAGGGGCAAAAGCAGCCTAGTAATGATGCGCACCAGGTCAACGTAAGCATTTCCCATGTCCTGGTATTTGCCAGATAGACCTCTGATAAAGGCCATGGCGGCCGCAAAGCCTGAGGCAGCCGAGGTAAACATCATAAAGGTAATCACCAGCATCTGACTCAGATAAGATAAATCTGTCTCACCTGCATAGTCTTGCAGATTTGTATTGGTGATAAACGAAATGACCGTATTAAAACTAAGGTCTGGCGCCAAGTTACCAGCTTGATTTGGGTTTAAAAAAAGCCAAGCCTGAGTTCGTAACAAGACATATGCGAGCAAAGCCATAACAGCATTGGTCAAGACTAGTGCCATAGCATATTGCTTCCAAGTCATACCGCGCCGCCTTAAGCCAATACACTTGTAAATCCAGTTATCAATCGGATCCATGATAGGGTCTAAAAAGGTTTTTTGCGCGGTAGCTAGCTGATAAAGGTATTTGCCAGTTGGCAGCATGAGCAGGGCTGCGACTGCTAAGACGACAATAATCTGTAACATCTCCCATTCCCCCTAAAATTTCTCTGGATGGAGCAGAGCATAAAAGAGATAAGCAACTAATATGAAAACGATAAATCCTAAAATAAGCATTTCTGACAAAGCCTCTTTCTAATCTTCTTTAATATGTTGGTCGCACCAGTCAATCAAAATCAGCATGGTGCTAACACAGCCGATAAAAGCTAACACCAACAAACTATCTAACATAAGCGACACCTCCTTTTAGTGTGCCATCATTCTAGCACTAAACATCTAAATCTAGTGTAAAAATCAAGGAGACTATCTAAAGATAGTATAAAGATAAGGCTACTAAAAAAACCTGTGACCAGGCAAAGGACTGTGACAGAGCACGCGCGCTCATCAGCAATTAGTCCCTCACCTGTCTACAGGTTAAGCCTTGGTTAAAAAAAGCTAGGCCCTGCTGTCTTGAGCTTTGTCACAGTCAAGACCCTCATGATACGTTTTTATGCAATAGCCAAGCACAGCCTTTTTGCTGCTTGCGCCAAAAAAGGCGCCTTAGCGCCTCAAAATTGTGAGCAGGCCAACTCACCTCTAAAAATAGCTAACCCCCCTGCAGCAGAAGTGAACAAGCTGAGCTTTCAAGCAAAGGGCAAAATGGCAGGAAAAAAGTTTACGCTTCTAATTTGACCATGCGGTAGCCAATGCCGATATGGGTTTGGATCAGCCTTGGGCTTTCTGGTCCTAGTTCGATCTTTTTGCGCAGCGTATTTACAAAAACACGTAAGGCTGAAAAATCCTCCTCATAGTAGCCCCAGATGGCCTTGACAATAAAACGATACGTCAAGACCCTATCAAGATTATCTGATAAGAGACAGAGCAGCTTGTATTCAATGGGAGTTAGATGAACGGCCTCGTCCTTAACAAAGACACTATTTGACGGGAAGTAAATGCGCAGCCAGCCATTCACAAACTCCGTTTGCTCAGCCTTAAGCTCACCTTGTTGTTGGCTAAATTGAAAGCGTCTAATGTTAGCTCTCACCCTGGCTAGCAGTTCGTCTGTACTAAAAGGCTTGGTCAGGTAGTCATCTGCTCCAGCATCAAGAGCTAAAATCTTCTCACTATCTTCTCCGCGAGCACTGACAATAATAATTGGCAATTGGGAAAAGCCACGGACCTTCTCAATGATTGCTCGTCCGTCCATATCGGGTAAACCAAGGTCCAACACCAGCAAATCTGGCAATTGGGAAACAATGTGACGCAGGGCATCTTGACCCGTTTGTACAGCGACATACTGGTAGCCTGCAACTTCCATCGTCAGTGATAACAATTTACTGACTGAGGGGTCATCTTCACATATTAAAATGCTAATGTTATCCTTTATCATCTCAAACAATCACCTCCACTAAAGGTAGGGTAAACCCAATAATCACACCTTTTGGCTGGTTATCCCGGGCATAAATCACCCCACCATGGGCAGTGATGATGCTCTTACATAGGGATAAGCCAATGCCAAGACCACGTTTAGCATCTACAGCTCTTTGGCCAGGCGTGTAAAAAAGTTCAAAAATCTTCTGCTTATCTGAGTCACTAATCCCAGGACCATCATCTGCCACCTCAACAACAATACTCTTAGCTCGGCGTTTTGTAGTTAGGGTAATGGCTGAGCCAGGAGGGGTGTATTTAATGGCATTGTTAATAATATTAATCAAGACCTGGACCATCAAGGCACCATCCATCTTGGCCATGAGGAGTTCTTTGGACAAATGCACCTGAAAATGATGCTGGCTGACATGCCGATCAATATGTTTTAAGGCTTCTTCAACAATTTCTTCAAAAACATTGGTGCTTAAGGTTAACGCAACGTCACCATCTAACTTGGTAATTGACAGCAGATTTTCCACAAGATTAATCAACCACATGGCGTCATCATAAATATAGGTGGCTAATTCGACCATTTGGGCTCTCTCTAAGGGATTTGCGGCCTCCATCATTAGGCGGGCCTGGCCGGAGATGCTTGTTAGGGGGGTGCGTAAATCATGGGAAATAGCCCTTAATAAATTTGCCCGCAGCTGCTCCTTTTGCATTTTTAGTCTGATGCTTTGTTGCTCTTCGCGCAAGTTTTCTTTTTCTAAGGCTAGGGCGGCTTCGCCTAAAACAGCAAGAAGAACTGATTTTTCAAAAGCATCAAGTGCTGGTTTACCTGCCATTAAAATCCCAATCACGGCAAAGACTTGGTCCTTTCCCTGAATAGAGAGGTACAGGTAGTGCGCAGCCGACAAGGTATTGGTGGTTGCCCCAGCACGCTTATTATTATGCAAAACCCATTCGGCGACGCCGCGCTCTTTTTGCTGGTCATAACTCTGCAAAGTTTGCGTGGAGTGACTGCTTGGAAAATAGCGAGCTTGGTTTAAGGTGCCCTGTGATACGGAATAGATAACAACATCACGCACAAGCAGTTTTTGGATCTGCACCGCTACTGCTTCTAGAATATCTGGCAAGTTAGCTGCCTTTGATAAGGCCTTGTTGGTTTGGAGCAAAAGCTCTGTACGGTAGGATTTTTCCGTCGAAATTCTGGCTTGTTCTTGCCCTCTATTGATCAGGCTAGAGGTGATTAAGCCAGCCATGAGCATAATCATAAAGGTAATCGGGTAGTTGGGGCTAAAAGCCTGAAAAGTGTAGTAGGGAAAGGTAAAGAAGTAGTTAAAGCAAAGCACAGATAGAATCGAAGAAATGACACTTGAGAGTTTCTCCTTAGTCCAAACAGCATTGATCTGCACACCTAAAATATAAATGGTTATGATGTTATCCACACTAAATTGCCAGTAGCGAAACAAAAGTCCAATGACTGTCACAACAATTAAGGAAATCAACGTTTTCCATAAATCACTCATGGAAAACTGCCATCTAGAAAGTGAGCGTTTCCGGGCAGGCTTTAGACTATCGCCTACCTTTTTACCTCTGGCATTTGGAATCACAAAAATATCCAGGTCAGGAGCGGCTTGGCTGAGAACCTCAACAAGATTCTCCTGCGGCCAAAACCTTCTGTCAATGCTCTTTCCGACCACTAGCTTGGTCACGTGGCTTACCTTGGCATAGTCAACAATCGCTTTTGAGACATTTTCGGCGTAGACTAGCGAGATATTAGCACCTAATTGCTCTGCTAACTCAAGATTCTGCTGGAGATGGGTATCAGAGCTTGATTCAAGGCCTTCTTCGTCCAAACTGCCAACATATAAGGCTGTAAAATCCGCCATAAAAGCACTAGCCAGGCGCGAAGCAGCCCGAATCACGTGACGAGCATAAGGAGAGGACGACACACAAACTAAGACATGCTCTTTGGCAGTGATGCTTTTGTTGACGGTATCAGCTCGTATGACGCTTTGATTAATCTGATCGGCCGTTTTACGTAGGGCAATCTCCCTTAGTGCAATTAGCTTTTCTTCTTTAAAAAAATGTTGCTTGGCACGATGAGCTTGACACTTGCCATAGATCTTTCCTTCATCTAACCGCTCTAGTAAATCTAAAGGGGCAATATCGACCAATTCAATCTTGTCTGCTTGATTAAAAATGGCATCAGGAATGCGTTCATTGACCTCAATTCCCGTAATGTTTTCAATCACGTCATTCAAACTATCAATATGCTGAACATTGACAGTAGTGTAAACGTCTATGCCGGCATGCAGCAGTTCCTTAATATCTTGGTACCTTTTTTTATTGCGCGATCCTGGACAATTGGTGTGGGCTAATTCATCCACGAGCAAAATATCTGGGTGCCGCTTGAGAGCGGCATCAATATCCAGCTCATGCAGGGTGATGCCTTTGTAGATCAAGCGTTTGGGCGGTAACTGCTCCAAACCATTTAACAATCTCATGGTTTCTGGACGATCATGTGGCTCAATATAGCCTGAAACCACATCCAAGCCGGCCTTTTTGGCGGCGTGAGCACCTTCAAGCATGGCATAGGTCTTGCCAACACCGGCGGCATAACCAAAATAAATTTTTAACTTTCCTGTGGACATGGCATCTCCTTAACACTTTTTAAGCACTGCTTATCCTGGCTATTTGTCGACTCTATTGTAGCACGTTTTTCTTTTTTTCTGTAAATTCTCAGTGTTTTAGGTCCACATTCCTCACCACCTTCCCACCAAGAGCGACCTTAGAGGAGCTGACAAATGCCGCTGAGCAGGTTACAGCTATTTAGCATTTTTGTCAAACTTCCCCCCTACTCCACCTGATTAGCTTTGCTTTTCTTATCCGCCTGAACCATCAAAAAAAACCTCTAGAAAAGGCCTTCTAGAGATTATGGTTCTGTGTTTATGAGCCAGTGTGTGGACCAAAGCTTACTAGCACAGCTAAAGCCCAAGCAGCCAGGCTGACAGTCACAAAAATGCTAGCGCTTAGCCTTACCCCGCAGGGCTAACCAGGCATAAAGGGCCACGCTACTATAGGCCAACAAAGCGATGAGCGATGCTTCAATGCCAAATTGGCCCCCTGTTAGCAAAATGGATGAAGGTTCCAGTACATAGTGGCTAATATTGTAGGAATCAATGTGCGGTGAAATGCCGATAATACCACTAATAATGACACTGTTCCAGAGGGAATGCACCAGAGCATTGTTCCACACATGGCCTCCCTCATAGGCAATGAGGGAAAACATGCTACCGACTACCGTCCCAGCTAGGAGGACCAAGGCAAGGCTGATGAGCGTAAAGTTCTCACCAATGAGATGAAGCAAAGCAAATAAGAAAGAAGGAAGAAAGATAGAAATCACCGTGCCCCACCTGTCCCTAATCAGAGTCATAATAAGGCCGCGAAAGACCATTTCTTCCACAAAACCAGCGCCAAATCCAGTGAAAAAGATGCCCCGACTAAGCACCGTCAAGACCTCAGGCAGTGATTTATGGCCCCAGTAAAAGTGGCCTGGTAAGAGAAAATAAACCAGACTGACCAGGAGTGGCAAGAGGAGACCTACCAGCAACCATTTTCCTTGCATCAAGCAGGGACCTAGACCAAATGCCGCTAGATCGCGTTTTAAATACACGTGAACCAGGACTTTTAACAAGGAATAGGTCAAACCGATATAGCTTAGGCCTGACAAGGCTACCGCGATAAAGGCAGGCAGATGGAGCCATTCCAAGCCCGCCTCTAATAGTTGACTCACCACTTGGGCTAGGATCAAAATAACGAGCGCAGCTAAACTACCTAGATAGCATTTTTTTGCAGGGAACACACGGGTTCTCCCCTCTTTAAGACGTAGCATATTTCACTCCTTTTCTTTTACAGACGCTGTTTGTCAAACAGCTTAACACAACAACCTCCATTAGGTTACACTTTTTAGTATACCTCTTACAGCAGCGTTCGACAAACCTGGTTACCATCAGGCTAAGCTGCTCCCCCAAAACGTGGCGCAAGCCATCCCTGATCCGACCTATCTTGATTCTTATAACCAATACTTTAAAAACATCAATCAGCTGGGACTGTTGATTTTGGTCTTGCTCTTTAGTGGTAGTCTGACGCAGGAACTGATGAGAGGTACTTTGATTAATCTGATTACCAAAGGGCTTTCTAAAGCTGTTATTATCATGGCAAAATTCATCATGATGACAGGCCTTTGGAGTCTGGCTTATGGCCTAGGTTCTCTCATTCACTACGGCTACACTCTCTATTATTTCAATGGGCGTGGGCAAGACAAGCTGCTGGTCTATGCAGCTTCTTGGCTGGTTGGGGTGTTTCTCATCAGTTTGATTTTGTTTTTTTCTGCCTTTTTCAAAAAACAAGTGGTGTCCTCCTTGGTATCCTTGCGGTGATTGTAGTCTGCTTTATCAGCAGCTACTTTAAACTAACCAAAGATTACAATCCATTGCTTTTGCTGCAACATCAAAGCAGCTACCTAACAGGAAGCACCAACATCCATGACTTGTTCATCCCAAGCTTAATCCTAACTGCCCTTATCTTCATCACGCTTTGGCTGGCCATTGTGAGATTGAGACACATTGACATCTAAAAGGCCACAAGAAAAAAGCCCAGGAGGCCAGACCTTTAAGCCGATGGCTAATTGCTGAGCGGCAAAGCCTATACTGACAATGGTCTAAGGCGACTAGCTCGCAAAAACCAGGCTCCCTTAGGCCAAGCCCAAGCAGCCAGGCTGACAGTCACAAAAAAGCTGATGGTTGATGGCACATATGCCGCAGAAAAACCACAAAATAAAAAAACGAATGAGGCTAGGTGAGGTCAGTGCGACCTGCTGCTATCATTCGTTTTTGGTGTCGGTGTTAGGAGTTAAGTTAGCATGAGTTTTTGGTGCAACAACGTAGGACTTGTTTTTTTTGCCTATTTAACCATGAAGGTGATCATTTTTTCATCAATGACTTGGTTTTTGTCAGCCTTGCCGTCTTTGGCACCATAGACTTTAACCGTGGCTTTGTAGCTGTGTTTGCCATTTGCCTTTAGCTTTTTCAAAAGGGCTTTCTTTTGGAGTTTGCCCTCTTTACCTGCTAGCTGGACTTGATAGAAATAACGACCTTTTTCTAATTCTTTGACAGGTAACAGTGCCTTGTGTTTAGCTTTGCCATTATCAGACCAAGCAGCTCCCTTAGATGATGTCAACAAGAGGCGGGTTAACATGCCATCACCACCCAAGCTCTCTAGTGGGATGATTTGGTTAACACCAGCGGTGAAAGGTCCAGGGTATTTTGCCTTTTTGAGGTATTTTACAGGCACTTCTGATTTGTTAGCAACCATTGTCTTCACGCCTTCTTTGACTTCTTGGTCAGTGGTGTCGTGATTTAGGGTAATCATGACATCTTTACTAGCGACTTGGTTTGCCATGTCAGCTTTGCCATCTTTAGCACCATAGACTAAAACCATGGCTTTATAGGTCTTCATGCCGTTCATTTTGAGCTGATCTAGCAAAGCCATATCTTGTAGTTTACCAGTTTCTCCTGTGAGTTTGACTTGGTAGAAATACATGCCTTTTGCTAAATGAGCAACGGGTGCTAGGGCCTCATGTTTGGCACTGCCATTATCAGACCAAGCAGCTCCTTTGGCTGATTTCAATAAGAGGCGAGTTAGCATGCCGTCCCCACCAAAATTCTCAAACGGAATGACTTGGTTAACACCAGCAGTGAAAGGTCCAGGGAACTGTGCATTCTTTAGATAAGCACCAGGGACGTTGATGTCATCAGCTAGCATCATCACTGCTTCTTTGACGTCTTTATCAGTCGCTTGGTCCTGCATCATCGTTGTCATCATCATTTTTGATTCTGAGCCCATATCCATCTTTTGCTCAGCGATTGCAGGCTGTGCCACGGTCATTAAGAAAGCCGCACTAGCTGTCACAAGAACGCCCGTCAAGCCAGAGCCTATTTTTTTATCTGCCAAATATGAAGTTTTCGCTTGAGTCATGTTGAAGTCCTCTTTTCTTTTTTCTTGACTATAGTTTAGCAAGGACTTCTTAAGTAACTCTATAGCATTTATTAAGCAATTCTTAATTAAGGCTTATGACTTCATTAATTGCCTAAGTCTAATCAGGGTGAGTAAACTTATGACCTATTAGGGTAAACGTCTACTAAGCTTGCTACTTTTCCCAAAAGCAAGGGCTAACAGCACTAGTAACGCCTTTCTTTACTCAAGTATGCTGCTGGTAGCTAGTATGTTTTTAGAGAGACGTTTGTGACAGTTTGGGAGAAAATTCTTTTTTTCTGATGGCTTGATGAGCTGCTTGCTCTGGTTTTTATGCTATCATAGTAAAAAGGGGGCTCGGGGATTGAAACAAACGATTGGTATTATTGGTATGGGAGTTAGTGGGCTGGCTGTTTTGCTGGCACTATCGCGCCTTTCTGCTACAGAACTTGCTCAGATGCAGATTTTTTGCTTTGATGATGCTGAGCATTTTGGCCGGGGAATTCCTTTTCAACAAGATGATGCATCAGCTTTAATTAATTCGCCCATTGATGCGATTTCTTTTGATTACCAGCAAATGGCGGATTTTACAGCTTGGCTTACGGCACATCAGCTCGACACCAAAGACAGTTATGTAGCACGCGCCCTTTATGGGCGCTATATGACTGAACGGGCGCAGCAATTAATCCAAAGTCTACCCGTCACTGTCATCACTCAGCAGGTCCAAGACTTGCACTACTTACCAGATATTGGGGTTTGGCAGCTGAGGCTTGACAATGGGCCTTTTGAGCCGCTTTTTGATGTCATCCACCTTGCTTGTGGGGCCTTGCCGGTGATGGATCCTTATGGTTTGGCGGGTCTGCCCAACTACATCAGTGACCCCTATCCTATTCAAGGACTCGCTAAGCTAGATTGGCAAGAGACAAGAGTAGCGGTGATTGGGACGGGTCTTGCGGCAGTGGATGTCATCAAGTGGCTCTTGCTCAATACCTCAGCCCACATTAGGGCTTTTTCTCGCTCTAACTTCTTACCAACGGTGCGCATACTTAAGAGCCAGCCCATCCATTGGCAATTCTTAACCGATAAAGCACTCAAACAACTCCTACATCAAGGGCAAACTTGCTTTGATCTTGCCAGCTTTGAGGCGCTGCTCGAAAAAGAGCTAGAGGCACTTGGTTTTGCCGATTGGCAAAGTGCTACTAGGCAGTATCTGGCGCGTGGGATAGCTGGTTTACTTTTATCCTTAGAAAATGCAGAGCCGCTTGATGGTTTACAACAAGTGGCCAATCGAGTGGTTGACTGGCTGACTGATCTTTGGCCTTTGATGTCGCTATCTGATCGCAAAATCTACCAAAAAACCTATCATAAGGCCATCGTGAATTTGCGAAATCCCATGCCTGAGCCTTCTGCCCACGTCATCCTCACCGGTGCGAGTCACAATCAGCTGCAAATGCTTGAGTCAGTAACTACGATTCAACAAGCTGGCAAGGGCTTTAGCCTTAGGACAAGAAAAGGCCAAACTCTCTATGTGGATAGAATCATCAACGCCACAGGCTATCAGCTAAACGAGAAAAATCTCAAAAGAGCGAGCCCTTTATTGCAATCATTGATTGACCAACAGCTGGTGCAAATTGACAGTACTCAGGGACTCAGTGTCCTAGCTGCAACAGCCCAGGTCATTTCTCCCAAATATGGACTAACGCCAAACTTATATGCGCATGGCGCCCTCATCAACGGCGTTATTTACCAAAACAACTCAACTATTAAGATCCAAAAAATCGCTGAGCGAGCTGTGCAGTCCGCTCATAGCAAGCAATACAGAAAAAAAGCATAGCAAGTCTCAGCCCGACTAAACAGATAATAACCAAACTGCAAAAGTAACCTAGCCTGGGCATGTAGATTCTTGGCCTTTAATCCCTTTAGCATTACCCGCCTCTCTCTTAGCAAGACCATCTAAAAGCACCTGCCAATAAAGCAAGTGCTTTTAAGTATTATGCCAACGTCACTATCTGAGCAGGATAAGTGATTTTCTCCAAAAACGTCAGTAAATCAGGCGTGGCAATGAAAATGGTTTTTTCATTCGTATTAGGGTGAAACGTCATGCACTCTTGTGACACAATCGCTGCATCAATATACACCTGAATATCATGATCTTGGTTAAAGAGCAAGCCAAAGGGCGAGACGAGGCCTGGTTGGAGAGCCATCTTTTCCTCTAAGCTAGCATTAGAAGCTAGGCGTATCCGATTAGCACCGACCAGCTCTCTAAACTGCTCCATATCAAGCTGCTTGCGGTCATCCATGATTAACAGGTAAAACTGCGTTTTCTTTTTATTGGTTAAAAACAACGTTTTGGTCCTAACGCCAGGAAGCCATGCGATAAAGTCATCAGCCTGTTCAGTGGTCAGAGCTGGCGCGTGCTCGATGAGCTGATAGGGCAGACCGAGCGCTTGGAGCTGGTCAAAAACAGGGGTCACTAAATCCATAATAATCTCCTTCTAAAAGGCAATGTGAACAACAAATAATGATGAGTGCTGATTGTGGGCCTTAGTTGCTTTTTTTCTATCTCAGGCAGCTGTGCTGACACGCTTTTTTTGCCTTCCAAGCTGCCAAGCGTTCGCTGCTACATATCACGGCGTCACGGCCGCAGTCCTTAGCTTTTGGGAGGCAGACTAGCACTAGCAGCCAGATTCAGGCGCTTAGGGAGCGTCACTGTCACAGTCGTCCCTCGCTGTTCTTGACTGGTCAATGCGATGCGTCCATCCAGCTGCTTGATGATCTGAGCCACAATAGCAAGCCCAAGGCCACTCCCTTCTTGCGCATGCGATGTATCACTTTGAAAAAACTGCTCAAAAACCCGGTCCAAATGGTCTTGTGGGATGCCTTGACCATGGTCTTTTAAAATGACCTGGGCCTCCCCGCCTACCATGTGCACGGTAATCTCAAGCTCTGGAGAATTGTCTGAATATTTAATGGCGTTATCCAAGAGATTGAGCCAGATTTGCATAGTCAAGTCAGGAACGGTTCTAATCCGGACGGGCTTTGCCGCAATGTTTAGCTTGATCTGTTTATTTGACCATTTTTCTGTCAAGAGGATCAAAGCCTGGCGGATTTGCTCATCAATCGCCACACCATCCACTGGCACTGGTTCCTTGTTTAGGCGTGATAGGCTGAGCATGCCATCACACAAGCGCGTCAGACGTTCGGTTTCTTTTTGCATCAAGCCCAGCAGCTCGGCTTGTTCCTTAGCTGGCAGACTGCGATCCATGAGCAGCTCACTAACCCCAGCTAGCGCGGCAATGGGCGTCTTGAGCTCATGGGAAACATTGGAAATAAAATCCTGACGCAATTGGGCAATATTTTGTAGGGACTTAGCCATTTTAGTGACATTTTGTGACAATTCGTCCAGCTCATTGTGGTAGGGCGCTTGGTCTTTAGGATAGGACCTGCGTACGATGCTAATGGAAAAATCCCCTTGCGCCACGCGCTGGACGGCCTGATTTAGCTGATTAATCGGGTTTGTGAGATGAAAGGATCCAAACCACATGATTAAGCTGCCGCTCACCAGCAAGACAACAGTATACAGCAGCAGCCAAATAACCAAGGAAGCTTTGAAACCAAGGAGATTTTTTAAAACAAAGATAAGGCCAAACCCTAACAGGCTGCTTGTCGATAAGATCGCGATAAACAAATAGACAAAATAATACCGCAAGGAGCGCTCAAGATGTTTAGTCTTAGTCATTGCTGATCCTTCCTTTGTAGCCAAGCCCTCGAATGGTTATGATCTGAAAGTCACGCATTCCTTGACATTTCTTTCGTAAGCGCTTGATACAAGCATCAACGAGGCGTTCGTCACGCTCGTCATCCATACCCCAAATATCATCTAGCAAATCCAGGCGCGTAAAGATCTTTTCAGGATGACTCAATAGCTTGTAGAGAACATAGAATTCTTTTGGGGGCAATTGCAGGAGCTGCTTGGTTGCTAGGTTTGTGAGGGTTAATTGGTTGTAATCTAGTCTCGTTTGCCCCACTTGTAAGTGCTGCTCAGCTTCTAATTGTGCCCGTCGCAAAAGCGCCTTGACCCGCAAGCTCAACTCTGACAGCCGCACCGGCTTGACCAAATAATCATCAACACCCAGTTTAAAAGCTTGCTCCAAGGCCTGCAGCTGCGCTTTTGCCGTAATCATCAGAATTGGCAATTGGTCGTTAGCACCACGCAGATCCTGCACGAGGGCATAGCCATCCTTTATAGGCATCATAATATCTGTAATCAGTAAATCAATAGACTCTGTCTCCATCATATCAAGGACTTGCTGCCCATTAAAAGCCGAATAGACCTGATAATGCTCCTGACGTAGCTTAGTGGAAATGATGGTATTTAAGGACTGGTCATCTTCAGCAACTAAGATTGTAAACATGGCAACTCCTTTGTTCTTTCTTTTTCTGTCATTATAGCACAAGAAATAGCCTATAGGTGGGCTCAATCTGATAAAGTCTTTATGGAAATAGTCGCTGGTGCAGATAATAACTGACACAACTGGCGTCCCTAATGACTGACACAACTGATGGCTTTAATGACTGGCACAGCCGGCGGCCCTAATGTCTGACACAACTGGCGACTCTAATGTCTGACACAACTGGCGACTCTAATGAATGACACAACTGATGGCTTTAATGACTGGCACAGCCGGCGGCGCCTCTAGCTGTTTTTACAAGCAGCTCCCTTACCCCCAAAAAGACAAGGAGTTTACCCTTTTGACATGAGCCACAAAGTCCTTGCCTCGTTTTTTATGAGTTGACTATCCCTTCATTTGACAAAGAGCGGTTCACTTTCACCGCTCTTTTGTTCTTCTTTTTACCCAGCACACTTCTTGCGTTGCCTTTTTAGGAGAATTTTTGCAGCTGACCTTGCTTGAGCTCATAGACTGTGTCCACAAAGTCTAAGACCGAGCGGTCATGTGTCACCATAATAGCTGCCTTTTGTTTTTCTTTGACTTCTTTTTGAATCAAAGCAACAATATCACGGCCACGCTCTGGATCAAGGCTAGCAGTGGGCTCATCAGCTAGTATGACTTGGGAATTCCCTAAAAAAGCACGCGCAATGGCCACCCTTTGCTTTTGGCCGCCTGATAATTGATTGGGATGTTTTTTGGCCGAGTCGGCCATACCTAGATCCCCTAATAACTGCTCCACAGTCTTTGCAATGTCGGCTTTCTTCACCCCTTTGACCTTGGCAACTAGGGCTAACTGTTGTTCAATGGTCATAAAGGGCAGCAATTGGTGGTCTTGGAAGATAAAACCTAACAGTGCCTGACGTTTTTTAGTCCACTCTGTTTGTTTAAGACCAGTCATATCCTGTCCGGCAATCTTTAAGTGCCCAGTATCAGGTGATAAAAGCAAACCAGCAATTGATAACAGCGTCGATTTGCCAGAGCCAGACGGACCCAAGATGGCGACAAATTCCCCCGCTGCCACCGTTAAAGCAAGGTGATCAAGGACGAGCTGGTAGCCCTCGCCGTCCTTAAACCCTTTTGTGATGTCTATTAGTTCTAATTGATTCATCCTATTCTCCATTTCCACCAATAACCTGTACGGGATCAACCTGTCTAACCTTAAAGAGCGACAAGGAGCCACACAAAAGCGCAATGATTAGAAAGGCACAAGCTAAAAGCCCCACCCTTGTCCAGGTCAAAAAGAAAGGCATGGCCTTTGGCAAGACCTGTGCTAAGCCAACAGCCAGAGCGGTTCCTAGACCTAAGCCGGCCAAGGCCAAAAGAAAGATCTGGGCCAATTGCATACCAGCAATCTGAGCCATGGAAAAGCCAATGGCTTTGAGCACACCAAATTGTTTTAATTTTTGCAGCGTCAAAATATAGAAGAACACACCTAGAATCGCCGAAGAAGCCACAACCAAGACCCAGATAATCATCGATAAGGTTAAAGCTTCTGCTTGATAACCAGGAATCTTTTGGATAATTTGGGCTTTGGAATACGTCTCAAGCCCTTTAGGCACAGTAGTCAGCTTGCTTGCTTTGGGCAAACTATAGGCCTGTGGCTGCCACTCATATTGCGGCATGGTTTTTTGCCGTAGTTGGGTATAGGTTGCTTTGGAAATAAAGATAACCGGACTATGGCCATACTTAGCATCCTTCACAAAGCCCACAACTTCTAGCCATTGATTGGTAGTAGTGTCTTTGAGTCGATCGCCCAGGCGTAAGCCCTTATCATAAAAGCTCTCATCCAAGACTGCCTGCCCCTTTGTTTGGCCCAGCCGATGGCCCGCATGCACGGCCGGATTCAAATCTTCTTCAGGAGCAATCGCAAAGTAGGTGGCATCTTGCTTTTCACTTGTGCCTTTTGCTTGAATGGCTGCGCGTTGAATCACAAGCTCAGCACCCTCAGAGCCATACTGTTGCTTTAGCTGAGTGCTTTGCTGCGCTGTTATATTAGAAAACGTAATCAGTCCTTTAGAATCATCTGACAAGAGATAATGCCTACCTCCGAATTGCTCAATCTGGGCACTGACATCTCGGCCCAGGCCATTAGCAAGGCCGGTCAAAAAAACCACCATAAACATCATCACAACAATCAAACCTTCTACTAAAAGGTATTTTTTGGGCTGATAGGTCAGCTCACTCCATGCAACTTTCATATTATGCACACTCCTTTACTTCTCCTTTTAGTATAAACAAGAAATGTGACCTGAATATGACCTTGCTCTTAGGAGCAAAGCTCAGCCAAGGCAGTGAGCTTGCTTTAGTAAGACTATGCCAGACACTTTTTTTGCCACACAAAAAACCGCAAGAAAACATGGTTTTTGGGTGGTTTTCCTGCGGTAGGTTCTTTGCTCTTATAACTGTTTAGTCAGTTTGGCTGGCGCAGCCGTTTTGGCTGAACCCTAAAATGCTGACTGAGCGTACGTAAAGACGACTAAGCCGTTAGCTGTTTAACATAGGCATCTACCGCCACAAGGGCAGCAGCAATATCTTCAGCAGAAATAGCAAATGGCATTTGATGAATCGTTTCTCCTTCAATGGTGGCCTGCTTACCAACCTTTAGTAAATCTTCATAGCTAGCCTGATCAAGATGCATTTCCTTGAGGGTTGTGGGCATTTTGATTTGTTGGTAGAAGCGAATATACTTATCAATTTCTTCTTTTGGTCGGCTTTCTAAGAAGAATTGCACCAAGGTGCCATAGGCTACTTTTTCTCCGTGAGTGAGATGATGAATATCGCCTTCTAAAGCAGTAAAGCCATTGTGGATGGCATGAGCTGCAGCAAGGCCTGCACTTTCAAACCCTAAACCACTCAACAAGGTATTAGCTTCAACAACATTTTCCAGAGCTTTGGTGACAACTTTTTGTTCACAAGCAGCCATGGCTTGCAGCCCATCAGCAAACAAGGTCCGCTCACAAGCCTCAGCAATGGCAAGGCCGGCCAAGGTTTGATTGCCACCAACCATAGTCAGCCCATTTTTTTGCAAAACAGCGCGAGCTTCAGCCCAAGTTGCAAGACCATCAGCAATGCCTGATGCTAATAAGCGATCCGGTGCTTGACATATGACTTGGGTGTCCATCAAAACCAAATCGGGGTTTTTAGAATAAAAGAGATACTTTTCAAAAGCCCCTTGATCAGTATAAATCACTGATAAGGCTGAGGTGGGAGCATCAGTAGAGGCCACAGTTGGCGCAATCACAACAGGAATATCTAACCGATCGGCAATAGCCTTAGCACTGTCAGCCGTCTTGCCGCCTCCTAAGCCTATAATCAGATCATTCTTATTACTACGGCCAATGTCTGCTACACGGGTAATCTCATTTTCTGAAGCTTCGCCATTAAAGACCAGCCGATCAACTAAAATGCCTTGGCGTTTTAAGTAGGCCTCAAAGTCTTCTCCCACTATCTGATAAACCAAATCATCACAGAGTAAAATGGGTTTGCTACCAAGCTTTAAAATAGCCTTATGACTTTCAAAAAGCGCATTCTTACCTTGAATGTAACGAGATGGACTAGCAAATACTTTCATAACACAGCCTCCTTTGTAGCGAGTTATTTTTATAGTCAGTCACCTGACTTAGACAATACTGTGGGTATGGTGGATAGCTTCCCAATCCTTATCAAAATCAGCAACAGCCTTTTGAATAGAGGGCATGGCAAAACCAGCTTCAAAGACAGCCGGACTTGCCGTAATAGCTTGGGCTCCCTGGGCAAAAGCCTTATTGATTTGCCCAACATTTTTAAAGCTGGCTGCAAGGATTTTACTAGCAAAAGCTCCTTGAGCAATAGCTTTGGCCAGCTGGCCAATGACAGCCTCAGCATCAATATTTACATTTTCCATCCGATTATAGTAAGGCGCTAAATAATCAGCTCCAGCTTCAATAGCTAGTAAGCCTTGAAAGGTGGAGTAAATCGCCGTTGCTGTAATCCGATAACCCTGAGCTTTTAAGGTCTTAATGGCCGCTAACCCCTCAGTAGTCACGGGGACTTTAATATAAATAGAATCCCCACAGTGCTGTTTAATAGCTGCGGCATCCTTTAGTATGCCTTGATAGTCTTGAGCAACTACCTGCACATGTATCGATGCCTTATCACCAATGATTGTTCGAATATCCTTGATCCGTTCAAAGAAGGCAATATCGCCTTCGGCCTTAGCAATTGTAGGATTTGACGTCACTCCAGCTAGGGGCAAAATCTTAGACCATTTTGTAATAGCCTCAAGATTTAAGGTATCTAACATGTATTCCATAAGTTTTCCTTTTTTCTCCTATAAGGTATGTTCTGTTCGTTCGATAATATCATCTTGCGTGGCCTTAGAAAGCACATTGAAGAAGGCAGAATAGCCAGCCACGCGCACAATCAAATCGCGGTGTTTTTCTGGGTGTTTTTGAGCATCAATCAAGGTTTCTCTTGAAACCACATTATATTGGATGTGATAGCCATGTAGACGATTAAAGAAGGTTCGTAGCAAAGCGATTAACTTGGCCTTGTCTTCTTCTTTGGCCAGGGTTTGGGGGTTGACTTTTTGGTTCAGTAAGACCCCACCGACAATCTCATCCGTTCGCAATTTAGCCACTGATTTTAGCACGGATGTCGGACCTTTTTTATCCATGCTATGCTCAGGTGAGCAGCCTTCTGCCAGAGGTGACCCTGCATGACGACCATCGGGCGTTGCAAGCGTTCCCTTGCCTTGGCCAACATTCGCCGAGATGGATGAGGTGCCGCAATAGCGGATACCACCAATCGGTCCACGACCATAGCGCGTGTTAGGATACTTAGCAATCTCATCAATGTAAGTATCATAAGCAGCTACCACTAATTGGTCGGCATAGTCATCATCATTGCCATATTTTGGCGCCTCATTGATTAGCATTTGCCGAATGTCTTCACCACGCTCACCTGCAAAATCACTTGCGAGCGCTTGCCAGAGTTCCTGAGGAGTCAGGCGTTTATCTTCGTAGACTAATTTTTTAAGCGCTGCTAGGGAATCGGCTAGATTAGCAATGCCTACCTGCAGGCCAGAGATAAAGTCATAGACTGCTCCGCCTTCTTTTAAAGTCTTACCGCGGCCGATACAATCATCGGTCAAGGCCGAACAAAGAATATCGGGTACTTCACGCTCAAGGCCAAGGTCGATAGCGTTTTCAACAATGACACTCATGCGCGTGATTTCACGCAAGGTAGCATCAAAGGCCGCTTTGAGTTCTGCGTAAGAAGTCATCTGGGTAAAATGCCCATGCCCCTTAGCAAAGCGTTTGCCAGAAGCGGGATCAATACCGTCATTCATCGTAATGAGCAAGATTTTCGGGAAATTGATATAGCTCATGCCCGTGCAACGGTAGCCCCACTTGCCAGGTACAGCCGTTTCGACGCAACCAATAGCCGAGTAGTCATAGGCATCTTTTTCTGCCACCCCTTTTTTGATAAAGGACGGGATGATAATCTCATCATTGTTCATAGCCGGCATGCCAAAGCCTAGCTTCATGACCTCAATACAGTCATTCATAAATGCGGGGTCCAACCCCTTATGGTAACGCACAGTCAAGTTAGGCTGGGGTAGTTTGGTCTGAGCTACCGAACGCAAGACCAGGTAGGACATAGGATTGACTGCGTCTTGTTTATCCCTGGTTTGCCCACCGATAGTGACATTTTGATACATGGGGCTACCAGCAGATGAGAAGGTATGGGATTGGCTGCGCACCTTATTAATGGTAAGAGTCTTAATCCACAGATTAGTGAGTCGCTCAACAATCGACTCTTTCGTTTCAAGACCAGCTGCTATATCCGCCTCGGCATAGGGGGACATGTATTGATCAAATCGGCCATAAGACAGAGAGTGGCCGTTTGACTCTATTTGTAAGATACATTGGATAAACCAGACCGACTGGACGGCTTCGGCAAAGCTTGCTGCCGGTTCATAGGGGACTTTATCACAAATGCGCGCCATTTCTAAGAGTTCTGCTTGGCGCTTTGGCAAGGCCTGTTTGGCCAACTGACGTGCCAAGGCCGCATAGCGATGGGCATAAGTTTTCACCGCATCAATCACAATGAAGATAGCATCATAGAAATGGTATTTGTCAATATTTTCAGGTACAGTGAGATCTAGAGCAGCTTTGGCAGCACGAGCACGTTCTTCAAAGCCTTTCAGACCATATTGGAGGAGTTTTTGATAGTTAACAGCCAGATGAGCATCCCCTGAATTCATCTTGCCTTCCATGCCAAAAAAGCCCGTTTCCATGTAGACAGCAACTTCTTTTGGTAGAAGCGCACCGGCACGAGCCCGTAGGTTGTTGTTCTCCCAAAAAGGAGCAATCGAGCGCAGCTGTTCCTTTGTTTCTTCGGTAATATAGAAAACATCACCGTCACGTTTTTCAAAAAGGTCTAACTCCTTAATGACAAATTCCAATGTGTATTCTGGGAAAATCGGAGCATCTTTATTGGAAGAGGCTTGATTACCAGCAATGAAGCTATCCTCTTCAATGTAGATGGTCATGTTCTCTAAGACCTCTTGCAGCATGTAGGCCCGCTTGAGGGTCGCAGGCTTATCCAGATGCTCTTGATAAGCTTTTGTTACCAGTATAGCCCGCTCTGCATCAATGTAGGGCTTTTTATTAAGGACTTCTTCACGGTAGCGATTCATCCGTGGTGTTAACTGTCCAAAATAAGGGATTTTGTCAGTCATGGGCATCTCCTTTACTAACGTAACATACTTAAGTTTCTTTCGAAATCATTTTACCACATTTGCTCTCTCATTTGTATTTGTTTGCAGCTTTAGTCCCTTGTAAAACCAATAGTGCACAAAAGTGCATAGTTGTAACAAAAAATATATGCCAGAGCCATTTCCCCTCCACTCAATCAGCGCCAAGGAAATTTGTCTGACATATATTAAACTTTACATTATATAGAAGAAAATAGAAATAATGGGTATCTTGCTTTAAGAGTTATAAGCCATCACTATTTTTTCCAAATCTTTTTGATACTAAAGGCACCCACAGCTATCAAAATCATGACACCTGTTGCAGATAAAATTGTTACTGGAGATGTTGAGGTCGATTTACTCTGAAGCATATTTTTCGATTCCGATGAGCGGTCCTTATGTTTTCGTACAGCTTCACTTCCACTTAAAGTGGGAGCGGCTGGGCCCCAGGTAATGTGTGCGCTAGCACCTGTGTTCTCACCTGTGTTCTCACCTCCAAAGCCAGGAAGCTCACGGTCGCCATTGCTTCCACTTAAAGTCGGAGCGGCTGGACCCCAGGTAATGTGTGCGCTAGCACCTGTGTTCTCACCTCCAAAGCCAGGAAGCTCACGGTCGCCATTGCTTCCACTTAAAGTTTGAGTTCCTGGGTACCAAAGTACGCACTGGTGTGTATCTTGATCTTGACTACGAAGACCAATTACACTTTGACATCCTCCATAACTATTGGCAGTGATAGCCGCTGTTCCCATGACAAGACTGGCCATTAATGCCACACCAGAAAACAGCCATTGCTTTCCTGATTTCCACATTCTAAAACCAACTTTATTATTCATAAAATACTTATCTCCCTTTAATTTTTTAGCCATTTATGGCAAAAACCAGTATATATATACTCAAGTTCAGGGATTTATTTATTTTACAACTTATAACCCTGTGTATAGAAAGCGTTTTACATACTATTAAATAGGTAGTTTGTGGAGATTTTAAAGGAAATGAAAGGCTGATTATTACTATAATAGCAGTTAATGTTTAACTTATTTATGAGATTTTTATTTAAGCCTTTTTTAACATTAGCCATCTAAACAGGTCAACATTTTTGTGCATATTATTTTTATCACGCATATTTGTGCATAGCTTACAATAAAAAACCTAGCTCTGAACTTCCAGTGCTAGGTTTTGTTATCACATTATATTTCACTTATTTAAGCAAAGGCTAGTGGCTAGTTAGCATGGCAAGGATTTGAGTTCCTCAGAAGCCTGGTCTAACTGCAGGATCTGATGGATAGTGGCACAGTCGGTGACTAAATAGTTAATGGCTTTGGTTTTTAAGGCTGCTAAAATGGCTTCTGCCTTCATCGTACCTGTAGCCAGGGCGATCGTTTTTGGCACTTGTATGAGTTGCTCCAAGGTAATGCCAATAATGCGTTCTTGCAAGTCATTGGCGACGAGTTGGCCGTCTTTGTTAAAGAAGCGGCAGCACATTTCACCAACAGCTGCTTCTGCTTTGAGCATGTCCACATCCTGTTTATTTAGCAAATCTAACCATTGGCTTTCAATACCTGATTGGGGTGTCCCGCCTATACCAACAAGCGCGACATCAATGTGATTCCAACTGTTTTTGACATTGGCAAAATACTTAGAATCAACAATCCCATCTCTTATGGCTTTGTTTTCTTGAACAACCATGGCATTAATAAAATCACTCTTACCCTGAAATATTTTAGCTAGACGATAAACTAGGGTGTTGACATGATAACTGATATTAATATGGCTAGGACCACCCGCCAACGGGTAAACTTCCACATGCTTCATCATTTTGGGATCGATCATATCAATCGTCCGACTAAGTGATGATCCCCAGGCTAATCCAACCTTGTCGCCATCTTGCACTATCTGTCTGAACAGTTCTGCACAAGTTTTGGCGGCCCGGCTTAAGAGGTCTTCTGGGCGATCATCGGGATGCCTAGGGACAATTTCTAGTCGTTCTAGGCCATATTTTGCTCTGACTTGCTCTTCTAAGGCAAAAAGGCTAGCATCATAGCCTATAATCTCTATCTGAACTAAGCCTAATTCCTTAGCTCTTGCTAACATGCGACAAACTGTGGTGCGGTATATGCCAAGCTCTTTGGAAATTTGAGTCTGACTTTTCCCTTCTATATAGTGTAAATAAGCTATTTTAGCTAGTAATTGTTTACGCTCTTCTTTCATCAGTGGGCACCTATTCTACAAAAATCACTTCGATTGCCTTTTGGGTCAAAGCCTCAAGGGCTTCTTTGTTCAATCCCTTGTCTGTAATGACCCGACGTACAGCATTGAAGTCTATCTGGGGCACTAAGCTTGGTTTTTCAAACTTAGAGGAATCCGTTAAAATAATGACCTGATCGGCCACCTTAGCCATTTCTTGGACAACCTCTGTCCGCATCATATCCTTACCCATAAAGCCAACACGAGGGCTAAAGCCATCTGTGCCAAAGAAGAGTTTATCTACATGGAATAAGCGAATCATTTCCTTGAGAAGAGGCCCAACAGTTACTTCCGCAGTTGGCTGATAATAGCCGCCCAGCAAAATAATTTGACAGGTCTGATAATGACGTAGGTAATTGGCAATAAAGCTAGAGTTGGTAATGATTTTGATATTCTGCTTGGTCTGACACAGGACCTCTGCTAGTAAAGCACAGGTGGAGCCAGATTCAATCATAATGGTTTCATTATCTTGGATCAGCTCGGCTGCTTTTTCGGCAATCCGACGTTTAGTCGTGTAATGATAAGATAGGCGGACATTTAAATCATCGCCATTGTTCAACACAGCATAGCCATGTTCGCGGCGGAGCAGTCCTTTAGATTCTAGTTTATCTAGGTCTTTACGAATGGTCACTTTGGATACTTCTAAGAGTTGTGATAGCGTCGTTACATCGATCTTTTTTTCTTGTGAAACAAGTTGAATGATTTTTTCTAAACGATTCATGTTATACCTCATCCCTTATTATAGCAATTTTAGGGGTAAATGAAAAGACGCCTAAACTTTCGAACGAAATTGATTTATTTACGTTTCTCTGTTATCATGGAGGAAAAGAAAGGATAGGTTATTATGGCAGCATCTGGAATGGTATTTAATATCCAACATTTTAGTATTCATGATGGGCCGGGCATCCGGACAACGGTTTTTCTTAAAGGTTGTCCTTTAAAATGCCCTTGGTGCGCCAATCCTGAATCTCAAAAAATGATGCCTGAGCAAATGCGCACAAGCGATGGTCAAACCTATGAGACCGTCGGCCAACTTAAGACCGTTGATCAGGTCATGGAGGAGGTCTTAAAAGATCGTGATTTTTACGAAGAATCAGGGGGTGGCTTAACCTTATCAGGGGGTGAAATTTTCGCCCAGTTCGCATTTGCTAAAGACATCCTAGTCAAAGCTAAAGAAGAAGGCTTACATACAGCCATTGAGACAACGGCATTTACTAATCAGCGGCAATTTGCTGATTTAATCCAATATGTTGATTTTATCTATACTGACTTAAAACATTATAACAAGGCTAAACACCGCGCCGTTACGGGTGTATCAAATGAAGTGATTATCAAAAATATCCACTATGCCTTCCAAGCAGGAAAGACCATTGTCTTGCGCATCCCTGTCATTCCTCATTTCAATGACAGCTTAGCAGACGCCCAGGCTTTTGCAGAGCTCTTTAACAAACTTGACATCAGAGATGTTCAGCTGCTTCCTTTTCACCAATTTGGTGAAAACAAATATAAACTCTTGGATAGAGATTATGCTATGGCTGGGATCGACGCTTATCACCCAGAAGATTTAAAGGACTACCAACAGGTCTTTTTAGACTACCAGATTCATTGTTATTTTTAAGCCTTATCACTGCCGCTGGCTCACGATGGCTTAAAAGCCAAGTGCTTTATGCTCACTCACCCACTACAGAAAGGGGCAATGAGTCTTTTTAACAAGCAAAAACACCCCAATTGTTAGAGTTTTTGGCTAACTTTTGGGGCGTTGGTCATTATTAAGGTAGGGGTAAACCCTCTATATATTATTCTTATTTTGTTCTTCGTAGGCTTTTTGTGGTTATTTTTCAGGGACTGTAATTTTACCAGCGGTGATATCTTTGCGGGCTTGGTCTACAGCTGCTTTGACCTCTGCTGGCAAATCTTTGGTAGTTAGATCAACACCGTCTTCTTTAATCCCAAAGCGGTTAACTTTGCCACCTGGAAAGGTATCTTTTTCAGTCATCGCAATAACTTTTTGCATTGTTTTACCGACTTCTTTAATGCTAGAAGCTAAAACGAAGTTGGCTTTTTTCCCTGATTTATCCGTGTAATGGCCTTCGGCTTTTTGGTCACGATCCACGCCAATGACCCAGACTTTATCAGCTTGCGAACGTTTTTCATTGATGGCTTTAGCTTCATTGAAAACACCTGCTCCGGTACCGCCTGCTGCTTGGTAGATTACATCAGCGCCACTAGCATACTGCGTTGCTGCAATGGATTTTCCCTTGGCTGCATCAGCAAAAGAACCAGCATAGGTAATGGTTAATTTAATAGAAGGATCGACGGATTTAACACCAGCTGCAAAGCCGCTTTCAAAACGCTTAACAACTGTCCCTTCCATACCACCAACAAAACCAATTTTTTTGGTTTTTGTTGTCTTGGCTGCGGCAACACCTGCCAGATAAGCTGCTTCGTTATCAGCAAAGGTGATGCTAGCAACGTTGTCTTTGCCTTCAATCACATCATCGACAATGGCATATTTGGTATCTTTGTTGTGTTCAGCTGCTTTTTTAATAGCATCTGTCAGGTTAAAGCCAATCCCAAATACTAAATTATAGCCGCTAGAAGCCGCTGTTTCAAGATTGGTCACATATTCAGATTCGTTGGACGATTGGAAATAATCAAAGCCGCGGCCTTTTTGTACGTGTTGCGATTTTCCCCAGGCCTGCAATCCTTCCCAAGCAGATTGATTAAAGGATTTGTCGTCAATTCCTCCCTGATCTGTCACCATAGCGACCTTGAGTTTCGTTTCTGAAGCATCTTTAGATCCCTTCTGTGAACATGCACCTAACGTCAGCACAGCCAGAGCAGTAAGAGATAATGAGACTATTTTTTTGTTCATTGAAAAATGAACCTCCTTGAAAAGCAAAATATTTCCCTCGACCGTCACTTGTGAAGAGGAAAATCTAGTATACCAGAAAGCTTGATTTTTGCAAAGCATTTTTATTTAATTGTTCGGTATTTCTCAAAAACCAGGAAGACGACTCGCATTTCTTACTGCATTGTTAATAAAATAACGAAAAAAAGAACTGATTAAGCTCAGCTCTTTTTTCATTTCTAGGCTAGTTATCCACCTAAATACTTGCCCAAACGGATTCTAAAATATTAGTTTGTTCGCGGCCTGGCCCGACAGAGAAGGTCGAGATGCGCACACCAACTAGCTCGCCAACGCGGCGGACATAGTTGCGGGCATTTTCTGGTAGGTCATCTAGGCTACGAACACCAGTGATGTCTTCTTGCCAACCTGGTAATTCTTCATAGATTGGCTTACAACGTTTTAATTGCTCTAGACTAGCTGGGTAGTGGTCAATACGCTTCCCATCAAGATCGTACGCTACGCAGATTTTAACCGTATCAAGCCCTGATAGAACGTCAATCGAGTTCAGCGAAAGGTTAGTAATGCCTGATACGCGACGACTATGGCGCATGACAACTGAGTCAAACCAACCCACACGACGCGGACGCCCAGTCGTTGTACCATATTCGTGACCAACTTCGCGGATCCGCTCACCCACCTCATCAAATAACTCTGTAGGAAAAGGACCATCACCAACACGGCTAGTGTAGGCTTTACATACCCCAACAACCTTGTTAATCTTGCTTGGGCCAACGCCAGAACCAATCGTTACCCCACCAGCTACTGGGTTTGATGAGGTTACAAAGGGATAGGTGCCCTGATCAATATCTAGCATGACACCTTGGGCCCCTTCAAAGAGTACTCGTTTACCCGCATCAAGTGCATCATTTAAGATCACAGAGGTATCCGTCACGTACTGCTTAATTTGCTGACCATAGGCATAGTATTCTTCAAAAATATCTTCAAACGTGATTGCAGTAGCATCATACATTTTTTCAAAGAGCCGGTTTTTCTCCGCCAAGTTTACCCTCAAACGCTCAGCAAAGATGTCTTTATCAAGCAAGTCAGCAATCCGAATCCCAACACGCGCCGCCTTGTCCATATAGGCCGGGCCGATTCCCTTAATCGTGGTGCCGATCTTGTTATCGCCTTTGGCATCTTCTTGTAACTGATCTAGCTTAATATGATAAGGTAAGATGACATGCGCCCGATCTGAAATGCGCAAGTTATCAGTGGTGATGCCTTCACTATGGAGATAAGCAAGTTCTTTGACCAGTGATTTAGGATTGACCACAACGCCATTACCAATCACTGAAATCTTTTCTTTAAAAAAGATACCAGAAGGAATCAAGTGTAATTTGAACTTTTTACCATCAATCACAATGGTATGGCCGGCATTGTCACCCCCTTGGTAACGGGCAATGACTTCGGCATCAACGGATAAAAAATCCGTAATCTTGCCTTTACCCTCATCACCCCACTGGGTACCAACAACTACTACTGATGTCATAATTTTTCCGCTAGCGATAAGCACCCTCCACACAAAAAAGCACTTATCGTCACCTTTCTAGAAAGCAGGGCAGGACTCTCACCTGCAGTTTGTCTTACACTTCATTATAGCAAAAAATGATTTTTTATACCATCGCCGCCTGCATTATTAGGAAAAAACGTATTTGGATCCTATAAGACTCAGGTGTAGATGTAAAAAGCCGAATGTTTTTCTTTTTTATCACAGGCTGCTCGGTCTTAGTACTGATTTTTAATGACATTACCATAATTTCTTTAAGAAAAAAATAAATTGCGGTAAAATATGATAAAGTCCCCTAGGATTAGGGGTCCAAAGTCTATAGAAATCTCAGAGAAAGACCATGAAAAAAAAGCAACTGATCCGATTTATCCCCCAAATGCCGCGCTGGGCATGGCTACTCCTTTACTTGGCTTGTCTAGTCGTCCTCACCCAGCTATTACCAGACGCACTAGCCTTTTTGACATCGGTGGCCCTGGCCATTCTTTTCTACCAGACCAGACAGGCACAAAAGCAGCTAACTGCGCAACAAATGGCGCAACGCGTTCAGCATTTAAAAGACGTGATTCATTTGGCTGATCGTCAACACGAGCTGCTCGAAGACGCCTTGCTTCGCAATGACTACCAGCAATTCCAACGAGGCGCTGCTCAGCTATTGCCTAAACTAGAAACGATTAAAGCAGAATCCTTTCAATTACAGCAACAAATCCCCACACATGTCTATCATCGGATTAACCGCAAGGCCGATGAACTCAAAGTAGATATAAGGCTAAAGCTTGAACAGCTGGAGCTCAAGCAGCAAAGTCCACAATTACTGGGCTTAGAACGCATCCAGCGGCTTGGGGATGAGGCTTTGACCACACTTTATACTTCCATCCAAAACGACCACCAGCACATTCTTCAAATCATTGAAAAGGCCGATAACAAGGCGGAACTGCTGGCGCTCCATGAAAGCAGTATGGCACAGTTTTATGATGTGCTTGAAGGCTATTTAAAGATCAAGGAAGCGCCCAAGGATTTCTACCAGGCTGAGGAACGCCTGGCACGAGCTATGAGCAGTATGCAGCAATTTGACCTCACACTGGATGAAACGCTTCGACGTCTCAATGAGAGTGATTTAAAAGACTTTGAAGTGAGTTTACGAATGATGCAAGACCAGACCCCACCAACAAATCATGTCTAAAAAGAAAAAGGAGCTGCTATGGCTGAATTTAACTTTGATAGTGATCAGATTGCTAACCAAACCCTCACAAAACCTGATCCCACTACCCAAATGATTACCGAACAAGAACTAGATGCGACTAAACCCGTTGCCTTTTTTGACAATCTCACACCTGAACAGCAAACAGCTATTGTGCAAAAGGTTCCCGCTCTGGTTGACCAGTTTATAGCTGACCAAAACGTCCTGTTAGACTTTGGGCAAGCTGCCGTTGATGATGTCAACACCACCGTCACCCATATCCTCAAGGAGCAAAAGAAAATTCAGATTCCCCAAGTCGATGAGTTGCTCAAAAACGCCAACAAAGAGCTCAATGGTTTTGTAGCCAAGTACAAAGATGTGAGCCCAGCAGATTTGGAAAAGAAACCAAACTTGCTGCAAAAGCTGTTTAAGCAAGGGCGTAGTGGCTTACAAAACTTCTACTTGGATGCTCAGACCATTGAGCAAAAGATGGATGCCATGGCCGCAGTCGTGGTCAAACAAGAAGACAGTTTGGCACGTAATATCATCGCAGCTCAGCTATTAATTGAAGAAAACACCAAATCCATTGAAAATTTGGTTGGTGTCATTGCTTTTTTAGAGGCCAGCCAACACGAAGCCACACAGCGAGCTCAGCAATTACAAGCACAATTAGCCCCACTGACCACTTCAGATGCTGACTACCATGTCTTAACCAATCAACTAGCCCGTACCACCGAGGTGGTCAATACCTTGGAACAACAACACACCGAATATGTCAGCCGGCTCTATGTCGCTTGGGCGACCTCACCGCAAATGCGAAACTTGATCAAAGTTTCTTCTGATATGCGGCAAAAATTGGGCATGTTGCGGCGTCATACCATCCCAACTATGAAATTATCCATTGCCCAGCTAGGCATGCTGCAACAGTCTGTCAAATCTGGCCTTGCAGCCGATGCCATTGTCAATGCCAATAACACTGCTTTACAGATGCTAGCCGAAACTAGCAAAGAAGCAATCCCCGCCATGGAGCAATCAGCCCAAAACCCTACCTTGTCTGTCGCTTCTGTAACAGCCCTGGCAGAGAGCCTCGTTGCTCAAAACAAGGGCATCCTTGAAGCTATTGAAGCTGGCCGCAAGAAACGCTCACAACTAGAAGCAACTATCATCAAATCTGCCGAGACTATTAATGACTCGGTCAAGCTGCAAGATAAAAAAATCATTGAGGCCCTTTTAGAAGAGGGCAAGCATCAGCAAGACCAGCTGGAAAATAGCTAACCCGCACTTTAGCAGCTAGCTAGCAACGTGCGATTATGGTGCTGGCGCAGACTCTCAGGTGATAAGCTAAGGTAATAAGCTAAGGTAATAAGCTAAGGTAATAAGCTAAGGTAATAAGCTAAGGTGATAAGCTAAGGTGATAAGCGAGGCCACAGCGATTGAAGGAACTGCCAGTTAGAGCAAAGCCCTTCAATCGTTTTTTAGAAAAAAACCAGGCGGTCTCACGTCCTAGACAAGCACCATCAGGCAAGCATTCTTTACTCGCTTAAGTTTAAAAGTTGCCTCTAAAGAAGAAGCAAACTGACCAACAATATCAAGTAAGAAGAAACTCAACAGCCGCTAGTTTCCTTAACAAGCAAAGGCATGGCTGTTAAGCTAGCTTCAAGAGCTAGTATTCTGTGTAAAGACCATAGTAATAAATTGTATTTACGACTGTAAAATTGTACACTAAAACAAATGATTACAAACGAAAGGTAAGCAGAAAAAAAGAACATCGTGGTAGTAAATCAACTCTTGCAAAACTTGCCAAAGGGGACTCCTATTTTGGAAGCAACTTTTGGCATTGAACGTGAAGGGCTGCGGATGTCCTCAGGGCATCACGTGGCACAATCTGCACATCCCAAACCGCTAGGCCAAAGAGACTATCATCCTTATATCCAGACCGATTTTAGCGAAGCCCAGCTAGAACTCATTACCCCCATTTCCACTAGTACAAAGCAGGCGCATCGGCGCCTCACGGCCATTACCAATGTAGCTCGTAAGTCACTCGAAAATAACGAGTACATCTGGCCTCTATCAATGCCGCCCTTTCTTAGGGAGGACGATATTACTATTGCACAGCTAAAAAACCCAGACGAAGTTCGCTACCGCCAACAACTGGCCAAGCAATATGGCAAAAAACTCCAATCCATCTCTGGCATTCATGTCAACATGGGCTTGGGACCACAGCTACAGCAGCAGCTCCATTCGTTGGTTCCGCATCTAAGTCAGATAGATTTTCAAAATAGTCTTTATCTCAAGTTAGCTCGCCAATTTCTCAATTATCAGTGGTTCATCACCTATCTTTTTGGTGCAACCCCGCTAGCTGAAGCAGAATTCTATAGCTCTAATCCTGAAAACTTAGTCCGATCACTTAGAGCCAGTCAGGCTTACGGCTATAGCAATCCCGCTGAGCTCCATGTTTCGTTTGCCTCCTTGGAAGACTACGTTCACGATATTGAAGCAGCCGTACAGAGCAAACAGCTGGCGCTAGAAAAGGAATTTTATTCAGCAGTACGCCTGCGAGGGAGCAAGCATTGCCGAGATTACCTCACCCAGGGCATAACCTACCTAGAATTTCGTTCCTTTGATCTTAATCCTTTTGAGCAGCTAGGCATTACTCAAGAAACCTTAGATAGTTTTCACTTGCTCTTACTGGCTTTCTTATGGTTAGATGATTTGAAAAAACCAGACCAAGAACTCAACCTTGCAAAAGCCCTTAATGAACAAATCGCACTAGCTCATCCCCTAGCCCCCTTACCTGAGACAGCTAATCCCAAACCTTTACTAAAAGCCATGCGTGAGCTGGTCGCTCATTTTGGGCTTGATCCTTACTATCAAGAGCTGGTTGAGCAAATGGCTCGCGCTAGCCAGCAGCCGCAAGAGACGATCGGTGGTCGCTTGGTCAGTGAGGTCACAAACCAATCACTGCAAGTTTTTGGCCAAGAAAAAGGCCAAGCCTATCAAAACGAGGCGCTAGCGATTCCCTACGCCTTGCAAGGCTATGAGCAGATGGAGTTATCAACACAATTACTCATGTTTGATGCTTTGCAAAAGGGGCTTAACTTAGAAATTCTTGATGAGGATGACCAATTTTTAAAACTATGGTTCAAAGACCATGTTGAGCTGGTGAAAAATGGCAATATGACTGCAAAGGACAATTTTGTGGTTCCGCTTGCCATGGCCAACAAGTCAGTCACCAAACGTTTGCTGCGCGATGCTGGTTTTCCAACACCGACAGGTCAGGAATTTAGCGAGCGCCAGGCAGCCATTGATGCCTTTTCCTATTTGGCACAGCAAGCCATTGTCATTAAGCCCAAATCCACTAACTTTGGTTTGGGAATTTCGGTTTTCCAAAAACCACCAACTTTCAAGGACTTTGCTAAGGCGGTTGATCTTGCCTTTGCAGAAGACTCAGCCATTATCATTGAAGAATTTGTCGCTGGCACAGAATACCGTTTCTTTGTCCTTGATGGCAAATGCGAGGCTGTCTTACTGCGCGTGCCGGCTAATGTGGTTGGTGATGGAAAGCACACCATCCGCCAACTGGTCGCCCAAAAAAATGCGAGCCCGCTTAGGGGAAGCAACCATCGCTCACCGCTTGAGAAAATCAAGCTAGGCGACATTGAGCGCCTCATGTTAGCCCAAGAAGGCTACGATGAAACAAGCATTTTGCCTAAAGGGGTGAGCGTTACCTTGCGCCGTAATTCCAATATCTCAACTGGCGGTGACTCTATAGATATGACTGATCAGATGAACCCTTCCTATAAAGCATTGGCTGCGCAAATGGCTCAGGCCTGTGGTGCTTGGGTCTGCGGTGTTGATTTGATCATTCCAGACTATCGCCTTAAAGCCAGCCAAAACGAGCCTCATTGCAGCTGCATTGAACTTAATTTTAATCCCTTAATGTATATGCACACCTATCCCTACAAGGGACCCGGTCAAGCCATTACCCCCAAAATCTTACAAGCCCTATTCCCTGAATTAATCATCTATCCAGGCTAACTCACAAAACCTTATCTCACTAGACCGAACTTGCCTTTGCTAGCCCTAAAAAGCTCACCTGTCAAGTCAGTGCTGTTGATAAGGTTTTTTGATTTGTTGAAAACTAGGCCGTTTGAAAAATTGCGGCTGCTTGCTAGTTTTGGGCATAAATGACCAGCTAAGTTTGATAGAAACACCTGACACACAAGTAAAAATAACAAGTTAAGCTTGCCCTTACAAAAATCAAAGGGGCCAAATACTGTCCAAAGATGAGGATACTTTTTCTCTCTTTAATCTTTTTGCTAAAAAATTTTTTACTTTGGGTCCTTTTTGTAATATTTCTCATCCGTGCGCTGAAAGCACTATTTTATACCTTTAAGCCACATTTCCATACAAACATTATTTATTTCTAATATTATTTATAATAAAAAACTCATAAAACCTAGTTTAATGACTTTTCGAAAAGAGAAAAATAGTATATATTATAATTACTGCATTTATAGAGCTCATTTTTTCATTTAAAATTTTAACTTATGAATATAAAATGAGTTTTTGAGGCATTATAATAACTGTAGAATAAAGATGCTAGTTTTCCGATCATCCTGTTAGAGTACTTTCGAAAGTATGGCGGTTCCCTCACAGTCTTAGAAATGACTAATCTTATTGACAAAGCATCAAAAACGTTAATCACTAAGGAGAATCCATGGATATCATCAAACACCTTTTTTCAAATCAACAAGTTCGAAACCTTAACTTAGCTAGGCTATTAAACCAAAAGGATCATCAATGTGACTATTCAGAAATCTGTCATCACCTTGACTGTTCTTTTTTAACCATGCAATCAGAAATTGCCCACTTAGCTTCATTCCCTGAAGTTCAAAGCCTTCCTTATATCGAACCTCACTTAACTGTTAGTTATCATCATGAATTTGGCCCCAGAAAGCTTTACCAATCTATCTTGCTAGAGTCCCCCTCTTGACGTCTGATTGAGGTACTCTTTTTTCAAACCTTTCCCGCACTAGATGATTTGGCTGAAGAACTCTTTATTAGCCTATCTACCTTAAAACGGCTTATTAAGCGTACAAACCTATACTTACAATTAGGATTTGACTGTATGATTGGCGTGATGGGAATTAGAAATATTTCTATCATGGGGGAAGAAGAAAAGATCCGTCTACTATATTCTAAATATTTTTCAGAAGCTTATGATAGCCATGTATGGCCCTTTGATGAACGAGTCGATGAGCAGCTTTTATCACGTCTGCTTAAATTAATTGCTAAAAAAACAGCCAGCAAAATGGACCTCTCACTATTTCACCATTTGAAAATCACTGCCGCTGTCAATCTCTTTCGCTTTTCACAAGGCCATGGTATTAATCATATCTATAGCCGTAGCCGGGTGCTTTATGACCAGTTGGAAACAGATCCAGAGTTTCAAGAATTAGCAGAGCTCTTTAGTCAGGCTTACGCTTTACCATTAGACGTTCGTGCCCTCTCAGAAATGTTTTCACATTATCTCCAACAAGAATTAGTCACTGATGCACAAGTGGATAACTACGAAACATCAGCTAGCAACTACCGGATTCCACCAAGTGCTTGGCTAGGCACACTAGAAAGCATTGAGAAGAAATTTTCACTTCAAATGCCCAATAAACGTGAAATTGCTCGGCTACTCCATAATGCCACTATTTTACAGGATAAGGATACCTATGAAGATTTCCTCGTTTATGATTACAGAGAACCCTATATTGAGTATTTTGCAAACGATTACGCTGTCTTACTAAAAGGCTTTCAAACAGCTCTGCTATCCCCCTTTGAAAAACGTGGTCTGACCTGCTCAAAAGAACAACAACGTCAATTGCTCTATCTCTTGTTGATTAATTGGGATAATCTCTTTTTGCGCCTCAGTCATGCCATTCCTCAACAAAGAGTTTTGATCATTGAACGGGGTTCTTGCAATACAGGACAATTCCTCCAAGCTTACTCTGGTCATTACTTTGATATTACCATTCATGATCACTATGAAGTAGATATGCACCAAATCAAAGATGACTATGATCTCGTTTTAACTGATATGAATCTCGAAAATGTAGATGGTGTTGATATTTACTTTTTCAGTCAGTTTGTGCCAAGCTTAGTGATTAAGCAACTCAACTTGTACTGGAAAGAAAAAATTCAAAGTCACTTTATGCAAACAGATGACGTCCCAAAACCAATTGATTAAGCTCTTTTTGTAAATAAAACCCTGCCAAGCTAAGGACTCTTTTACCGAAAATTCAAGAGTCTTCCTGACCTTAGGCAGGGTTCTTTATGTTATAATAATAGCTATGGATAAAATGATTAAGACACTTTCACAATCAGGCTCTTTTCGAGCCTTTGTGCTTGATAGTAGCGAAACTGTCAAAACTGCTCAAAGAAAACATCAGACCTTAGCCTCTTCGACCGTTGCCCTAGGACGGACCCTCATTGCCAATCAAATCCTTGCAGCCAACCAAAAAGGAGATTGTAAAATCACCGTAAAAGTCATCGGTGATTCTTCCTTTGGTCATATCATCTCTGTTGCTGACACCAAGGGCCACGTCAAGGGGTATATTCAAAACCCAGGCGTTGCAATTAAAAAAACAGCCACAGGTGAGGTTTTGGTAGGACCCTTTATGGGAAGTGGTCACTTTGTTTCCATTATCGACTACGGCACCGGTAACCCCTACACCTCAACAACCCCCTTGGTCTCTGGTGAGATTGCTGAAGACTTTGCCTACTTTTTGACAGAGTCAGAACAAACTCCTTCTGCTGTTGGCTTAAATGTACTATTAGATGAAAATGATCAGGTCACGGTTGCTGGCGGCTTTTTAGTTCAAGCACTCCCTGGCGCACCAGAAGACGAAATTGCTCGGTTTGAGCAACGCCTCCAAACCATGCCGTCCATCTCAAGCTTGCTTAATAGCGAAGACCATATTGAGGCGCTTCTTGCTGCCATCTACGGTGATGAACCTTACAAACGCCTGATTGAAGAAGCGCTAAGTTTTCAATGCGATTGCTCCAAAGCACGCTTTGAAGCTGCCCTGCTGAGCTTACCTCGTACTGATCTACAGGAAATGAAAACGCAGGATCACGGCGCTGAAATTACATGCCAATTTTGCCAAACCACCTACCAGTTTACCGAAAATGATTTGGAGGCCTTGATTCATGACCAAGCTTAATTCATCTTTTATGATTGGCAATGTGGAAATCCCACATCGAACAGTTCTTGCGCCCATGGCTGGCGTTACGAATTCGGCCTTTCGGACCATTGCCAAAGAATTTGGAGCCGGTCTTGTCGTTATGGAGATGGTTTCAGAAAAAGGCCTGCTCTACAATAATGAAAAAACCCTGCACATGCTCCACATTGATGACAATGAACATCCCATGTCTATCCAGTTGTTTGGCGGTGACGCAGAAGGGCTAAAGCGGGCCGCAGATTTTATTCAAAGCCATACCAAAGCAGATATTGTTGACATTAACATGGGCTGCCCTGTCAATAAAGTCGTCAAGAATGAAGCCGGGGCAAAATGGCTGCGTAATCCAGATAAGATTTACCATATTGTCTCTGAGGTGACCTCGGTGTTGGACATTCCCTTAACTGTCAAAATGCGAACCGGCTGGGCAGATAGTTCCTTAGCAGTGGAAAATGCCCTAGCTGCTGAAGCTGCTGGTGTTTCGGCCTTAGCCATGCACGGCCGCACCCGTGAGCAAATGTATACAGGGCATTGTGACCTTGATACCTTGGCGCGGGTGGCCAAAGCCATTACCAAAATTCCTTTCATCGGTAACGGTGATGTGAAAACCGTCACCGATGCCAAATACATGATTGAAGAGATCGGTGTTGATGCCGTAATGATTGGGCGCGCAGCTATGAATAACCCTTACTTATTTACACAAATCAATCATTTCTTTGAAACAGGTGAAACTTTACCTGAACTTCCATTTAACAAAAAATTAGATATTGCAGCGGAACATTTAAAACGTCTCATCAACCTCAAAGGAGAAACCATTGCTGTCCGCGAATTTCGAGGCTTGGCACCTCACTACCTTCGTGGAACAGCTGGCGCTGCTAAGGTGCGCAGTGCCGTCTCACGCGCTAGCACTTTAGCCGAAGTTGAGGAGATTTTTGCACAAATCCGCTAAAGAGATAAGGAGACTCATGTTGATTGTACTAGCTGGAACCATTGGAGCCGGTAAAAGCTCCCTTGCAGCTGCTCTAGGAGACCATCTGGGCACAGAGGTCTTTTATGAAGCAGTTGATAATAATCCTGTTTTAGATCTTTATTACCAAGATCCCCAAAAATATGCTTTCTTGTTACAAATTTATTTTTTAAACAAACGTTTCAAATCGATTAAAGAGGCCTATGTCGCTGATAATAATGTCTTAGACCGCTCAATCTTTGAAGATGAACTTTTCTTAACATTGAATTACAAGAACGGCAATGTCACTGAAACCGAACTGCACATCTACCAAGAGCTACTAGCCAATATGCTAGAAGAACTAGAAGGCATGCCCAAAAAGCGGCCCGATCTCTTGGTTTATATTGATGTGTCTTTTGATACCATGCTAGAGCGCATCCAAAAACGCGGTCGCTCTTTTGAGCAAGTCGCTGACAATCCTAATTTACTGGATTATTATCGTCAAGTGCACGGCGAATACCCGCAGTGGTTTGACCATTACGCGATTTCGCCTAAAATGCGCATTGATGGCGATGCCTTTGACTTTGTCCAAAGACCAGAAGATTTAACCACTGTCTTAGCCATGATTGATCAAAAATTAGCAGAGCTAGACTTGCGCTAGCCTAAGCGACCAAGTCAGGTCAATTAGATTCGTTCTGATTAGTTCAGATTAGATTAGCTCTAATCAGATTAGCACAGCTCACCTCAAACCCTGACTCAGCTTGCCCGTAACAAGTTAGTTAGGGCCAGTCAGCTTATTATCTGTTTTTTCATAAAACAGCATAAGGGTAAAACACTTAGCCATACTGATCAGTCAGCACAGCTAAGTGTTTTTTGTTTTACTCGCCTAAAAGAGAGCACTTGCAAAGCGTTAGTTTTAAGTAAAAAGGGAACAAAGGGGATTTGCGGCCCAAACACACAAACCCTAACCACATCCGCTCAGAAAACCTACTGGGCTTGTTCTTAGAAGCTTACCTGCCGCTCTAACCCCTTTTTTTGAGAACAAGTAAAGGCATTTAAAAGGGGAGCTCAGCTTCTTCTACTTCTAGGTCTGCTAAGTCAGGATTGAAGTGATTTGCACGCATAGCCCGTTGGGCCTTACTTTCTAAGAGTTGAAAGGACTGGCCTAAAACCTCAGTGAAATAGACCGTCTGGCCGTCTTTGTCATATTTGCGTGTGCGCAGCTCTCCTTCTACCGATAATAAACTGCCCTTATTACCGTAGGAAACCAGGTTTTCCGCTAGCTTTCCCCATAAGACCAGATTAATAAAATCAACCTGTCTGTCACCATCAGCATTGCGATAACGACGATTAACAGCCAGTGATAAACGGCAGACTGCTTTGCCATTTGGGGTTCTGATTAATTCTGGAGTGGCGACTGCCCTTCCTATTAGTATGACACGATTATACATATTTTTCCTCCTAACTGACTATTCGAAAAAACAGTCGCTAAAAGGAGAAGAAATAACAAAAAAGCCAAAAAGCAAGGCTAACTGTCCAAACTTTTGGCTTTTCATGGGATTATTAAATGCCTTATCTTTCCTACTAAGAGGGCCGGGCCTGACTGACTTACTGGCTGGCTGATTGCCTGACTAACTGGTTGCTTTTTAGGCCTGCCAATGTTTGCTGGCCGCAAAAGCTTGCCCAACTGGCGCATCAGCAGCCAACTCAATAATGCCCCGTTTTTGTGGAGCATTTGGCAAAGCTAACTCCCTAGGGGAGCACATCATGCCATAGCTAGCAACGCCGCGTAATTGCCCTTGGAAAATAAGTGCTCCACTTGGCATCATAGCCCCAGGTAGAGCAACGATGGTTTTAAGACCTACAGCCGCATTAGGGGCGCCAGCAACAATTTGAATAACGCGGTCTTGGGCCACTTGCACTTGACAGATATTCAGGTGATCGCTATCTGGATGGGCAACCATTTCCTTAATCTCCCCGACCACAAAAACCGGATAAACAGGGACTTCTAAACGCTCACGAAAACCTGCTTCATCTAGCAGGGCATTTAAGTGAGTAATATCAGCGGCACTTGGAAAAACTTGTCCTTGGCCTTCTAGCGCGATTTTCTGGCTCGCCTCAAAAATATTCCAAGCCACTGTCCGTCCGTCTTCCAAAGCATAGACACGGGCAAAGTCGCCTTTACGTTCAACGGCTCGTTTGATGTCCTTTTTGTCCTCTAAAAGGACCATTAAGACATCGCCAACTTGTGCTTTATTATATGCAAAAATCATTTTTCTTCCTTCATCTCTTCGTTAAATTGGGCTAAAAAAGCCGATACTTCTGCCTTGGTCTTGCGTTTTTTATTCACCAAGCGCCCAAGCTCTCGGCCATCTGCAATGACCACAAAGCTAGGAATGCCATAGATGTCCCATTTTTTGGCTAAGTCAAGAAAGCTATCTCGGTTAACCTCTACAAAGTTTAGATTGGGATGGTCTTGTTCAATAGCTGGCATCAAAGGAGCGATAAACTGACAGTCCGGACACCAATCAGCCGTGAAAAAAAGCACGCATTTGCTCCCACTGTCAATGATTTGGGCTAATGCTTCATAAGAGGCTGGTACTTGCATTCTTCCTTCTCCTGTTCTGTTATCTGACCGTGGTCATAGCTAAATAAAAAAACACGCTGATCAGCCAGCACGACACCACCTGTCAAGTGCGTCAAGCTAGCGGAAAAGTCATTGATATAAAGAACAGCCACTGGCCCTCTAGAGGCAAAGTAAGCCCGAATTTGCGCCTTGACTTGCGCCAGGTGCCTTTCTTGCCATTCTTGTTTGAGCCTGAGTCCTGCCGCCAAAAGCATCCCCACCGACAGTGCCAGCGCCCATTGTTTTCCCTTTGCTTTGTTCATACAGTCTATTTTATCATAAAGCTTGCCCTTTTTACCAGTAGCTAGGTGGCGAAAATCAGCCTAAGCCCCTTTTTTTAGGAAAAATCGCTGCGCAAAGAGCCAGCCAATTCTTTAGACTTTGTCCTCCTTTAGCTTCATTTTCCAGCAGAACGTGGTAAAATAAAAGAAATATGAAAAAAAGGCTTGGCCGATTGAGTAGAAAAGAGGTAAACAATGTCAACATTATTTGAAAAAATCAAAGAAGTTACGGAATTAGACGGGATTGCCGGCTATGAGCACCAGGTCCGCCATTTTCTTCGCCAAAAAATGACGCCACTGGTTGATCGCGTGGAAACAGATGGCCTGGGCGGGATTTTTGGAATTAAGGAAAGTCAAGCAGTCGATGCTCCCAAGATTTTAGTGGCTGCTCATATGGATGAAGTCGGCTTTATGGTCACTGAGATAAAAGCTAATGGCAGCCTGAGTGTGGTTGGTATTGGCGGCTGGAATTCCCTCGTTGTGAGCTCACAGCGCTTCACACTCTATACACGCCAAGGCAAAGCAATTCCAGTCGTTTCTGGTTCTGTTCCGCCTCACTTTCTGCGTGGTGCAGCTGCCAGCCAAACGCTCCCTGCTGTTTCAGATATTATTTTTGATGCTGGCTTTAGCGACAAGGCCGAAGCCGAAAGCTTTGGCCTAGCTCCGGGTGATATTATTGTTCCACAAGCTGAGACGATTTTAACTGCCAATCAAAAGAACGTCATTTCAAAAGCCTGGGACAATCGTTATGGTGTGCTCATGGTCACTGAACTCCTAGAGGCTCTCAAGGACCAGGCCCTTAATAACCATTTGATTGCCGGCGCCAATGTCCAAGAAGAAGTTGGCCTACGAGGAGCCCATGTCTCTACGCACCAATTTGATCCGGAGTTGTTCTTTGCCGTTGATTGTTCGCCAGCTGGTGATATTTATGGTGACCAAGGAACAATTGGTGAGGGCACCTTGATTCGCTTCTACGATCCAGGCCACGTCATGCTCAAGGACATGCGCGATTTCCTTTTGACCACAGCTGAAGAAGCAGGCATCACCTACCAATATTATTGTGGTAAAGGAGGCACCGATGCCGGCGCAGCCCACCTCCAAAATAATGGCGTCCCATCAACCACCATTGGTGTTTGTGCCCGTTATATCCACTCCCACCAAACACTCTATGCTCTTGATGATTTTATCCAGGCCCAGGCTTTCTTACAAGCTATCGTTAAAAAATTAGACCGCACAACCGTCAATACCATCAAAGGTTACTAGGAGGTCAAAGCATGAAGATTGGCTTTATCGGAGCCGGTAAAATGGCTAGCGCTATTATCCAGAGTCTGCAAGAACATCAGCCTGTGCACCAGCTGATCATCTCAGGTTCCTCGCTTCAACGCTCAAAAGACATTAGCCAGGCATTAGGTGTTGCCTACGCCAATTCACACCAGGCATTACTCGATGACGTAGATATTGTCTTTTTGGGCATTAAGCCGCAGCAATTTCAAGAAGTCCTAGCGCCTTTGGAGTTTAAACAAGCGGTGGTTTCAATGGCTGCTGGTGTAACACTAAAACAACTCGAAAGCCTCATTGCCAAAAAACTTCCCCTCATCCGGATTATGCCCAACATGAATGCTACAATCGGCCTTAGCACCACCGCCATCACCGAAAACGCACAAGTCCAAGCAGACTTACTAGCGCAGGTGACAGAGCTTGTGAATGCCTTTGGCACTGCTCATGTGATTGCTGAGGAACAGTTTGACACCTTTACTGCCCTTGCTGGCTCTAGCCCAGCTTATATCTATTATTTTGCAGAAGCCATGGCCAAAGCTGGACTCAAGCATGGCATGCCAAAACTAAAAGCCCAAAAGATTGTAGCCGAGACGATGCTAGCATCAGCCCAACAACTCTTAACAACCAATCAACATCCTGGCCAATTGATTGATGACATTTGTAGCCCCGGTGGGGCAACGATCACAGGTCTCATGGAGCTTGAACGTACGGGCTTTGCACATTCGGTTAGCGCAGCTATTGATGGCACCATCAACAAGGCAAAACAGGCAGCTGGTAACCGACCAATCAAAGACTGAGCAACTCGATTTGCCAAAAAACGCGAGAGAATGGGCGGGATTTATTAGACTCTTAAGCTAACTGACAAGCCCTTGTGCAGGCTTACTTGTGCTAATACCTCTCATTTTTGAGGGCTTAGGCTAACGTGCAGTGGCTCTAACATTTCACACCTTTGTCCTGGTAACAGGGTTTTGTAAAAAAACTGGGAGAATTCCCAGCTTTTTTGTTTGCTTTTATTTTTTCTTTACCAGACTTGGCTGAAATACCCCTTCAATAGCAGTTCTGTTCCACTATGGGGCGCAGGGCCTCTTTAGATTTTTTTACTAGCTAGCTTCACTTCTGTCTTTTTGCTGTTAGTGAAAGTTAGTCAAAAAAGCATTGAACCTGCTGGGCTTACTGCGCACATCATAGCTGTTCTTGCTTGTTATTGTAGCTGTGGTAAAAAGAGCATGAAGAGCACTGAAATACCATTATTCAAAAAATGAAGCAAGATACTGTAATGAAGTTTTTCTGTTTTATAATAAATAAATCCTAAAACGAGGCCCATTCCGCCATAGACAATCCAACTGCCAAGACTAGTCAGGTCCGTTGTCATATGAAGCAGGCCAAAAGCCAAACTGCTAAAGAAAAGGCCCCAGATTGATTTTGGACCAAAGAGTTTGCCAAATAGTAGGCCTCTAAAGATCGTTTCTTCAACAATGGGTGCCACCACTACAGCCAAAGCAATAAGCAGCAGCGGCGGTAAGCCTGCCTGCTCAAGCGCCATTTGGTTGGCCGTATTAGCCTGGCTGCCTTTTTCCAACACAAGCACCAAACCACCTAGCATCTTAATCACAGTGAGGGCTACAAAACCAAACCCAAGCCACAAAATAGTGACATCTACAGCATCGCTTTTGAGCGTTTTGAAGAAACCAAAACGATAGGCAAGATAGGCTGTTGCAGCAGCAACGCTCAATAAAAGTAAAGCAATGAGCTCAGTCTGCCAAAAGGGTTGGTCCTTTCTTACCAACAATAAAGGAGCCTGCTCGGCCATCAAAATAGCAAGAGCTAACAACAACCATTTGATCTTTGTAAAGACTGTTTTCATAATTCTCCTATCTCTCTCTTTCCAAAAGTCACTTGATAGCAATAAAAGTTAACAAGCTTAAGTATAAATCAAAAATCAGAAAGAATCTAATATTAACTCCCTTGAACCAAAGGACAACTCAAATGAAACACCTGCTACATAGGACCAAGTAACCTACTAAGGTCAAGTGCTGATGAGATGTAGGAGAATGTTATTGTGCTTACCAAGCTGCTTCATATATAGATCATACAAGACCTGCTTACAAGGGGGACGAGGAAAACCAAACTATTTCTTAGCCTGGCGCCTTAGAGACTGACCTGCTAAAAAGCCGTTCCTTGGAGACTGCTGCTACTTGCAAATGGGAAAAATGACCTATTTTAAAAAATGCTTACTATAGGCTGTTATTTAGCATTTTTAAAAACGAATGATTCTAGCTCGTTCAAAAGACAGTAAACTAAAGTCATTCGTTAAGTATAGTGAACAGATCCAACCAGATAAAAAAGGAGAAACTGAACTTTTCATACAAGCGTCCCTTGCCAAAGCCTTAAAAGGAAGTGCTTGAAATCTTGCGCGCTTTTCTTTTATTCAGAGACGTTCGATGCTGGCCTGTCTTATGACTATTTTTTTAAGCGCTCAACATCACGTGCAATGCAAAGCTCCTCGTCGGTAGGAATAACAAATACTTTGACTTTGGCATCAGCAGTTGAAATATCACCAGAGACACCAAAGACATTTTTTGCTGGATCAAGCTCAAGACCAAAGCAAGTTAGGTCTTTAATGACAGCTTCACGGAAGGTATCTGAGTTTTCACCAACTCCCGCAGTAAACACAATGGCATCCACACCATTTAATACTGCTATATATTGACCAATATATTTTTTAACGCGATCAACATACATGTCAAAAGCTAATTTGGCGTGTTCATCGCCTGCTTCCCAGGCACTAATAATATCACGCATATCACTAGAAGTACCAGAAATACCCAGTAAGCCAGACTCACGATTAAAAACATTGCGGAGTTTTTCGGCATCTGCCAACTCTGGCTCGCGATCAATTAAGAAAGGAATGATAGCTGGATCTAAGTCACCAGAGCGGGTCCCCATCATAATCCCACCTAGCGGTGTCAAACCCATAGAAGTGTCAACTGACTTTCCACCTTTGACAGCGGTAATAGAGGCACCATTACCAATATGACAGGTGATAATTTTAGTATCTTCAAGTGGACGACCCAGTAATTTGGCTGCTTCTTGGGCTACATATTGATGGCTGGTCCCATGTGCACCATACTTACGAACCTGATAGTCTTCATAATAACGATTAGCAATAGGATAGCGATAGGCAACAGCTGGCATTGAGGTATGGAAGGCTGTGTCAAAAACGGCTACATTCGTTACCTTTGGTAATACTTCTTGAAATGCGCGCATAGCGGCAACATGAGCAGGGTTATGAAGCGGTGCTAAGGCACTTAATTCTTCAATTAATTGAATTTCTTTTTCGCCAATGACTGTTGATTCTTTGAAAATCTCACCACCAGCAACGACACGGTGACCTACTCCTGTAATCTCAGAATAATCATCTATAATATGCAAACGCAATAAGTCTTCTAAAAGAATCTTAACAGCCACTGTATGATTAGGAATATCAGTCACTTCTTGTTCGCTTTTACCTTGAAATTTTACGGTAGAAATTCCATTGTCAATACCGATACGTTCGATCAGCCCCTTAGCAACTACCTCTTCTTCTGGCATATTGTACAATTGCCATTTAAGACTGGAACTTCCTGCATTGATTGATATTGTTTTTGACATTTTTGCTCTCTCCTGTAATCGTTTTCTATAATGCGCTACTATTATAACAAAAAATTTTATTTGGTTACACTATCCGCTTGCCATTTTTTAAATTTTGTCATAAAATCCCGTATGTTTTCCGGGCTTGAGAGGTCATTTATCGGGTAAACAAAGGTCTGTCCTGTAACAAAACGACTTTTCTGTAGTATAATAATCGCTTTTTGCATTGCCTTATCACCAAAGATATTTGCTGGCAAGGTAATCAAGGCTCTGATTTCAGCATCATTTTTTAACCATTTTTTGAGGAGCGGACTCTGAGGACTGGTCAGTAAATCTGCTGGAACTAGGAAAATAGCAAAGCCATCAGCTTTTAGATATTTTAATGATTGCTCCATCAGCAAGTGATGCGCATAGGTATGTTCATCTGGACTTGCCACCTGATACCTTTTAGCAATTTGGTCATTAGGATAATAACCAATTGGCAAATCGCTAATAATAACATCACTTTCTTTAAGGATTTGCGGACGAACAGCATCCTCTTGAACAAAGTCTACTGGGCAAGCCATCACTTCTGCAATACTAGCTGCCAGATCAATTAACAAATCATCTAGTTCAATCCCCAAATAGGTAATAGCTTTGGTAGATTGCTGCAGAATTGTAAAAGCTAGGTTGCCTGTCCCACTGCCGATTTCTAGCAAATCCACCTGCGGAGCTACTGCTAATTGGTCAATCAAAAAGGTCATTAAAAAGCCAATGCTATCCGGTGTAAACTGGTGATTCATCTGCAGCTGCTCTGTTTGATTAGCTTTTATAAATAGGAATTGGAAAACACGTCGCCATTCTTTGGCTGTTAAGTGGAGAGCATGCAACTGCTTGTTATTTGCTGCAACTGCTTCAGGTGCGCCCTCAGCCCCTAAATAATAAGCATTTTGCTCAATTAAAGCATCGTAAATATGTGTTTTAAGCTCATTTTCAAGGCGCTGGCAATTGTCTAATAAAAGCTCATAAGCTTGTTCGATTTTTTCAAAATTCATACTCTTATAATAACAGAATCTCTTAGAAATATAAAGAATAGCTCCGCTGGGTGAGGGACGCCTTAGCAAGCAAACCCCATAACTAGGACCACTCCTTCTTGATCTCCTCATCTGGCAACAAAGAGGCGTGTTCTTCCTTTGGAAAGGCTCGCGCAAGCTATTTTCAAAGTGAGAATGACTAACAGCTTATAAGAGTCTAACTAACTGTTAGGGTGCTTTGCTGAGCTCTGCTTATTTTTTTCTGGGTGTATCTGGTGAAATTGGTCGCTTGCTTTTAGCGCCAGGTTGCAAGCTTTCTTGCTCTAAGGAACGCTCTTGCTCAGTCTTAACGAAATCAAAGCGATAGCTATTCTTAGAATTTGTGGTAACTGTGACCTGGGTAGTGTCTGTGCTTGATTGGTAGTGGACCTGTCCAAGGTTGTACCAGATGGTTCCTGTTTTTGCCTGCAAATCGGATTTGCTAAGTTCAGCCATCAGAGCTGCTTGCGTGGCTTCAACCTGCCTAAGATGGGCGGTGCGCTGTAAGTGGAAATGATACAGATAAGCTTGAATCACAAGGACAAACAAGGAGGTCATTAAGAGGGCATAGAGTAAGATGCCTCCTTTAACGGTTTGTTTAAAAAGCATAATAAAAGGTCCTCCTAAGGCCGCTGCGCCACTCCAAATCAATGGTTAGCTGTTTATCTTGCAGCGTCATGGTCGTTGCTTTTAGGTCCAATAGCATGGGATTGTAACCTTTCCCACTGCTAGCTGATTTTCGAAAATCACCCTTGCCTAATTGACCAAAACGAAGCGCCTTTCCATTTTTGGTCACGTAAAGGTAGTTATCCTGAACCTTTTGCAGCTGGCTGCCATTAAGCTCAGCTCGCATTTGTTGAACAAATAATAGCCACTTATCCTGGTCCTGAAACCTTAAACCATGCATTTGCTGAAATAAGGAACGGCTCAAGAGGCTAAATAGCATGAGCGAGGAGCTCAATACCAGCAATGCAGCTAGGCATTCCACTAAGGTAAAGGCCTTAACCCTTGTTTTGCAGCCTACTTTTTGCTCCTGCTTCTGATTCATTAGTGCTGTCACTTTTTTGTTTAATTTTTTCAATGGTAACAATCGTTTTCCTCTGTTCCTTAATCCTTACGAAATGTTCTGTTTTTTCAATAGTCAGGTCATGCCCGTTGAGACCTAGCTGGTCTTGCTTGGTTTGAATGGCCATCACTGCACCTGCTAAGGCCTCTTCTTCTTGACGCCATATGTTGACCTGCCTTTGCTGCGTTTGTAAGCATGTCAATAAGACTAGGGCAATATAAGCAAAGAGGCCAACTGAAATGAGACACTCAAGGAGTATGTAGGCGTTGATGTTCTGTCTTTTTATAATTACCACTTCCCAACATTAATTGATAGCTGATTTCCTGGTGAGGGGTTAAAAATTGGATTTTGCCCAAGGAATGGTGCCCACCTAGCGTATTGATTGGCAGCAACATTGGCTTTTTGACGGTAATAGTCCTTGGCAGGGCAAGCCTGCGCCCCTCAAAAGTAACAGCCCTGTCCTTAACGACAAATTCGCCCTGGCTTTGGCTCAGGACAGCCATTTTTTGCGCATGGCGGTAGAATTGTTCAAAGGAAAGAAAAAATAACCGTTCTTCTACCCGGGCATGCAGGTCATGCCAGGGCCCAGAGATGAGAAGAGTCATTGAAGTAATCACTAATAACACCACTAGGGACTCTGCTAGGCTAAAGGCCTGTATCTGGCACGCTGGTTTTTTGGTTTGTGTGTTTGGCATAATCATCCTTGTAACCGTTAATCTAAAAGCTTGCGTTCTTGTTTTTTGTGTTTTTCATAATAATCCTTGTAAGCCTGAACCTGCTTATCACTGAGGCTTCCCTCTTTCTTTAATGCCGCAAGACTGGCTTTTTGCCCCTGCGTTAGCTCATACAATTCTGCCTGATTTTCCACTACCTTGACAACGGCAGCATTGCCAGTGTCTGTAATCTTGGCCTTTTGCTTACTTAAATTTGGGATAAACAAAAGCATCAAAACACTGATGACAATCAAAACCAGTAACATTTCTAAAAGAGTAAAAGCAGGAACAGGCTTATTGAGCCTTAGCATTGTGCGGTGTTTGGTCATTAAATGATTCCTCCCATAGTTTCATACATCGGTAATAGCAAAGCAGCATAGACCAGCACGATAATCAAAGCAACCCCTAGAAAAATCAAGGGCTGAATCCATTGCGTGGCCTGGTGGCATTTGCTAAAAAAGTGTTGCCAGGTTTCTTGAGCATAAATTTCTAACTCTTGGCCTAGCTTTGCTTTGACTTCTCCATATTCAATCATCAGGGCTAATTCCTTTCTAAAGAAAGGATAGGTGGCAACCTTTTCATGGAAAGCCTGGCCGGACTCCAAGGCGTCTTGCAGGTCCAAACTGAGTTCTCGCATCAACGGAGACTGTTCTTGCCCCAAGACCTGCAAGATGGTCGCTAACTCTAAGCCCTGCCCGATCAAATGGCCCCATTCCCTTGCATAAAAAGCCGTTAGGTAAAGCCGAATAAAGGAACCAAGCAAGGGCCAACGGCTCAGCCCTGTAAGCCAATTTAGGCGTTTCCCTCGTTTCCAAAAGTACGTCAAGATAAGGCCAACCAAAGCAAGACCGACCGCAGAGAGCAAAAAGAGAGTCGGAAAATGACTAACCAAAGTCATTAGCCTACTTTGATGTTCTAATTGCGGTATCAGATAGTGCTTCATTGCAATCATAATCACTAGTAAAAATAGTAACAATATCAAGGGATAGGTCATGACACTAAGGAGCTGTCTTTTAACAACTTGAACCTGCTTGAGATAAGCGACCATCTTCTCTAGACATAAGTGAATATTGCCATGCACCCCAGCCAGACTCATCTGAGTGACTAGCCCTTCTTTGTAGCCTAAGTGCTCTAGCATCTGAGCTAAGCTATGACCTGCCTCTAAATCTTCATACATTATCCGAACAAAAGCTGGTGCAACTAAGCGGCTCTTATCCAAAAACTGCACCATTTCAGGTAGGCTAAAGCCACTGGCATAAAGATTACGAAGCAGCTGTAAGAGTTGATATTGTTCCTTAGCAGTCAAGCGTTTCGGTTTGATATTGATCTTTTGAAATAAGACCTTCTTCATAGAGTGCTTGAATCTGTTGATTCCATGCATTTCCTGAATAGTTTTCATAATCTGAGGCACAGCTATCGATGACCCCCTTTCCTCCTAATAATCGCTGGTAGATAATAGCTGATAAGGTATGCGATAGCTCTTTGCGACTAACGCCCAATTCAAGGAGGCGGGCAAAGACGCCGGGGATACTCTTAGCATGAATAGTTGAGAAAACCACAGCTCCCGTTAGACTAGCCCGAACTGCTGCCGCAGCCGTAGTAGGGTCACGAATCTCACCAATAATTAATAAATCTGGGCGATGTCTAAGGGATAATTTGATGAGCTCATCATAGGTCATGCCAATCGTGGTATTGACTTGGAGCTGAAGCATGCTGTCATTTTGGATCTCAACGGGATCTTCAATGGCAATCATTTGCTGCTTGGCAAACTTTTCCCGAGCAAGGGCATGCATCAATGTGGTTTTGCCTGAACCCACTGGCCCTGCAAACAAGTAGAGTCCGCGTCCTTTAATCTTAGTTAAGACTTGTGACCAGCCATCACCCCAATAAGCCAATTCTCTAGAGCCATCCTGTAAGAGCCGAATGACCAAGCTTTCCCGTCCTTGATAGTCTCCAACCGTTGATAAGCGCAGCCTTATTTTTTGATGATCTGGTAGGTGATAAGTACAGGCTCCCAGCTGGCTTCTACGTTTTTCACCAACGTTCATCCCTGAGAGGAATTTCAGATGGCTAATGACTTGGAGCATTAGCTCGCTTGCTTGTGCACTGAGGTGCTTTCTTCCCGCAAGTGTTTTTATGTAAATCTGATAAGTCTTTTTATACGGTAAAAGATAAAGATCTTCTGCTCCAGCAGCAATCGCTTCTTGTAGTAATTGTTGTGTAAATCCTTTAACCATAGAACCTCCTTACCAGATTATTCGAAAAAAATAAGCAAGATTTAAAAAAATCCTGCTTATTTTTTATAAATTGAGTTTGCAAAACGAAGTTGCCGAGCAATCATTGCGCTGTTCCATCTCAACAGCATTCTTTTCTGGTCCAAGCACTGCTCCATCTTTTAGCAATAAGAGGGAGTGGTATTGCTGAAGGTCGTCATCGCATTTTTCACACCAGCGTTTTTCTTCTTCGGTCCAAAAAGTGGCCAGCCAATTTTTTTGGCTGTGGTATTTGGGAAAGCGTGCTTTCATTTGATACCACTCTTTCTGGTAAGCCTTTACCGCTTCGTCCCAATTGGAATAGGTTTTTTCTTCTGTAATATCCTCTTGCCAGTCTTCCATAAACCACCAAGGTTCCCAATCTCCATACATTTTGATTACTTGATACATAACTTCTTCCTTCTGCTACTCATTATATCGAAAGATGAGAGTTTAATAAAAATATTTGCTCATTTCCGACAACTGTAACCAAATTGTCCCGTTTTTGAAAATCGCTGAGCAAGCAGTGAGCGTGAAACCAGGCATTTGAGCCATTTATCAGTAAAAGCTTACAGCTCTTTCCCTCTAAAGCTTGCAGAGGGCTTTTTATAGATATTTCGAATCTAAACTAAAAAAGATTGAAGAAAAGTCCCAGCAGGGCAATTTTCTTCAATCATAAAAGCTTCTAGATGCTTAGTTACCTTCTTCAATCGTTGCCACAAATTCATGTGAATGGTCACTGTCAATGATTTCTACATCATTAATTGCTTGTGGTTCAATGTTTCGGTAACGCGCCATACCAGTACCAGCTGGAATGATCTTACCGATAATAACATTTTCTTTAAGACCAAGGAGATGGTCTTTTTTACCACGGATGGCAGCATCTGTAAGGACACGAGTGGTTTCTTGGAAGGATGCAGCAGACAAGAAGGAATTGGTCTCAAGCGAAGCCTTGGTAATCCCCATAAGCACCGGACGAGATGTCGCAGGAATGCCACCAGAAATAACAATTTCTTTGTTGGCTTCGGTAAAGTCGGCAATGTCCATAAGTGTGCCTGGTAAAAGATCTGTATCGCCTGGATCCATTACTCGTACTTTGCGCAACATTTGACGGACCATTACTTCGACGTGCTTATCACCGATTTCAACCCCTTGACTACGGTAAACTTTTTGCACTTCGGCAAGGAGGTAGGTCTCAACAGATAGTGTATCGCGCACTTCTAAGAGATGTTTTGGCTGGATAGATCCTTCTGTTAAGGAAGCACCGCGGCTAATCTCATCACCAACAGCAACTTTCATCCGGGCAGTGAACGGTACCACGTATTCACCTTTACCAGTTTTACCTTCAACATAGACTTTCTTGGTACGAGTTGCGGCGTCTTCTTCAATGTCAACAACCCGACCTTTAACTTCGGTAATCACCGCTTCCCCTTTAGGGTTACGAGCTTCGAAGATTTCTTGGATACGTGGAAGACCTTGAGTGATGTCGGTATTAGAGGCTACACCACCCGTGTGGAAAGTACGCATGGTAAGCTGTGTACCAGGTTCACCGATGGATTGCGCAGCAATTGTACCGACTGCTTCACCGACTTCAACGGCATCACCTGTCGCAAGGTTAATGCCATAACAGTGGCGGCAAACCCCGTGACGGGTGGCACAGGTAAAGACAGAACGAATCGTGACTTCTTCGACACCGGCATCAACGATCTTACGAGCCATGTCTTCAGAGATTAATTGGTCGGCACCAATAATCACTTCACCCGTTTCAGGGTGTTTAACAGATTTGCGGGTGTAGCGGCCTTGTAGGCGTTCTTCTAGGGTCTCAGTCACTTCTTTGCCATCAGTAATAGCCTTAATGACAAGACCACGGTCAGTACCACAGTCATCTTCACGAATGATGACGTCTTGGGCCACATCAACCAAACGACGGGTTAAGTAACCAGAGTCGGCTGTTTTAAGGGCCGTATCAGTCATACCTTTACGCGCCCCGTGCGTGGAGAAGAACATTTCCAAAACGGTCAAACCTTCGCGGAAGTTCGAAAGGATTGGCAATTCCATGATGCGGCCATTTGGTGCGGCCATCAAGCCACGCATACCGGCAAGTTGGGAGAAGTTCGAAATATTACCACGCGCTCCTGAGTCCATCATCATAACGATTGGGTTTTTCGGATCTTGTGTTTCCACCAAGCGTTTTTCAAGCGCTTCTTTGGCTTCTCGCCAAGTTGTCGTTACGGCAATGTAGCGATCATCTTCTGTCATCAGACCACGCCGGAAGGCTTTATTAATTTCTTCGACTTTGTGGTGAGCAGCTTCGATAATCTCAGCCTTATTGTCAATCACCGGAATATCAGCGATCCCCACTGTCAAACCAGCAAGGGTTGAGTGATAGTAACCTAGGTCTTTCAAACGGTCAAGGAAAGCAGAAGTCTCAGTTGTTCGGAAACGTTTGAAGGTTTCGGCGATGATATTTCCCAAGTTTTTCTTCTTGAATGGCCCATTAATTGGCAAACGATCAATCAAGTCTTGGATGTCTTGACCAGGTTCAAGGAAGTATTGATCAGGAGTTCCATCAGTTAGGTTAGCATTATTTGGCTCTTGTAGGTAGGGTAAATCTTCTGGCATAATCGCATTGAAGAGAATCTTACCAACAGTTGTCACTAAGATTTTATGCCTTTGGCTATCTTTCCATGGCTTATTTAGCATAGAATCAACAGCAATACCAACCCGGCTATGTAAGTGAGCGTAGCCATTTTGATAAGCCATCACCGCTTCGTCCTTATCCTTGAAGATCATACCTTCGCCTTCACGACCAGCATCTTCCATGGTGAGGTAATAGTTCCCCAAAACCATATCCTGAGATGGCGTAACAACCGGTTTACCATCTTTAGGGTTAAGAATATGCTCCGCAGCAAGCATCAGGAGGCGGGCCTCAGCTTGCGCTTCTTCAGACAGTGGCACGTGGATAGCCATTTGGTCACCATCAAAATCGGCATTGTAGGCTTCACACACCAGTGGGTGCAAACGAAGGGCTTTCCCATCAATCAGCACAGGTTCAAAAGCCTGAATACCAAGTCTGTGAAGAGTCGGTGCGCGGTTTAGAAGAACTGGGTGTTCTTTGATAACTTCCTCTAAAATATCCCAGATCCGCTCATCACCACGTTCTACCATCCGTTTAGCAGCCTTAACGTTGCCAGCAAATTCACGGGCTACGATTTCGCGCATGACAAATGGCTTAAAGAGCTCAATAGCCATTTCACGTGGCACACCACATTGATACATTTTAAGCGTTGGCCCAACCGCGATAACCGAACGACCTGAGAAGTCTACACGTTTCCCAAGTAAGTTTTGACGAAAACGCCCTTGTTTACCCTTGAGCATATGGCTCAATGATTTTAGCGGACGGCTACCTGGTCCTGTAATCGGACGACCACGCCGGCCATTATCAATCAAAGCATCTACGGCTTCTTGCAACATCCGCTTTTCATTTTGCACAATGATACCAGGTGCATTTAATTCTAAAAGACGGGCCAAACGGTTGTTGCGGTTGATCACACGGCGATAGAGATCATTCAAGTCAGAGGCCGCAAAACGACCACCATCTAATTGCACCATCGGCCGCAAATCAGGTGGGATAACCGGTAAAATATTGAGAATCATCCATTCAGGCTTGTTGCCAGATTTGTGGAAGGCATCAAGTACGTCAAGACGACGGACAGCTTTGATGCGTTTTTGACCAGTAGCTGTTTTTAGCTCTTCTTTAAGCAGAGCAATTTCTGCTGGTAGATCAACACGCTTTAAGAGGTCTTGAATGGCTTCTGCTCCCATCTTGGCTACAAAAGCACCGTGACCGTATTCTTGGACTTTTTCACGGTATTCACGCTCCGTTAGCAAGGATTTGGCTTCTAATGGGGTTTCCATTGGATCAATAACCACGTAAGCAGCAAAGTAGATAACTTCTTCAAGAGCACGCGGACTCATATCAAGCGTCAAGCCCATCCGTGATGGAATGCCCTTGAAATACCAAATATGGGATACGGGTGCTTTTAATTCAATATGGCCCATCCGTTCGCGCCGAACTTTAGCACGTGTGACTTCGACCCCACAGCGGTCACAAACGATACCTTTGTAACGGATACGTTTGTACTTACCACAGGCACATTCCCAGTCTTTTGTTGGGCCAAAGATGACTTCATCAAAGAGGCCTTCGCGTTCGGGTTTTAGTGTACGGTAGTTGATTGTTTCAGGTTTTTTAACTTCTCCATAAGACCATGAGCGGACTTTACTTGGTGAAGCTAAGGTGATTTGCATACTTTTAAAACGATTTACGTCAACCACTAGTATTACCTTTCTTCGTTTGTCACATACCAGAGGCTAACAGCCAAAAGAGGCTGTCTAGCGTGGTAAGAGGTAGTGTCGTTTTACTTGTTAAAACTTAGTTTTCTTCAGCTGTTTCAGCCACTTCAGTGACCTCTTGTGCTTGCTTTTCACGCGCTTTTTCAAGGTCATCAACGTGCATCACATCATCATCTTCACCTTCATCAAGGTCACGGAGTTCGACTTCTCTATCATCCTCATCAAGGACACGCATATCAAGACCAAGTGATTGCAATTCTTTGACAAGAACGCGGAAGGATTCTGGTACACCTGGTTTTGGAATAGGTTTACCTTTGGTGATGGCTTCATAAGCTTTCAAACGACCATTAACATCATCAGACTTGTAGGTTAAGATTTCTTGCAGCACATTTGAAGCACCATAAGCTTCAAGGGCCCAAACTTCCATCTCCCCAAAACGTTGCCCACCAAACTGGGCTTTACCACCAAGTGGCTGTTGGGTAACAAGCGAGTAAGGTCCAACTGAACGGGCGTGAAGCTTATCATCAACCATGTGGTGGAGCTTGATCATGTACATGACCCCAACTGACACCCGGTTGTCAAAAGGTTCACCAGTCCGCCCATCGTAAAGGACGGTCTTTGCATCAGCGTCCATACCAGCTTCTTGGACAGTTTCCCATAAATCTTCTGAGGTAGCACCATCAAAGACCGGTGTCGCAATGTGAATGCCAAGGTTACGAGCAGCCATACCAAGGTGCAGTTCCATAACCTGACCAATATTCATCCGTGATGGCACCCCAAGAGGGTTCAACATGATGTCCACTGGTGTTCCATCTGGAAGATATGGCATGTCTTCCACTGGGACAATCCGTGAAACGACACCCTTGTTTCCGTGACGACCGGCCATTTTATCACCGACTTTAATCTTACGTTTTTGAGCGATGTAAACACGCACCAGCATATTGACACCTGATTGCAACTCATCGCCATTAGCACGGGTAAAGATCTTAACATCACGGACAATACCATCGCCACCGTGCGGCACACGAAGAGAGGTATCACGCACTTCACGTGATTTGTCACCAAAGATGGCGTGAAGCAAACGTTCTTCGGCTGAGAGGTCTTTTTCCCCTTTTGGTGTAACCTTACCGACCAAGATGTCGCCTTCTTTGACCTCAGCACCGATACGGATAATCCCCATCTCATCAAGGTCTTTAAGAGCTTCTTCACCAACGTTTGGTACTTCGCGGGTAATCTCTTCCGGTCCAAGCTTGGTATCACGTGTTTCGGATTCAAACTCTTCTAAGTGAACAGAAGTGTAAACATCTTCTTTGACCAAGCGTTCACTCATGATAACGGCATCCTCAAAGTTATAACCTTCCCAGGTCATATAGGCAACGACTGGGTTTTGACCAAGAGCCATCTCGCCGCTTTCCATAGATGGGCCATCCGCAATAAAGTCGCCTTTTTCAACAATATCTCCAACTTTAACAAGTGTGCGTTGGTTGTAGGCGGTTCCTGAGTTTGAACGGCGGAATTTAGTAATGTGGTAGACATCGAGCGAGCTGTCTTCACAGCGGACTTCGACTTTTTCTGCATCGGAAAAGACAACCTTACCATCGTGCTGAGCAATCACAGCCGCCCCAGAGTCGTGGGCTGCCTGATATTCCATCCCCGTACCAACAAATGGTGCTTTGGGATCAATCAATGGCACAGCCTGACGCTGCATGTTGGCACCCATGAGGGCTCGGTTGGAGTCATCGTTTTCTAAGAAAGGAATACATGCCGTCGCCACAGCAACTACTTGTTTTGGTGACACATCAACGAAGTCAACAATGCTTGCTGCAAATTCTTGGTTGTTCCCTTGATGGCGACCCATGACAATGTCCTCAGCAAAGGTGCCGTCTTCATTTAGCTTCGAATTAGCTTGCGCTACAGTATATTCATCTTCTTCATCGGCCGTTAACCACACAATCTCATTGGTGACTTGGCCCTTAGAACGGTCAACTTTCCGATAAGGTGTTTGGATAAAACCATATTTATTGAGGTGCCCATAAGATGACAAGTTATTGATCAATCCAATGTTTGGTCCCTCAGGTGTTTCAATCGGACACATACGGCCGTAGTGGGTATAGTGCACGTCACGCACTTCATAGCCAGCACGGTCACGGGTCAAACCACCAGGCCCTAAGGCTGACAAACGCCGCTTATGCGATAATTCTGACAGCGGATTATGCTGGTCCATGAACTGGGACAATTGGGATGAGCCGAAGAACTCTTTGACAGAAGCAGTCACCGGCCGGATATTGATGATTTGTTGTGGGGTTAACACATCATTGTCTTGGACAGACATCCGCTCACGCACATTACGCTCCATGCGGGCAAGACCAATGCGGAATTGGTTTGCTAGCAATTCGCCGACAGCCCGGATCCGTCTATTCCCCAGGTGGTCAATATCATCCACCTTGCCGATCCCCTCAGCTAGATTGAGGAAGTAGGACATTTCAGCCAAAATATCAGCAGGTGTCAAGGCACGTACTTTATCATCAGGGTTAGCATTCCCAACAAGTGTCACCACGCGGTCAGGATCAGTTGGTGCAACAACCTTGAATTTTTGTAAAACAACTGGCTCTGTCACTACCGCGTAGTCATTTGGCGTGTAGACAAATTTGTTCAGATCACCGTCAATGTGCTCAGCGATCGAATCAATCACCTCGCGAGTCATCTCGGTACCCGCCTCAACCAGGATTTCGCCGGTTTCACTATCAACCAAGTTTTCAGCAATCACTTGATTTAACAAACGCGTTTTCAGATTGAGTTTTTTATTGATTTTGTAGCGACCAACAGCAGCCAAGTCATAGCGTCTGGCATCAAAGAAACGAGCGATCAAAAGACTCCGTGAGCTGTCCGCTGTTTTAGGTTCACCTGGACGCAGACGCTCATAGATTTCTTTAAGTGCTTCGTCAGTCCGTGAATCAGATGGGTTTTTATGAATATCTTTTTCGATGGTATTACGTACCAGCTCGCTATCCCCAAAGATGTCCACGATCTCATCATCGCCTGAGAAACCAAGCGCCCGAACAAGCGTCGTAAAGGGAATTTTCCGTGTCCGATCAATCCGAGTATAGGCAATATCCTTGGCATCGGTCTCAAGCTCCAACCAGGCGCCACGGTTAGGAATAACCGTTGACCCATAACCAATCTTGCCATTCTTATCAACCTTATCATTGAAATAGACACCAGGAGAACGAACAAGCTGAGAAACAATGATTCGTTCGCCACCATTAATGATAAAGGTTCCCATTTCTGTCATAATTGGGAAGTCTCCAAAGAAGACTTCTTGGGTCTTAATCTCACCGGTTTCTTTGTTGACTAAACGAAACGTCACAAAAATCGGTGCTGAGTAGCTAGCATCATGGATACGAGCTTCTTCCAAAGTATACTTAGGTTCCTTAAATTCATAACCGACAAACTCAAGTTCCATGGTATCTGTAAAGTTTGAAATAGGAAGCACATCTTCAAATACCTCTTTCAAACCAGCATCAAGGAAGTCTTTGAATGAGTCTGTTTGGATCTCAATCAAATTTGGTAAATCAAGAACTTCTTTAATTCTTGAAAAGCTACGACGTGTACGGTGTTTCCCGTATCGAACTTCATGTCCTGCCAAGTTTTTAGCTCCTTTTTCTTTTTAACAGTTGCTGTTATGCAAAAGCGTCGCCATCATCATTTGCCGCATGTGTAAATTTTTAGAATCTTTAAATTTAGGTAACAATTCCCTATTTAAGGCAAAAATAAACACAAAAAGAGCAGCTAAATCTGACTGTTTCAGTATGATTTAACTGCTGTTCTTCCTAGTTGGACAATAGATCAACTAGATTGGACGACAAATAGTTGATACTATTATACCTTATTTACTTATATAAGTCAAGCACTATCATCTCACACTAAAGCTTGACCAAGCTTTTTGATAATCACTGTCGGTACCACCGATGGCAAATTTGTAAGTCATCGCTCCTGGGCCATTTTTGGCCCACAGACTGGTCGTTGTCGGCCCACCGATTGTAATCTTGCGGCCATTAACTGTGACCGGCCCCGGCCGTAGGCCCGTGCTTCTTAGGACATTAGCCTTAATCACACTCCTATCCAAGGCAAATCTCTGCGAAGCACCAAAAGCATTTGGATCCGCCTGGTGGATCGCATTGACAAGATGCGCCATGAAGTTTGATTCATTGTTGTAGCCCGTCCATTGTTCCATTGAGGCATTATTATCATGACCAGCCCAACCGCCCAGTGTCACCTTCGGCGTAGCTAGCATGAGCCAAACATCAGAATAGTTCTCTGTGGTTCCGGTCTTACCGATCCAATCCGCCTTAGCAAGGCCCGGATTGATCCCTGACAAGCGTCGTTTGAAGGTGGTTGTTGAGCCTGAGTCGATGGGGCCTCGTAAGAGCTGTTGCATAATCGTTGCTGTCGCAGCAGAGAAAATCCGCTGCTCCTTATCCTCATGCTGGTAAACCACCGTCCCGTCCGTCTTAGTAATACGGTCGACCACAAACTGCTTCTTGTAAACACCGTTATTAGCCAGCATCTGATAGGCATTGGTCTGCTGAGCGACGGAGACATCCACACCTGCTCCTAGAGGTAAACTTTCAATCGAATAATCGGGAATGCGGTAGCCCATTTCACTCATATAGCCTTCCACATCAACGCCTTTGCTGCGCAAGAGCTTTTGCGTCCAGTAAGCAGGAATATTCCATGACGTATTTAGGGCCTCTTGCAAGGGCATCATGGCCGTTCCTTCACTGTCAACGTGCATGATCTTTTGCCCACTAGAGTAGGTCGTTGGGTAGTTGGACAATATGCTAGCGCTGCCCATTAAGCCTTGGTCAATAGCTGGGCCATAAGCAATAATCGGCTTGATACTAGAACCCGGTGAGCGTTCGGTATTAAAGGCATGATTGTTTTGGTTAGCACTGTAATTACGCCCTCCGATAAAGCCAAGTACAGCACCGGTCTTATTATCCATCAGGACATTACCCAGCTCTGGCGCACCGCTTGCGTCATTGAGTAAGCCGGCGTATTGGGTAACCGCTCTTTGCATAGCGGTATAAATCGGCTTATTAATGGTAGTCTTGACGGTATAGCCGCCTTGGCGCAGCTCTTGGTTGGCCCGTTCTTGATAAGCGACCTTGGTCTCATCGTTTTTTAGATCTTTTGCTGAGACATGGTCACGCCGCACCAGGTAATCATACATGGCTTTTTTAGCTTCCAAAAGTACGGTGTAGTAGAGATAATCATGCTCATTAAGCGTCTGCGCTTCTGATTTTCTAAAATCCTTTTCAATCGGATAGTCTTTGTAAGCTTGATAGTCTTTTTTGCTTAGTTTACCGGTCCGGTACATGTTATAGAGCACATTTTTTTGCCGCTTTAAGCCAAAGGCCATGTCCTCTTTGGATTTTAACTGACCCGTCGCCAGATAGGGCGAATAGGTGATTGGGCTTTGGGGCAAACCGGCCAAGAAAGCAGCCTGGGGCACGGTTAAGTCTTTAGCAGAAACATTAAAAATCCCTCTGGCAGCTTCTTCAATGCCGGCAATATTTTGTCCCTTATTATTGCGCCCAAAAGGCGACACATTTAAGTAGATGGATAAAATAGCATCCTTAGAAATATAGCGCTCTAAGGCCAAGGCATAGATAATTTCTTTTGATTTTCGTTTGAAGGTGGGGGCATCTCCCAATACTTGTTGCTTGACGAGCTGTTGAGTCACGGTAGAGCCGCCACTTGATTCACCCAAGCCCAGCAAAGAACCCAAGGTTGCCCGAAAAACGGCCTTAGGAACAACACCCTGATGCTCAGCAAAGTGCTCATCTTCGGTTGACACAATAGCATTTTTGACATTAGCTGAAATGGCCTCACTAGCCACAGGCGTTCGCAAAAGGTCGGTATCAATGGTTGCGATTTGACTGTTATCAGAATAGGTCATGTTTGAGATTTGGGAAATGGTTTGCACCTGTTTCACAAGCGTTTCTTTAGCAGGGACCTTAACACCATCAACTTGGCTTGCCAAATAACCCAAGGCTAAGCCCAGTCCAAGCATGCCAAATAAAAAGAGGATGACATATAAAAAATTAGATAAGACTTTGACAATTCGTAACCCTACCGCCCCAAAATCACCATAATTCAGCGCGGGGTTTTTCTTTGATTTCACATTCTTTTTTTGTTGCAACATACACTACCTCAACATCCATTATACCAAACTTTAGGCAAGCTTGCATAGCGCGTGCGCTTTTTGCTATAATGATTAGAAACTATAGAAATTGGAGAAAGCCTATGAATATTTTTGAAGAACTCAAAGCGCGGGGCTTAGTCTTTCAAACAACAGACGAAGACGCCCTGGTCAAAGCATTAACAGAAGGGCAAGTATCCTATTATACTGGTTATGATCCAACAGCCGACAGCCTGCATCTCGGGCACTTGGTGGCTATCTTGACATCGCGACGCCTGCAACTAGCTGGGCACAAGCCTTACGCCTTGGTTGGTGGGGCAACCGGCCTGATCGGTGACCCCTCTTTTAAAGACGCAGAGCGCAGCCTGCAAACCAAGGAAACCGTGCTTGAGTGGTCCGACAAAATCAAAGGGCAGCTGGGGCAATTTTTAGATTTTGAGCACGGGCAAAATAAGGCCGAGCTGGTTAATAACTACGACTGGTTCTCTCAGCTTAGCTTTATTGATTTCCTACGTGATGTCGGAAAATATTTTACTGTTAACTACATGATGAGCAAGGACTCCGTCAAAAAAAGGATTGAAACCGGTATTTCCTACACTGAGTTTGCCTACCAAATCATGCAAGGCTATGACTTTTACGAATTGAACACTAAGTACAATGTCACCTTACAAATCGGCGGTTCCGACCAGTGGGGCAATATGACCGCTGGGACTGAGCTTTTGCGCCGCAAGGCCGACAAGGTCGGGCATGTCATGACCGTGCCGCTCATCACCGATGCCACTGGCAAGAAATTTGGCAAATCCGAAGGCAATGCTGTCTGGCTCGATGCCAGCAAAACCTCGCCTTATGAGATGTACCAATTTTGGTTAAACGTCATGGATGATGATGCCATCCGTTTCTTAAAGATCTTTACCTTCTTATCGCTTGATGAGATTGCTGAGATTGACCGGCAATTCCAGGCAGCGCGGCACGAGCGCTTAGCACAAAAAACCTTAGCGCGTGAGGTCGTCACACTCGTGCATGGTGAAGCAGCCTACAAACAAGCCCTTAAGATTACTGAGCAGCTCTTTGCCGGCCAGATCAAAGAGCTATCGGCCAAGGAACTCAAGCAAGGCTTGAGCAATGTGCCAAACTACCAGGTCCAAGACCAAGACAGCCGAAATCTTGTTGATTTACTAGTCGCAGCTAAGATCTCATCGTCTAAGCGCCAAGCACGGGAGGATATAACCACCGGCGCCATCTACCTCAATGGCGAGCGCATCCAAGACTTAGCCTACCAGCTGACAGATGCTGATAAGATCGATGATCAGCTCACCGTCATCCGGCGGGGTAAGAAAAAATACGCAGTGCTGACCTACTAGAGGCCACTCGTGCTAAGCCAAAATCATAACCACTCGTCTAACGGGTGGTTATGATTTTACTTTGATACGTTTATTGTTGTCATAATCAATGTCATTTGTAATAGCTTGTTCTAAATCCCCTAAAGATTTATAGTCCCTCTCATAACCATAGAACATTTCTGATTTCAATATGCCAAAGAAGGATTCCATCATTCCATTGTCAGGACTGTTTCCCTTACGTGACATAGATGGACGAATACCTTGAGAGTTTAGAAAGCGATGCTAGTAATTGTGTTGATACTGCCAGCCTCTGATCGCTATGTAATAGAGTTCCATCATAATGTTCTTCTGGAAATGTCTTTTCAAGCATACTTTTAACTTGTTTCAAATCAGGAGAACGTGAAATAGTATAGTTTATAATCTCGCTATTATAACCATCAAGAACAGGTGACAAACTTAAAATACAACAATAGGGAGTTAACTGAATGAGAATATGAACAACCAGCCCATAAACATATCCAGCGAGAAAATAGCCATCACAATATTGTTGTTAGACAAGAAAGTCTTGATGGTGTTTATCAAAAAGAATTTGGTCAAGCTCTTGAGGAATATAATGCTAAGCAAAAAAGAGCGGATCGAAAAATTAAAGATTATAAGAGTCATGTTTATCACAGTAAGACTCTTGATTTACAAAGGGAGTTCATTGAAAAGGCAACACTAACGACCTAGGTTACTTGCTGACAAGAGGAAATTGGAATAAAGTAAGCAGATATAATATAATGATAAAAATAATGAAAGGAGACATTATTATGGTTGCTTTAAATCCAATAAAAATGGTTAACTTCCCTGCAGATAGAACTTTAGCGGATCAAGCGAAAGAAATTTTAGAAAAACAAAATAAAACTCAAACAGAAGTCTTTAATCTGTTTTTGAAGAATATTGTTATCACTGGAAAAATTGGATTATTAACAGAGGAGGAACTGGAGAAAGAGCAATTATTTAAAGAATTGCAATCAGAAGTAAGAGCGAGTATATCCGAAATGGAAGCAGGAAACTATTATACAGAAAATCAATTGAGAGAATATCTTGGAATCTAAAATTTACGATATAAGATATTCTCCCATAGTTGCTCGTACATTGATGGAAATAAAAAATGATATTTTAGAAATGTCAAAATCAGAAAGTATAGCAAATAAGAATACCGATAAAACAGTTAAAGGGATAGAGGTTTTGAAACTTTTTCCTGAAGCAGGTTTCAATGCTGATGAAAAATTTGGAAAGAAAATAGATCCTCACAAAACTATTCGGGGCATCACTCTAAAAAAGGATTATATAGCACTATATGATATTGATGATGAAAATCCCATTGTTAATGTGCGCTATTTGTTGGCAACAAAGAGTGATTATATGAAATTATTTAAATAAAAGTTCTACACTAGATTTTAGGGTAAAAAATAGGTCGCCCTTTCTAACAGGCGGCTAAGTGTCTAAAATGTGTACGCTTGGTCTTGACTGACCTTCTACTCGCTTTACAATTGGCTTGAACACCTTTATTGTATCGCGTTTGGAAAAAATTTTTTGTATAACATCCGATGCGCACCTGCATAGCGGGTGCTTTATTGTTTCGCACCTACGGAGCGAAACGGACTAAAGTCACTAACCAAAAGCCCTCGTGCGATCGCACGAAGGCTTTTTAGCTTTACTGGCTGCGTGACAAAGAGCAAGACCTATTAGAACAATCCCTTGAAGTTCCACCACTGGTCACGAATGCTGTCACCCAGACGTTGGTACCAGGTTTTGGAGTTGTCGTAATTGATATATTCGAGGTACATATCTTCCATTTTCTCATCTTCAGCCCTTTGCTTGGCTTCAGTTATAGTTTCTGAATCCCAAAGGTAGACACTGCCCGCATAAAAGCCACCACCTTGAAAGGTGATTGCAAGTGTATCTCCTTTTTTCGTAGGAGATCCTAATGTAATAGTTACTGGTATTGATGCTGGTCCCTGATTATCATTATAGATAGAACTTAATCCTAGGTTTTCACCTTGGTTGCCAGATACATTTACTTTGGGACTCGTATTTGGTTGTCCCTTCACTCCATACTCTGAAGTTGGTGCTGACGTTTCTTGATAGTCCGTAAGCGGTTTATTATTTACTTTTGTTGGTCTACCCCCAAACCACATAGACCACCCCTTGGGTAGCGCAACTGTTATATTATTGTCATTATCAATACTAACATGGATAGGTTGATTGTTATCATCGTAAACTTTTTGTTGATCTGGAGCTAAGCCCCATTTTCGTCCTTCCGCGTTTACCGCCACCGCGCAGAAGGCTAAGCACATGGCCACCACCATAAGCAGCTTTTTCATCTTTCTCTCCTTAAGCTTTAGTTTTACGTGTTTGCTAAAAAGCAACAGTACCCATCCTAACAGGTCTTACTCTGTTCGCCTAAGTCTTTTTTTGTGGTTTTTGACAATATCTGAGCCGGTTGTTTTCGCCGTTAGGAAAGGGCTTACTTGACTGGACTTTCCTGGCTGCTTAGGCTGCATAGGGGCGACCTTGTCGTCACAGCAGAAGCGGCGCAAACTCCGCCTGCCTTTCACGACTCACTGCAGGGCTCTGCAATTTTTTAAAGCGAATAAAAATGGCTAAAAGGGCTACGATCACACAGACCGCAAGCCCTTTCTAGTCGTTTGTTAAGTTTGACACCGCAGGGAACAAAAACCATTATCTGGCCATTTGCTAGGCTAGCGATGCTTCGGGTTCTTTTTGGCATTTGAAAAAACCGGCAAGCCAAAAATATAGCGGTAACGCTGGCCTGCTAGCAGCATGAGGCCAGCTGAAGCAAAGCCACACAAGGCCACAAAGAGCATAATGTCAGCGGCGCGATTGTGGGCCACAAGCTTAGCAGCAAGGACCGGGACAATGTAAGCTCCTAGAGACATGATCAGATAGTAGAAACTGGTATTGCGGCCCTTATGTTTATCAAAAAACTGATTGAGGACGGCATTGCCCATCTGAAGTAAGCCACCCGCCGCAAAAAAACCAATCACAATGCCCGCAAGAATCAAGGTTTGAGCAGTCGGTACAAAATACACGAGGAGACCAGCAAGCCCGGCAAAAATCGGGCTAATCATCAAAAGCGCAATGTCGCGAATGCCACGAGCCATCAAGATGGCAAAGACAAGGGTTGCTACCAAGCCACCCAACTGGTAATAAGAGGTGACCGCAGAAGCACCCGTCTCAGACATGTGGATGACATTTTGGGCATAGAGTTTTGAAGCCTGCTGGAACAAATAAAACGTTGAATAAATCATTAAGGCAAAGGCAGAAAGAATCCCCCCATCAATGGCAAAGTTGGGCGTATGCTTTCTAGGCATAGCTGCCTCTGTTACTGCTGTGCTTTGTTTTTCTTCTAATAGTTTTATCGCCTGACGCGGGGAGACCCGTTTTTCCTTGCGCAGATCATTGTCAGGAAAACGGGAGAAGACCACCCCAAGCAGTACTAGGGCACTGAGCACAAAAGGCACAAAAATGCTGAGTTCTGGCGCCAAATGATGGCTCATCACATAGGCCACAAATAAGGGATAAAGCATCGAAGCGATGGAGATGAAGGTCTTGCTCATAATGGATGCCGTTGCTTTATTGTTCGGATACATTTCAAATAGCGCAGGGTTAACGGCCCCATCATAAAAGGACGTCATCGCACCACCAATAAAGGCCAAGCCATTTGCAAGCCAGATATTGCTTGCGACCAAAAGCATGCCAAACATGATAACATAGCCCAGCAAACCAAGCACAATCACGGGCTTGCGGCCAATCTTATCTGAGAGGGAACCAGAGAAGGTCAAAAAAGCGATTTTGCCAAGTCCGGTCCAAGCGATCACACCAAAAACAGCTGCCGCTTCAACACCCCACTTCTGCGCAAAGAAAGCAGCGTTTTGCGAAATGAGGATGGCTTGGATACCATGACAAAAATAAGTCAACCATAACAAGATGGCCGTTAGATTATAACGATTATTCTGAAACATCTTTTTTTAAAACTCCTATTTAATTTTTGAACTCTTCATTAGTCAGACTGACTCCTACTTTAACATGGTTAACACCTTTAGAAAAAGCTAGGGAGCAGCCATCGACTAAAAGCACGAAGGCGTAAGGCAGATCAATCTGGTCCAGGCATTTGCCCAGCGCAGCTCCTAAGGCTAGCTTCCCTAGTAAAGCAAGATGTGTTACAAAAGCAAAAAAGGGGGCCTACTCCTACTAGCAGCATTTTTTGCTGCGGCTGAGCTCTTGACAAATGTATATCTTCTTTTGATCTGATCATTTTTACCTGCCTTTTTATTATAGCGCATTTTTTGTGGTCAGTGACAGGCTTGTTAGTGATTTAACAAAAAATCCGTGAACTACTTCTTGAGGCGAGAGCAAACACCTTATGGGGTTTAGCCAGCCGTCCAGCGGCTAAAGTAGGCGACAAAACAGCAAACAACCCGACTCTTACTGGGCAAGAATCAGGTTATTATACTGTTGAAAAAACGTGAGAAGGGTGAGGTTAGAAAGCCTCATCCACAAGTGAGCGATTGCGCATTTAGTCGACGGGTGAGAGGGATTAGATAGATAAGTGCTTAGCCTTAGTGCTTATCTCCCTACTCAGTCAAGACTGACACAATGGCCTAGCTGAATGTCTTGCGCAGCGCTCCAACCAGGCTGACCACCAAGAAAATACTGATAAAAATCATGGTAATCGTAGCACTGGCTGGTGTTTCCCAAAAGTAAGAGAGGAAAATGCCAGACAGCATGCCAACAAAACCAATCATAATGCCAAGAGCAATCACGGTCTTAAAGTTTTTGCCTAAGCGCATAGCAATACTGGCTGGCAAGACCATGATCGTTGATACCAAAAGAGCACCCGCAGCCGGAATGGTTAAGGCAATCGCAATCCCGGTCACGATATTAAACAATACCGACATGAATCGCACCGGCAGGCCATCAACAAATGCCGTATCCTCATCAAAGGTCAAAATATACATCGGCCGGAAAAAGAGCAGCGTCAAGCTTAAAATAACAGCGGCAATCGTGTACAAGGCAATGACTTGCTGGTGGCTGATCGTCACAATCGAACCAAATAAATACTGGTCCAAGCTAATATTAGACGAACTCGCTGACTTACTCATAATAATCAAAGATAAAGCCAATCCCAGCGACATCAAAATAGCCGTCGAAATTTCCATATAATGCTTGTAAACCACGCTGAGATACTCCAGTAAAACAGCGGCTAAAACGACCACAAGCACCGTTGTCCAGGTTGGGTTAATCCCAATCACAACACCAAGCGCCACCCCTGCTAGGGAAACGTGACTGAGCGTATCACTCATTAGGCTCTGCCTGCGCAGAATCAAAAAAATCCCTAATATTGGTGCAAAAATACTGATAGCAATCACAGCCAAGATGGCACGTTGCATAAAATCATAAGAGAGAATTTCCAGCATCTAGCCAACCTCCTTTGTTTCAGTGTCATGCACATTGAAACAACGCCAAGGCAGGTTTTGATTGCGAACCAGGTGAATATTACGATCTGCATAATCCACAACCTCATCTGGATCGTGTGTAATCATCAACACCGCTTTGCCATGCTCATGGGCATTATGGTGCATGAGACGATAAAAGGTTTCGGTGGTATGACTGTCCATTCCTGTTGTCGGCTCATCTAGGATAAAGACATCCGGATCAGAAGCAAACATCCGGGCAATAACCACGCGCTGTTTTTGTCCACCAGATAGACTGCCTATGCGTTTTTGCCGATTATCCCACATGCCGACAGATTCTAAGCTAGCCTTGATATGCTCTTCGTCGTGCTTAGATAAGCGCCGAAACCAACCAGTTCTTGGGTAGCGACCAGACTTGACAAATTCATAAACCGTTGAAGGAAAGCCCGCATTAAAACTGGCTACTTGCTGGGGCAAATAGGCAATCCGTAATTTTTTGCCATCCTTATTGACAGCAGATAAGGTCACATGGCCTTGCTTGGGCTGCAAAATGCCCAGGGTTGCTTTGATCAAGGTGGTTTTGGCCGCGCCATTTTCACCCGTTAGGGTCACAAACTCGCCACTATCTAAATGGTAGTTAATCCCTTCAAGGACAGGCTCACTCTCGTATTGAAAGGAGAGGTTTTCAACAGTAATATATCTCAATAGTTTACCTTTCTAATGTATGAGCAAAGACATCCAAGAAGCGTTCAATAATATCTTTTTCCTGGTCTGAAAACTGCTCAACGAGGACTTGATAGACGTCTAGCGTCTGATCATGGTGATGGGTATGCTCATGGGCAATCGGCAAAGCCAGTTCTGTTAGTTCAAAGTAGGTCACACGGGCATCAACCGTATCTTTTGTTGCAGCTAGCATGCCCTGCTTCACCAAACTTTTAATCGCCTTGGTCACAGCAGCCTGGCTAACATTTAATTTGCGGGCCAAGTCTGTGTTGGTCAAGCGCTCTTGTGAGAGCAACATCAAAATATGCTCTTGCGTATTGGTCAACTTGACATCGCTTTGGCAGGCACCAAAAAGCAATTCATGCTGATTTTCAGCCTTTAATAAAATAGTATTTACGAGTTGATCAATCTTTTTCTCTAACGTCCCCATGGCAGTTTCCTCCCTTTGTTAACCAGTTAATTATAGCAAACTTTTCCCCGAGAAGCAATATAAAAAGGCGTCTTGAGGCCGTCATAGACATGACGAAAATGCATGTAACTATTTTGAACCACGCCTCACCAGTTAGACACAACATCTATTTTTTTGAAGGCCGTTCATTGCTAACGACATGCTTTTTTTATATATTTTTAATAAATTGGCAGGCACATCTAAATGGTCTTCCAATTAGCTTGATTATACCATAAATGATTCCAAAAAAGGTTCAAAGGCAACCTAAAAACTGCTGATTTCCCAGCAACTCTGGTCTGCCTCACGCGAGGTTTTGGCTCACAGCAGCGTGCGAACCTTATATACCTCTTGGCAAAAGCCTTTTAGGCTATTAACCACACGATTAGCTTGTTTTTCCGTGCGGCACAGGGCAAACACTGATGGACCACTCCCTGTCATCAAAGCAATATCTGCGCCAGATTTTGCCATGCGATCTTTCATTTTTTGGATGAAGGGCCGTTTAGCAATCGAAACATCTTCTAAAGAATTGCCCATGGCTGCCAGTAAACGGGGATAATCATTGCTCTTTAAAGCTTGAACTAGCGCAGCAATATTCACCCGTGAAATCTGATCACAATCAATATCTGGAAAAATCGTTCGTGTCGAAATACCAAAGTGTGGCTTTGCCAGCACCACCCAACAAGACAGCTCACAGGCTATCGGGGTTACAATCTCACCCTTACCGCTGACCTGAGCACAACCGCCTTTGAGACAATAAGGGACATCACTCCCTATTTGCATACCAATAGCAATCATCTCAGGCAAAGACATATTCAGTTTCCAGAGCTGGTTCAAAGCACGGATGGTTGCTGCGGCATCACTTGAGCCGCCACCCATACCCGCACAAACGGGGATTGATTTTTCAACAAAAATCGAGACCCCTTGGGTGATATGATACTTTTCTTTAATCAATTGAACGGCTTTGTAGACATCATTTTTGCGATCATTTGGCATCTTCAAACAGTCTGAATCTACCTCAATGACATTAGCCTCAAGCGGGGTAACCGTAACATAATCACATAAGTCAATACTGATCATGACCATATCCAAATCATGATAGCCGTCAGCGCGCTTGCCAAGCACATCAAGGCCAAGATTAAGCTTAGCAGGCGCTCTCTCAATTATTGAAACCATTTACTACTCTCTTTCTGCCTCCATATCATAGTAAAGACTATACACAATATCCCCTAAAATAGCAACTATCTATCACTCAGCTCCCACTCCTAAAAGGCAGAAAGATAATGGTGGTCATAAGCTCCTAAATGCGGTAAAATAATAAAGAATTAGCCAACAAGGAGAAAAAGCATGCCACAGTACTGGAAACACTTCCCAGATATTCAAAATCAACTCGATGACGTCTGTACGATGATTGCCACGCGCACAGCTATTCGTAATACCGATATCTCACAAGCGATTGTCCAGTTAAGCCAAGCCGGTGGCAAGTATCTGCGCCCAGCCTTCTTTTTCCTTTTTGCCTCCCTTGGTTCTTTACAGCGACCACAACAACAGTCCAAGCAAGAAGGCCTGATTAAGATTGCCACCTCACTAGAAATTCTCCACATGGCCACCTTGATCCATGATGACGTGATAGATGATTCGCCGCTGCGCCGCAATCAACCCACCATACAAACAACCTTTGGCAAGGATGTCGCCGTCTACACTGGTGATTTTTTATTCACCGTTTTCTTTGAGTTAATCTTAGAAACCATGGAAGGCAGCCCCTTTATGGCGATTAACGCCAAGGCCATGAAAAAAATCCTGGTCGGCGAACTCGATCAAATGGCCCTTTATTATAACCAAGCCCAAACCATCCAGGATTACCTGCGTGCCATCTCAGGCAAAACAGCCGCCTTGTTCAAACTCGCTTGCCAAGAGGGAGCCTATTTTGGCGGCAGTGACGCAAAAACCGTCCACTTAGCCGGACGCATTGGCTACGCAATTGGCATGACCTTCCAGATCCTCGACGACATCCTCGACTACACCGCTAGCCCCAAGGACTTCACCAAGCCCGTCCTTGAAGACGTGCGCAACGGCGTCTATAGCCTGCCCCTCTTACTAGCCCTTAGGGAAAAGGCAAGCCAGATACAGCCTTTATTAGACAAAAAGGCTGCTATTACTGACACAGAATTAAAACAATTAGCTAAGCTAGTCAAGCAGGCCAAAGGCATTGATCAGGCTCGCAGCCTGGCGAATCGGTTTACACAAAAAGCCCTAGCAGACATTGAACGCATCCCAGATAGCAAAAGACGCAAGGAATTACTAAGCCTCACCAAACACCTCCTTAGCCGCCAAGTCTAAAAGGACTGCTCGATCAAGCTATAGCCCAGAAGTTAGAGTGTAGCTCAAAGATTAGGGCTCTAAGGAATTGCAGCTCTAAGGAACCGGGGCCCCAACCTTAGAGCGAGGCACAGAAGAGCGGGGCCTGAGGGGCTAGACCAGCTTTGTGAAGTTTGCTTTCTGAGTGCTGGGACCTGAGGGGCTACTGCTCAAACTTGTAGAGTTTGGCTCTAGGGAGCCGGGGGCTCAAGCATTCGAATCTGGCCCAAAAACCACAAGCCAAACTTCTAGAATCTAGCCCCAAAAACCGCAAGCCCAAACTTCTAGAATCTAGCCCCAAAAAACCGCAAGCCCAAATTTCTAGAATCTGGCCCAAAAAAACCGCAAGCAAGCTTTACCTTGCAACTCCTCTAAGGAGCCGGGGCTCTGAAATTATCTAAAAAACACCCCAACCGTTAGACACCTGATGGGTCCTCAAAATCCAGGACACCTATCTCCAACTCTAACATAGGGTGTTTTTTTCTAAAGTCACACAGGCGACTACACCTATAAGGGCACTTGCTGGCTCCTAGCCAAAGCAGCAAGTGCAAGTAAAAAGGATTAAACGCTTGATTCTCCTTGCATTTAATCCTTTTCTGAACACATCGTGACCTGCCTTGTGAGTGGGTAGACTCACTGAAACTAATTAAAACAGGTTGTTTTATCATTTCGGCGGCAAGGGCTGCCCAAGCAGGCCTACTTTCACCTCACCTTGCTGACCTCGGACTTTTTTATAGCTGACCATCATCTACTGCCTTTAGCCGCCGGTAACGAGCGCTGATTTTGCTCAGTTCAGTCGGCGGACCGTCTAACTCCAATACACCATCTTCAAGGAATAGCACACGATCCACAGCTTCAATGCCTTTCAAATGATGGGTAATCCAAATCAGGGTTTTTCCTTCTAAAGTTTTTAAGAAGGTATCAATGAGGGCCATTTCCGTAATCGGGTCCAGCCCAACTGTTGGCTCATCTAGGAGGACGATTGGGGTGTCTTGCAATAAAATCCGCGCCAAGGCCAAACGATGGCGCTCACCGCCAGAAAAACGTAGACCAGCTTCATCGACCATGGTCGCAAGACCTGCCGGCAGCTGACTTACCATCTCTTTTAGGCCGACCTGTTCTAAGGCTCGCCACATGGCCTCTGGAGTTGCAGAGGGATTGCCGATGCGCAGGTTATTTTCAATTGTCGTGTGGAACAAATAAGGGGCCTGCTGGATGACGCCAATAACATCAGCAATACTTTCTGACAAGTCACTGACAGCAAGGCCTGACAGCGTAATCAAGCCCTGGTCAGGCTGCAAGTCGCCTCGCAAAAGGCTAGCTAAAGTACTCTTGCCCGAGCCGCTTTTTCCTAAAATGGCCAGTTTTTGCCCCTGCGGGATGGTCAGACTCAGATCTTTTAGCACCTCGCGACTATGCTTGTCATAGGCAAAGCTAACTGATGTGACCTCTAAATCATAAGGAGCTGCTGGTGCTAGCATAGATTGCTCAGCCGGATGAATGGCCGGCAAAGCGTTCAGACGATTAATCGAATCGGCATAGCTGCCCGTCTCTTGTGCCGCTGCCGACAAGCCTCCAAAAGCTTCCACCAAAGGGAAAACAGAAAGGACAAAAGCAGCTATCCAGTTTGCAGCACCGCCATAATGCCCTGTAAATTGATAGGCTGCCCAGATGAGGACCAAGATGGCTAAACAGCCAAAACTCATTTCCAGCAAGAGTTGCCGGCGATTGTTAAAACGCCGCATACTAGCCTGAACAGCTATGAGCTTAGCTTGTGATTGCTGATGCAAAGCCACGTAGTCATGCCCACGACCACTAAAAATCCAGTCAGATACTCCCAAGATATTATCGGTTAAATCCTGATAGAGGGCATTTTTGAGACTTTTTTCCCGTTCCTGGCGCGCGCCATTGACAATCACCGACCACAAGGGAAAAACAAAGACAATTATCCCTAGATAGAGCAGCATCAATAAAGCAAAGGGCAGCGAGAAAAAGCCTAAGCCGATCACCAAAAAGCAATAGAACAACCACGCAATGATAGTTGGAAAGACCGTACGCAAATAGAGGTTTTGAATGTGATTAATATCCTCAGATAACAAGCCCATAATATCACCTAACCGATACTGCCCCTTGATAAATACAGCATCTTGTTCAATGGTTTCATAAAGCCTGCGCCGCAATTGCGAAGTCATCTTCAAGACCCAGTTATGGCTGGTCAGACGCTCCAGATAGCGAAAAACCGGACGGCCAATCCCAAAAGCCCGAGTCAAGACAATCGGCACATAAACTAACAAGATATTACTTGGTAGCGCAGCTGATTTACTAATGAGAAAGCCTGAATTAAACATCAAGCCACTGGCACAAAAGAAAGTCAAAAACCCTAAAAACAACGCCAGCAGCAGCGAACGCCGGTATTTCTTAAAAAAAGGTTTAATCCAACTATCTCGCTGCAAGGCTGCTATGATTGGTAATTTATGCATTTTCCCCTCCCATGGCATGACGCAGACGGTACAAATGCCCCTTTTGCGCCATTAAGTCCTGATAGGTCCCAAGCTCAACCAGGTCACCGCCTTCTAAGACCATAATCAGATCCATTTGGTGCAACCAATGCAGCCGGTGTGTCGCAAAAAACACCAGCTTGTCTTGCATCAGGGGTACCATTTTCTCCTTTAGCTCCAATTCAGTCTCAATATCCAAGTGGGCTGTTGGCTCATCAAAAAGCAGGATCTTGCGCTTTGGATCCAAAAAAGCTCGCGCCAAGGCGATTCGCTGCGCTTGACCACCACTCAAAGAGCGGGCACCGTTACCGATAGGCGTATCTAAGCCCAGAGGTAACTCAGCCAATAGGTCATCCAAACCAACTAGCGAAATGGCCTGCAAAATCGCCGCATCACTGGCCTTTGGCGTGTAAAAAGCAATATTATCTCGCAAGGTCTGATCAAAAATATAAGGATTTTGCGGGATATAGGCCAGCTGTTGCCGCCAGGCTGCTTGATTAAAGTCAGATAGGGCCTGGCCGTTTACAAGGAGCGAGCCGGCCTTTGGCCTAAGAAAACCTGATAAGACATTAATCAATGTTGATTTACCAGAACCACTCATACCGATAATGCCTATTTTCTGATAGCCTTTAACTGTAAAAGCAGCCTCCTTTAGCATGAGCTTGCCGTCATAGTCAACCGCGATGTTAGCCACAGAGAACTGACTGTCTGGCCCCCATTCTCCCAAAGGCAGCTGTGGAGCTTTAGGGCTGTCTTGTTGCAGAATGCTTTGGATGGCCAAAAAGGCATTTTTCCCATCTAAGGTGGCATGGTAATCACTTGAAAAATCACGAACAGGTAAAAAGTAATCGGGCGCTAAGATTAGGACTGTTAAGGCAGGAAACAAAAGTATTTGTTGATTAATCAAGCGCAAGCCGAGCATGACAGCCACAATCGCAATTGACAACGTGGTAAAAAAGTCCAATGCAAAGGTTGATAAAATCGCGATTTTTAAAGTGCTCATCGTCGCCTTACGGAAACGCTCACTCGTTTGATAGATGCTTTTAGCATAATCTTTGCTTAAGCCAAAAAAACGTAACGTATCAATTCCGCGAAGCGCATCTAAAAAATGATTAGACAATAGCTGATAGGAAGCATACTGCTTATCGGCCTTGGCCTTAGCAGCATAGCCCAAGATAATCATAAACAGAATAATCAAAGGGAAAACCAGCAGCAAGACGAGACCCGATTGCCAATCCAAAAAAAAGATAAACACTAACAAGACAGCGGGAATAATCGTCATGTTGATCATCTTATTCAAAACCAGGTGCAAATAGTTCTCAACAAGACCAACGCCATCAAGTGCCATGGTGATAACATTGCCCGAGCCTTCTTTTTGCACGAGAGTTGGCCCCAATTCGAACAGCTTATCTAGGAGCTGCTGCCGAATGTGCTTGGCTTCTTGTGCCGCAAATTGGTCTAATCGCTGGTCCTTGATAAAATTAATCAGATGCCGCCCCAAATACACAGCCAAAAAACCAGCAATTTTTAGGGCTTGTTGATCTAAAGGCTGACCCTGCCATAAGCCTGTAATGGCGCCACTTAAAAAATAAGCTTGTCCAATAATAAAGATTGCTTGTAGGAAATCTAGTCCTGCAAGCAACCCCATTAACTGATGAATACCCGACAAGCGCATAACTGCTTTATCCAGCATGTTGCTCTCCTGTCACTACCACTGGTAAGTGAATTCTTTTTCTAAAAATGTAATATGCCCAAACGGTATAGGCTAATACAAAGGGCACTAAGGTAACAGCCACGATTGACATCACCTTAAGCGTGTAGGGTGTTGATGAGGCATCCTTGATCAACAGATCATATTTGGTACTGATAGAGCTGATCAGCACCCGAGGAAATAGACCCTGGAATAATAGTACAACTACTGCAACCAGTGTTAAGCCACTAGAAAGGAAGGCTGCCATCTCTTTTTTGGCAAAAACACTAGCATGCGCAAAAACAGATAAAGCGACAATCACTACTAACAAAGCCAAGGTCGCAAGTAAATGCTTACTAAAGAAATCCGTCTTCACAAACAAAAGAAGCGCAAAAGCAAGTAAACCTACATATAGCACCCAGTAGAGTAAGCGGGCATAATTAGCTGCGCGATCACGAACTGGCCCAGTAGTCTTTAAGGCAATATAGTTCAACCCATGCAAATAGGTCAGCAAAAGCATAGCTACGCCACCAACAAGGGAAAAGAGATTAAAATAATCTCCAAAAGCTGCCGCCATATTGCCTTTAGCATCAATTGGCATACCTTGAATCATGCTAATAAACATCAAGCCAAAAAAGAAGGGGACCAAGGCAGAACCAAGGCTAAGCGTCCAGTTCCAAATCTGTTTCTTTTCAGGTGCGACATTGTGACGAAACTCAAAAGACACGCCGCGAATAATCAGGCCAAAGAGAATCGTAAACAAAATCAGGTAATAACCACTAAAGAGCGAAGCATACCAGTAAGGAAAAGAAGCAAACATCGCGCCACCAGCTGTTAACAACCAAACTTCATTCCCGTCCCAGACCGGCCCGATAGTTGAGACAATCTGATCTTTTTCAGCTTCATTATGAGCTAGCGTCTGAACAGCCATCCCCACACCAAAATCAAAACCTTCTAGAAAGAAGAAGCCAGAAAACAGCAAACCGATTAAAAAGAACCAAAAGAATTGTAAACCTGTCATCTTAGTAAGCCCCCTTTTCAAATGGATCAATACCTGCTTGGCCCAAACCAGTCAACGGTTCATCACCATATTCAGGACCCTTATTTAACTGACGAATGGTCAAGGCAACCATCATTGCGCCAAGGCCTGTAAAAAGCAAGAAATAAACGGTATTTGAAACTAATAAAGAAGCAACCGATACATTTGGTGAGACGCTGTCTTTAATTTTAAATAAGCCATAAACTGTCCAAGGGTAGCGCCCTTGTTCCGTAATAATCCAGCCAAAGGTGTTAGCAAGAAAGGGTGCAAAAGTGGTTAAGGCAACAATTCCTAACAGCCATTTATGCTGATAAAGAATTGGTTTTTTCTTACGTGTCAAAATGAGGCCTAAGGCAGAGACACCTAACATTAAAGTACCAAAAGCGGCCATTGCCCTGAAACTGTAAAAGAGCAGGTTAACCATTGGAAAATAATTATCTTGGCCATACTTTGCCACTAATTCTTTATTAGCCGTATTCATGCCCTTAACAGAACCAGAAGGTTTACCATAAGAAAGGATACTGAGCATATAAGGTATCTTGACACCAAAGACTTGTTTTTTGTCAGCTTCATTGGCCCAGGCAACTACTGTCCAGGCAGCAGGATCACCTGAGTCTTCATAGTCGCCTTCCATCGCAGCAAATTTCATAGGCTGTTCATGCAGCAAAGCTTTCATCTGTAAATCCCCTGCGCCAAGCACAGCAATCGAACCAAACAAAGCAATCACTAGACCAAGTCGCAGTGATTTCTTGTAAATGGCCTGGGTGCTGGCCGCCAGACTGTCTTTTTTAAGCAGCTTAAAAGCAGCCATCCCAGCAACCACAATCCCACCCATGGTGATTGCACCTGTGATCACATGGGAAAATTCATAAAAGAATTGGGGATTCGTGATTAGGGCAAAAAAGTCAGTCATTTGGGCACGGCCATTTTTAATTTCATAACCCACAGGGTTTTGCATGAAACTGTTAGCTATCAAAATCCACATAGCCGACATCAAAGAGCCAAAAACCACTAACCAGATAAAAGCGGCATGTAATTTCTTACCAATCTTTTTATTATCCCAGGTAAACATCCACAAACCTAGGAAAGTTGATTCCATAAAGAAAGCTAGGAGGGCCTCAACCGCCAAAGGTGCCCCAAAAATATCTCCTACAAAGCGCGAATAATCAGACCAATTCATTCCAAATTGGAATTCTTGAATGATTCCTGTCACTACCCCAACAGCAAAGCTTAGGAGCATGATGTTGCCCCAAAACTTCGTCATTTTTTTGTACTCTTCTTTTTTTGTGACCACATAACACGTTTCCATAATAGCCACTACCAAGGCTGTTCCAATTGAGAATGGGACAAAGAAGAAGTGGAAAATGGTGGTCATTGCAAATTGGAAGCGTGCCAAAGCTTCAATAGTCATAATAATCCCCCAATTTTTACAAACAAGAACATAAAGTTACCAGCCTCACAACAGGTGGCTTTAGGCATTAGCTAATAGACAATCCAATCTTAATGGTATAGATCAAAGCGGCCCTTGGCGAGCAGCTCTTTTAAGCCACCCATCTCTACCAATGATTTATTAACAATGTTCTTTTTGACAAAGGAAGCCGGATAACCCTTGACCTTTGCCTTACCAACCAGTCCCAAGGCGTTGGTATTACCAATCGAAGCTACTGTTCCAAGGGCTTTATAAGTAAAATCTTCTAGAGCTTCTCCTTTTAGCTGATGGACAATGTTAGTGGCAACATGTGCACCCATCCGAGTTGCTATTTGCGCAGTAGTTGGGAAGGGGCGATTCGTTTGTGAATCCATAAAGGCCGAAACATCACCAATAATGTAGACATTGTCATGATTTGGATCACGCAAATCGGCGTTGACCACCACACGACCGCGCCGTTCATTAAAACCAGACTCTGTCATCACGGCGCTACCACTAACACCCGTTGTCCAAACAATCGTTTCAGCAGAAATGGATTGCAGTGGCGCAGCATCTTCTTGGCTAGTGACATAAACCACTTCGCCTGGTTTGATTTCTTTAATCATTGAACCTAGCATTAGAGTGATGCCTCGTTTTTTAATGAGATCTACGCCATACTGGGCTAGCTTATCATCAAACATTGGCAAAATGCGCTTGGCTGCTTCAATGCAGACAATCTCAATGTCATTTTCTGAGACGCCCGCTAGCTCAGCATAACGCTTGCGCTCATCTGCAAACGCTCCTGCCAATTCAACACCAGTAAAGCCAGCTCCACAAATCAAAATACGTAAGTAATTTTTATCTTTTGTTTCTCGGTATTTAGCCATCATATTAACAATATGATGATGAATATGCTCAGCAGTATCAATGTCAACCATTTGTAGGGCATTTTCTAACGCCCCTTTAATACCAAAGGTTTCAGAGCGAAAACCAAGCGAGACAACAACAATATCATAGGTAAGGGTTCTATCACTCTTTAGGACCACGCTATTTTTTTCAGGGATAACTTGTGCCACTTCGTCTTGGATAAAAGTGACCTTATCATTAATAACATCGGCTACTGGAAAAATAATCTTCTCTTTTGAATGACTACCAGCTGCTACTTCGTGCAACTCAGTCGCCTCGTAATGATATTTATTGCGATCAACCAGCGTGATATGGAAATCACCTGAATGCTTTTGTAGGCTGCGCACAGCCTTTAATCCTGCATAGCCAGCTCCTAAAACTAACACTTCTTGCATAATGTGTCACCCCTCTATAAAATAAACATACCAAGAGCGTACAATAGCACGTAGGTTATCGAACCAACTGCTAAAATACGCACCGCACAGATAAATGTCTCGCTTTTGACTTGCTTTTCGAGCAAGAGTCGCGTCTGCTTAGTGATATATGGAATCAACAGCAAACAAAAAACAACTGATGCCGGAGCAAGTCCCAAGCCCGCTTGTATTACAATAGCTATCATTGCCAAAACATTAGCCAAAACGAACAAGATAAGCCCATATCGACGCCCTGTATAGTGAACGAGCGTGTACCGATGATTGCTTTCATCTTCTTCCTTATCACATAAGTTATTGGCGAGCATCAAATTAGCAATCCACAGGGTATTGGGTAAGGCAATGAGAAAAACTTGACCTAAATGCTCAAAATCCCAGACAAATTGCTGATAAGTGTTTAGATAGACACAGATTAGGCTAATCATGAAGCCCATGGTAAATCCTGAAAAAAGCTCACCTAAAGGCAGGCTTGACAGGGGGCGTGGCCCTGCTGAATAAAGAATACCAATGGCAAAGCAAAAAAGTCCCATTAGTAACAAGGGCCAGCCAACCAAATAGGTTAAGATCAGACCAATGATTGCCGAACTAGCAACCAGGCCCATCATCACTTGCTCAATCAATTTTAGTGATAGATTTTCTCTTCCAATAATGTTAACTTCTTTTTTATAGCTACTATTGATCGCCTTTTGATAATCGTTGTAATTATCCCAAATATCCACGAACATATTAAAGAAAAACATGGCTATAAAAAACAACATAACATAAATCGGATGTACCGATCCATAGTAATAATAGCTAAAGCATAAACCAATCAAAAAAGGTAAAACACTAGCTGTTTTTGCTTTTATTTCTACCAATTCTAAAAATTGAGTTAAGGACATTCAAGGACTCACTTTCAAAATATACTTTAACATTATTATTATAAAAGAAAAGCTTGAAATAAGAAACCAATTCGATTGCATTTTGTACAGATTCTCACAAAAAATGAGTCTTACTCATCTAAGAGGGTAAATTGTTCTCATTATTTTAATTTTAGGACTACTGCCGCTTGCGACATTTTTTACCAAGCTGATATATCTGATAAAAAAGAGGGTAAAAAGGGTGTACCGGAATGTCAAATTCCCCAATAAACTCTTCAATTGTCGGACTAAAATGTGATTTGAAAATCGTCAAACCATCATTAAGCTCCCCTTCAACACCGCCCATATTAGCCCACCTGATTTGCTTGGCTGAGGCATCTGTAAACACCCGCGGGTAAAGAAGATACTGCGGGTAGCATTTTTTAAAGCGGTCATCCATCCCGGCATAGAGCATCTCCATCACATCCCCATAAGCGACCGATAAAATTCCTGCTACCGCAGGATTATCAGCCGATTCATTTTCCTGATAGTGCTCAAATTCTTCAATATATTTGTCCAAAGATCTTTTTTGATCATTGAGCATCTGCAGACGCCGCTTTTGATGCTGCGGTGTTTGAGCAAGCGCCTGCTTGACCTGACTCAGATGCTCACGAAATAGCTCAAGCTGAGCATCAATGTCAATTTTAGCAAAATGCAAAAAAGCATCCTCCCCATAAACAGTCATCAATCTGGCAAAGTAATCTCGGTTTCTTAGGGAAATCTGCTTGCGCGTCTTGGTCTTAGCAATCAGCTCACAAAAAGCATCCAGCTGATCAATTGACCCTCTAATCGTTTGCACTCCCCGCTTTTTGGCGTCTGCCATTAAACGTTTCGTGTGCTTGGGAAATGGGATCTCTCTGTCTGGTAAAAGATATTTGTTAGCTTGAAAACGTGGTTGAATACTCTCAGCCATCCGACTGGTCAAACCAGCCCATTTAGCTCCCGCTGCTAGTAAATGGTTGATAGCCTGCTCGCCTTCTTTGGCAATCTGGACTTCTTGCCCAATCCTAAATTGCCTATACAAGACAGCCGGGTCACACTTAATAAAGAGGGCTTTTTGCGCTTTGCCATAGGCTTTAAGATAGCTCAGCGTTTTGTGAACCAAGCAAGCATTCCTATAATCCATAACAGGCCCACGTGGAATATAGATAAGCGAATAACCCAGCGGCAGCCTCTTAATAAGTAAGCTCATCGATGCGACTTGAACGCCCGCCTGGTAAATGCCAATCCGTTCGTTTTCCCAGTTATCTTTAACCTTAGCCCAGCGACTACTTTGTAGAAGGTTAATTTGCGCGTGACCTGTCACAAAGCTATCGTGTTCTGCTTCTGAAATACCAATTTTACAACTATACCGTTCCATCTCATATCCTTTTCATATTATCCAACTATTTGGTTCACTTATTTATTCGAAAAAAATGAGACTTCTTTTTGCTAAAAGCTAATTTTTTTGATATTTATTCATTTTTTGTAGAAACAAGGCAAGCCTGCCAGTCAGCTGAACTCTATCTGCTTTAGGACTTAGCAGCATGGGAGCTTAGCGATAACCCCTTAAATGAACAAACTTGCGAAAAAACCATGGAAAAATGGAAACTGCCATTCAAAAAGTTGCAATATTTTGAATATTAAAAGAAAATGCTTGAAAGCGTTTCACAAAAGTGGTACACTTAAACTATCAAACAAAGAAAAGAGGACTTACGATGGTAAAAGTAGCTATTGTCACTGGAGCAGGCCAAGGAATCGGACTTGCCATTGCCCAAAGACTTCATAAAGATGGTTTTAAAATTGGCATCGTGGATTACAATAAAGAAACTGCCCAAGCAGCTGTTACCAAATTTCCAGAAGGAGATGCCTATGCCGCTGTTGCTAACGTTGCTTCGCGTGAAGAGGTCTTAACGGCTTTTGATCAAATCGTTTCTCACTTTGGTGACTTGCATGTGGTGGTTAATAATGCTGGCGTTGCCCCTACAACTCCTCTTGATACTATCACTGAAGAACAATTCTCAAAAACCTTTGCGATTAATGTCGGTGGGACCATTTGGGGAGCACAAGCAGCGCACAAGCACTTTAAACAACTAGGCCACGGTGGGAAAATCATTAATGCCGCTTCTCAAGCTGGATGTGTCGGAAATCCTAATCTTACCGTCTATGGGGGAACAAAATTCGCCATTCGTGGTATTACCCAAACCTTGGCGCGTGATTTAGCAGAAGAAGGCATTACGGTCACAGCCTATGCTCCTGGTATTGTTAAAACTCCAATGATGTATGACATTGCCCATCAAGTCGGTAAAAACGCTGGAAAAGATGATGAATGGGGTATGCAAACATTTGCTAAAGACATTGCCCTCAAACGCTTGTCTGAACCCGAAGATGTTGCAAATGCCGTTGCTTTTCTTGCAGGTCCAGATTCTAATTATGTCACTGGCCAAACCCTTGTCGTTGACGGTGGTATGGTCTTCCATTAATGAAAAAAGCTGACCATGTCAAAGATAGACCTTTTGGGCGATGGGTTTTTCTGTCCTTAATGCTATTTTTGAGAGGAAAAGCCAACTGATAAAGGATATTACCGCTAAATGAGGTAGGCACAAAACATTCTGATAAGACTTGTTTCCTGTATTAAAACGAACAGAAGACAAGTCTTTTACATTGGGCTGATTGTTCCTTGCGACCCAAACGACCTTTGCCATAAAACTTGCTTGACAGCTGGGCCATTCTACAGAAAACTTGACAGCTCTAGCTCGCCACAACATGCCTAAACCGCCTAGCTGTCGGACTGATTCTACTTAGCCCTCAACTTCATGTAAAGAAGACTGTAAACAAGTGCTAGGTAAGCTGTTTGGTCGGTTTACAGCTCTGTAAACGAGCTAAACACAGCTGCTGTGAGCGATTAGCACGAGGTCAAATGTGATTTTATCACAAGAATAGAGTATAATGTAAGTAATTCAACGATTGTTTGAGAGACTTTAAAGAAATGGAGAGAAGTATGGAGCAACCAATCATTGCATTTCAAAACATCAGTAAAGTATACGGGGATAACGTCGCTGTTGAGAAGATGAGTTTAGAGGTTATGCCTGGCGATTTTATTTGTTTTATCGGGACCAGTGGCTCCGGGAAAACAACGCTTATGCGGATGGTTAACCGGATGCTAAAACCAAGTAGTGGTAAGATTATGTTTAAGGGAAAGGACATCGCCAGCTTTAATCCGGTCCAATTAAGACGAAAAATCGGCTATGTGATTCAAAACATCGGCCTCATGCCGCACATGACCATCTATGAAAATATTACCTTAGTTCCTAAACTGTTAAAATGGCCAGAAGATAAAAAAATGGCCAAAGCTAAAGAATTAATGAAGTTGGTCGAGCTTCCCGAGGAATATCTAGAACGCTACCCTTCTGAATTATCAGGCGGCCAACAACAACGGATCGGGGTAATCCGCGCTCTCGCTGCCGAACAAGATATTATCTTAATGGATGAACCTTTTGGTGCACTAGATCCTATCACGCGCGAAGGGATCCAAGATCTGGTCAAAAACCTGCAAGAAAAGATGGGAAAAACCATCATTTTAGTAACGCACGACATGGATGAAGCCCTAAAATTAGCAACAAAAATTGTTGTCATGGATAAGGGCAAAATGATTCAAGAAGATACGCCAACCGACCTCCTCCATCATCCCGCCAATAGCTTTGTCGAAAAAATGATCGGGCAAGAACGGCTGCTGCGAGCCCAGTCTGACATTACACCGGTAAAATCCATCATGGTCAAAAATCCTGTTGCTATTACTGCCGATAAACCGTTATCTGAAGCAGTTACCCTCATGCGACAACGACGGGTTGATACTCTCTTAGTTACTGATAAGGAACGCTTGATTGGCCTTATTGACCTTGAATCCTTAAGTAATTATTACCAAAATAACCTTTTAGTATCTGATCTCATGACCGAGGTTCCCTTTAGCGTCCAAGAAGATGCCATCTTACGCGACACCGCACAAAGAATCCTCAAACGCGGCCTCAAATTTGCTCCAGTTATTGACAAAGACAAACGACTTAAAGGCATTATTACAAGAGCCTCACTGGTGGACATGCTCTATGACTTTATCTGGGGCAGCAATGACCAAGACAAGGAGGAAAGGTAATGGTTACATTTCTATCTCAATACGGTAGTAGGCTCCTTGTAAAAACCTGGGAGCAGACCTACATCTCAGCCACGGCCTTAGCTTTTGGGATTATCGTGGCAATCCCACTAGGTATCCTTTTAACCCGCTTTCCTAGAGCCGCCAAACTCACCATCGGCATTACCGGGATGCTACAAACCATCCCCAGTTTAGCACTCTTAGCGATGATGATCCCAATTTTTGGCGTGGGCAAAGTACCTGCGATTGTTGCTTTGTTTATTTACTCTCTTTTGCCCATTCTAAGAAATACCTATATTGGTTTAAACAATGTCAGCCCCGTGCTCAAAGATAGTGCCAAAGGAATGGGCATGGAGCCTATCCAGTCCATTTTTCAAGTAGAGTTGCCCCTAGCAATGCCAGTTATCATGGCTGGCGTACGCTTATCAGCTATCTATGTCATTGCCTGGGCTACCTTGGCTTCTTACATCGGTGCAGGCGGCCTGGGTGATTTGATTTTTAGTGGCCTAAACTTGTTCCAACCCGAATTAATTATTGGAGGAACTATTCCTGTCATCGCCTTATCACTACTGTCTGATTATCTGCTTGGCTTATTAGAAGACCGGCTCGTACCAAAACAAAGAAGGGAGGCGTAATCACTCATGCGCAAAAAAATCTACGCTTTCACAGGCTTACTGGTCGTGATTATCGCAGCCTTCTGGTCCTATCTTGCTTTTAACGGCCAAAGCACACCGAGAATCAAAGTTTCTGCACAGAGTTCGACAGAATCTAGCATCATGGCCAATGTAGTCGCTGAGCTCATTAACCATGAAAGCAAATACCAGGCAACTATTATTCCTAATCTTGGTTCTTCAAATGTCTCACATCAAGCCCAATTACGTGGCGATGCTGATATTTCAGCCACCCGTTATACCGGAACAGATATTACGGGCGCTCTTGGCATGGCGGCTATTAAAGACCCCAAGGAAGCCTCTAAAGTTGTCAAACGCGAGTTTGCCAAACGTTTTGATCAAACCTGGTTTCCCACTTACGGCTTTTCTGATACCTATGCCTTTATGGTGACCAGCGACTATGCTAAAGAAAATGGGCTTACGACCATTTCAGATATGGCAAAAATCAAAGACAGCGCCAAAGTCGGTATTGATAGCACTTGGATGAATCGTAAGGGAGACGGTTACCCTGATTTTACTAAAACGTATGGCTTTAGCTTTGATCACATTTCTCCTATGCAGATTGGACTAGTCTATGATGCCGTAGCCAGTAATAAAATGCAATCTGTTTTAGGGTATTCAACAGACGGGCGCATCAAAAGTTATCATTTGACGATTCTTAAAGATGATAAGCACTTTTTCCCACCTTATGAATGTTCCATGGTTGTTAACAACAAACTCTTGAAAAAATACCCTGAATTAAAGCCATTGCTTCACCGGCTTGATGGCCAAATTAGCTTAGAAGAAATGCAATCTTTAAACTACAAGGTGGATGACCAATTATTAGAACCTTCCGTAGTTGCCAAACAATTTCTTGAAAAGCATCATTATTTTAAAGAGGGGGATAAAAAATGAGTGATTTATCACTTTGGCAACAACTAATCTACTATTTTAACCATAACGGCACTTATATTTTGACACAGTTTTTAAGGCATTTTCTCATTTCTGCCTATGGGGTAATGCTTGCCGCTCTTGTTGGCATTCCTTTGGGCATCTTGATTGCCAGACGACTCACCCTGCGAAAAGTGGTTCTTGGTGCAGCTAATGTCCTACAAACGATTCCCTCACTAGCGATGCTCTCCATTCTCATGCTAGGTTTGGGCTTAGGGACAAAGACCGTTATTGCGACTGTTTTTCTCTATTCCTTATTACCTATCATCAGCAATACCTACACCGGTATAAAAAATGTCAGCGATGATTTAGTTGATGTCGCAAAAGGTATGGGGATGACCAAAAGCCAGCGTCTCTTTATGGTCGAACTTCCTCTATCGCTCTCTGTGATTATGGCTGGGATTCGAAACGCCCTAGTCGTTGCTGTTGGGATTACAGCCATTGGGGCCTTTGTCGGTGGTGGTGGCTTAGGAGATATTATCGTACGTGGTACCAATGCCACCAATGGCGGTGCTATTATCCTTGCTGGTTCCCTACCAACTGCCTTGATGGCCATCTTATCTGATAGCTTATTAGGCTTGCTCCAAGGCTTCCTAGAACCAAAAGGCAATCGGAAAAATAAGAAAAAGACCAACTAAAATCACCCTATCATCTAAGACTGAGTCAGAAGCCCGATTACAACTATAAAAAAGCAAGACCAGCTAGTTTCCTATTAAAGGACAACGACTGGTCTTGCTTTTTTTATGAACAGTTTCCCCTACGGTAAACCTGACGATAAAGATTTTTTAAAATGAAAAGTATTCTAATCTAGCCTGTGTTTTTTAGGCAAATCTCGTAACGCTGCTGCAGTTGCAAGTAAAGGGGTCTCTAAAGTACAGCCTATATAGCCAAGGCAAAAGATTACAAAGCTAGCTGTAATAGCCGCATGCTTCGACCAAAACGATCCGTCACCTCACGCACAAAGTGAAAACCAGATTTTTCATATAAGCCTTGATGAGCAGTAATTGTATAAATCTCCGTGAAACCACTGGCTTTTGCAGTTGCAAGAATAGCCTCTACCAAAAAACGGCTCAAGTCTTGTCCTCTATGTGATGGTGCAACATATACTGTTGATAAAAAAGGACCAAAATCAGGCTTTTCAATAATATCTTCCTGCAAAAGACTAGCAAAGCCAATTAAGGTTTGCTCAGCATCTGTCAAAGTAATCACATAATCTGTTGCAGCTAATTCTCCCTCAATAATCTGCTGATACAAATAAGCACCGGCTTTCCACTCCACATCCCGGATCTGCGTTAAAATGGCTTGCGGTATGCCTTTACCCTGATAAGCAGCAACTGTCTTTAACTGCCCAGCTGCTAATTGCTTAGCAATCACACGTTGTTTTTCGGAATGAGTCATCTCCTACCTCCATTATAAAATCAATTATTAGTAACAACACAGTTTAAAAGCCAACCAAGCTACCTAGGTTTTTTTAGCTGGCTCTTGTTGAAATTCCAGACCAAGCAAGCCCTAGCCTGGAAAAAAGTCTCCTGCATCAAGTGCCCACCAGATCAAGTGATTACAGCCAATAGCCTAAAAACAGAGGCTCACAGCTAGCACCACACCTCCTCCATAAAGCAAAGATTGTCTGCTTGCTAACCTAAACAACAAGACAAGCAACCACAGCAAAGCGCTTAAGAAACTGTTTAAAAACGACAGCAAAAGCAAACTACAAGCAGCCCTACTGATTTGCCACATCTTTTGTCACATCCAAGCTATCTATGAAGACGGTGAGAAATCTCTTACGTATTACTATAACCATTGTCATGCAAAATTGCAATTTTAAGCAACCTGATTTTTATAGGACTATGGCATATAAGCATTCTAAAGAACTTTTTGTTGCTTGCTTGTTTAATCGCCCAGCTGAAACAGACAGCCTCTTCATGCCTAATTTTTCCATCAGGGCATAGGAAGCCTGATTCTGGCTATCACAGCGCGCAATAAAATGATTAACATGAAAGTTTTCAAAAAAATACCGCATCGCAGCTTTAGCTGCCTCAAAAGCAATCCCCCGCCGCCAAAAGGCCCTGTTTACAATCCAGCCAATCTCAGCAAAGTCCTCATCAGCAATCTTCGTAAGGTTCAATCCCCCAACATGCTCGCTCTGATAGAGAATCGCAAAATCAAGTTCAAACTCCTGTTCAGAATACTGTTGCCAGTTCTGTTCACAGTTTATTAAAAAGTCTTTTGTTTCCTTGATCGAATCGCTGGGCAAATGAAGCATATAGCTGTTAGCCTCTTTGTCTTTAGCATAGCTATGAGTTGAAGCCATAAACGCCCTATTCATTGGCTTGAGTTCTAATCTTTTTGTAACTATAGTGAACATAACACCGCTCCTTATTATTGGTTTTTCTTTCATTTCATGACCCTTAGCTTGACAAGGCGCGTGAGCATTTCCGTCAATTTCTTTAAATCAATTGCCGAAAAAAACATGAATCTGGCCGATGTCATGCACTAGCCACGAGTCCCAAAAACAGTTCAGAAAAAGTTCGTATAGCTTTCACACCACACAGATACAAGACTATTGTACACTAAAACGAAGACCAAAAGTGACCTAAAAATAGCTCGCAGCCAGCGAAAATAGCATTTCCCCTTACCCTTTTAGAAAATAGTGACTGACAAATACCTCAAGAGTGAGGCCAGAGCTAGCTGGAACCTGAAATGGACCAACGTTTGCTTTTAAGCCTCTAAAAAATGCTAAATAGTAGTTGCAGTTGATGATGAGAAATAGTAAAATGAGATAAATAAAATAAAAACATTATAAAATTAATTAAAGATTAATATTAAAGCTTGTATGATGAAGCCTCATAACTACTGAGCAAACGAGAGTTACAAAAAATAAGCTAAAATCAAAAAATTACTTTCTGTGATGAGGGACACTTGACACTGAACAAGCTAGGAACTTTTATTAGGTGATAACAGTTTACAGTACTTGTGCCAGCACTTACTGCTTTGTTGTTGACCATTGCTCTTCCAGTTCTGGCTGCATCTCATCAAGGGGGAGTTTGGACATATGGTGGTCACCATGATCCAAATAATTGGGGAGCTTTTTCAAATTATTATCACCGTTCAAGCTGGCATTGGTCCTATGTGGGCAGTGCCGCACGTAACAATCAACGAACGGCTACAGCAGGAGCGCGTAGCACATCCTATGCATTTATCAATACAAACTTTGGTGAACAGGTCGTATTTGATGCTGGAAAATAATTCCTTCGTCTAAGTTTTAGTGACTGTTTACGATGTCACTTATCATGAGTAAACCTTTGAGGGACAGGAGAACTTCTGTCCCTTTTTAGAAAAGGAGAACTGCTGTATGAAAAGAATGTTTGTCCTAATATCTAATGTATTAGTGACTTTCTTTTTAGTCTGGGTATTTAACATTTGGTCAGATTCTTATGTCTCTTATTTTTATCCCAATGTTTCTGTATTTGATACCTCAAGAGAGGTTAGCTTTGCTAACGTTTCAAAAAGCATGGCAGCATTAGCAAAAGAAACAAACAGCCTTATCGCCATTCAACATCAAGAACCTGGTTCAGATGGGACGCCTATTTTTTCCTATTCTACTTTTGGAACGGGAAACCTGCCTACAAATCTGTCTAGAAAAACAAGGAAAAGCGCGCAAAAGAGTAGCGTAGAGACTAATTATTTTATTTTTAGAGGGAACTTAAACGTAGACAGATTACGAGACACACTCAGTGAGGTGGGCTTGACAAACCTACACATCTCCTCTCCCTCTCATCTAAATATTCTAGCCGCTATCTTTGGCTATGGCTTTCAGTTAATCGGCCTATTGATCTTTACATTAACTTTTGGCTCACTTAGTTTAATTGGACAGATTCGGACTTTGAGATCAGCTGGCATTCGACTGATTTCAGGTGAGCGGAGATGGAAAATTTTTCTGAGCCCCGTTGCCTGCGACTTATTAAACAGCTTTATTGGCATGAGTCTTGGGCTTAGCTCTGCCATCCTATTGAAAAGTTTTATTTCCTTTCCTACCATTGGCTTTTATACCATTGCTACGGGATTAGTCGTGTATAACCTTACACTTTTAGCTATATCACTTCTTTTTGCCAGCCTATTTGCAGTTGGCATTCACAAGGTGCATCTCATGCAGGTGATAAAAGGCCAAATACCTGTGCGAGGAATCATTAGCTTAATCTTACTAGGGCAATTATTAGCTGTGGTTATCGTATCTATAGGAGTTAGTCGGACATTGCTTTATTCTCAAGCTTGGCACCAACAAGAGCACGGAAATAAAGCCTGGTCTAGGGAAAAAGCATTATTTGCCCTAAGCTTGGGACGAAGTGGAATAAGGCCAGGATTTGATGATGACGCTATCGCAAAGCAAAAAACCTGGTTTAAAGTGATTGATCACGCTGTCGCAAAACAAGGAGCACTCTTATCTCGCCACTATTTAGCAGAGCACGGCCTTCAACAAGGACCAGCTTCATCTCATGTCACACCTCCCACTTTTCAAGAAAAATACAATCCACAGGGAAATGTACTAATAGTGACTCCTAACTATCTAAAACAGCAACAAGTCGTCGTAGCATCTGATATTGAAGAGAAAATGACTCACCTGACTACTGGAGAATTTGTGCTCCTCTTACCAAAGCATCTCAAATCAGAGACAAAACACTATAAGGCAACCTTTGAAAAGAATATAACTGATTTAATGTCTAGTCGACATGCGCACCAAGACATGGTTGCAACCCTAGCGTATTTAGAGACCGGACACGATCGCTTCATTTATAATACAACACCAATAGCCTACCAGCAGTTCTTAAGAGACCCCATAATACTAGTATTAACACCCCAATCAACAGGACCACAAGCGTTTTCGTTTTGGGCGCAGGCACTTCAATCTTATTTCTTTTTTAACCATTTAGATGATGCACAAAAACTGATTAAAGCATACGGACTTGAAAGTTGGGTAGGCGAATTTCAGTCTGGTTATGCCAGCCATCAAAGTTTATTGAAGAAAATCCAAAGGGAAGTATTAGCGATGGTTGCCGAGGCAATCTTGGGAATACTGACTGCTCTACTAATGTTCAACACAATGAATAAACTGTATTTTGAAGAATTTAGACGTGATATTTTTATTAAGCGTATCGCTGGTCTACGATTTTTAGAGATTCACCGTAACTACCTCTTCTTACAGATAGTTGTATATGTGCTTGGCTTTCTAACTAGTATTTTTCTAGCAACTGATATAGTAATAGCTCTCTTTGTGCTGCTATTATTTATTGGAATAGCAACGCTACAATTACACATTCAAATGCAAAGAGAAAATAAACTGTCTATGATGATTTTGAAAGGAGCCTAGAAGAATCATTCCCGTAGTTAGTTATTCCATAGCCATCATAGCTTTTCAAACCCTCAAAAAAGAAAAATCGCCACGTTAAGTAGCGATTTCAGATTGAAGACAAAGCTCTAGGAATTGATTTTTCTAGGG
>NZ_WLZU01000030.1 GCF_009870755.1 Streptococcus halichoeri
GCAATGTGCCCTAAGGTATCTGCCGCACCATCAGGCACACCGGCATTTTGGAAATGATTAGCATCGGGCGCTGCCCCAATTCCTACAGAATCAAGAACTACCAAATGAATACGTTCAAATTTTGACAAAATGTCTCCAATCTAAGGGAGGTTACGGTTAGCTCCCCAAAACCTATAATTTAGTAAGCAGTTTATCTAGAACTCATTATTGCTTTGGCGCTGAAAGTACCTGAACACCATCGTGACCAGCCACAATCACCTTATCAACCATGCCATTAAACAGTCCATGTTCAACAACACCAACTGTTTGATCTAGTTTCTGACCAAGAGCCTGAGGATTTTCAATATAGCCCAAATCCAAATCAATGATATAATTTTGCATATCAGTAATCAGCCGCTGGCCGCCTTTTTGTCTAAAAGCAGGATGATAGCCAGCTTTTTCAAAAACACGGAATAACCGCTCAGCGCCATATTGCACGACTTCAACTGGTAATTTGAAAGCGCCTAGGTGTCTCACCAGCTTTGATTCATCAACTACCCAGATGTATTCTTTAGTCGGTGTAGCTACGATCTTCTCCATAAGCAAAGCTGCTCCACCACCTTTAATGCCATTAAAATCTTGATCCACCTCATCAGCACCATCAACAGTCAAGTCAATGCTATCAATGTTATCAATTGAGGTTAAGGGAATACCCAAGCTTTGGGCTTGCTTAGTAGTGACACTTGAAGTGGTGACACCAAGAACATTTAACCCTTCTTCTTGGACCCGCCGACCTATTTCTTCTACAAAATAATAGGCCGTTGAGCCAGTCCCAAGACCAATTGTCATTCCATCTGTCACATACTGTGCAGCGGTGACACCAGCAATTTTCTTCAAAGCTTCCATGTTTCCTCCTAAATGATAATGAGTTCCAACACTTTATTATACCATGAAAGCGCCCACTTGTTAATGAAAAAATAAGCAGTTTACTAGGAGTGCTCGTGAAACTAAGTCCTTCCAAATTTTGGAAAATGCTTCTATCTTTTTTAAATTACAATTAAAAATGGGGAAAAGACTGCTCCGCTCAGCACGTTTCTTAAAGGCATTCTGAATCCAACCTTGCAGCTCCTTCTAGCTAAAGCAAAATCTTGCTTTCTAGCTAGACTTATTCTAAAATAAGACACATGAGTATAACAAAAGAATTTGACACAATCGCTGCTATTTCAACTCCCCTGGGCGAAGGGGCTATTGGAATTGTCCGTCTCTCTGGCAGCGAAGCAATTTCCATTGCAAATAAAGTTTTTAAAGGCAAGGACTTAAGCAAAGTTCCAAGCCATACGATCAATTATGGTCATATCCAAGATCCTGACCAAGCAGAAATAATGGATGAAGTCATGGCTTCCGTCATGTTGGCTCCAAAGACCTTTACCCGTGAGGATGTGGTTGAAATTAATACCCACGGTGGGATCGCTGTGACAAATGAAATTTTGCAACTGCTGTTAAGGCAGGGGGCCCGCTTAGCAGAGCCGGGCGAATTTACCAAACGGGCTTTTTTAAATGGCCGGGTGGATCTCACTCAGGCCGAGGCTGTCATGGACATTATTCGAGCCAAGACGGATAAAGCCATGAACAACGCTGTCAAACAATTAGACGGTTCTTTATCCCAATTAATCAATCAAACGCGCCAAGAAATCCTCAATACTCTAGCCCAGGTAGAGGTTAATATCGACTATCCTGAGTACGATGACGTTGAAGAAATGACAACCGCTCTCATGCGTGAAAAGACGCTGGAGTTTCAAACGCTACTCGAAAACCTCTTACGGACCGCCAAGCGAGGAAAGATATTGCGAGAAGGAATTGCCACTGCTATCATCGGACGACCGAATGTTGGCAAATCAAGCCTGCTAAACAATTTGTTACAAGAAGAAAAGGCTATCGTCACAGATATTGCCGGGACCACTCGAGATGTCATTGAAGAATATGTCAACATCAAGGGTGTCCCCCTCAAGCTAGTTGACACGGCTGGCATCCGGGAAACAGATGATATTGTTGAACAAATTGGCGTTGAGCGCTCCAAAAAAGCCCTTAAGGATGCTGATTTAGTCCTCTTGGTACTCAATGCTGCTGAGCCTTTAACAGCACAAGATCGTCAGCTACTGGAACTCAGCCAAGATAGCAACCGCATCGTCCTTTTAAACAAGACAGACTTACCACAAGTAATCGAGACAGAGCACCTTCCCTTAGATACTATTGCAATTTCTGTCTTAACCAACAAAAATATCGATCAGATTGAAGAGCGCATTAATCAGCTCTTCTTTGATAATGCTGGCCTAGTTGAACAAGATGCAACCTATTTATCCAATTCTCGGCATATTGCCTTAATTGAAAAAGCAGTGCAGTCTTTAGAAGCCGTCAATGAAGGCCTGGCCTTAGGTATGCCGGTTGATCTCTTGCAGGTTGATTTAACCCGGACCTGGGAAATTTTGGGAGAAATTACCGGTGAGGCCGCGCCTGATGAGCTGATTACCAAGCTCTTTAGCCAATTCTGTTTAGGAAAATAATCCGCTTGATTAAGTAGACCTGCGCCAGCCTATTACCACCAAGCTAGCGCCTCAAAATTGGCAACGATCCTAATACCATACCTTTGAACTATAAACCACTTGCTGCTAGTGTGCTTTAGTCTGACCAAAAACAGGCATGATTGCGTCGCAACCTTCTAAAAATAGCTGGTTGTTTAACACACTAAAGACCGGAAAATAAAAAAGCTCTAAGTAAAGGCTGTAACCCCTTTTCTTAGAGCTTTTTTGTCTATAAGACTGCGTTGTTTATAACTAACGTATTTGCTGCTTTAATAGCTATTATTTGATGAGCTCATAGATTGCTTCTGCGTAGATGGCTGCTGAGCGGAAAATATTATCTAGTGGCATGTATTCATTAGCTTGGTGCATAGTGTTTTCATCTCCTGGGAACATTGCACCAAAGGCCACACCACGTTCTAACAAGCGGCCAAAAGTACCCCCACCAATGACTTGTTCGTAACCTTTAAGGCCTGTTTGTTTTTCATAAACGGCCAAAAGTGTTGACACTAATGGATCATCCATTGAAACATAGTGCGGCGTATGGCCATGCTTAGAAAGGGTTACTTTGCTAACACCTGCTAATTTTTCAAGTCCTGCTTTCAAGCCTTCTGGGTTAATGCCTTTTGGATAGCGGAAATTAAGGGCAATGGTGTTATCTTTAGAAGTTTCATCAAATGTAAAGACACCAGCGTTCATGCTGAGTGGCCCCATTTTCTCATCAGTAAAGGCCAAGCCAACTTTCTTAGCATCAAAGTCTTCATGCAAAATCGTCCCTGCATTGTCCAAAAAGGCCTTGGCTGGTCCTTCAAAGGCAAACTGATTTAAGAATTTAGCAAGGAAGGTTGCACCATTTATCCCAGCCTCAGGTGTAGAACCATGTGCAGATTTTCCAATCATAGTCACTTGGTATTGCCCGTCTTTTTCCACCATTGAGCCTTTGACACTCTTATGCTTACTTAGAAAATCTTCGAGTGAAGCTTGCAAAGTAGCAAGAGGATGCGGAGCAGTTATCATAGCTGTTGCTGATTCTGGTACCATATTTTCACGCAAGCCACCTTTAAAACTATGCAAGATAAATGGACCCTGGTTAGCACCAGCAAAATGCAGGTACTCCGTCATGTTCCCTTTTTCTCCATTGATAATCGGGAATTCAGCATCTGGTGAAAAGCCAAAATCGGGGTTCTTCAAGCCGTTATGGGCAAAATAGTAGTCCATATCGCCCCAACCTGATTCTTCATCTGTTCCAACCACAAACCGAACTTTCTTTGAAACAGGTAGACCCAATTCTTTAATGATTTTTAAAGCATAATAACAAGCCAAAGTTGGACCCTTATCATCAGATGAGCCACGCGCATACACACGATCATTTTTGATGACAGGCTCATAAGGTTCAGTATCCCAGCCACTACCGGCAGGAACCACGTCAAGGTGGGCAAAAATACCTAGGACTTCTTCGCCTTCGCCAAACTCAAAATCACCAGCATAATTGTCAATATTGCGCGTTTGGTAACCATCACGTTGCGCCATTGCTAAGAAATGTTCCAAAGCTCTAACAGGTCCAGGTCCAAAGGGATGTTCCTTGTCAGCTTGGCTATCATCACGTTCTGAATTGATACGAAGGAGGCTAAAAAGGTCCTCAAGCATTGCCTCTTTACGTTTGTCAACTTCAGCTTTAAAATCAATCATTCGTTCTTCTCCTTATTTTGTTAAATGGCCTGAAGGCTTCAATCAGGCCGGTGAGGGGGACTCGCTCAGACTAGACGCTGGCTTAGCGGCGTTCAATCAATTCATCCACGGGCAGGCGATAGCTAGGATTTAGCTGATCATCACTGTACCCCACGGTAATCAATAATTCTGGGCGAAAGCGATTGTCAATATCTAAAATAGCATTGGTTTTTGTTTTATCAAAGCCAAGGATCATATTGGAGCTGATCTTTTGGTCGGTCAAGGCTAAAACCAAGTTCATAGCTACAATCCCTGAATTCAAAGCCAGGTACTCAGCAATTTTGACCTCATTAAATTGGGCAAAGCGTGCTGGCAGAGTTTCCATATAATAACCAATCAAGTCATCAGGTAGGGCCTTTGCCCCAATGCGGGCAATCTTTCGCGAACGCTGCACTAAGTCCGTATCAGAAAAAAGAGCAATCACGTATTGTGCTGATAGGACTTGTTGCTTATTGCCCTGCGGCAGGTCTTTGGCCAATTCTGCCTTTTTGTCTTTGACAATCACGAATTTCCAGGGTTGGATGTTATTAGCACTAGGAGCCAAAGTCGCAATCTCGATAGCTGTCCTTAAATCATTAACATCAACTTTTTGATCATTAAATTGCTTGACAGCATGACGTTTTTTGTTGAGTTCGAGAAATTTCATCTGTGAACTTCCAATCTAATTAATCTTTTATCCTATTCTATCATTTTTTGTAAGAGTTTTGCTGTCATTTGCTGTTTTATTTTTCAAGTTCCTGGGATTAATAAATCTCTTGCTAGTAATCGGCAAACCAGAAATACGAACGAGTAAGCAGCTAGCGACAGCAGTTTACTGGACAACTGAGGTTTGAGCTGGCGTTTGATTGTGAAAGCTAGCCACAACAGCTTGGGCGACACTTTCTGGAATTCCCAAGGCCTTGATCTCATCTATTGAAGCATTGCTAATCGCCGCTACATTTTTAAAATGTCGCAATAACCGTTGCTTGCGCTTGGGACCAAGTCCAGCGATTCCATCCAATTTTGACGAGAAGGAATTTTTGCTTCGTACCTGGCGGTGAAAGGTAATCGCAAAGCGGTGCACTTCATCTTGAATCCGATGCAGCAAGAAAAACTCTTCTGATTGCCTCTTTAATGCGACTACTTCTAGCGGCTTACCAAAAAGCAGCTCATGAGTTTGGTGCTTATCATTTTTTTGCAGGCCAGCCACTGGAATAGCTAAGCCCAGTTGGTTTTCGATAACATCACGCGCCACATTGACTTGCCCTTGACCACCATCAATAATAATCAAATCAGGTGCCACTAACTCATCCTTAAGTACACGACTATAGCGGCGATAAATAACCTCCCGCATGCTGGCATAATCATCAGGACCAAGGACCGTCTTAATTTTAAATTTTCGATAGTCCTTTTTACTTGGTTTGCCATCAACAAAGACAACCATGGCTGCTACTGGACTAGTCCCTTGAATATTGGAGTTATCAAAAGCTTCAATACGATGTGGCGTCTTAATATGGAGCAAGTCTCCCAGATTAGCAATGGCGCCGCGGGTTTTTTGATAATCTTTTTCAAGCAGGTCAAATTTTTGTTGCAAGCTAACCCGCGCATTTTTGGTAGCTAGCGACACCAGTTGCTTCTTTTCGCCGCGCTGTGGTTGGATAACCTTAGCTGGAACAATCGCCTCAACCATGGAGCGATCAATTGCCATAGGAATAAAGATTTCTTTAGGAACAAAATGCTTTTGGTCTTGATAGAACTGGCCAATGTAGGTGAGAAAATCATCTTCTGCATCATTGTAGTAAGGAAATAGATTCACATCCCGCTGGATCAACTTACCCTGGCGGACAAAGAAAACCTGCACACACATCCAGCCCTTGTCCACATAATAGCCAAAAATATCCCGATCTTGTAAGTCTTGGCTCATCACCCGCTGCTTGGTTCGCATGGTTGCAATCCCTGAAATCAAGTCTCGGTATTCAGCAGCTCGCTCATATTCCATCGCTTCGGCAGCCGCCTGCATTTTGCTTTTAAGCTGGTTAACAATCTGATCGTCTTGCCCTTTTAAGAAGTGCTTAACTTGCTCAACCAAATCATCCCAGTAGGCCTTGTCCGTATGGCAAATCGTATGTGCATGACATTGGCCGATATGATAGTAAAAACACACCTTGTTGACGGGGTTTTTACATTTTTTAAAGGGAAAAATGCGATCTAAAAGCTTCTTGACCTCATTAGCTGTATAGGCATCCGGATAGGGACCAAAATACAGACCATCATTCTTTTTGACCTGCCTGGTTATCAGTAAGCGAGGAAAGGTTTCATTGGTAATCTTGATGAAAGGATAAGACTTATCGTCTTTCAGGCGGATATTGTACTTGGGCATATTCTCCTGAATCAGATTGATTTCCAACAAGAGAGCCTCGGTGTTGGAACCTGTAACGATAAATTCAAAGTCCTCAATTTCAGAGACTAATAATTCTGTTTTAGTGTCGTGACTGCCTCGAAAATAGGATCGGACCCGATTGCGCAGGTTTTTAGCCTTACCAACATAAATAATAGTGCCATTTTTATCCTTGTGCAGATAGCAACCAGGGCTATCTGGCAAGAGCTCGAGTTTATGTTTGATCAGTTCGTTCATAGCTTTTATTTTATCAAAAATTAAGCAGAAAAGGAAAAAAGCCGCATAAGGGCGACCTTTTTCTTATCTTATTTGCTCGCTCAGGCACTGGCTATTTCTTTTGTGTGTAAACCAAGTGTTCATTAACAAAGGATGTAAAGCCAAGCTCACTTAATTCTCGTCCATAGCCAGAATTTTTCACACCGCCAAATGGCAGTTCTGGAAGACTGGTCCAGCCAGAGTTAATAAAGGACATACCAGTCTCAATCTTAGCAGCGACTGCTTCTGCGTGTTCTTGATTACTACTGAAAATAGTGCCACCTAATCCATAATTAGAATCATTAGCCACTTCAATCGCTTCTTCTTCAGAGGCGACTTTATAGATTTGGCCTACTGGTCCAAAGATTTCTTGATAGTAAACAGGATTATCCTTGGTCATACCAGAGATAATGGTTGGCATGACAAAGTTTCCTGGGTGGTCGATTGGCTCATTACCATATAACAATTCCGCACCATTATCAAGGGCTAATTGGATCTGCGCTAGCACATCTTTTTTAGCTTGTGCAGATGACAATGGGGCCAGAGTTGTTTCTGGATTCATTGGGTCACCCCATTTTGCCGCTTTAAAGGTTTCGGTTAAAAGCTTAACAAAACGGTCGTAGTCCTTTTCTAAAACGATAAAGCGTTTGGAAGAGGTACAGACTTGCCCAGCATTAAAGAGACGCGAGAAGTAAAGAACATCAGCAATTTGATCCCAATCGGCATCATCCAAGATGATAAAGGCATCGTCTCCCCCGAGCTCTAAGGTAGTCTTCTTCAAATTTTTGCCGGCTATTTCAGCAATGGAAGCTCCACCACGTTCAGAACCTGTTAGGCAGACACCAACCACACGTTTATCTGCAATAATATTTGAAACTTGATCGTAAGTTACGAATAGATTAGTGAAGGCACCTTTTTCAGCACCTGCTTCTAGCACGAGCTCTTCAAAGGATTGGGCTGAGCGTGGACAGATTGAGGCATGTTTTAGAACCATCGGGTTACCAACAATAAAGTTCGGTGCAAATACCCGCATGATTTGGTAGTAAGGGAAATTCCAAGGTTCAACTGCTAATAGAACACCTGTCGCTTGTTTGAGATAATAAGCTTTTCCTGTATCCGTTTCAAGTGGTACAGAAGTGAGAAACTGATCAGCATTATCTGCATAGTAATCAGCAATCTTTGCGCATAATTCTACTTCGCCTTGGGCTTCGGTGAAAAGTTTCCCCATATCCTTGGTCATGATTTCGGCATATTTATCACGGTCACGGCGCAATAATGACGCTACTGCTTTTAATTGTGTTTTACGTTCGTTGAGATGGTCTTCTTGGCGCCATTTCTTGTAAAGGAGATGAGCCCTTTCTAACACGTCTTCCACGTGTTGATCAGTCATGTTTTCGTATTCCTGGAGCACTTCGTTGGTATAAGGGTAAATTGTTTTATAAGCCATAATTTGCCTCCTTGTTTTGCTACCTTGAGTGTAACAGAAATAAAAAACGATATCAAAAATTTGCTACATCATTTCATTTTTGAGCTGGCTGTTTTTGCTAAGAGAGGTAACAGCTGGCGCAAATTAGTAATAGTATAAGTAGGAGCCGCCGTTTGCTGATTCGTCAGCTGTGAAGGATTATACCAGACTGTATCAATTCCGGCATTATTTCCCCCTTGAATATCTGCAGTCAAACTATCACCAATCAGCAGGGTTTGCGCAAAAGTCAAAGCAGGAATAGCTGCCTTAATAGCTTCAAAATAGGCTTTTTGCGGCTTTTGCGCACCTAGTTCATCTGAAATAAAAACCGCATCAAAAACAGTGTGCAGCCCAGCAGCTTGGAGTCGCCCCTTTTGAATAAAGGTCACGCCATTGGTAGCCGCAAATAGCTGGTAGCCTAATGCTTTTAATTCAAGCAAGAGTTCTTTTGCTCCTGGTAACAATTGGCCTTGCTGACTCAGGAAATGTTGGTAGCGTTCGGCATAATAACGCCCGTCAACTACCTGGCCAAAGTGGGCAAATAATTTGGCAAAACGGGTGTTAATCAACTCCGCCTTACTGATGCGTTGATGGGCTAGATCTTCCCAAAGGGCTTTATTCATAGGAATGTAATAAGCTTTATAGGCTGCTAAATCCGGCACCTGAGCTTCTTTTAAAAGCTGGGTTAAAGCAATCTCTTCTGCTGCCTCAAAGTCCAACAAGGTGTGGTCAAGATCAAAAAGTAAATACTGATAAGCCAAGATTAAGGTTTCCTCTCTATACTTTGTCACTGCCAGTCATCAAGTAAATCATACTGACGTTTTTATCATTATACCACAAGCACAGCCCCACCGTCTGAAAGGAAATGGGCAACTGGCTTAAAGCCCGAGCTAGCTTGCTTAAATGGCTCTGCTATATCTGTAACCTAGCTAGGAACTCTTAAGCTAGCCGTTTTTTGCTTGAGTGTAACCTGCCAAATCAAAGTTCCTGAGACAGCAGATCGCTTGGTTTGTTACAAAAAAAGCTAAGCCACCATTTAGCTTAACTGACTGTTCTTATGAATGCCGATTGCAGGGATCGAACCTGTGACCTACGCGTTACGAGTGCGTTGCTCTACCAACTGAGCTAAATCGGCTTTACCTATGTTATTATAGCACCCTGAAATTTCTTGTCAATTGCCTTTGTGACATTTTTTGGCCAATTGCCAAGCAGAGCTATTTCAAAACAAAAAAAGTGATGACATAAGCATCACTCTTCGTCTTTAACAAAGAAATCATCCTGACTAAACAAAAATTTGCGAATTGCAAAGAGCAACATGACAGCCACGATACCTATTACAAATTCGGTAATCGAACCGTGTGAAACAATCAATTGACGGGTCATGGCCACAAGCAGCACTTCGATGGTAATGCTAGGTGTGGGTTTGGTGAGCATTTTGATCAATTCCACACCCACTGCCAGTGACATAAAGTGACCAAGTAACATTTGAAACTGCTGCTCAGCTTCTTTGTGTGAAACCAGCAAACCAAAAATATCATCAAAAAGATTAATGGCAAAAAAGACCAGGGAGATTGCCAATAAAATAGCAATTAAGATTTCCAAGTAGTGAGCAACTTCAATCAACCGTTTTTGAAAAAGACGACGCATAGGATTCTCCTTTTAAGGGTGTGTTAGTAAAAAATACTACTAGGGGTATAGGTACTGACTAAACCAATCTTTGGTTAGATTAAGGTAAGCTTGGCTACCTAAGTTACCATCAATCCGATCAAAAGCATGATTGGTAAAGGGGAAAATAACCAATTTATTAGGAATGTCATGCTGGGATAAATAAGTGGCCAATTCATAGGTTGCTTCCTGCGGCACCAGGGTATCGCGTTGCCCTGATAAGAAAAGCGTTGGTGGCGTCTGCTTACTGACGGCATTTTGGGGTGTTAGCTCAGCGTATTGGCCTGGAAGCTGATCAGGGGTCCCTCCTAAGTAAGCCAGGGCCATCGCCTTTGAAATATGGTCTTTCACAGGATCATTATTTAAATAGAATGTTCTGGGGCTTGCTACAGGATAAAGGACCGAGACTGCCTTCACTTTGGGCAAAAGCACACCTTGGCTTTTTTCAAACTGACCACTATTAATCTTATAAGCCAATTCCAGGGCTAGATTACCACCTGCTGAAACCCCTGTCACAACTAGCTGATTGGGGTTACCGCCATAAGTGCTGATATGGTCTTGGAGCCAGGCAAAGCCACGGCAGAGTTCTTGCTCGGTGAGGTAGGATAAATGGCGTTTTCGACTAGATAAATGATAGTCCAAGCTGACCACAACATAACCGTCTTTAGCAAAAGATTTCCAATAGTACCCATGTGAATGTCTAGAACCAGCAACCCAGCCTCCACCATGGATATAAACTAAAACGGGCTTATTTTTCTTGCCATCAGGCACCTGATAAACGTTTAATTTAAGCTCACCAAGATCAGAATGGTCATAAGTTGCCACCTCTACAGCAACTCCTGCGGTCGTTTCTGGCTGATAAGATTTTAAAAAACTGGTTTTTGCTCCCAATTGATTAATATGCGTCTGAAGGTCAATAATGATAAAAGCCCCAATTAGAAAACTAGCAAATGCCACCCAAGCATTGAGCGTATGCCATTTACTATGTCGGTGCCGATAGGAAATGACTGCACTAATCACAAATAACACCAGTAAACTGGGCAGCCAATAACGCACATAGGGCACTGTATAGTGGTTAGCAATCGAACCTAGATAGGGAATGGGTAACAAGGTTGCCACATTAAAGAAAAAGAGGGTCAAGATGACTAGCTCCAATAGCAAAAAGAGAAGCTTTTTAACAATTCTAATAAACACGTTTCGTTTCATTACTACTAGCCTATCAAATGTTATCGGCTCTTGCAACTAAGATTAATTAGCCTAAAAAAGACAGGTATTAGCATCAGCCAAATAACTTTATAAACAGCAAGTCTCTATTCATTTGGAAGCTAGCTGCATTTTTTATCACCATGTTCCAAGCAGTGCTTGCATTAGAAGGCTAACGCAGGTGATGGCAAGCCAGCAAATAGCACCCAGGGTGATAGCCTGACCACCTGTTTTAAGCAGTTTAACAATATTAGTATTTAAACCAATCGCTGCCATGGCCATAACAATGAAAAACTTGGATAGGGTTTTTAAGTGTTCAAAAAAAGCAGTTGGTAGGCCTAAGGCACTGACCAGAGTCGTTAGGACAGAAGCCAATAAAAAGTAAACAATAAAAGTTGGAAAGGCACGTTTGAGACTAAAAGAGGCGTCTTTACTGCCTCTACTACGTGCTTGGTAGTAAGATAAACCAAGTGTAATAGGGATGATAGCCAAGGTTCGTGTTAATTTGACAATGGTCGCACGAGCAAGGGTATTGGCATGGTAAAGAGCATCCCAAGCTGTTGTAGTTGCAGTCACAGAGGAGGTGTCATTAACAGCTGTACCAGCAAATAAAGCAAAACCATGATTAGAAAGGCCAATGGCATGCCCAAATGTTGGAAACAAAATAGCAGCTAGCACATTAAACAAAAAAATAACCGAAATAGCCTTGGCGATTTCTTCATCCTTAGCAGAAATGACAGGTGCCGTTGCTGCAATGGCTGAGCCGCCACAGATCGCAGACCCAACACCGACCAGAATTGCTGTATTACGATCTAGCCGAAGTCGCTTTTGCAGGATATAGGTGAGCACAAGGGCCGTAAGGATTGTCGCCATAATAATGGGCAAAGACGACAAGCCCACCTTCATAATCTGGGTCAGATTGATACCAAATCCAAGTAAGACAACCGCTCCTTGTAACACATATTTTGACGTAAAGGCAATACCGGCTTTGCTCCTAGAACGCTCCTGGTAAACGACTGCAAGAAGCATCCCGATTAAAATAGCAAAGACTGGGGCACCAATCAAAGGCAGCCAAGACCCCAAAAACCAAGCTGGTAGGGCAATCCCTAAACAAATCAAAACACCAAATAAGTGTTTTTTGACTGATAACATCTTTTTATACTCCTTTTGCTAATATTATAAGGTCTTTTCACACTTTTGTAAAACAGGATCAGATTAAGTGTTTCTTCTAAGGACGAAAAATACAGCCCTGCCATAGCTAATCTCAGATTAAAAAACCTTGCTTCTTTAGGTCTTTAGCTCTTACTTGTAAGCACAAAAAACAAGCTTTACCATCAAGGCCAAAAAAAGATGACTTCTTCTTGAAATCATCTTTTAATCATCTGTCCCTTGAATGGGAATTTAGGTTAGGACCTGGACCAACCAGGCCAGCTCAAAGCTAGCTTAAGGTTAGCTTAAGGTTAAACATCTTGGTTAAGTTGATAGCAAACACTAGCCAAGTCATAAAGCACGGCCAGCTTGAACGGTCTTATTAGGGGCATTTAGATTGTCAGAGCAGTTTTTCATCCTAGGCCAGGCCACTGGGGTGACATGGCTTAGTGATTAATCCTGTTTCTATCACAATTGATTAAAAACAGCAAACCTAAAAAAGAAACCGACCAAACCAGCGCATAGATAGTGATTAATCCTGCTTATCAGCAGTAGCTGATACTGCTATTCATGAAAGTTGGTCATTAAAATCGGACTGGTCATTCAAGAACTTTTTTACATAAGCTATAGTTGAAGGCGATTATCTTTTTCAATAAAAAGATTGAATTCTTCTAGCAAAGCCATATCACTGTGGGATATGTCAAATTGCAGGGTTTTATTTGTAAACAAATGGCAAGGATTAGAGGTCCTAGGGAGCGCAACAATACCCTTTTGGACCAGATAACGCAGGCACAGCTGAACCGTGCTAACTTCATAGTGCGCAGCAATAGCTTCTAAAAAAGGATTCTCTAGTAACAAGCCATGGGCAATTGGCGCATCGGCCACCAGCCCAATTTGCTGGCCTTGGCAAAAGCTCAAGACTTGCTCTGGTATGTAGCCAACATGGATACGTGTATGCAAAACATGAGGTGCAATCACAGCGTTAGCCATCAAAGCCTCGAGTTCAGGAAGGGAAAAATCCACCACACCAATGGCGCCAACCCTCCCTCGACGGTAAAGGTCCTCAAAGGCTTTCCAGGCTTGAGTATAATAATAATGATCAAAAGATTGGGCTAGTGTTACCGGAGAACGTCTCGGTAAAAGTAAGACATCTAAGGTTTCCAAACCCAGTTGATTCATCAGCTGGTTGAAGGAACGAATAATCTGATCATAATGGTGCGACCTGGGATGAATAATGGAAGACACAACTATTTCTTCTCGAGGTAAGCCTGATAAAAAAAGGCCACGACCGACTCCTACTAAATTGCCATTGGTTTGCGCAGTTGCCACATAGCGATAGCCCAATTTTAGAGCTTGCAAAACCAAAGGCTCTGCCATCTGATCATCAGCCCCAAACGTAGAAAAACCGAGTTGGGGCAAGGACAAGCCTGTTCTTAGTTTAATGTAATCGTCCATTGGTCTTCTCCCTTTCTAATTCTTATTATACCATGCGTCCAAAAATTAGGGATGAAAAAAAATCGCTAGCAAAAAAGGAAGCTGCCAAACTCACACAATTGCTACGTTTGGCCAATGCTTCCGCATTTTTTACCACTACCACTTTGTCAGGAAAGCTAACTGCGCCCGCAAAGCTAAGAGTTGGTCCTTGCGCCAGATATGCCGATAGGCTTTTAGCAAACAACGCAACGACTTCCAAAGCACGCGCTTTTTGGTCATATCCATAGAAGAAAGGCTAGCCAGGATTTGATAGAGCTGTTTTAAGGTTTTTCGATTATAGCCAAAGCTCCGTAAACTCTTAATATCATTAGCCAGCAGGCTATCAAAAAGACTATCTATCACCAGTTTAAATTCCTGGTGTGACAGTGTCAGCATCCACTCTTTAAGCGCTAATTCCATTCGCTGACTAAAGGGTGCTGCCGCTTGGCTAGTCAGAAATTGCCCCCTAAGGTCGACCTGCCAGCTGGCGGTTTTATGCTGAAAAATACCAAAGGCATTACTCTTAACAATGGTCGGGCGGACATCACAGTAGAGGACCGTGCCGACAATGGACAGCTCTGGTCGAAAAATTCGAAGCTTCGGTCGAAGCAAGCGATAACTGCTGGCTTGGAGTGCTGGCTTTGGTAGACCAGGCGCATCAAAAAGATAGACCGCAGAAATCAAAGCTGTTTGCTGCGGCTGCAAAGCACATAAGGCATAAAGGGCCAAATTACCACCCTTAGAGTGGCCCGTAACCATAAAGGGCTCCTGGGCTGAGACTAGATAATGCTGCAGATAAGCAATAGCCAAACGGTGGGCAGGCAATTCCGTCAGATAGGTTAATTTTAGATCTTCCTTCCAGCCAATCACACTGTCATCTGTCCCTCGAAAGACTAATTGAAAATGCCCTAACTGCGGTAAGGAAAAGAGCATGGCACCAAACTGCCTTTCAAGATCGGCATCAATATGATTACAGTAATGCGATAACCTTAAATCCGCAAAGCGAGGAGCCGCCTGCATGGCATAAAAAATCTCCAAACGCCCCTTGGTAAACCAGCGATCATAAAAGGAAGTGTGCTCTTGTCCTTGTTCCAGACAGGTCAATTCAGCAAGAGTAAAACTGGTTTGACCAAAAATCTGGTGAGCAAAAGCCTGATCAAAGGTCAGATAGGCCAACTCATTGATAGCTGCAATGTCTAGCACATTGAGCGGCATTTCTGTAAAAGCCCGATTTTGATTGGCACGCACATAGTCAGCCAATGCTGGCATCAGCCATCCTCCTTTTCCACATTTCTGTACTAGCTTAAGCCCACTAAGCCACATCACAAAGAGACAGCAGCCTCACTAAGCCAGAGCCTTGCACGGTTGGCTCTAATAAGGCTGCTTTCTAGAGCTGCGCCAGCTATTTTTCCTCAAAAAGCGCCAGATAGTCTCCATAGCCTTGTTCTTGCAGTTGATCTTTGGGGATAAATCGCAGAGCAGCTGAGTTGATGCAGTATCTAAGGCCACCTTGTTCTTTTGGACCATCATTAAAAACGTGGCCCAGGTGAGAATTTGCCTCACGGCTACGCACCTCGATACGTCGCATACCATGTGAGGTATCCTCATGATTGGTGATTAGGCGATTATTGACTGGCTTACTAAAGGCTGGCCAGCCGCAACCAGCATTGAATTTGTCGCGTGAGGAAAAGAGGACCTGACCGCTAATCACATCAACATACAGCCCTTCTTCAAAGAATTGGTCGTATTGACCGGTAAAAGCTCGTTCGGTAGCCGCATTTTGGGTCACTTCATAGGCCAGATCACCAATTCGCTTCTTTAATGCTTCTTTTGATTCCATATCAACAACTCCTATTCTTCTTTGCAAAACATACGAGCAAGCCGCAGCAAACCAAGCTTTTGTCTGCTGCAAGCTCGCTTTAGTTACCACCAGTCATTGAAGGCTTGCGCTAGACATCAGGCACAGCCTTGGTGCTTCTTGGCTTGCTTATTTGCTATCGTCATCCATTGATAACACACTAAGGAAAGCCTCTTGTGGGACTTCCACTGATCCGATGGCTTTCATTCGTTTTTTACCAGCTTTTTGCTTTTCTAGCAATTTGCGTTTACGTGAAACGTCACCACCATAGCACTTGGCTAGGACATTTTTGCGCAAGGCTTTGATGTCTGAGCGCGCGACAATCTTTTGGCCAATGGCGGCCTGGATTGGCACTTCAAATTGCTGGCGCGGGATAATTTTCTTGAGTTTTTCAACGATTAATTTGCCACGCTCATAGGCAAACTCTTTGTGAACAATAAAGCTAAGGGCATCAACCTTATCACCATTGAGCAAAATATCCATTTTGACCAGCTGTGATTTGCGGTATTCTGAAATGTCGTAATCAAAACTGGCATAACCACGGGTTGATGACTTTAATTTATCAAAGAAATCAAAGACAATCTCGGCCAAGGGAATTTGGTAGATGACATTGACACGATTATCATCAATGTAGTCCATGGTGACAAAGTCACCACGCTTACGCTGGGCTAATTCCATAACAGCCCCTACAAACTCTTGTGGTACCATGATCTGTGCCTTAACATAAGGCTCTTCAATCGTGTCAACCCGGGTGGGATCAGGAAATTCTGAAGGGTTAGAGACTTCTAACACGTCACCATCAGTAGTATTGACATGGTAAACTACCGAAGGAGCTGTCATAATTAGGTCAATGTTAAATTCCCGCTCCAAGCGTTCCTGGATGACATCCATGTGCAGCAGGCCAAGAAAGCCACAACGAAAACCAAAACCAAGAGCTTGGGACGTTTCTGGTTCAAACTGTAAACTGGCATCATTGAGTTGTAGTTTTTCCAAGGCTTCGCGTAGGTCGTTGTATTTATTTGACTCAATTGGATACAAGCCAGCAAAGACCATCGGGTTCATCTGCTTATAGCCATGTAAGGGTTCACTGGCGGGTCTATTGGCTAAGGTAACCGTATCACCAACCCGCGTATCAACTACTGTTTTTATCGAAGCCGCAATATAGCCCACATCACCCGTTGCCAAGAAATCACGCCCCACAGCTTTAGGGGTGAAAATACCAACCTCAGTGACATCAAAGGTTTTGCCATTTGACATCATCTGAATTCGATCACCAGGTTTGACCAGCCCATTGACGACCCGCACTTGCAGAATGACCCCGCGGTAGGCATCATAGGCTGAGTCAAAAATTAAGGCCTGCAAGGGCGCCTCCACATCACCTGTTGGGGCTGGGACCTGCTCAACGATTTGTTCGAGGATGTCTTTGATACCGATGCCAGCCTTAGCTGAAGCAAGCACAGCCTCGGAAGCGTCTAAGCCAATCACATCCTCAATTTCTTGCCGAACTCGCTCAGGATCAGCAGCTGGTAAGTCAATTTTATTGATGACTGGTAGAATTTCCAAATCATTATCTAAGGCCAAGTAAACATTTGCCAGTGTTTGTGCTTCAATTCCTTGAGCCGCATCCACTACTAAGACTGCCCCTTCACAGGCAGCCAAAGAGCGCGAGACTTCATAGGTGAAATCGACATGACCAGGGGTGTCAATCAGGTGAAAAATATAGGTCTTACCATCTTTAGCCTGGTAATTCAGCTCGATTGCATTTAACTTGATCGTGATGCCACGCTCACGCTCCAAATCCATCGAGTCAAGCAATTGGGCCTGCATCTCACGACTAGAAACCGTCTCGGTCTGTTCCAGGATCCGATCCGCCAAGGTCGATTTCCCATGGTCAATATGGGCAATAATCGAAAAATTACGAATCATTTCCTGCCGTTTTTTAAGTTCTTGAATAATCATTTTATCGTCCTATACACATTTTTCGTTTCCTTTTATTATACCAAAAAGAACCCCCTACCGCCACTTTCGGTTTTAGACGCAGCAGCCTGGTTTAAAAGCTGACTCTGCACAGACGGATCTCAAACAAGCACCGCACAACTCTGACAAAAAAGCCAAGGAAGCAAGTCTTCCTTGGACATAGGGTATTATCGGGATTGGCCAAACCAGAGTTGGCATTCGCGTTGTGCTGAGCTGACTGCATCTGAACCATGGACGACATTTTGCATGGGTTGATTAGGCTGAGGTGGTAGAGCAAAGTCTCCGCGGATTGTCCCTGGCAGGGCATCTTTGGGATTGGTTGCTCCCATCATTGAGCGCCAGACACTTACTGCTTCTGGTCCAGAAAGGATACCAATAATCAGTGGCCCATCAGACATATAATCCAGCACAGCTGGAAAGAAGGGCTTGTCAACTAAATGCTCATAATGAGCTTGCAAAATAGCTTGATCTGCTTGGCGCATTTCCAAAGCCTCAATCCTAAGGCCACGTTGTTCAATACGCTTAAGAATGTCACCCACCAAACCGCGGCGAACGCCATCTGGCTTAATCATAAAAAATGTCCGTTCCATCAGATAACCTCATTATTTTTTCTTTCATTATACCATAGCCAAGCAAATCTCAGCTGGAAAAATTGGTGTGTAAGACTGAGAATCGAAAAACTTTAGAGCTTGCTTTTTAAGAGATGACGGCGATTTAAGCCATAGAGGAGCCCAATGCTGCCC
>NZ_WLZU01000031.1 GCF_009870755.1 Streptococcus halichoeri
TATAGTTAGGATTTTCTTTGTGGAACATACTGAGACCTCCTAGAACTTCTTATCTTTATTATAACTCTTGGCAAAAAGAAAAGCCCTAGAAAAATCAATTCCTAGAGCTTTGTCTTCAATCTGAGAAGTTCCTTGTGAACTTCTTTTTTTGCCTTCAGAAAAAGACACCTCAAAAGTTAGCCAAAAAATCTCATGTTGAGGTGGAGTACAAGGCTAGCCTTTTGGCTGACCTTTGGATGTGGGACAAAGTGCCAAGCTATTAGCTGCCTTCTCATCCTCTGTTACTCTTTGTTTGAGGGCAACGCCGACACAGACGCTCTGTGCTGGACTGTGCCTCCTGGGTAAAAACTGCTCATCATTGTGGCCCTGGACTGATAGAGAGATTCATTTTCTTCCCAATATTCGTGACAGTTTCTGTAAAGTAGGCTGCCTGCTTTTGATGATACGATTTGTCTTGTTTTGTCCTGATCTGTCCTCTCCTGGTCTAAAAGTAAGCAGCTGCTTAAAAAATAATATTGTCAGTTTATTATTATTTTATTATAGTTAAAGTGTAATTTTATGATAAAATACAGTAAATGTTAAGGGGGCTTTCTTTATGATCAAGAAGGGTTACTCAAACAGCTGGCGAACTCTATTAGTTGGAATCCTTACAACTATTATCCTTGTTGCTCCAGTGCGCCTCAATACTATTTTTGCAGAATCTTCTGAACGAAGCCCTTCTGTAACCTATAATCGTTTGAGAGCTACAAATATAACCCTAATATGGACAAAAGGGGTGACGCCTCTGGCCCCTGAGCAATTTATCTACACTAAAGATGGCTTACATGCCCCTTATCATCCTAATCAAGGTTGGTATGACATTAGCAAAACGACCAATAGAGGAGGAGCTACCTTGTTATGTGGAGCAGCTACAGCGGGCAATATGCTCCATTGGTGGTTTGATCAAAATAAAACTGAAATTAACAGCTATTTAAATAAGTACCCAGAAAAACGTAAACTATTCTTTCATGGAAAAGAGATGTTGGATTTAAATAAGGTGATTACGACAAAGAATGATCACATCAACAGTGAGCTGTTTACTTATTTTAAGAAAAAAGCCTTCCATAATTTTTCCACTCAAAAATTGGGGGTAATGCCCACTCAGGTTCTGGATATGTTTATAAACGGCTACCGCATGAAGTTAGGCGATACAAAAGCAACTGACGTATCTAAAGGTAGTACCAACCCTGATACGCGAGACCCGCGGGGCGGTTTTTTTGAACATGTTTTTAACAGGGGGGATCAGGCTCATTTATTAACTGCTAGTCATGAGCTCAAAGACCAAACTCTAGCGCAAATTAGTGACCTCATTAAGAATGAACTAGAAAGCGGGAAGGCGCTTGCGCTATCTCATGCGTCCTTCGGTGAGAGTCCTAATCATGTGATTAATATATGGGGAGCTGCATTTGATGCCTGCGGAGAACTAGAGGCGCTATATGTAACTGATTCGGACACTGATGGTGTTGTTGGTATGAAAAAATACATTGTTACGGTCAATGCTGCAGGCAAAGCTATCCTTGTTCCAAAGCCTAACGAAGACCATCAAGAAGGGTACCAGCTTTTAGGCTTATACACCTTGTCTACCGGACAAAACATCTGGCAACAAAGTAAGTCCAAATAATACTAAGCAGCCCCAAGCTTAAGCTGCTAGGAGAAGAAGGTCTCAGATAGATGACACACATAGTCAGTCAGGCTCTAGTTGCTAAGGCCTAGTCTACCTTGATATTTGGGAGCTTTGCTAGAAATTCTAGCCTTGCAAAGACATATCTGCTTGGTCCTTTATGACATTAAGTAAAGCCTTTACATTTCTCGTGAAACTTTTCATTAGAGGTAAAATATGGTAAAATAAAGGAGTAACTAAAAAGAGAAGAGGTATGTGAAATGTCACGTAAACCAATTATTGCCGGCAACTGGAAAATGAATAAAAATCCTCAAGAAACACAAGCTTTTGTTGAGGGTTTAGCTGGTAAATTACCAACTGATGGCCAAGTAGAAGCAGCAATCGCAGCACCAGCGGTTGACCTTAATGCTTTGCTATGGTTTGCAAAAGATAGCGACCTTAAAGTAGCTGCGCAAAACTGCTATTTTGAAGATGCCGGTGCCTTCACTGGGGAAACAAGTCCAAAAGTCTTAAACGAAATGGGTGTGGATTATGTGGTGATTGGTCACTCAGAACGTCGTGACTATTTCCACGAAACTGATGAAGACATCAACAAAAAAGCTCATGCTATCTTCCGCAATGGTATGACTCCAATTATTTGTTGTGGGGAATCCCTTGAAACTTATGAAGCTGGTAAGGCAGCTGAATTTGTTGGCGGCCAAGTATCAGCAGCTTTGAAAGGCTTATCAGCAGAGCAAGTGGCTTCACTTGTTTTAGCTTACGAACCCATCTGGGCAATTGGCACAGGCAAATCAGCTACCCAAGATGACGCTCAAAATATGTGTAAGGCAGTACGTGATGTTGTGGCAGCAGACTTTGGTCAAGAAGTTGCAGACAAAGTTCGTGTCCAATATGGTGGTTCTGTAAAACCAGAAAATGTAGCATCATACATGGCTTGCCCTGATGTTGATGGTGCTTTAGTTGGTGGTGCCTCTCTTGATGCTGAAAGCTTCTTAGCTTTATTAGACTTTAATAAATAACAAATAAGTAGTGTCTGGGACAACAATTGGACAGACAACTTAAAAAGGCGAACCCTATCGAATTCTGTTCAACTGCTATGTCACTCTTTCACTGGATTAGTCCAGTAAAAGAGGTGCATATCACAACATAAAAAACGATGGGGTTCGTTTTTTTTATGGCTTAGTCAATTTCGTAGAGCTAAATAGTAAAGAATGTCTAAACGAAGAAAGCTTGTGGGCCCAGGCCCTTATCAGCGAAGTGGTGGGGGGAAATGCCAAACTAAGCCTGTGAGAGAATGCATCTGGTCGGCTTTTATGCTAAATGCCACGTTTAGCTGCTCACTGCAGGTGGTCAGTTCTTCTTTTCATGAGATTCTTCATCAGATGAGCAAGTTTTTGTCTAGACTTTCTTCAGGCAAAAAGCGATGGTTACAATGTTTTAGTCTTTCTAGTTTGCGAGCAATTAAAAAGGACCAGCAACACTTAGTTTTACCTAGGTTTCTGGTCCTTTTGCCATCAGTTGCTCTGGGTTTGGGAGCGTTTTGATGCTAGGTTCGTCTTAAGAGTTTTTTGAGGCCCTTAATCAGTTTGTATTTAAAGGGGTTGGGATAAAAGGTAAATTTGCCATAATGACGAGTAATATAGCCATTAAAGTTTTGCTTAAAGCCTAAAACGCCATCACTACCGTCAAAATCACCGGCAATTCCCAATAAATTATAGGTGGGGATACCACGACGAATGGCTTCAAGCATGATATGCTCTTGTAAGACAGCCGGAGCATAAAATTTATTAAATTCAGGGTAGGACCCACTAAAGAAATAAACCGCTTCTTGCTTGGTAAATAAGAAAACGGCTCCGCAAAGCACAACGTCTTGATCCTGATACTTGTCAATGAAGGTTTGGGCCTCGGCCTTACGCGTTTCGAAGGTTTGGTATTGACTAGAAAATTCCTTATATTGGTTGTTTTTCTTTTCTGAGGTAGGGTTGTCTTGTAGGGCGGCCTCTAGTTTGGTCAGTTTTTGCTTGAGCTTAGCCTGGTCACGTTCGAGATTTTGGTAATAGTCTTTAAAATTGAGCGTAGCTACAAGAAACTGGGCCTGATCACCAAAGCTATCATAAAGGTATTGATAATATTCTAGTGGTTTATCATTATAGTCCCTGCGATTAGAAGTAGCAGTGGTGATTTCCTTAAGGATCGCTAATTCTTCGCGCTGCAAGTGTCGAATTTTAGTCCCAAAACTCTTGGCTTTTTTGACCAAGGGTTTGCCTTTTTTGCTGAAGGATTTCAAGAGATCTTTTTCTGTCAAGCCTTCAAGTGACTTGAGATAGTGCCAATCACCGATTTCCATACCATTAGTTAAGCCTTGATAGTGGTAACCTGCCTCTTCAAAAATCTGCTGAATCTCTAGATGGGGTTGGGAGGTAGGTTTACCATGATCATCAAAGTATTGATAAGCTTGATAGGGTTTAATTTCCACTTCCATAACTTTTTTACGAGTCATGTAGCCTTTTAATTCTAAAAGAAAGGGCTTGAGAAAGCTAATGTCATTAAAAATGGGTCCAAAATGAATCTCGGCATGAAGGCCGCCTGCAACAGGGGTGCTGTAGATGAGACTAGAGACTTGTAATTGCCCTGCTGGATCTTTGTAGCCTAGGAGTTCGACCTCATAGCCTCTTTTGCGCAGGAGCTTAGCCATGCCATCGGATTGTTCGAAGTAGCGTTCTGAGACAGCATTAGCATGTGCTTCAAATTGGTCGTCACTTAAATGTACTAATGTCATGAATGTTTACTCCTCATTTGTTTTCTAATAGAGTAGGCCAGCATGGCCGGCTTATGAAGCGGACTAACAGGAATCGTAAACTCACCAGCGAATTCTTCAATCATTGGATTTAAGCGTGCTTTGAACTGATAAAGACCACCGTCTAGGTTGTTTTCAACACCACCCATATTTTGCCAAGCGCAGCCCCGTCGAAAAGCTTCCTTGGCAGTTTTATACCAGGTTAGCAAGGGGGCTTGATATTGGCGGTAGCTATCATCCATCCCTGCATAGAGATTCTCTGAGGTGTCGCCAAAGATCAGTGACAAGGTAGCAGCTAAAGGAACGACACTTTTGCCGTCTTTGCGGGCTGAGTTAATAAAATCAACTTCATGATTTAAGCGTTCTAGCTGGCGATTGACATCCTTGACTTTTGTGACACGTGTATTTTCTGTAAAGGTAGCTTTGGTTTGTTCCAATTTGCTAATTTGCGCCTCGAGCACGGCTAAGCGCTGTGGTAAATTGAGCTGGGCCATGGTGATGTAGGACTGATTAGGGTAAGTCGCTAATAATTTCCGATAGTAATCAATGCCTCGCAGATGAATGCTTTTGCGCTCTTGCGTTTTGGCCATCAGCGCAGCAAAATCTTCAAGTAATTCTTCCCCACCATAAATCACCTCAACACCCTTGTTTTTGGCGGAGCGGATCGCTTGTTTTGTTTTCTTTGGTAGGTTATCAAGAGAAAAAGCTTGCGCATACAAGTTAGCCTGAACACGGGGTTGGATTGTTTGGGTTAAATCTTTGGTCGGCCCACTCCATTCCACACCAATTTTGGTCAGAAATGTGACGATAGAAAGGTTCAATTCATTTTCTTCTTGGTTTTCCTCAGGTGTTCCAGCTGGGTATTGTTTTAAGTGCAAAAGAGGATCACATTTGATAAATAGGGCATGCTGCTTGCGGCCGTAAGCTTTTAAAGTGGAGATGACAAAAGCCACCAACTCATAGCTGGTGTAATCCATGATTGGCCCTCTTGGAATGTAAATCATGGTAAAGCCAGCAGGTAGGGACTTGATTAAAAGCGAAGCGGTGGCCACTAAGTGGTCATTTTCGTAAAAACCAATCCGTTGGTTGCTCCAATTGTCCTTGATGATAGCCCAGTTGGAACTTTGGAGAAGATTACTTTGTGGGTGGGAGGCCACAAAAGCATCATGTTCTTGGGCTGATATTCCAATTTTATAAGTATACATATTATTTTAACACCCATTGACGGATAGCGTAAGCCACGCCACTGTCGTTATTTGACTTGGTAATATATTTGGCAATTTGCTTTAATTCTGGGACGCCATTTTCCATGACCACAGGATTGCCAACAACTTCTAACATGGCGCGGTCATTTTCGGCATCACCAATGGCCATGGTATCTTCCATTGCAATGCCTAGTTTTGCAGCCAGGTGCCTAATGGCCGCCCCTTTACTAACTGATTTTTTCATAAATTCTAGGTAAAAGGGAGTAGACTTGACAATGTTATAGTGGTCGTACAATTCCTCAGGAATTTGACTGATGCCCTTGTCTAGGACCTCTGGTTCATCAATCATCATGATTTTGACAATATCTTTATCAACCATTTCTTCTGGGGTGCGATAAAAAATGGGCATGCCAACAAGGGTTGCTTCGTGAACTGTGTAGTGGCCAATATTACGATTAGCAGTATAAATGCCTTCTTTGGTGATAGCGTGCATGTGTAGGCCGATCTTGCGGCTGAGGTATTCCAGTGTCAGATAGTCTTGATAGTCTAGCTTTTCTGAAACAATTTCATTGCCGGTAGCTGTTTCTTGCACCAATCCGCCGTTAAAGGTAATAACATAATCGCCGGTATTTTGTAAATTTAAATCGGTCAATAGTTGCTTAACACCAGCGATTGGCCGGCCAGTTGCAATGACAATTTTGACATCTTGTGCTTTGGCTTCTTGAACAGCTTGGTAAACATCGTCTGTGATTAAACGACTGTCTGTCACTAAGGTGCCGTCAATATCAACGGCAACAAGTTTGATTGACATTATATTCTCCTTGTCTCATAAAAAATACGAGGTAAAAGCATCCACATCTTATCTTACTAAAAATCGAGGTATTTGTCATGAAAGACAGAGAATAAAACCCTTTTTGTGGGATGTAAGCGTTTTTCCAAGAAGAAAAAACCCTTCATTTTTAAATGAAGAGTTCTGATTGGGGCTGGAAGTGCTCGTTTTTTATATTGGCTTGAAACTTTAGCTTGGTTGCAGCAAAGAGATCTTCTGCTTGCAGCATTTCTTTGGGAAAATAAAAGCGGCGATCACCATAATTGGTTCCAGTCAAAGATTGGACGATAGGTGAAAGCTGAGATAGCTCAGCTAGTTGGCCATCTGTTTGGAGCATTTCAATCTGGGTCCGTGGATTAGCTATTTCTGGGCGATAAACATCGTAAGGTAAATCAAAATTAACATGGATACCAGTATAATAGTCAGGATCAAAACCAACGGCTTCAACCAATTGGCGTAACTTGGCAAGAGCTGCGGTATCTGCTTCATCAAAGGTGATTGATTTTAAGATTTTACGATTAATAAAGCGACTAGCTAAGTCGGCTAAAATGGCATCAGAGCTGGTCATCCAAGTCTGGAAATAGGTATTTAGGACACCATCATCTAAGGCTAGATAGTCAGCTAGTTGAAATTCATTTTGCATAAAAGGTAGTAAAAGCGGCGCTGTTTTTTCAAAATAGCTACTATTGGTTTGATAGAGACACTTAGCTCGTTTTAAGAGGTTCTGTAAAATCAGCTCAACACCGCGACTAGCTGGATGAAAATAGACCTGCATGTACATTTGGAAGCGGCTGACAATATAATCTTCAACGGCGTGCATGCCAGAACGATCAAATGCGATGCCATTTTCCACAGGACGAATCACGCGTAAGATCCGCATCAGGTCAAATTGGCCATAGTTGGCTGCTGAGAAGTAAGAGTCCCGCAAGAGATAATCCATGCGATCACAGTCAATTTGACTGGAGATGAGTTGGATAACCTGTTTATTAGAATAAGTATGATTGATGACACTGGCAACTTTATTGGGAAAATCAGGGGCAAACCGTGTTAAGACAGCATTAATTTCTGTTTCAGGACTACAGATGATTTCCTGGGTCATGACTTCGTGGTCAGTGTCAAATAATTTTTCAAAAGTATGAGAATACGCTCCGTGCCCAATGTCATGGAGCAGGCCAGCTGTCATTGTTACTAACGTTTCTGCTGGATCCCAGAGTTTGGGGTATTTTTCCTCAAATATTTCAGTAACGCGGCGGGCAATTTCATAGACACCAAGGCAGTGTGAAAATCGGCTATGTTCGGCACCGTGAAATGTAAAAGCTGTTGTAGGCACTTGTTTAATGCGTCGTAGACGCTGAAATTCTTTAGTGTTAATCAAGTCATAGATGAGCTGGTGATTAACATGGATATAATTGTGGACGGGATCACGAAAAACTTTTTCATTCATATGATCATTATACCAAAATTTCTGAGGAAAAATTGCTAAAAAAGCAGGAAATTGGTAAAATAAGCCAGATACAAAAAAGCTTAGAAGTGGGAAGAGATGAAATTACAACTGCGCAATCGCATCCAAATAGGTCAAGAAACTGAAGAAATCGTTGAGGCCTATCCTTGTCAGCTCACCCAAAAGGGTGCTTATTGGTATGTGACGTATAAAAATGCCGAAGATGAGACTGTCTTGATAAAATGCAACGCCTCTGAGATGATTATGACGCGTTACACTAGTCCTAAGACTGTTATGCGATTTGGGAAAAATCAGACCTGGCCCTATACTATCGCAACGCCTTTAGGTTTACAAACATTTGAGACGGTTACTCACACTTATCAGTGGTTAGCTGAGACTAACTGCTTGTCTATTTGCTATGACCTCAAGCAAGCAGCTAGTGATACCCTATTTGCGAGTTATCATTTACAACTTTTGCTTGTGGATGACTAAACGTTTACTGACTTATGCAGGTTTTTGTCGGTCTACTGCTCATAGAAGTGCCTGTGGACTGTGATACCAAGAAGGGTTGTCTAGATAAGCAAATAAAAGAGGGTGTTTTCCGGTGTGATATGTGCGCTTAGTTGCTTAGCGATTGTCCCATGTAGGGTGTTAGCAAACCTTGAAGTTAGCAGGGCTATGACTTGTTTTTTTAGGTCAAATCCATTATAATAGAGTTCATTCAAGGGAGTAGCCAACGGTTTACCGTGATTGTGTCGTCAATACGGAAGTTTAACTTTTCCGGTGCAATCTGAAACAGCGAGACTTGTTTAGTACATTAAACAGGTTTTTTTATATCTTATTTCTGTCTAGGTCTAAAAAAACCAAAGGAGGAAAACAATTTGTCGAAAGAACAAAAGCACGAAGCGTATTACACGCTGACTAAAGAAACTGTCCTTTCCCAATTAGAATCAAGCACGGATGGCTTAACCACAGAGCAAGCCAAGACACGGCTTGAAGAATATGGACGCAATGAACTAGAAGAAGGCGAAAAAAGAAGCCTTTTGATGAAGTTTTTGGATCAATTTAAAGATTTGATGATTATTATCTTGGTTGCGGCCGCCTTGCTTTCAGTGGTCACAGAAGGTTCCAAGGGGTTAACAGATGCCATCATTATTTTGGCGGTAGTTATTCTCAATGCAGCTTTTGGTGTTTATCAAGAAGGCCAAGCAGAAGCGGCGATTGAAGCCTTGAAATCCATGTCAAGTCCGCTGGCTCGTGTTCGCCGCAATAATCACGTGGTTGAACTTGATTCCAAGGAATTGGTACCAGGAGATATTGTGTTATTAGAAGCTGGTGATGTGGTTCCGGCTGATTTACGTTTGTTAGAGGCGAATTCATTAAAGATTGAAGAAGCAGCCTTAACGGGTGAGTCTGTTCCTGTAGAGAAGGACTTGCAGGTGCAAGTTGCTGCTGATGCAGGGATTGGCGATCGTGTTAATATGGCCTATCAAAATTCCAACGTGACTTATGGTCGTGGTCTTGGAGTGGTGACCAACACGGGGATGTACACAGAAGTTGGGCATATTGCAGGAATGCTAGCAAACGCTGATGAAACGGCAACACCACTCAAACAAAATCTCGATAACCTTTCTAAAATTTTAACCTATGCCATTTTGGTGATTGCGGCTATTACTTTTGCTGTTGGTGTATTCTTGCGTGGGGAGTCACCGCTAGAAGGGCTGATGACCTCAGTTGCCTTAGCAGTTGCGGCTATTCCAGAAGGCTTACCAGCTATTGTGACAGTTGTCTTGTCTTTGGGAACGCAAGTCCTAGCCAAACGTAATGCTATCATCCGCAAACTCCCTGCCGTAGAGACCTTGGGATCAACAGAAATTATTGCATCTGATAAGACGGGGACGTTGACGATGAACCAAATGACTGTTGAGAAGGTCTATGCCAACGGTCAATTACAGGATGCAGCGCAAGCTATAGCAGAAGATAGTCCTACTTTAAGGATTATGACCTTTGCTAATGATACAAAAATTGACCAAACCGGCAAATTGATCGGAGATCCAACAGAGACGGCTCTCGTTCAATTTGGTTTAGATCATGATTTTGATGTGCGAGATTGGCTGAGCAAGGAACCCCGTGTGGCAGAGCTTCCTTTTGATTCGGACCGTAAGCTGATGTCAACGATTCACAAGCAAGCAGATGATCGGTATTTTGTAGCGGTTAAAGGTGCCCCTGATCAGCTCTTGGAGCGCATTACCCAGATTGAGGAAAATGGCCAGGTGCGTGCTATTACTGCAAAAGATAAAGAGACGATCTTAGCAACCAATAAAGACTTGGCTAGGCAAGCGCTTCGGGTCTTGATGATGGCCTACAAATACGAAAGCCAGGTGCCAACTCTCGAATCGGATGTGGTTGAAGCGGAGCTAATTTTTGCTGGGCTAATTGGGATGATTGACCCAGAACGCCCTGAAGCAGCGCAAGCCGTCAAGGTGGCTAAAGAAGCTGGCATTCGCCCTATTATGATTACGGGCGACCATCAAGATACTGCGCAAGCCATTGCGAAGCGCTTAGGAATTATTGAAGACGATGGTGTTGATCATGTCTTTACTGGCGCTGAACTAAATGAACTAACAGATGAGGAATTTCAAAAGGTCTTCACGCAATATTCTGTCTATGCGCGTGTTTCGCCTGAGCATAAGGTGCGTATCGTCAAAGCTTGGCAAAAGGCTGGCAAGGTTGTTGCGATGACAGGTGATGGGGTTAATGATGCACCATCATTAAAGACTGCTGATATTGGTATTGGCATGGGGATTACCGGTACAGAAGTTTCAAAAGGGGCTTCTGATATGGTCCTTGCCGATGATAACTTTGCCACCATCATTGTTGCAGTAGAAGAGGGACGTAAGGTCTTCTCTAACATTCAAAAAACGATTCAGTACTTGCTATCAGCAAATATGGCTGAAGTTTTGACGATTTTCTTAGCGACTTTATTTGGTTGGGATGTGCTGCAACCAGTGCACTTACTTTGGATTAATCTGGTAACAGATACGCTGCCAGCTATTGCTTTAGGAGTAGAACCGGCTGAACCTGGTGTGATGAAACATCAGCCGCGTGGTCGTAAGTCTAACTTCTTTGATGGCGGGGTTAAAGAAGCCATTATCTATCAAGGGCTTTTCCAAACCCTCCTTGTTCTAGGTGTCTATGGCTTTGCCTTAATGTTTCCTGAGCATGCTAGTCACAGAGAGATTCATGCGGATGCTTTAACCATGGCCTATGTCACACTAGCACTTATCCAGTTAGTGCATGCCTATAATGTTAAATCGGTTTATCAATCCATTTTCACAGTTGGCCTCTTTAAAAACCGACTCTTTAACATTTCCATTCCTGTAGCCTTCTTCATGTTGATGGTGACAGTAGTTGTGCCTGGTTTTAATAAATTCTTCCATGTGTCACATCTTAGCCTCACCCAATGGGGTATTGTTATCATTGGTAGTTTGCTGATGGTGGTACTTGTTGAGTTGGTTAAAGCTATTTTGCGAGCAATTGGTCGTGATAAAAATGCTATTTAAATCATTCTAAAAAAATGAGGTTGGGCGCGTGCCAACCTCATTTTTTTAAGCTCATTATTAACTCGATTAGTTGATATTAGCCAGCTGCACTTGTATAAGGAATCTGGTCAAAACATCAGGGACGGAGTGCCTGAGCTACGGATAGTGTTAAGCCTGGCTTATAGAAAATTAAGCTGATGTTTGCTTTTGCCAGCGGGTTTTGGGAATAAAAAATGAGCTAACAATGAGGACTAAGCCAACAATTGATAACCAAACGAGCAGGGCAGAGTCAAAGCTTAAGGTCAGATGAGCAATGACGATCAAAATGATACCAGTCAAAAAAGGCAGCAAATGATAGGGATTGTCAACAATGGTGAGCTGATCCTTAGCTGAAGCGGTAATGGTGGAGTGAAAACTATGCTTAATGGACAAGGTTTGCTTTTCTTTTTGGCTTTTAGGGAGAGTAATACTGTCATGGTTAGCTAGAATAGCTTTTTGATCCTGATCGATCAGGATAACCAATTTCTGGCCAAAGGCCGACCAGCGTGTCGCACGTTGAATAATCATAAGTTCTCCTTTAAATAGTCATGCTGATAATCAACTTTTTCAATAATTTATTATAGCATACGAGGCAATTTTGCATAGCCATCAAGCATGGTAGCAAGGAGATTTTGTAGTATTGTATCCGTTTTCTTGTTTTTACTGGTCATTTGACTTTAGAAACACTACAATGAAAAGTAGCAGGATGGATACGGCCTGCCAATTGCTGATGAAAGGGAACTGGGACGACTTATGTTGAATTATTACCAATTATTAAAGGAAAAATTTCCCAGCAAGTCTGCTGTGATGACGGAAATGATTAATCTAGAGGCCATTTGCCATCTACCAAAGGGGACCGAGTTTTTCTTAAGTGATCTTCATGGGGAATATCAAGCTTTTGATTACCTTATGCGTAGCGGTTCGGGTTCGATTCGTAAAAAGGTGATGGAATGCTTTTTGCAGCTTTCACAAGCACAGCTTGATACACTGTGTCAGTATATCTATTATCCTGAAGAAAAAATCGCTCTGCGCAAGCAAGAGACAAGTAATTGGCAAGCTGAGCTAACGGACTATCTGCCTTATGTGATTCGCATGGCCAAATATGCTGGTAGCAAGTACACACGTTCGAAAGTGCGCAAGCAATTACCGGCTGACTATGCCTATATTATGGAGGAATTGCTAAACGAAGAAAATCCAGACATCAACAAACAGGGCTATTATCAAGCGATTATCGCTAAGGTGTGTGAATTAGGCCAGCTTCCAGCTTTGTTTAGTGCCTTTGTTACCTTAATCCAGACCTTGTCTATTGATCATTTGCATGTGGTTGGTGATATTTATGATCGAGGAGCTTTTCCAGATTTGATTATCGATCGCTTGCAAGAGTTTTCGAAAATCGATATTCAATGGGGAAATCATGATATTACCTGGATTGGGGCTATGTCTGGTTCTTATATTTGTATGATTAATGTGATTCGCATTGCTGCGCGTTACAATAGCCTGGCCTTGCTTGAAGACCGTTATGGAATTAATTTACGTGGTTTGATTGACTATAGTCAACAGCACTTCACTGCTGAGCCAGTTTTTGATCCCATTTTAGATGGTGTCGCCATTACCGAAGAAAAACGTGTGATGCTAAATAAGTTGCAACAAGCAGCTGCTTTCTTGCAATTTAAATTAGAACACCAATTGGTAGCTAGGCGGCCAGAATTTGAGATGGATGCTGCCTTGTTATTTGATCAGATTGATCGCCAAAAGCAGACGGTTACCATTGAAGGCAAGGTATATTCTTTAACAGCTTTTCCCTTTGATCAGTTGGATTGGACCACCCCAGCACAGTTAACCAAAAATGAGCAGTTGCTGCTTGAGCACTTGTTACTTTGTTTTCAATCTTCTTTGCGTCTTAAAGAGCACATTGCCTTTTTAATGGATAAGGGGGCTATTTATCATGTGAGCAATAATCATTTGCTTTATCATGGCTGTATTCCCATGGAAGAAAATGGTGCTTTTAAAACCGTTCATTTGGCAGGTCAAGCCTTGTCTGGCAAAGCTTTGCTGGATTTCTTTGAGCGTCGTGTACGAGCAGCGTACGACCAACCTCACCAGCATACTGATTTTAATACTGACTTATTTTGGTATCTTTGGTGTGGTCCGGGCTCATCTTTGTTTGGTAAAAATCGTATGACTACCTTTGAACGCTACTATATTCAAGATAAAGTTAGTCATAAAGAAATCAAGAATGCTTACTATCAGTTACGATCTCAAAAGTCAGTCTGCCTTCACATTCTGAGGCAGTTTGGCTTAAATGAAACGGCTCATATTGTTAATGGGCACACCCCTGTCAAAGAGAAAAAAGGAGAAAAACCTATCCATGCAGAAGGTAAGATGCTCATCATTGATGGAGGCTTAGCCAAGGGTTATCAGCAAAAAACGGGGATTGCCGGTTATACTCTAATTTCTAACAGCTATGGTCTTGAAATCGTGGCCCATAAGCCCTTTATTTCTGTAGATGCTGTTTTAGCAGGCCAGGGTGATATTATATTTATTAAACGACTAATCGAAGAAGTACCTAATCGCACTCTTGTTAAAGAAACAGATAATGGGAAAGAGCTTCAAGCTCAGATTGAGGAATTATCTTATCTTTATCATCATTACGACCAATTTTAATGATTACAACTTTTAATTTTCTAGGCGAAATTGTGGCTGTTATCAGGCTTTAATTTCTGTTACATTTCGTAACAGCTTAGTCTTGCAGTCTTTATAGTTTTCCATTATCATAGTAATGTGGTTCTTTGGTGGGTTTGCTGCTGGCTTGACATGAAGGGCTCTTGCCCCGTTACTCTTGCTGCGCCAGCAATTTTTCACGCAAATAAAAGAACAAGAAGGAAGGCTCATCCTAGAAAAAATAGCAAATCAAAAGACCATGTGATAAAATAAGTAAGATTATGGAATAAAACGAGGTAGACCATGGAAGTTGCAGAAATGCGTCAACAAATTGCAGAAAATAAAGAAAAGCTAGCCGGCTTTAGGAGGTCTCTTTGACTTAGATCGTCTAGAAGAAGACATCGCTTTGTTGGAAAACAAAATGACAGAGCCAGATTTTTGGAATGACAGCACTACGGCGCAAAAAACATCACAAGAATTAAATGCCCTAAAACTGAAATTTGACACCTATCATAACATGCAAGAACGCTCTGAGGAGACCGAATTGTATCTGGAAATGCTAGATGAAGATGAGTCTGTCAAAGACGAGTTGCAAGCTAGCCTAGCAGAGTTGGCCAAGATTTTGACCCACTACGAAATGACCCTGCTCTTGTCCGAGCCCTACGATCACAATAATGCCATATTGGAGATTCATCCAGGCTCTGGCGGCACCGAGGCGCAAGATTGGGCCGACATGCTGTTTCGGATGTATGTGCGTTTTGGAAATGCCAAAGGTTTCAAGGTTGAAACGCTTGATTACCAAGCAGGTGATGAGGCTGGTATTAAGTCAGTTACCCTGTCCTTTCAAGGCCCCAATGCGTATGGACTTTTAAAATCCGAAATGGGCGTCCATCGCTTGGTACGTATTTCCCCTTTTGATTCTGCTAAGCGGCGGCACACCTCCTTTACCTCAGTAGAGGTCATGCCAGAACTGGATGATACCATTGAGATTGACATTCGTGAAGATGATATTAAAATGGATACCTTTCGTTCAGGCGGTGCTGGTGGACAAAATGTCAATAAGGTTTCAACAGGGGTCCGCCTCACTCATATTCCAACAGGTATTGTCGTTGCCTCTACGGTTGACCGTACACAATATGGAAACCGTGATCGAGCGATGAAAATGTTGCAATCAAAGCTTTACCAAATGGAACAAGAAAAAAAAGCAGCTGAGGTCAGCGCGCTAAAAGGTGATAAAAAAGAAATCACTTGGGGCAGTCAGATTCGTTCCTATGTGTTTACGCCATATACCATGGTCAAAGATCACCGCACCAATTATGAAGTGGCCCAAGTTGATAAGGTCATGGATGGTGAGCTTGATGGCTTTATTGATGCTTACTTGAAATGGCGAATGTCAGACGACTAAGTGTAACTAGTAAATAAAGAAAGAAGAGTAAAATGGCATTAATTGAAATGAAGGGTGTTTCTAAGAAATACCATCGCTCAACCACAGCCTTAAGACATATTGACGTCTCGGTTCATCAAGGGGAATTTGTCTACCTAGTTGGTCCCTCTGGAGCAGGTAAGTCGACCTTTATTAAGCTTCTGTACCGAGAAGAAAAAGTAAGCAGTGGCTCTCTCTATGTCGGGGAGTTTGATTTGACTAGGCTAAAAGGCAAGAAAGTTCCTTTACTACGTCGCCATATTGGTGTTGTTTTCCAAGATTATAAACTCTTGCCCAAAAAAACGGTTTATGAAAATGTCGCCTATGCCATGGAAGTTATCGGTGAAAAACGACGCAACATCAAAAAAAGGGTACCAGAGGTGCTAGAGTTGGTTGGTTTAAAGCACAAGATGCGGTCCTTTCCGAGCCAACTTTCTGGTGGGGAACAACAGCGGGTTGCTATTGCGCGGGCAATTGTGAACAATCCCAAATTGTTAATAGCAGATGAGCCAACGGGTAACTTGGACCCAGAAATATCTTGGGAAGTTATGCAGACCTTAGAACGCATTAATCTTCAAGGAACAACAATTTTGATGGCCACTCATAATAGCCATATCGTCAATACACTTCGTCACCGCGTAATCGCAATTGAAGATGGTCGAATTATTCGTGATGAAGAGGAAGGAGAGTACGGATACGATGATTAGATATTTTTTCCGTCATATATGGGAATCCATTAAAAGCCTCAAACGTAATTTCTGGATGACCTTAGCGGCTGTTAGCTCAATTACGATTACTTTAACCTTAGTTGGCATTTTTGCAGCGACGCTATTAAACATCCAACGAGTGGCCTCAGGTGTTGAAAATAATATCCAAATTAATACTTATCTCCAAGTTGACTCAACAGATGCTGCCAAGGTTGTCAAAGATGCTTCTGGCAAGGAAATAGCCAACAAGAACTATCATAAGGTTTATGACCAAATTGCTGGTTTAACAGGTGTCAGACACATTAAGTTTTCTAGCAAAGATGAACAACTCAAAAAACTCCAAGACACCATGGGTGACGTCTGGAAATTGTATGACAAAGATACCAACCCCTTACAAGATATTTATGTCGTAGAGACTGACAAACCTTCTCAAGTCAAAAGCTTGAGCCGCAAAATCAAGACCTTGAGCGGTGTTGATGAGGTTGATTACGGGGGGATAAATTCAGATAAGCTGTTCAAGTTTTCTAACTTTATTAAAACCTGGGGCTTGGCTGGGACTTTTGTCTTATTGCTTATTGCGATTTTTCTCATCTCTAATACCATTCGCATCACCATTATGTCTCGTCAACGTGACATTGAGATTATGCGGCTGGTTGGGGCAAAAAATTCCTACATTCGTGGCCCCTTCTTCTTTGAAGGAGCTTGGGTCGGCTTTTTAGGAGCCATCCTACCTTCGCTCATAGTATTTTACCTCTATCAATATGCTTACCGTCAGTTTATGCCGGCTCTTCAAGTCAATGGACTTTCCATGTACCCTTTCCATAATTTTGCTTATCAGCTGATTGCCGCCCTCTTTGTGGTTGGCATCCTCATTGGCTCAATGGGCTCGGTGCTGTCAATGCGGCGTTACCTTAAATTTTAATCAAAGACCGGAAGTTGGCTTTTGCTCCAACTTCTTTTTTTTCGGGTAAATAGCACAGCATCACTTCTATCTGCCATAGAAAAACCAGCCTTACTTGTTAAAGACTGGTTGGTTGATAGGTAACCTGGGAAAATCAGCACATCAAGGCCAGGCCACGAATGTGGTGTCCATGCCTTTCAAAAGAAAGACTGAGTTTTCCTCATCAGTGAAGGGTGCAGACTGGTAAAAGCATTATGTAACGTTTAGCGGAGTCAGCGCAGGACGAATGGTAACCAGCCTGTGCTTAGTGTAAAAAGGCATTAGCCATTTTCTCATGAGCAATAGTAGTTGGTGCGCCGTGGCCTGGATAGACCTGATAATGATTGGGTAGAGTTAGTAGCTCTTCTTTGATGGATTGCAGTAGCTGCGCATAATTGCCAGTTGGCAAATCGGTGCGCCCGATACTTTCTCGAAACAGGGCATCCCCGGTCAGAACGATTTGGTCCTGGGGGAAGATGATGGAAACCCCACCAATGGAGTGACCAGGCGTCTCTACCACCGTAAAGGTAAAGCCATGTAAGTGATAAGGCTTCTTAAATTGAAAATGTTCTTCAGCAGGTCGGGTCGCAATATCCGGTAGTTTAGCATGTCGTATAAGACCAGATAAATTATCCTTAGGACTTAAGAGCCAGTCAGCTTCCTTTTTAGCGACATAGACAGGTGGAAAGTTAAAGGTTTCGCGCACCAAATCCAAACTCATGATATGGTCATAATGGGTGTGGGTCAATAAGATAGCCACTAATGGTTGCTGGAAGCGTCGAATCTGCTTAATAATATCAGCGCCATTGCTACCTGGATCAACAAGAAGCAGAGCTTGTTCATTGCTTATGTAATAAGTGTTTTCACTAGCGATAGTATTTACTGTTTTGATAATTGCCATAGCCTTAGTCTATCAAAAAGCCGGCTATTTGTTAACTAAAAGAGTTAGTAACAGTGGGCTGATAGTGACCTTTAAGGCTGTCAAAAAAAGTCACAAGCAAAGCGATTTTCTAAAGCACCCTTAGCCAGAGCCCTCAGGTTTATTTTGTGGAGGAGGAATGCTATAATCCCGAGTTTATCAGTTAAAAAATAAAAAAATCTCTATAAACGCTGTCAAATCAACGTTATTGAAGCTTTTTTAAGTTGTAAATCGTGTTGTGTATGCAGTTTTTCCCTAACTTTTGAATAT
>NZ_WLZU01000032.1 GCF_009870755.1 Streptococcus halichoeri
GTAAGATAATGGCTAGGATAGCCTTTTTAGTTTGCCTGAAATTTGTCAAAGTTATTCCAATCAGCATAATGAAAGTAAAAGAAAAGACAAACTGGAGGTTTAGACCAGTTTGTCTTCAATCTGAGAAAGGTTCTTATTCAGAACCTTTCTTCTTATATTAATAAGCCCGATAGGCTTCTAAATCATTCAAAGCACGCTCAGCAATAGCCTCATAGCGTTCCTTCTTATCACGAATGCGTGGTCCTTCCAGCGCTTTAATGATGCCAAAATTAACATTCATTGGCTGGAAATGCTTACTATCAGTATGCGTAATATAGTGCGGCAAAGCTCCAATTGCTGTTGTTTCAGGAAAAACAATCTCGCTTTCATGCTTAAAACGACGCGCTGCATTGATACCAGCTACTAAACCACTGGCTGCTGACTCGACATAACCTTCTACCCCTGTCATTTGCCCGGCAAAGAACAGGTTAGGATTTTGCCGACTAGCAAACGTTGGTGTCAATAAATTTGGCGAATCCATATAAGAATTGCGATGCATAACACCATAACGCACAAACTCTGCATTTTCTAGTCCGGGAATCATACGAAACACTCGTTTTTGTTCACCCCATTTTAGATGGGTCTGAAAACCAACCATATTATATAGAGAACCTGCAGCATTATCTTGGCGTAATTGGACTACCGCATAGGGTGTTTTAAAGTCACCATCACGAGGCCCACGATAATCATCTGGATACTCTAAACCAACCGGCTTCATTGGACCATAAAGCATCGTTTTAATCCCACGTTTAGCCATAACTTCAATGGGCATGCAACCTTCAAAATATTTTTCCTTTTCAAAAGCATTCAGCGGGGCTTCCTCAGCTGACGTCAAGGCATCATGAAAAGCCATAAATTCTTCCTTGGTCATAGGACAGTTTAAATAAGCCGCTTCGCCCTTATCGTAACGAGACTTAAGGTAAACTTTATCCATATCAATGGTACTTTTATCAACAATCGGCGCTGCCGCATCGTAGAAATAAAAACCCTCATTGCCATTAAGTGCGTGGATCTTGGCTGCTAAGCTATCGCTAGTTAATGGACCAGTAGCAATCACAGTAATAGCATCATCTGGAATTTCAGTTATTTCCTCACGCACAATCGTGATTAAGGGATGATTCGTCAATTCTGCTGTTACACCTTGGGAGTAACCTTCTCGGTCAACAGCCATAGCGCCTCCAGCAGGTACGCGGTGAGCCTCACCATTTCGCATAATAATGGAATCAAGACGACGCATTTCTTCTTTGAGCAGGCCAACAGCATTGGTCAAAGAATCACCACGAAAAGAATTAGAGCAGACCAATTCTGCAAACTGCGTTGTTTTATGCTGAGGAGTTGCTTTGACTCCGCGCATTTCATAAAGTTTAACTGGAATGCCACGTTTGGCGATTTGGTAGGCTGCTTCAGAACCAGCCAAACCGGCACCAATAACATTAATGTAAGATTGAGACATGAACTAATACCTCTTTGGGAGTTAAACAACTGTCAAACAACAGATAAAATCTAACTCCCTCAAATCTTTCTATTTTAGATAGTGTTATTATAGCAGAAATTTGCGAAGGCTGTGCACAGATGTTTTTTTACATAAATATAGTTATGTTATATCAAAGTTACACAGGCTGCAAAAAAGACGCCTAGCATACTAAACAAAGAACCAATTAAATAATATTCTGCAAAGGAAGGGTTCTCTGAAATTTTATTGTATCGGGCAATTGATTTTGCCGTAAAAACCAGCCCTATAGTGGCATATTGCCCTAAAAATAGGCAGATTCCAATCATCATTCGCTCAAGATTACCAATCGTCGCACCAGCCCCAGCAATCGTTTCTTCCCTAGTGTAATGAAGGGGTTGATACTTATCAAACCAGATCTTAAAAGCGATATTGGTCGGCTTGGTGATAAGCACCAGAAACAAAATCAGGTTAAGCAAATACAATTGGAAAATCATAGGGCGACTACTTATTTCCCGCAAATAAGAGCTTAGGAAGATAATAATCGCTAAATGTAAGCCCTGATCAATGGTAAAAGCTAGCCTTGGTGAGAGCTTTGCCCACTGCATCACTCTTGGCTTACTAAAATCAATGAGACCATGACTTATTATAATAAGCAGAGTGATCAGCCAAGTCTGGGGCTGCCAGAGGCTTAGAGCTACCAATGGTAAGGCGACAATAAGGATGTGCTTGCCCAGAGCCGCTAACTGAGTGCCCTTTTTATCAGCAAGGTGTTGGCTTTGCCATTGAAAATCAGAAAGAAAATGACAAATGAAATAACATGTTAGCAGGGGATGTGTCCCCAAATACTGCGAAATACTAATCGTTATGGGTCCACTCCTTTTGGAATTAGGTTTTGGGCTTGATGGCGAGTTCTAAGATAGACTTTTAAATTACTACTTTTTAGGCGTTTGGATAAGGCGCTAGGCTGTAAATGTAAGGCTCGACCTAAATCCTGTTGATTAAAATGTTCACTATAGTCCTTATGCTCCAGCAGTTGCACTAAGAGTTCTTCTTGACTAGATCGCCAGTTGGACTTAATGGCCTCACCAGCTGCAAGCAAGGTGTTGATGGTCTCATAAACGTCCTTTTCCTCTCCACTGATACGTACTTGTGTGTTGCCATAGTCGTTTTTTTGGTGGATATATTGAATGGCGCGTCGCGCGTGCCAGTATGCTGGACCATCGGCACCCAGACTGATGCTACTATTAATGGTGGTTAAAATGTCGCCAACGCCAATGCCATAACGTATGGTAACGGGGGCTAAATATCGGTTTAATTGGTCAATAATCTCAAAAATGGGAACTTCTCGCACAAAAAGAGCCTGAAATTCATCCCCTAATGTCACAGTAAAAGGTGACACCAACCACTGGGTGTAATCCTTATTAAGTCTTTCTAAGGTTTGGATAAGAGCTGCTTGAAACTGCTGTCGGTTGGCCAACTGCTTCGAAGCGACAATATCTGCAATAAGAGCAATAAACATAATCTCTACCTCACAAAGTCCATTATAACAGACAAATCAAGAAAAGTCTATTATAACAGATAAAATCGTGAAAGGCCGTTATAACAGACAAAACCTTTGAAGTCCTTTATAACAGACTTTTTCAGTGGTCTACTTTAGATAAGATAGATTTATTAACCTCTGCGGAGCATTTTCTAAAACTGGCCAAGAACGATCCAATCAATTCATTTCATTGACTCACTAAGCAAGTTAGTTTGAGCTTACTCAGGCGGACAAAATGGGTTTACTTCTCAACTAATCTTAAAGGGAACAATGACTACTTTTTTGCATGTGAATAGTTGACAGCTGGCAACTTTCAAAAGCTAAGACTGCTGCTATTAGATCTTCAGTTTACTAATCAAAAAGATTGAAGAATTACCCTTAAAAAGTCCTTCTTCAATCTGGGTGACTTGGATGATGGCGACTTTGCAGATAAATCGTTTGCTTGTAATGTTTTTACTCCATGTTGCTGTAATGAGGTGAGAGGTTTTACTTAATCTTAGCCTCCTGATAATCACAAGCTTCATTACTACAAACAACCTGCTTGCCGCCACCGCGAATTTTCTTTTCCACTAAATAGTCTCCAGATTTTGGACAGTTGCGCCCTACTGGAAGATCCCATGAGGTGAATTCACATTCTGGATAGCGATCACAACCATAAAAAATACGATTTCGTTTTGTCTTACGCTCAATAACTTGTCCCTTATGGCATAGCGGACAGGTTACCCCGATTTCCTTTGTAATGGCTTTGGTATTATGGCACTCGGGAAAATTACTACAAGCATAAAATTTACCATAACGACCAAGTTTAATAACCATTGGATGACCACAGACATCACAGTCAAAACCTGCTGGCTCATCTTTGATGGTTATTTTTTCCATTTCTTCTTCGGCTACGGACAATTCCTTGGTAAATGGTTGATAGAATTGATCAATAATTTCTTGCCACTTCACTTTACCAAGTTCTACCTGATCAAGTTGGGCTTCCATCTCTGCTGTAAAAGTGACATCAACAATATTTGGAAAAAATTCGGTGATCAGTTTATTCACAATTTCACCCAACTCCGTGGGTTCAAACCGCTTAGCAGCCAACTTCACATAGTAACGTTTTTGAATAACTTCTAGTGTTGGTGCATAAGTAGACGGCCGTCCGACACCATTTTCTTCTAGTGTTTTTATGAGACTTGCTTCAGAAAAGCGTGCTGGTGGCTGAGTAAAGTGCTGCTCTGGTGTGGTCAGAATTTTTTTGACCTCATCGCCAACAGCCATTTCAGGCAGAACCTTGTTTTTATCGGAATCATTGTAAACGGCCATATAACCGTTAAATTTAATTTGGCTGCCATTAGCCACAAACATAACTTTATTTTGCTCGAGGGTAACTTTGACTGTATCAAAAACAGCTGCTGTCATCTGACTTGCAACAAAGCGATTCCAAATAAGGGTATAGAGCTTTAGTTGATCTTTGTTTAAATACCTAGCAATAGCATCTGGTGTAAGCTTAACACTTGAGGGACGAATCGCTTCATGGGCATCTTGAGCACTGTTAGAATTTTTAACGCGATTGCTATGCCTAGAGTATTGTTCACCAAACCGCTCATTAATAAAGGCGGCAGCCTCATTTTGGGCGACTGGGCTAATCCGAGTAGAATCGGTACGCATATAGGTTATCAAACCTTGTGTCCCATTGTTTCCTAAGCTGATACCTTCGTATAATTGCTGAGCAACCATCATCGTTTTTCGTGTTCGAAAATTAATTTTGTTAGCAGCATCCTGTTGTAGTGACGAAGTTGTATAAGGCAGGGGTGCATTGCGCCGACGTTCTTTTTTCTCAACAGAAGTGACATCAAATATGTCTGAATGCAGCCGACTTAAAATAGCTTTAACCTCATCATTGGAGGTTAATTTTTGTTTTTTTCCGTCAACTCCATAGAAATTAGCTTGAAACTTCTTATTGCCTTTTTTAAACTGACCATCAATTGTCCAATATTCTTCTGGTTTAAAGGCTTTAATCTCATTTTCACGATCTATAATGAGCTTGAGAGCTACGGATTGGACACGACCAGCTGATAAGCCTTTTTTTACTTTTTTCCATAGGATTGGTGATATGGAGTAACCAACAATTCGATCCAGCACGCGCCTGGCTTGTTGCGAATCCACTAAATCCATATCAATTTTGCGTGGCTCTTTAAAAGCATTTTTTACTGCATCTTTTGTAATCTCATTGAAAACAACCCGATTATCATCATCTTCTGCTAATCCCAAAATATGTGATAGGTGCCAAGAAATCGCTTCACCTTCTCGGTCCGGGTCACTGGCAAGATATACTTTTTTAGCATTTTTAGCTTCTTTTTTTAAAGAATTGATTAGTGGTCCTTTACCTCGAATGTTGATATATTCTGGCTTATAATTATCCTCAAAGTCAATTGACATTGATGATTTTTTTAGATCACGAATATGTCCAACAGAAGCTACAACCTTATACTGTCGTCCTAAATACTTTTCAATTGTTTTTGCCTTAGCAGGCGATTCAACGATAACTAAATTTTTCTTTGTAGTGGTACTTTTCTTCTTTGCGGTTGCTTTTTTTGCGGTTGTTTTAGTCTTCCTTGTTTTTGTTGTAACCAATCAGATACACTTCCTATTACATTTTGCTTAAAGCTTCTAGAATAATAAACCATTTTTTCATAACTGTCAATAAAAAAATATCATATAGGAAGAAAGTTGCTAACTAAAAGACCTCAGAAAGTATGTCTAAGCCCGTCGTTACGCACTTTGCCCCATCTTTTATTAGCTGATGGCATCCTTCGGAATAACCGGTTAAAATATTACCCGGAACCGCAAATACATCTCGTCCTTCATCCAAGGCTTGCTGGCACGTGATGAGACTGCCTGACCGATACTTGGCTTCTACTACTAATACACCTCTAGATAGACCGGCAATAATCCGGTTACGCTCTGGAAAATGATAAGCCAGCGGCGGCTCATCTGGTGCATATTCCGTCAAAACTAAGTGATGGGATGCAAGATAAGATTGCAAGCGACGGTTTTCTTTTGGATAATAATGATCAAAGCCGCAACCAATGACGCCAATTGTTTGTCCTTTATGTCGAATGCTAGCTAAATGAGCCTGCGTATCAATACCTCGTGCAAGTCCACTTACAATAACTAAACGGTTAGCCACCTCACCAACTAATTTAGCAGTAGCCTTAATGCCTTCTTCTGAAGCTTTACGTGACCCTACAACTCCTAATTTAGGTTTTTCCAATAATTGAAGATTCCCTTGATAAAAGAGTAAAACCGGAGGTTGATAAATTTCACGCAAGGCTAGAGGATAACAATCATCAAGGATAGAAAAACTTGGATATTTCAAAAAGGACCGGCGTAAGCTTGTCAGTTCAAGCCCTTTATAGTTTTCAATAAAGATGATAGGATCTTGACATTGGGCAACCACAGCCATATTACGAACAGATAAAGGTGTTTTATGTTTTTTTCGATAAGCAATGATGTTTAAAATCTGCTGATTTTTCAATCCAGCAGCCTTTAATTTAAAGAGTTCAAAATTATTCATCAATCTTCCTCCAACTTACTTATTCGAAAAAAGAAACTGAAAGTTCAGTTTCTTAGCTTTAATTTTTATCAAGGAAATCTTGAAGGTCTGCAATCATCCGTAACGTTACTCGAATACCACCTGCATTAATATACCAATCGCGTCCATCAACTTCATGAACATGCTTTAGTTTAACGGCTTTGCTTTCTTTGATAACATCATTTGCTAACAATTTCTTTGCCGAGGCTGCTTGCCCGAGGGTCGCTCCGCGATCAAGCACAAATAAATAATCAGGATTCTTTTCAGAAATATATTCATATGAAACGGGTGAGCCATGGGTGCTTAGCTTAGCTTTTCTTCTTTATTGACAGGAACAAAACCAGCTACCTGGTAAATCCAGCCAAAACGGCCAGCAGGCGACTGTGTCAAGAGCTCTGCGCTATTTGCCATAACAAACAAGGCCGTTGGGTTTTTCTTAGCCTTTACACTTTTCTTAAGACGTTTTAAGGAAAGTGTCAGTTTCTTTTGGTAAGCTTTTGCCTTCTTCTTTTTCCCATAAATCCGACCAAACATCTCCAAACGCTCTTCAACTGCTTGATCAAATGGCTTTTTAGCATCAATACCACCATAGACAATTGCCGCTTTAGGAGCAGCTTCTTTTAATTTTGTCAAATTATCGACTGAAGCCATCCGTGCGCCAAGGAAGATAATTTCTGGTTGAATGCTTGCAATCGTTTCAAAATTAGGTTCAAATAGACTACCAACATTTTGAAAGGCATCTTTTTGATAGATTTTCTTTAGATTATCAGGCAAAAGATTAACGGCGTTTTGGCCCTTAGGAATACCAGCAACTGATTTTTCCACACCTAGTGCAGTCAACGTATCTAAAGCTCCCATATCAAAAACGATAACCTTTTTGGGTTTATAGGGAACCTTCAGTTGCTCTGTAATGGCTTTTTGATTATCAGGCTACCCTCGTTTTTCCTTTTTCAGATAGGCCGTATAATTATTTTGAATGGTAACTGTTTTGCTCTTTTCACTCGCTAAACTAGTCTGGTAGGAAAATAGCAATGCTAAAAATGCGACAAAAGCAAGAAAACTTTTTTTTGCTCATAGGAAATACTCCAATATCTGTAGTTTGCACTTGGCAATTAGTCTGTGGTGCTGAACAAACCTGCCCTAAGTGCTCTTTAATGAAAAATGCTGACGCGTTTGCCATTTATTGTTTCAATTCGGATTGGCAATTCGAATAATTCTGATAGAGTCGTCTCCGTCATAATGTCTTTTGTTTGACCTTGTGCATGGATCAAACCTTCTTTAAAAGCGATGATAGTGTCGGCGTAGATTGAGGCAAAATTGATGTCATGAATAACAACTACTACTGTTTTGCCATTTTTTTGGGCATATCCTTGTAGTATTGTCATAATATCGATGGCATGCTTTAAATCTAAATTATTTAAGGGCTCATCCAACAAGAGATAATCTGTGTCTTGAGCCATGGTCATGGCAATCAGAGCTCTTTGCAATTGTCCTCCACTTAAATGCGAAATATAAGTCGTTTTTAAATCTGCTAAGGACATATCAGTCAAACTTTGATTAATCTTCGCTTGATCAGCTGTGCTTAATTTTCCTCGAGAATGTGGAAAACGTCCAAAAACTACTAATTCTTCAACAGTTATTGTGAGATTGAGATGATTGGCTTGCCGTAAAATGGCGAGTTTTTTAGCAAATGCTTGCGCAGAAAACTCAGCGAGAGATTTTCCATCCAGATAAATCTCTCCTTGCTCAGCCTTTTGCAAGCGGCTTATACAGGCTAAAAAAGTGCTTTGGCCCGAGCCATTTGGTCCCACAATAGCAGTCACTTGGCCTTTTGGAATGACAGTTGTAATATTTTTGAGTACTGTTTTTGTTCCGTAAGATTTGGTTAAATTAAAGGTTTCAATCACCGCTTATTCTCCTTAATAAGACAGATAATGAAGTAACTCCCACCTAGGAAATTAAGTAAAACAGGTAGGGGTACTGCAAGCTTTAAGACGTATTGAACACTTATTTGTCCGATCAGCAAAGCTATGATACAAATAAGGATTGCCATTGGTACCCGGATAGTATGGCGGTAGTTAGGAAACATTTGATAGGTGAGATGAACAACTACCAAACCTAAAAAAGTGATCGGCCCTACCAAAGCGGTAGCGATTGCCACCAAAAGCGCAACCCATAAGAATGCTTGTCTCACCAAGCGATCATAAGCAACTCCTAAGGATTTAGCCTGCTCGCTTCCTAATAACAAGACATCTAATTGAGCAAAGAGACGATAATTGAGCAAAAAACTTATACCAACCAATACCCAAGCCAGTCCCATTATAGAAGCATTAAGGGCATTAAAACTCGTAAACAAGTGACTTTGCAAAACCAAAAACTCATTTGGATCCATAATGACCTGAATAAATTTTGCCAGTGATGTAAATAAGGTATTAAAAATAAGACCAACAAGCAAAACAAAATATAGGGAAAGGTGTTGCTCCTTGAAAAAAGAACCAAATAGGACACAGGCAAAGAACAACATCGCCACTAAGGAGCATACAAAAAGTGATAAGGGCCCAGTGGTTAAGAGTTTTTGGCTACCTAGGATTGCCATTTGCAACGTCTGAATAAAAATAAATAAACTATCCAAACCAACAATAGCCGGGGTTAAAAGTCTATTAGCAGTAATCGTTTGAAAAATCAAAGAGGACGTGCCGATACAAATGCCAATTAAAAGGAGTGCTACAAATTTAAGATAGCGTGTTTTTAAGTAATAAAGCAGTAAAAAACGATTGGCTCCTAGCGGAAGACCATACAAAAAGAAAACTAAGGTTAGCGTAAGTAAGATTATGCCAAGACCAAGTATTTTTTGCTTTTCAAGCTGCAATTTCATCCCCTACTAACCTCGCTTTGAGTCATCAGGCGCAAGAAAAAGAGACTGCCTAAAACTCCCAAGGTCAAACCAATAGGAATGTCATAGGGGAAAATAATCAAGCGACCAACAAAATCACAAAACATCAGGGTAACAGCTCCTAACAAGGCAGTTAATCCTAAATGACTAGCCAAATAATCTCCTTTACTTAAACGAATAACATTGGGAACAATTAATCCCAAAAAAGGAATGCTACCTACAATAATCACAATTGTGGCCGTCACAATAGCTACTAAAATAAGCCCAAAAAGAATCACTCGTTGATAAGCTATCCCTAAATTATGAGCAAAAGTCTCCCCTAACCCCACAATTGTGAAATGATAGGAAAAAACATAAATAGCGATTAAGCAGGGCACCGCAAGAAATAAGAGTTCATAGCGATGGCTAGTCACTAAGGCAAAATTTCCTTGCAACCAACTCGTCACAGACTGCAGCACCTGAAACCACGATTCCAAAAACAAAGTAAATGCCCCTACTACTTGACCAAGCAATAATCCAATCAAAGGAATAAAGGCTTGACCTTGGAATGTAATCGCTTTTAAAATTAAAATAAAAATAAAGTCCCAAGAATGGTAAACAAAATCGCAAAGGCTAACTGAACAATCAAAGATGCGCCTTGAAAAAAATCAAGGTTAACACAATGCCTAACTTTGCCCACTCCATTGTGCCAGCCGTTGTAGGTGAGACAAAGCGATTCTGTGTTAATTGTTGCATGAGTAAGCCACATATAGACAAGCCAGCTCCTGCCACAATAAGACTTATAGTTCTTGGTAGGCGACTACTTAACAGAATATGTAGTTGAGACTCCGACAAGTGTCCCAACTGATCTATTGGTATTGACTTAACGCCAATAACCAAAGAAGAGAGAGTTAATACAAACAATACTGCTCCCAGCACCGGAACAGTTAAATACTGTTTCATTACTGCCTCCTTATAGGTCTTGTTTATACTCAAAAAAATTGAGTACATTGCTATCATCTCATATTTTTGATTTAAAAATCCTTTGAATTCCAGAAAATACTCAAAAGTTAATTAAAAACGAGCCTCAGTGTTGTAACCCTAAGGCAAAAAAGAAAAAAACAAAAGGTAACAAAGCTGTTCAACTCATAAAAGCAACTTTGCAGCTTTAAGCAATAGAGAATCTATCAATGTACTCCAGCAATTTTTATAAGCATGTTTGTTTTCAAAAAAAGCAAAAAAGACTGAAGCAAATCAGTCAAAACAAATAAAACATTTTTTCAATTTGAATATGGTCACTTCTTCCCCAAAAACAATAGTGTTGTCACTACATTATTTAATAAAACCATAAAGGTTGACTAAGTAACCTCTATTTAAAGTCCGCTTGCGCGACAATATTTTAAGCGAAACTTTCAATAGGTTAGACCAAAAGAAACTCAGGGTGCTTGTCCTAAGTCTCTCTATTACTGAGATTTCTTATTCCCGATACTTTTAATGACTCGTGCTGGATTACCAGCAATCACTAGATTTTCTGAAAAGGATTTGGTCACCACACTGCCAGCTCCAACGACAACATTATCGCCTAAAGTAACTCCTGGTAAGATTGTCACCCCACCACCTAACCAGACATTATTGCCAATTGAGATAGGAGCCCCATACTCTACACCAGACCGCCGCTCAATCGGATCAAGGGGATGAAGTGGGGTTAAGAGCTGACAGTTAGGGCCAAACAGACAATAATCACCAATACGAATCTCACAAACATCTAAAAACGTTTGGTTGACATTAGCATAGAAATGGTTGCCAATATAAATATTACTACCATAATCACAAGCCAAAGGAGGTTCTATATCTACTACTTGACCCGTTGCCCCAAACCATGATTTTAACAATGCGCTGCGCTTAGCTCCCTCTTGTTCCTGATTAAATTGCTGCATCAGCTGGCGTGCCTGTTGGCGCTCAGCCTGCAATTGGGGATCGCTAGCATCGTATAAATCTCCAGCTAACATCTTCTCTTTTTCAGTCATCGCTTTCTCCTTTTGTAGCATGCTTAAGCAGCGACTTAATTGGTTCAAAGCTCTGGCGGTGAATCGGAGTAAGGCCAAGTTGCGCAAGCCCCTCCAAGTGAGCCCTGGTGCCATAACCGGCATTTTGATCAAAGGCATAGCCCGGGTAGATAGCATTGTAGTTTACCATTATTTCGTCCCTGACGACCTTGGCAACTATTGAAGCTGCCGCTATAGATAAGGAATTAGCATCACCCTTGATAAGTTTAGTTTGTGGTATGGGAAGATCTAAAGTCATAGCATCAATCAAAAGATGCTGCGGTTGGATGGATAAGTGAGCAACAGCATCTAGCATGGCTAATTTTGTTGCTTCATAAATATTGACCCGATCGATCGTCTGATTGTCTTTTAGACCTAAACCGACAGCTAAAGCCTGGTCCATGATGGCTTGATAAAAAGCACGATGCTTATGCTTTGGAATTTGCTTAGAATCATTGAGTCCTTGAATAGAACAGTCTTTGGGCAAGATAACTGCCGCTGCCACAACCGGACCAGCCAAGGGGCCCCGCCCGACTTCATCAATACCTGCAATCCACTCAACACCTTGCTGGTAGAGTGCACGCTCATGGCGCAGCATCAACTCCAAGCGAGCAGTCTCAGCCTGCTTAGCAGCAATGGCTTTTTGCCGTTTTCGAATAGCCCTTTGCACGCCGACACGCTTATCCTGCAGAAAATCAGCCCAGTGCGAATCATCTAAAGTCTCAATGGTCGCTAGCCTTTGCTCAATTTCCTTAATCGTTGCCATCAACATCTCCTAAGACATCCAGCGTATAAGTTCCTAACTTACCATCACGCACTTCCTTGACAAATAACTGGTAGAAGCGATCATAATCATCACGAAAACCTAATTTTTCAGTCATTGTCATAATCATTTCTGGCGCTTCTAAGGCCAGATTGATTCCTTTAAAGCGTCTCGATAAACGCTCTGGATAATGCTGCTGAAAATACTCAAGCCCAAAGATAGTCACCTCGTCCATCGGCAACAATTGATCCTTAATCGCACCAGTCAAAGCCAGCTTTAGGCCCACACTCTCTTCTTCGAATTTAGGCCAAAGAATACCAGGCGTATCCAAAATTTCTAATTCCTTATTTGACTTAAGCCATTGTTGACCTTTGGTAACGCCCGGTTTATTACCCGTTACAGCAATTTTCTTGCCAGCTAGGCGATTCATGAGCGTTGATTTACCAGCGTTTGGAATGCCGATAATCATGGTTCGTAAGGTTTCTTTTTGAATACCCCGCTCGCGCAATTTAACAAGCTTGTCTGTCATAAGCAGCTTAGCAGCATCAGTAACCTTCTTGACGGTGGATTGCTCTTTAGAATTAATGGCTAAGGTCATAAAGCCTTGTTCTGCAAAATAGTGACACCATTCTTTGGTTCGCACAGAATCAGCCAAATCAGCCTTATTTAAAATCAAGAGCTTGGGCTTGTCACCCACAATTTTAGTCAACATAGGATTTTGGCTAGACCAGGGTAAACGAGCATCCACCACGATAGTCACAAAATCAACATATTTTAAATTTTCCTGGACCTGCCTTCTAGCCTTGGACATGTGGCCTGGGTACCACTGAATAGTAGCCATAGAGTTAAAATTCCTTTCATAGCAAGGTTTTGACGGAGGTGAAACTGTCAATTCTATCAGGTCACCAAAAAGTCACCAAATTTAGACTAATTTCACCAAACCATTTCATACCCAATAATTTTTTGCTTTCCTTCACGAATACATTTAATCTCAAAATTTGAATGATATTTCTTAATATCTTTTAATATTTTTGGTAGGATATTGACATTGATATATCTTGGAAGATAGCTTTCTTTTATTCCAATTATATCTCGGAATTCTGCTAAACTTAAATTCGTTTTTTTGCTTTCATAGTGATTTTCAATCCAATCATTTAGTGATTGAGAATACTTACAAGACCAAGACTTTAAAGCGGAAAAAGAAATTTGATTTTTTTCAATAAAATTATTTAATGCATTCACTGCTTTTTCTTGAGAGTTAGTTTGTCTATGAGTATAACCGAATGTAGTTTCATAATTAGCATGACCTACACGCTCCATAATGTCCCTCATAGCCAATTCCATACCAGCACTTTGAAGATAAGTAATGTGCATGTGTCTAAAAGAGTGCGGTGTTACATGCTTCGTCCATTTAAAACCAAATTTTTCCTCACACGTTTCAATCAATTCCTCTTCCACTCTAATCAAAACTTCTTTGTAATAACTTAAAAGAAAATCGAAACTATATTATGTTTAATAAAATAATTGACAATACCTATTATACCACGATTTTCTTCATTTGACCGCCCCTTGCTTCCATCTTACAAACTCTTTAAATCCTTCCAAATTGATAAAAAACTAATTTATGCGTAGGGTTAATCACATATTCTCTAAACTGTTTCTGATCTCGCATTTCACTTAACCATCGATTCAGTGTGTATTGATTTAGTCCTTCCCATCTCTTTAATAATGCTTTCTTATCTGCCCATTCAGCTATACTATTATCAACAGACACATATTTAATTTTCATACTCATTTCTCTCTTTTTATTTTATTGTCCTTCAGTGGGTATGACTGGTTTCATCAATCATGGGCATCTCACCCGCTGTCCTTTGTCGCTGGCAGCCTGAATGTTCAGAAGTATCATTATCTTTATTTGTCATCATGGCAGATAGAAAACCAATCTATTTTATAGCTGATAGTTTCTCGCTCCTATCATGGCGTATCATACTAAATTGCTCAACAAATAAGAAAGTCCCACTTTGGTTTATTCAGTTGTCAACGGACAGAATTAGTTTTTCAATTTGAAAATAACCTTACAATGAGTATAACCAAGCTATTGATAACCCCTCATTTTTGTGACAAAACGTCACAAAGTAGTTCGAAATAGAGACTCGTCATGAAAAAGATGATAGATAACGATATGATGAAGTCTTTTTTATGACGAGTTTGAAGACCTCTATTATGAAAATGAGTCAATATTTAATACAAAGGAAAACTAAAAGGACCGATTCCTGTTCAATATAGGATTCAGTCCTTATCATTACTTAATAGTCCAACCTTTGAGAGTATTCAATTACCTATAGGATACTTTTAAATTTCTCTTAGGGAGACTACCGCTATAAATTCCTCACAATTGACTATATTATCTTAGTAAAATCCTATGAGTGATACTTCGGTAATAAGAAAATTAAATATCTTTTTTCTTCGCTATTAAATCACTTAAAAAATATAAAACTTCACTGGTAAATAATACGATACCTATAAGAGAAATAAGATTAAATCTATTTTCTCCTGTTTTAGGTAAAGTCGTAGAACGTTCTGTGACAGTTGATTGATTCATTAGGGGAATGGGTCGTGGGCTGGATTGAGATTTTAAGGTAGTTGCAACGGTTCCTTGAGGGGTTTGAGCTGCGATACTAGACAGTGATTGCTTCACATCTTTGGCTTCCTCTTTAACAATTGTTTGTTCTGTAGCAACCTTTGGGCTTGTATTGTCAGAAGATGGTGTAGCTACCGTGTCATTTTCTTTCTTTTCTGTGGGCAATGAAGTGTCTGTTTGCTCTTCTCCTGTTTGATTTTCTTCTGCTAGCTGAGGATTTTTACCTAGATAAAGATAATCATAAAGTTGTTGGGCAGTAATGCCGCCTCCAACCCAGCCTGAAACTAATTGACCTTTTTTGAGATAAAGAACGGTCGGCGTTCCTGGAATTCCTACAGTGTCATACAAAAATGCTTTAGCCGCATCATCAAAGTCCTTGCCATCTACATTATAATATTCCCCCATCAGTTAAAACATTAAACTCTTTTAATACTGGAGAAAATTGACGACAATGTGAACATGTCCCGCGACCAAAATAGATTGTGTGCTCAAGGTTATCCTCTGTAAAGACCTGGTGAACCTCATCAATCGTTACCTTTTTAAAATCAGCGACATTCTCTGCATAGTCTTCTGGTGTTATCTCTTTAGCATCAGTAACATTAGCCTCTTGCTCTGCTGTTGTTTCTTCTACTGATTTTTCTTGGACAGTTTCACTACTATCTGCCTGATTAGCCCCAGGTGTTTCTGCTACAGTTTCACTATTGACCGATTGGTTAGACGAAGGTATGATAACTGGTTCAGAAGGAGTTGTCTCTACTAATGATGGTGTGGTTTCATCTGTCGATGACACTCCCACGACATTTTCCGCAAGAGCAGCATGCCCTCCAAAAGTTGCCAATAAAGCGGTACTAAATAGTAGTAATTGTAATAATTTCTTTTTCATCTTAAAGCTCCTTTAGTTTTGATACCGTTATTTTATATCAAAACTGCTTCAAAAAATGCACTAAACCCTTAATGGTCATTGAAATGCCTTAAACGATTACATTGATAAGTTATTGAACAACAATCAAGCTGAATTATTTCATAAGAACATCTTCTGTATACTGCATCAAAAGGTCAATTCTCTTGTAAATCTTAAGTAATAAAAAGCCAGCTCGTATGAACTGGCTAAATTACAGCAATTACTTTATTCATTTTTACCGATATCTTTTCTGTACAAATAAACTAGATAGCCATTTTGCATTGAAAGATACATAGAAATATAAGTAATAACAATTAAATTCACTGCTAGGATAGCCTGTTTCGAAAGAAGTAACAATCCCAACGTAGATATAGCTATTGCTGATAATTTTCTAAAAATATTGAAATAATCAAATTTATTGTAGTGCCTTCGTATACTGTATTTCCGCGATAAATAGTCAACTACAAATAGAACAATTACTTGTATGAGCAAAATATAATTAGCTTTTGTAAAAGATAGTGATACAAAGTTAAAACAATAGAGAGAACGGAGTATCAGCAATATAATGCTATATAATCTTAATTTATGTATTCCACCCACCAATTGCTCCTCCAGCAGCGGTAAATCCCGCAACACATGCTACATAAGCGGGGCCTGAAGCTGTACATAAACCTATTCCAGTACCGGCTCCTCCCATTGCACCAACGAAAACATTACCCCAAAATTTATTTCCACCATAAATCGTAGAAAGTTCAATAGCTGTTAATTCTTTCATAATTTCTTCCTTTACGCTACACGTATAGCTGTCCAAATAGCAGTGCCATACTGAGCACCTAAAATACAACCGCCTAAACCTCCAACTGCTGCTCCTAATCCACAGCCTGCAAATGCAGCGGTCATAACCTCACCTCCACCAATTTTTCCTCCACCTTCAACACTAGCAAGCATTTCTGTATCCATAATTTCAAATTGTTTCATTGTTTGTGTATTCATGATGAGTACCTCCTAAATTTTTCGTTTATCTCGTTGCAACTTTGACATCTTTAGTATAACTCTTTTTTGAAAAAATAATCCTTCATTGCCTGAACAGTCGTTTAACTTGCCTGAATGGTAATGCTTTTACCGTTCAAGTCTATTGGACGACCGTTCAGGAAAGGAGAACATGTCTTGGTGTAATCTTTTGATGATCATTCAAGACGTTTCGATGACTGTTTAGGAAATAGGGACAAAGTTTATCTATTTTACTGGCATAATAAAGGTGTTACAAAACAGAAAGGATTATTACAAACGGCATCATACAAACGTACTTTTGTCCCCCAGATAGATGGCAGAGACTGTGGCGTTGCAGCTCTAGCATCTGTGGCTAAGTTTTACGGTTCAGACTATTCTTTGGCACACTTAAGAGAATTAGCCAAAACCACTAAAGAAGGAACTACAGCGCTCGGTCTTGTCAAAGCTGCTAATGAAATAGGATTCGTGAATAGGTTACACTAAACTAGACAGTCTTATAAAGTGTTCTACACTAAAGAAAATAGGAGAATATTATGTCTAGAAAAATACGTCGCCACTTCACCGATGACTTTAAGCAACAAATCGTTGACCTTCACAATGCAGGGATAAAACGAAGTGAGCTTATCAAAGAATATGAGTTAACCCCATCAACCTTCGATAAGTGGGTACGTCAGGCAAAAACAACTGGTTCCTTTAAAACTATTGATAATCTTACAGATGAGCAGCGTGAGCTGATTGAACTCCGAAAGCGTAATAAAGAACTCGAAATGCAGCTAGATATCCTAAAGCAAGCGGCGGTGATTATGGCACGAAAAGGGAAGTAATCACTGCTAACAAAGACAACTATAGCATTTCAGCCATGTGTCGTTGGTTGAACATTCCTCGTTCTAGCTATTACTACAAGGCTGTTAAACCAGTCTCTGAAGCGGAACTTGAAGAAAATATCAAAGCTATTTTTCTCGAAAGTAAGGCCAGATACGGGGCTAGGAAAATCAATCATAGAAAGCATAGCTATTCTTTATTATACCATGATTTAGCTTATTTTACTGCCCTTGCCAACTTTCTTACTAAAAATCCAAAGCTAACAAGGGGTTGAGCTAGGTGGCAGAAAAAGAAAGTGATAAAGTCAGCGGAGCGCTTGCTAATTCAGAATCAGCGCTCACTCGTCGAACAATTTAGTTCAGATTTCTTCAATGATTTTTAAGGCAATTTTTAGTTTTAATGCTATAATCCCGAGTTTATCAGTTAATTGACTTCGCAGGGGTTGTTTTTGCGATAACAGCGGTATTTCTTTTGATTTTTTATCTCTATTTATTGTTGTGAACGGCAATGTATGCTATACTATAGTTATG
>NZ_WLZU01000033.1 GCF_009870755.1 Streptococcus halichoeri
CCCAAGCAGTTAAGTGACGATAGCCTAGGAGATACACCTGTTTCCATGCCGAACACAGCAGTTAAGCCCTAGAACGCCTGAAGTAGTTGGGGGTTGCCCCCTGTTAGATACGGTAGTTGCTTAGCCATGATCCGCCATAGCTCAGTTGGTAGTAGCGCATGACTGTTAATCATGATGTCGTAGGTTCGAGTCCTACTGGCGGAGTTGAGAGAAGAGAGATTAGGAGGGAACCTTATCTTTTCTTTTTATACTTGTTGGCAAAAGAGAAGACGAAAGCAGTCTTCTTTTTTGTTATAGTTAAAAGCGGCTCATTGTCAACTGTAGTGGGTGACTTATAACTTATAACTAAGCACGAGAGGAGACAAAGTTTGTCTTCTCTTTTACTATGTTCAAAGCGATAAGAATTCTTGTTTTAAAGTTTTCAAAGTTCCGAAAACCAAAGGCATTGCGCTTAATATCTTTGATCAGTTTGTTTGTCGCCTCAAGTTTGGCGTTCGAATAAGGCAGCTGGATGGCATTAGTGACATATGGTTTGTAGCGAACAAGGGTATGGAGAGCTGTCTTGAAAGTTTGATTGAGGTTGGAGGAAGCCTCTGTTATCAGGCCAAAGAAATGGTCAGGATTTTTCTCTTGCAGGTGAAAAAGCAGGAGCTGATAAAGGTCGTAATAGCCCTTTAATTCAGGTACCAGCTGGAAGATTTTGGTTAGGCATTCTTTTGGCGTGATTGTTTCTCTAAAAGTTCTTGAATAAAAGCGGTGCAGCGAGAGTTTTCGACTATCTTTCAAGACCAATTTCCAGTAGTACTTCAAGGCTCGGTATTCAAGGGATTTCTTGTCAAACCGTTTCATGAGTTGAATGCGGGTCTGGTTTAAAGCCCGATTCAGGTGCTGGACACTATGGAAACGGTCAAGGACAATCTCAGCCTTTGGGAATAGGATTTTGATGAGGGGAATGTAAGAACCAGACATATCAACAGTAACGATTTTAACGCTGTTTCTAGCCTTTTTAGAGTACCTAAAGAAATGATTGCGAAGGGTTGTTTGCGTCCGATTATCAAGGATGGTGATGATTTTCTTGGTTTCAAAATCCTGAGCGATGAAGGCGAGTTTCCCCTTTCGATAAGCAAATTCGTCAATGGAGAGCACCTCAGGCAGTTGCGAGAAGTCTTCCTTGAAGGAGAACTGCTTGAGTTTTCGATGGACGGTTGATGGAGAAACCGCTAGGTTTTGAGCGATGTGTGTCAGCGCTTTACGGTTGAGCAGTCCTTGAGCGACCTTTTGCCTAAGAGGCTCAGAGATTTGGCAGTTCTTTCGCACCAAATTGGTTTCAGAAACAGTAACCTTACGACAGCTTTTGCATTGAAACCGACGTTTTTTAAGCCTGATCAGACTAGGAAAGCCATTGATGTCAAGAAATGGGATTTTCGACGGCTTTTGGAAGTCGTATTTTATCTGTTTTCCACCACAAGTCGGACACCCTTTAGGCTCATAATCCAGCCTTGCATAGAGTTCAATGTGCGTCTTATGTTGAAAAACGTTGTCTAAAGCTATATTTTTGTCTTTAATTCCGATTAATTCTGTGGTATTCTTAAGGTGTTCCATATGACACTTTCTAATGTGAGTTTAGTCGCTTTTCATTATAAGTCATATGGGACTTTTTGTCTGCATGAAAAAGGCTCATCATCTCCAGAGTGGATTTACCCACTACAGATATTATAGAGCCAGAATTGAAAGAAGGTTTGCATTTTAAGTGAAAAAAGGTTACTATAGAGAGGAAGATAAGAGCACCCTTAGCTCAACTGGATAGAGTACCTGACTACGAATCAGGCGGTTAGAGGTTCGACTCCTCTAGGGTGCAAAAAAGAAGAGAACCCAAGCCTCAGGTTCTTAGATTGAAGACAGCGTCTGTTAGGACTGCTTGCTTCAATCTTTTTTATTTGATCGCAGAAGCGTAAGTGCGCCTATCCTGCTGTGCTTTGAAGATTTCTAAGAGATGTCACTTCTTTATCCTCTGTGTTTTAGAGGGATGGTCTGTAGTCTGCATTTCGAACATGACAAGGATGTCATGTTCTTTTTTAGTGGAAGCTTTTATACTTAAGAAAAAGTAAAAGGATAGGAAGGAGTCGGTAATAACAAGAATGGTAGAGAAGTTATTTGAAGAGGTTAAACCTATTATTCTTAAAAGTCGGCGGAAATATTACATTCAACTTTGGGATCAAGAAGATTGGTTACAGGAGGGTCGGATTATCTTATACCAACTCTTAGCTAGTCACCCGACATTATATGAGGATAGGGGGCGGTTATTAGTGTACTTTAAGACGAAGTTTAATAACTACGTCAAGGATGTGATTAGAGGGCAAGAGTCCCTGAAGCGCCGTTTTCATAAGCTGCCATATGAAGAAATCAGTGAGGTTGGGCATCGATTAGCGAGTGGTAGTCTAGACGTTGGGGAGTCGGTATGTATAAGGGAGCAGCTAAGAGTCCTGAGAGAGGAGCTTAGTGAAGAGGAGGGGGCATTATTAGATAAGTTAGTTAGTGGGGAGCGTTTTCCTGGGCGTTGTGCCTTATTGCGGAAATTAAAGCCTTATTTTATTGATTTTTTAGACTAGGTGGACCTGCTTAACTCTTACTGGCACGGGGAGCGGCACTAACTGAAAATGTTTAACTCTGCTGTAGTTTAAGTCTTAGGTATTAGCCGTCCGTCGTACGTAGATAAGATAATGAGTAACTCTTATTTATAACCGCTCTGCTTTATCACTCATTTTAATCATTTATAAAAGTCTATTTTCTAGTCTGTATTTTTGTCTGGGGACAGATGGGGATATTTGCGTGGTTCTTTCCTAAATTCCGTGATAAAATAGAACTATGATTAGATATAAAGCAATTCTTGCCTATGATGGGACTCTTTTTTCTGGCTTTCAGCGCCAGCCTCACCATCGAACTGTTCAGGAAGAATTAGAAAAAACCTTGTCAAAACTTGCTGACGGGCAACAGATAATTGTTCATGGTGCTGGTCGTACGGATGCTGGAGTACATGCCTATGGTCAGGTGATTCATTTTGACTTTCCTCTAGAAATGATAGAAGAGAAGTTGCGGTTTGCGCTAGATACACAATCACCTGATGATATTGATGTTGTAAAAATTGAAAAAGTTGATACTTCATTTCATGCTCGCTATATCAAACACTCTAAAACGTATGAGTTTTTAGTGGATAATGGTCGCCCCAAAAATCCGATGATGCGCCATTATGCGACACACTATCCCTATCCTCTTGATTTGGAGCGAATGCAAATGGCAATTCGATTATTAGTGGGAACTCATGATTTTACAGGCTTTACTGCAGCTGGAACCAGTGTAAAAAATAAAGTGCGGACAATTACCTCAGCTACGGTTGATTATGATTGCAATCGCCGCTTGTTTGTTTTTCAGTTTCAGGGCAATGGTTTTTTGTATAAACAAGTTCGAAATATGGTAGGAACGTTATTGAAGATTGGTAACGGCCGAATGCCGATTGAACAAGTTCAAGTTATCTTAGATAGTAAAAATCGCCAATTGGCTGGACCAACACCAGCCGGCAATGGCTTATACCTTAAGGAGATCAAGTATGAAGACGACTAACATTTTGGCAATTTCAGGAAATGATATTTTTTCAGGGGGCGGCTTGTGTGCTGACTTAACAACCTATGCTGTGAATCATATTCATGGATTTGTGGCAGTGAGCTGTTTGACAGCAATGACCGAAAATGGCTTTGAAGTTATTCCGACTGATCCCCAGATATTAAAGCAACAATTGGATAGCTTAAAAGCTGTGAATTTTTCGGCTGTTAAAATAGGGCTTTTGCCAAATATTCAAACGGTACAAGTAGTTTTAGAATTTTTAAGCAAAATGCCAAGCTGCCCTATCGTTTTAGATCCAGTACTTGTTTGTAAGGAGAAACATGATTTAGAAGTTAGCCAGTTAGGACAGGAATTAGTCTCTCTTTTCCCATATGCAAGCCTTGTTACACCAAATTTAGTTGAGGCACAATTATTAACAGGACTTACGATTAACAACCTTGACCAGATGAAAGAAGCAGCTATAAAGCTTAACCAAATGGGTGCCAAACACGTGGTTATTAAGGGTGGTAACCGGCTTGAGCAAGATCAGGCCATTGATCTTTATTATGATGGTCAACAATTTTCCACATATACGAATCCAGTGCTTAATGGTAATAATGCCGGAGCAGGTTGTACCTTTGCTTCAAGCATAGCCAGTCGTTTGGCTTTGGGTGATTCCAAGGAAAAGGCTATTGCAGCCTCAAAAGATTTTGTTTACCAAGCAATCAAAAATGCAGATCAATATGGAGTAGTTCAATATTTTTAGGAGACAATGATGAGAAAAGCAGAAACAAGTCGTTTAATTCAATTAGCCATTATTACCGCCTTATCAGTAGTTTTAGGTATGGTTATTAGTATTCCTACTCCAACAGGCTTTTTGACTTTTTTGGATGCAGGGATTTACTTTGCAGCTTTCTATTTTGGCAAGAAAGAGGGTGCTATTGTTGGTGCCTTGGCTGGATTTTTAATTGATCTTTTAAAGGGTTATCCCAATTGGATGTTTTTTAGTTTGATAATTCATGGTGGTCAAGGCTTTTTAGCAGGCTTACCTGGTAGGAAACGCCTGATAGGGTTAATTGGTGCAACTAGCTTTATGGTGATTGGCTATGCAGTAGTAGGTGGTTGCATGTATGGCTGGGGGTCCGTTTTTTCAAGTATTCCAGGAAACATTCTTCAAAATATGGCTGGCATGGCCACGGGTTATATTCTTAAACAGGCAATAGAAAGAGTAAGAAGTTAATGATTGACTTGGAGTATTTACAAGAAGAAACTAGAAAGATTGTTGTTGACATTATTGAACGCAGTGGTATTAAGTCGGGTCAAATCTTTGTTCTAGGTTTGTCTTCTAGTGAAGTTAGGGGAGGCTTGATTGGACAAAATTCAAGTCTTGAGATAGGTGAACTGATAGTAGAAGTTATTCTCCACGAACTTAGTAGTCGAGGTATTTATCTAGCTGTTCAAGGTTGTGAGCATATTAATCGTGCTTTAGTGGTTGAAGCAGAGTTGGCTGAAAGCAGAGGCTTAGAAATTGTAAATGTTTTACCTAGTATTCATGCGGGAGGAAGTGGGCAACTAGCTGCCTTTAAATTGATGAAAAGTCCTGTTGAGGTAGAAGAAATTGTTGCTCAGGCAGGACTTGATATTGGAGATACTTCAATTGGTATGCATATTAAGCGGGTGCAGGTTCCATTGGTGCCTGTTAAGCGAGAACTCGGTAAGGCACATGTGACAGCCCTAGCTAGTCGTCCTAAATTGATTGGTGGTGCTAGGGCTCGCTATACTGCGGATGCGATTCGAAAAAATTAAAAGAGCTTCCACAGAAAAGGAGCTCTATACTTGAGGTGTAAGGTTAGTTGTAGTTGGTAAGGGAATTCCTGCATTCAAAATAGCTTCTTGGTAAAGGCGGTAGAAGGTGTGGTAAATCAGGTATTGTTGGCCATTTTTGGTATAGATGGTAATACGAAATGAAAATTGACCGTTTGCATTTAGCTGAGGTCCCATAATATTTGGCTGACCAATAATCTCGGGGTGGTTTGCAACTTCTTTTTGATTGACGTCTTCAATAATTTTAGTGACGAGGTTTAAGTCAGTCGTGGCATAGAGTGGAATTTCAATCAGTGCGCGCATGTCGCCTCGAGAGAGATTACTGACAATTGTGATGTTACGATTTGGGATATAATGCAAGGTGCCATCAAACCCTTTAACCTGTGTTGTTCTGATTCCTACACTAATAATGGTTCCATTGATGTCTGCTAATGTAACGGTATCACCCACTTCAAATTGATTTTCAAAGAGAATAAAAAATCCGTTGATAACATCTGACAAGAAGCCCTGTGCACCTAAACCAATAGCAACTCCAGCAATTCCGGCTCCAGCTAGTAGACTTGAAACTGGTATAGAGAGTAGACTTAATACCCAATAAATTAATAAAAAATATAAAACATAATTAATCAGATTATAGAGTAATTTTGAGAGTGTCTTCCTGCGTGCAGCTGTTTGCCTTGAAAAAGGGAGGGATTTTTCAACTGCCTTTTCAAAAAGGTAATTAACAACGCTTTTTAATAGGGAAAAGAAAATTAAAAGAAGTACTAGTGAGACTGCTTTTTCTAAGAGAGTAAGGAGTATATTTTCAAGTTTAAGCTTGTTAAAATAGTTCAAGATAAAAGTCATATTTAATCCTTTCCTTCAGTAGTGTAACAAAAATTACTCTAAAAATAAACCAGAGGAAGGCACATGAAATCCAAGCAAAGCCTACTATGACTGGGGAATAATACACAAAAGACTTTTAAATAGTGTCTGATTATGATAGAATGAACTGTATCTAAATTATTTTAAGGAGAAATGACTTCATGTCTACATCATTTGAAGAAAAAGCCACCAACCGTGGTGTTATTACATTTACAATCGATCAAGAAAAAATTAAACCAGCTCTTGATCAAGCTTTTAACAAAGTCAAAAAAGATATTAATGTTCCAGGATTCCGTAAAGGTCATATTCCTCGTCCCCTTTTCAATCAAAAGTTTGGTGAAGAAGTGCTTTATGAAGACGCTTTAAATATTATCTTACCTGATGCGTATGAAGCTGCGGTTTCTGAGCTTGATTTAGATATTGTTGCTCAACCTAAAATTGATGTTGCCTCAATGGAGAAGGGCAAGGACTGGGAAATTACAGCTGAAGTTGTTACAAAACCTGAAGTTAAATTAGGTGATTATAAAAACTTAGTGGTTGAAGTTGAAGCAACTAAAGAAGTTACAGACGAAGAAGTAGATGCTAAAGTAGAACATGAACGTCAAAATCTAGCTGAACTTGTTGTCAAAGAAGATGCAGCAGCTGAAGGGGATACTGTTGTTATTGACTTTGTTGGCTCAGTTGATGGTGTGGAATTTGACGGTGGTAAGGGTGAGAATTTCTCTCTTGAATTAGGTTCTGGTCAATTCATTCCTGGCTTTGAAGAACAGTTGGTTGGTTCAAAAGCCGGTGACACTGTAAATGTTGAGGTAACCTTCCCAGAAGATTATCAGGCAGAAGATCTAGCTGGTAAAGCAGCGCTATTTGTAACAACAATTCATGAAGTAAAAGCTAAAGAAGTTCCAGAATTGGATGACGAACTCGCAAAAGATATTGATGAAGAAGTTGAAACTTTAGCAGATTTGAAAGCGAAGTATCGTAAAGATCTAGAAGCTGAAAAAGAAATTGCTTATGATGATGCAGTTGAAAGCGCAGCAATTGAATTAGCTGTTGCCAACGCAGAAATTGTTGAGTTACCTGAAGAAATGATTCATGAAGAAGTTCATCGTTCAATGAATGAATTTATGGGGAACATGCAACGTCAAGGTATTTCTCCAGAAATGTACTACCAATTAACTGGTACTACAGAAGAAGATCTTCACAAGCAACACGAAGGGCAAGCAGATAATCGGGTGAAAACGAACCTTATTATTGAAGCTATTGCTAAGGCAGAAGGCTTTGAAGTTTCTAAAGAAGATATTGAGAATGAAGTCAACGACCTTGCTGCGGAGTACAATTTACCAGTTGAACAAGTACGTTCATTATTATCAGAAGATATGTTGAAGCATGACATTGCTATGAAAAAAGCTGTAGAAGTTATTACAGAGACAGCAACTGTAAAATAAGGTTGTATGGTCCGCTGTAATGGGTAAATGAAAAGCTGGGATCAAGAGGGAAACAATTTGGTTTATTCTTGTACTAAATGTTAAGTTATCCATTTTTAGTCGGCAAAATACCAAAATAGACATCCTTTAGCGAGTTACGCAAAGCTGAAATCAATCATTTCAGCTTTTTTACTTAGCAAACGAAATGCTTGTGATGGGTGAGTGAATGGTAAAAATGGATTAAAAAGCGACCACTTGCCATAAACTACCCTCAAATAGTTTACAGGCCATACAAATCGTGCCTTTGAGAGCACAAGCAATAAATATTTTGACGAAATAATAAAATTAGCGTAAAATAGTAGGGAATGATATAATAAGGAGAATAGCCTTGAAATTAGACGTATTTGCGGGACAAGAAAAAAGTGAACTATCCATGATTGAGGTGGCACGTGCTATTTTAGAACAACGTGGCCGTGACAACGAAATGTATTTTAGTGATCTTGTCAATGATATTCAAACCTATTTAGGAAAATCTGACGCGGATATTCGTCAAGCGCTTCCGTTTTTCTATACAGACTTAAATACTGATGGAAGCTTTATTCCATTAGGTGATAATAAATGGGGCCTTCGTTCTTGGTATGCGATTGATGAAATTGATGAGGAAATCATTACGCTTGAAGATGAAGAAGATGGCGGCTCAAAACGTAAAAACCATCGGGTCAACGCTTTTATGGATGGTGACGAAGATGCAATTGATTATAACGACGATGATCCAGAAGATGAAGATTTCACAGAAAAATCAGCGGAAGTTGAGTACGATGAAGAAGATCCTGACGATGAAAAGTCAGAGGTTGAATCGTATGACTCTGAATTAAATGAAATCATTCCAGAAGATGATCTAGAAGAAGTTGATATCAATGAAGAAGATGAGGATGATGAAGAGGAAGAAGAGGACGAGGAGGTAGAAGACAATCAATAGGTTCTCAGTCATTCCGCTAACTTGATTGCAGTTCTAATCTAGCAGAAGTTAGTGTTAGGTTAGGACTGTAATACAATAAATCAAAAACAGCGAGGGCTCGTTTGAGGCGACATTTCGCTGTTTTTGGTTTTGGTATCGGTTGTGGCAGCAGGCGCCGATTCTTTAGTTTGTTTGGCTAAGTTTACCTGTTTTTAGTTTTGGCTGATTATCGGCTCGGCTTATTGTTGACTTGTAGAGGATGATTGATAGCTAAAGCAAGCGAGGGGAGACAAGGTTTGTCTTCTCTTTTGTTATAGTCAAAGTGATGAAGAGTTTGGTTTTTAAGGCTCCGAGGCTTAAAAAGCTCAAATCAGTCCCGCTTAATGTCTGTGATTAGTTTGTTTGGTTGCTTGTAGCTTAGCATTAGAATAAGAGCTTGATAATTCCTGCCCCTCCCTCTGCGCTGCGTTGTGGTGGTGCTCTACCCACTACAGCAACTAGAAAGCAGAGCCCTCTGTGACTTGACTTTCATCAACTGTTTGAGCTCTAAAGACGACAAACGAGCAATCTAGTGTGCAGGTTTTTCAGGTTACATTTCGAAATGGGGGTAATGAGTCGGGCATACTTTTGACAGAAATATCTCAGACTTAATGATGATATTGGTTTGAAAGATAAAAGAGAATTTATTTTGGAAAGTAGCAGCAAGTGCTAAACGTGAAAAATAAGTCTAAAAACCTTGACTTTAATAGCTATATTTTGGTATGATAAAAGACGGTATTGTTTACCCCATTTGTAAGGCCCCGGAACCTTCCAAATATCTTTGCGTGGGACGGAACACCCACCATTACTGTAAACAAATATTACGAATTCGTATAGGAGAAATCATGAACAAAACAACTTTCATGGCTAAGCCAGGCCAAGTTGAACGTAAATGGTACATTGTTGACGCCACTGATGTACCACTTGGACGTCTTTCTGCAGTAGTTGCTAGCGTACTTCGCGGAAAAAACAAACCAACTTTTACACCACACACTGACACAGGTGATTTTGTCATTGTTATCAATGCTGAAAAAGTTAAATTAACTGGTAAAAAAGCAAGTGATAAAATCTACTACACTCACTCTATGTATCCAGGTGGATTGAAATCAATCTCAGCAGGTGAATTACGCTCTAAAAACGCAGTTCGCTTGATTGAAAAATCAGTTAAAGGCATGCTTCCACACAACACTCTTGGACGTGCACAAGGCATGAAATTAAAAGTCTTCGTTGGTTCAGAGCATACACATGCAGCACAACAACCAGAAGTACTTGACATTTCAGGACTTATCTAAGAGGAAAGGAGCATTAAATAATGGCACAAGCACAATATGCAGGTACTGGCCGTCGTAAAAACGCTGTAGCACGCGTTCGTTTGGTTCCAGGTACTGGTAAAATCACAGTAAACAACAAGGATGTTGAAGAATACATTCCACATGCTGACTTACGCCTTGTTATTAACCAACCATTTGCAGTTACCTCAACTGAAGGTTCATACGATGTATTTGTTAATGTTGTAGGTGGTGGTTACGGCGGACAATCAGGTGCGATTCGTCATGGTATCGCGCGTGCGCTTCTCCAAGTTGATCCAGACTTCCGCGATTCATTGAAACGCGCTGGCCTTCTTACACGTGACGCACGTATGGTTGAACGTAAAAAACCTGGTCTCAAAAAAGCTCGTAAGGCTAGCCAGTTCTCAAAACGTTAAGAACCAGCTACAATGCAGCAGAACAATACTTCATGGATTACCATGGAGTATTTTCTTTTCTGAAAGAACTGGTGACGCAATTGACGTAGTCGTTGCGGCTTTAGTCGCTTACGAATACGGCTGCAAAGGAGATGCAGTCTTCGTGCCTCAAAACGTTAATCATTACGATTATATCAACATTTTAAGCACTCGCAGGTTTGCTCTACGGGTGCTTTTTTGAGTACGACGGGCATGTCGTACATCTGAGGTGAAAGTCCTTCGTGGGCACCCGCTACCGGTGAACCCAATAGCGACTCCCAAGCCTGACTATCGTGAGATAGCGGGGAGAGGAAGGGATAGCGAAATCGTGGCTCTACGAACAGAAACGTGATATAAAGGCGTATATAGAGGATGAGGGGGCCAAAAACTCTAAAGTCCAAAAAGGTAGTCGTAACCTATAGGCGTAAATCACGAGAGTAAACGAGGAAAGATGTACGACTTATCCCGTGAGGTCTCATGAGCGTCAAAAAGACGTAGTAACAACGACTCATGAGAAGTCAGCCGAGGTCATAGTAGTGATGAAGTTTCTGGAATGGAAACGCAGCGAAGGACCGAACGATTAACCGAAGTATACCTACTTCACTTGTGTCTGTAAAGAACGGTCTGATAGAACGGAATGCGGTCACGTATTGACTAGAGGAAAGTTCGCTAATATAAGATGTCTCACAGGCACCGAAATAAGAAAGGAATACGCACATGTCACAGTTACTAGATAATATCCTATCTCGTTCAAACATGTTGGAAGCCTACAATCAAGTTAAGACCAATAAGGGCTCAGCTGGAATTGACGGCGTAACAATTGACGAAATAGATGACTATCTCCACCAACACTGGCGTTCAACGAAAGAACTCATAAAGCAGAGGAAGTATAAGCCTCAGCCAGTCTTACGAGTTGACATTCCCAAACCTAACGGAGGAGTCCGTCAGCTTGGTATCCCCACAGTTATGGATAGGATGATACAACAAGCTATTGTCCAAGTCATCAGTCCTATTTGTGAACCTCATTTCTCTGAGACGAGCTATGGCTTCCGGCCAAATCGCTCATGTGAAAAAGCCATTGTCCAGTTATTAGAATACCTTAATACTGGCTACGAGTGGATAGTAGACATAGACCTTGAGAAGTTCTTTGACACCGTTCCTCAAGATAGACTGATGTCACTTGTCCATAACATTATCCAAGATGGCGATACAGAATCACTGATTCGTAAGTACCTTCATTCAGGGGTCGTCATCAACGGACACCGTCAGAAAACACTAGTCGGAACACCGCAGGGAGGCAACTTGTCACCGCTCTTATCCAATATCATGCTTAATGAGTTGGACAAAGAACTTGAAAAACGAGGGCTTCGCTTCGTCCGCTACGCAGATGATTGTGTCATCACAGTTGGAAGTGAAGCAGCTGCCAAACGTGTGATGCACTCTATTAGTCGCTTTATTGAAAAACGATTAGGTTTAAAAGTCAACATGACCAAGACAAAGATTGTGAGACCGAGCAAACTGAAGTATCTAGGGTTTGGGTTGTGGAAATCAGCTGATGGATGGAAAAGTCGTCCGCACCAAGATAGTGTGCAGAGTTTCAAGAGGAAACTCAAGAAGCTAACCACACGCAAATGGAGCATAGACTTGGACAGTCGTATTGAGAAACTCAACTGGTTGATTCGAGGTTGGATAAACTACTTTTCTATGACGAACATGAAATCAGTCATGGCAAGCATTGATGAACGAGTGAGAACTCGAATAAGAGTTATTATCTGGAAACAATGGAAAAAGAAATCTAAGCGACTATGGGGACTTCTCAAACTAGGAGTTCCGAAGTGGATAGCTGATAAGATATCTGGTTGGGGTGACCATTACCAATTAGTGGCTCAGAGGTCTGTACTGAAACGAGCCATATCAAAACCAGTCCTAACTAAACGTGGACTGGTCTCGTGCTTAGATTATTATTTAGAACGACAGGCGTTAACAGTTAGTTGAACCGCCGTGTGCCGAACGGCACGCACGGTGGTGTGAGAGGGACTAGAAATTAGTCCCTACTCGATGTTCTTCTGAAAAATTAGTTGTCTGACAATGTCAGTCACCGTGTTTGGTACGGGGATTTTAGAATTGACCTAAAAACATGATTCTAGGTTTTTGCGAGCTCAGATAGTGTATACACACTATCGCAAAAAATAAAACATCAAGAAAGGGCGAACCGACAATTTTCCTAGTGTTTTATATATCTGGGAGACTCCCCAGCCCCCTTGAGAAATAGTTCGAGATAGTGTTAGAAAATGGTATAATAGAAATAAAATATACTTCTGATAATTTTTTATTATGTGCAATTGAATGTGAAAGGTTCAATATGGTAGATTTATTAAAGCCTAAACATAAAATGTCTGAAGAAGACATCAAGGCAAACTTTATCACGCCAGCCATTCTGTCAAAAGGCTGGAAAAATGGGGAACATATTGCTTACGAGGAATATTTCACAGATGGTCGAATAGAAGTTCGTGGGGATAAAGCCCGTCGAAAAGAGGGTAAAAAGTCAGACTACGCCCTTTATTACCAATTTGGACAGCGTATTGCTATTATTGAAGCGAAGGATAACAAACATAGTGTTCGAGCTGGCTTACAGCAGGCAATCGAATATGGAGAAATCTTGGATGTGCCTTTTGTTTATGCGTCAAATGGGGACGGCTTTATCGAACACGACCGCATCACGAGACAAGAGCGTGAAATCGCTTTGGATGACTTTCCAACTCGTGAGGAGCTGTTTGAACGGTTAAAGGCTGAGAAGGGATTGACATCGGAAATTGTAGAGGCTATTACGATTCCTTACTATACCGATGCTTTTTCGTCGAAAACGCCTCGCTATTACCAGCAAATTGCTATCAATCGTACGGTTGAGGCGGTTGCTCGTGGGCAAAAGCGGGTCATGTTTGTCATGGCGACAGGAACTGGGAAGACCTTTATGGCCTTTCAGATTATCCATCGCTTGCGAAAGGCAGGGCTGGCTAAGCGAGTATTGTTTTTAGCTGACCGAAATATCTTGGTTGACCAGACCATGGCTGAAGATTTTAAGCCCTTTGAAAAGGTCATGACCAAAATCACGGCAAAGCTGCTCAATGCCCCAGAAAAACTCAATTCCTTTGAGATTTATCTAGGACTTTACCAGCAATTAACAGGTGAAGCCGGAGAGGAAACTCATTACCAAAAGTTTGATAAGGATTTCTTTGACTTGATTGTCATTGATGAGGCCCACCGTGGTTCAGCTAAAGAAGATAGCAACTGGCGAAAGGTGATTGACTATTTCTCATCGGCGACACAAATAGGCATGACGGCAACGCCAAAGGAGACTAAAGAGATTTCCAATATGGATTATTTTGGCGAACCTGTTTACACTTATAGCTTAAAGCAAGGGATTGAGGACGGTTTTTTGGCTCCCTATCGGGTCATGCGAGTAAATCTTGATATCGATGTGGATGGCTATCGTCCAGAAAATGGTCAAGTTGATACTAAAGGTCAACTCATTGAAGATAGATACTACGGTCGCAAGGATTTTGACAAGACCATTGTAATTGATGACCGGACGCAGATGGTGGCAAAGTTTGTTTCAGATTACATGAAGCAAAACAATGCACGCTTCGATAAAACTATCGTTTTCTGTGTTGATATTGACCATGCTGAACGAATGCGAGCAGCCTTTGTTAAGGAAAATCCCGACCTAGTACAAGAAGATTATCGCTATGTGATGCAGGTGACTGGAGATAACGCAGAAGGTAAGGCTCAGCTGGATAACTTTATGGATGTCAATTCTAAATTTCCAGCTGTTGTGACTACTTCAAAACTCTTGACGACTGGGGTCAACGCCAAGACCTGTCGCTTGATTGTGCTGGACTCCAATATCCAGTCTATGACGGAGTTTAAGCAAATCATCGGTCGAGGGACACGGCTGTATCCCGACAAGGGCAAGGAGTTTTTCACCATCATTGACTTTAGAAACGTAACTAATCTCTTTGCTGACCCAGATTTTGATGGCGATCCTGTCAAGGTATTGGTCGTCGGTGGTCAGACAGACCTGAAAAGTCCGCCTAAATTTACAACTGAGGTGAATGAACCCACGGAAAAATACCGTGTGACGGATAAAAAGGTGACGATTTTGAACTCAACGGTTCAAGTCTTGGATGAAAATGGCAAATTAGTCACGGAGAGTCTGACTGATTACACTCGGAAAAATGTTTTGGGGGCTTATGCGACCTTGACCGACTTTATCACGGCATGGCAGGCGGCGGACAAGAAAAAGGTTATCTTGGAAGAACTTTATCAAAAAGGCGTTTACTTTGATGCTATTAGAGAGGCGGAAGGAATTTCAGAACAGGAGATTGATGATTTTGATTTGCTCCTGAAACTGGCTTATGGGCAAAAGAGTCTGACCAAGACCGAGCGGATAAGCCAGGTCAAGCAAAGTGGTTATCTCTATAAGTACAGCGAGGAGGCGCGTGCCGTGCTGGAGATTTTGCTGGACAAGTATATGGATAAGGGCATTGGGGAACTGGAAAGTCTTGAAACCCTGAAGTTGCCAGAGTTTCAGGTCTTTGGTGGTACCTTTAAGATTATCAACACGCACTTTGGAGATAAGAAACGCTATTTAGAGGCGATAAAAGAATTGGAAGAAAGGCTTTTTACCGTAGCTTAAGGAAAGGAAATCATGTCAATTACAGCATTTGTCAAACGCATTCAAGACATTACACGAAATGACGCTGGGGTCAATGGCGATGCCCAGCGGATCGAGCAGATGTCTTGGTTACTCTTTTTGAAGATTTACGATAGCCGTGAGATGGTCTGGGAATTGGAAGAGGATGACTATGAGTCCATCATCCCAGAGGACCTCAAATGGCGAAACTGGGCTCACGCTGAAAAGGGTGAGCAGGTCTTGACAGGGGACGACCTGCTGGACTTTGTCAACAACCGGCTCTTTAAGGAATTAAAAGATCTTGAAGTCACGCCAAATATGCCTCTTCGCAAAAGCATCGTCAAGTCAGCCTTTGAAGATGCCAACAACTACATGAAAAACGGTATTCTTTTGCGACAGGTCATTAACGTCATTGACGAGGTGGACTTTAACAGCCCTGAAGACCGTCATTCCTTTAATGACATTTATGAAAAAATCCTCAAGGACATCCAAAGTGCGGGAAATTCTGGGGAGTTTTACACCCCTCGGGCGGCGACGGATTTTATCGCTGAGATGCTTGATCCAAAACTGGGGGAGTCGATGGCTGACCTTGCCTGTGGGACAGGTGGTTTCTTGACCTCGACCTTGAACCACCTCAGTAAACAGCGAAAGACCAGTGAAGATATTCAAAAATACAACAGGGCTGTCTTTGGGATTGAGAAAAAGGCCTTTCCACATCTCTTGGCGGTGACCAATCTCTTTCTTCATGAAATTGACGACCCTAAAATCATCCACGGCAATACCTTGGAGAAAAATGTCCGTGACTATACGGAGGACGAGAAGTTTGACATCATCATGATGAACCCACCTTTTGGTGGGTCGGAACTGGAGACCATTAAAAACAACTTTCCAGCAGAATTGCGGAGCTCGGAGACGGCAGACCTCTTTATGGCGGTTATCATGTATCGCTTGAAAGAAAATGGTCGGGTTGGGGTGATTTTGCCTGATGGTTTTCTCTTTGGAGAGGGGGCTAAGACCCGCCTCAAGCAGAAACTGGTGGAGGAGTTTAACCTCCATACCATTATCCGCCTGCCGCATAGTGTCTTTGCGCCCTATACCTCCATCCATACCAATATCCTTTTCTTTGATAAGACCAAGAAGACGGAGGAAACTTGGTTTTACCGTTTGGACATGCCAGAGGGTTATAAAAACTTTTCTAAGACCAAGCCGATGAAAGCGGAGCATTTTGCCCCTGTCCGTGACTGGTGGGCTAATCGTGAGGAGATTTTAGAGGGGAATTTTTACAAGGCGAAAGCTTTTTCACCAAGTGAGCTAGCGGATTTGAGCTACAACTTTGACCAGTGTGGTTTTCCAAAGGAGGAGGAAGAAATCCTAGAACCTTTGGAGCTTATCCAAAACTACCAGCAAGAACGGGCAGTCCTTAATCAGAAGATTGATGCGGTCTTGGCAGATATTTTAGAGCTTTTGGAGGATAAGGGATGACACCAGAGCAACTCAAATCCAGCATCCTCCAGCGAGCCATGGAGGGCAAATTGGTTCCGCAAGATCCAGCAGACGAGCCAGCCAGCGAACTCCTCAAACGCATCAAGGCGGAAAAGGAAAAACTCATCGCAGAGGGAAAAATCAGGCGAGATAAAAAGGAAACCGAGCTCTTTCGAGGTGAGGATGGGAAACCTTATGAGAAGTTGGCAGATGGGACGGTGCAGGAAGTTGATGTACCTTATGATATTCCAGAGAGCTGGGAGTGGGTGAGGTTAAGAAATTTAGGAACAATCACATCAGGCGGAACGCCAAAA
>NZ_WLZU01000034.1 GCF_009870755.1 Streptococcus halichoeri
TGCATTTAATTGGAAGAAAGGGCATCAGTGAATATTGTTGACCAATTGTTAAGACAAGGAAAGTCATTATTATCTCCCTTTGGACTATAACAAATTGGACAACAATATTAACTACGGGAATGATTCAGCATTAGTCATAGTTTACAAGTTGGCTATTTGAGTATAAAATAGTCTTATGACAATATACAAATTAATTGCTGCTGCTTTTATCTTTTTAACACCCATCTTTGCCGCTGTCATCGTGTCCTTTTTTAGATTGAACAAAAAAGGACTGAAATTTCCTGATTTAGCACTTCCCCTTTTTGTGGTGGAAATGCTCCTTATAGCCGAAAAATTCTCTATTCACCCTTTGCTGCCTTACTATACGATTATCATGTCCTTGTTAGCATTAGTCATTGCCCTGTTGCTAATTGTGCGCAGCGAGTCCTTTACCTATGCCCGCTTTTTTAAGTTATTTTGGCGACTTGGTTTTTTTATCACTTTTTTATTTTATGTTGTATTAGTGGTATTTATTTTCACGATATAAAGAACTCTTAAAAATAATAGGAGTTTGTTTAGGCGAAAAGGTCTAAACAAACTCCTATTTTTTATTTGCCATCACTTTGGCGAAAGCTCGTTTTAGCTCAGCTGACTGCTTTGCTTTTTTCAAAAGCCTCACTGCTGCCTAAAACAAGTTTAGTTAGACATGTCCTGTGTCTGTAAGACTTTACGGGGTTTGGTCCCTTCGGCAGGGCCGATGACACCCGCTTCTTCTAATTCTTCCATCAAACGAGTGGCCCGATTAAAACCAACAGACAAACGACGTTGCAACATGGACGCTGATGCTTTTTGTGTTTCTAGGACCAAGGACTTCGCTTCTGCAAAAAGCGGGTCCCCCTCGCTTTGCCCGGCACTTTCTCCTGGGCTATCTGTTTCTGAAATCTCACCTGGATCAAAACTCGTATCATAATCAGCCTCGGACTGGTTTTTAATGAACTGCACAATGCCTTCAACATCATCATCAGAGATATAAGAACCTTGTAAGCGCACGGGGTGATTTTCATCAATTGGTTTAAATAACATATCACCACGTCCTAACAGTTTCTCAGCCCCGTTTTCATCCAGAATGGTTCGACTATCAGTACCCGATGAGACTGCAAATGCAATGCGTGAAGGCACATTTGCCTTGATTAAACCGCTGATGACATCCACAGAAGGACGTTGAGTAGCCAAAATCATATGAATGCCAGCTGCGCGAGCTTTTTGTCCAAGACGAATAATCGCATCTTCTACTTCTTTGCTGGCAACCATCATCAGATCTGCTAATTCATCAACAATCACGACTATTAGAGGAAGTGGAATTTCTTTTTCCTCACTTTGTTTATTGAACTCTTCAACTTTGGCATTGTAACCAGCTATGTTACGCACGCCAATCTTGCTAAAGCGCTCATAGCGATTCTCCATTTCATCTACTACCTTTTGCAAAGCTTTGGCTGCCTTACGCGGATTGGTAACAACGGGAATCAGCAGATGGGGAATATCATTGTAGACAGTTAGCTCAACCATCTTAGGATCAATCATCATAAATTTAACCTGATCAGGACGCGCTTTCATTAAAATACTCGAGATAATCCCATTAACTGCCACGGATTTTCCAGAACCAGTAGAGCCAGCTACCAGTAAATGTGGCATTCTCGCCAAATTAAAGCTTCTAGCGCTGCCATTGACTGCCTTTCCTAAAGGCACTTCGAGTAAATTATTGGGATCAGCAGCTGATTGTTCCCAAAGCTCACGGAAAGACACTGTTGCTATTTCTGAATTTGGCACCTCAATGCCCACCAAAGATTTGCCAGGTATGGGAGCTTCAATCCGGACATCCTTAGCAGCAAGGGCTAAAGCCAAATCATCAGCCAGATTTGATATACGATTAACACGGACACCAACTGCTGGTTTGATTTCATATTTAGTGACAGAAGGGCCAATCTCCGCGCGTTCGACCTTGACATCAATGCCAAAACTGTGAAAGGTATCTTCTAAGATCTGGATATTTTTTCGAACCAAATGTTTTTCCTTGGATTGATTTTTCGGCTTATCTGGAGCAAACAAATCAATGGTTGGCAAATGGTATAAAAGATTGGTTTTGGGTGTAAAGTCAACCTCGACTGGTTCATTATCATCCACAGCTTTTAATTCTGAACTTGGCGCTGGTACAGAATCTGCCGGTACTTCGAGTTCTTCTATATCTACGGCTTGGTCTTTTGGAAATGCCACAGGGTCATAGCCGATTATCTCTGGCTCATCAAGTGGTAGATGTAGCTCTTCTTGCTCCAAAGCTCCGTCTAAAATCTCGCCTGTTTCCGGATTTACTCTGCCGTCCCAAGTTTCCTGGGTCAGAGCTTGTTCCTTAGCTAGTGCTGCTTGCTTTTGCTTTTTCGTCTGCGCCAGCTCTTTTTTTGCTTGCTGACGGAGCTTACGCCGCGCAAGCAATTGCTGATAGGCAGTCTGTAAGCCATAATAGAGTCGTCTAAACATGTCAAAGACATCATAAACATCCCAAGAGCTGATTAAAAAAATACCGAGTAGAATCAGTAAACCACCAATGAAAAAGGAACCAATATTGGAAAAGAGAAAGGCAATGGGCTTATAGAGCACAGCACCCAGCATCCCACCACCAACAAAAGACTGAACCTTGACATGGAACAAATCTCTAGTCAATAATTGGATTGTCCGGCTAAGAACCTCTTGATCGTGGTTTAGAGGCTTAGCAAATAAATAAGCGTGGTATTCAATCAACAGCCCAATAAAAAGTGTGATAAAGCCAGCAATCAAGCCTTCTTTTTTGCGCAGCGATTTAAAGAAAAAGAGATAAATCAAGACCGCAATAATAAAGAGGTAGGCCAAGCTACCTACCACAAAGCGAATGATATTATAGGTGGTAATCCCAAAAACGCCCAATCGCACCGCCCCAATCACCAAGAGAAGAGCCAAAAAGAGCGAACTAATCATTCGGCGGATCGCTTTTTGCTTGTCTATTTCTGCTTTTGTTAGGCGCTTTTTCCGCGCACCTTTTTGTCGTTGATTTCGTTTTGCCATAAGCTTATTATACCTTTTTTTCAGCCATCTGACTATAGGCGACCTTCGTTAGCACAAGGAAAATCGCTGCGCAGAGAGCTATTCTGAGAAAGGCCGACATTTCTTTGATTGTGGGCATCACACTAAGAACAACAGCTTAAGCATTCAGTGTCCTAGCGCCAGCTTATTGGCAAGTGCAAATTATCTAAGCCTGAACCAGGTCAGATGAAGACCTCTGTCCTAGAAAGAATGACAGGTGAACTGCTCTTAAGTTCAAGCTTTTTAAGAAATGGCATTGGGGCTGATTAGTTAATTCTTGCCATTTTGCGAACTTTAGATTATTATTAAACTGACTTGATTAGACCATCTATTATGATTAGGAGCAGACATGAAAAAAATTATTTCCCTTACTCTTGTTTTAGTTAGTTTAACGGGCTTATTTGGTTGTGAGTCACTTAATCGTGCCATTAAAGGTGATAAATATGTTGATGATAAAATCACGAAAGCATCAAGCGATAAGGCGAGCAGCCAATACGAAAAAGAAATTAAAAAGGCATTAAAAGCAGACCAAAGTGCTTTCCCACAGCTCAATACAACTGTTGGTAAAGATGAAGCAAAAGTTATATTGAAAACTAGCCAAGGTGATATGACACTCAAGCTTTTTCCTAAACAAGCACCACTTGCAGTGGAAAACTTTTTAACCCATGCCAAAGAGGGCTATTACAATGGACTGACTTTTCATCGTGTGATTGCTGATTTCATGATTCAATCAGGTGACCCAAATGGAGATGGGACAGGTGGTGAATCCATCTGGAAAGATAAGAAAGAAGCAATTGATTCTGGGCGCGGCTTTGCCAATGAAATCTCCCCATTCTTGTATAATCTCCGTGGCGCACTAGCCATGGCCAATGCTGGGGCAGATACCAATGGTAGCCAATTCTATATCAATCAAAATAAAAAGGACCAAAGTAAGGAATTAGCCGCTAAGAACTACCCTAAACCCATTATTAAAGCTTATCAAAGTGGCGGAAATCCTAGCCTTGATGGTGGCTATACCGTTTTTGGTCAAGTCATTGAGGGTATGGATGTGGTCGACAAAATCGCCACTAGCCCCGTTGATAAAAATGATAAACCCAAAAATAAGATTACCATTACAAGCATTGATATTATCAAAGATTACCAATTTAAAAACTAGTACCACTGAGCTGAAGATGAACTGACATCCCCTATCTTGCACAGCCTAACTTTGCCCTCTCGCTCGCCGCCACCTCATACAGCATTAAGTCGGCAGAAAGGCACTAGCTAGGGGAGGCTCAACAAAGCCTTAACTTGTGCTCGTTTCGGATATGGCGAAAACCTAATCAAGATAGCAAGTATTTGGCTGTCGACCAGTTAAAAAGCGACATGTAGAAATAACCACTCGCCAAACCATCAAGGCCTGATGAGAGAAGCTTTTCCCATCAGGCCTTGATTTTTTTCTACTTTAACGACTTTTTAAAGCAAAGAGTTGTTTAACTACCGCAGGCATTGTTACTTTTGGTAGCAACTGTTATTCTTGTTGGCTCCTGCTTTAATGGCAAAGTACTCAAACTAAGCTAAGACCCAACAACTCTAAGCAGGTTTTAAGTCCGCAAAAGCAAAATAAGTCTAGTTGACTGCTTTTTAGAGCTGTGCTAAACTTCTATAGCTCCAGCAGACTTTCTTTTCATTCCTATTCACAGTAAGCAGGCTAGAAACAGTGCCAAATGCAAGCCTTATTGTCACACACGCTTGGTCTTTTTAGGTGATATGAAGAAGCAAATTAAAAAGATCAAAGCAGCTGTCAAGACAATGCTTGAGCCGGCAGCAATATTAAAGGTATAGCCAATATAGAGTCCCAGCACTGAAGTCAGAGCACCTAGACATGCAGAAAGCAACACCATGGTTTTTAAGCTATTGACAAATAAATAAGCGGTCGCAGCTGGCGTAATTAACATGGCAACAATCAGAATCGTTCCAACACTTTGCATCGCAGTAACTGCTACCAAAGTCAGCAAAATCATCAAGAGATAGTGGAAAAAGCGAACATTGATACCCATTGAAGTCGCCAAAATCGGATCAAAAGAGGTCAACAACAGTTCCTTGAAAAAGAGAACCACCAAAGCAATGACAATAATGGAAACAATGATGGTAATCCACTTATCACTATCTTGAACAGCTAAAATATTCCCAAAGAGGATATGAAAGAGGTCTGTCGAACTATTGGCCACACCAATCAATATGACCCCTAAGGCTAAAAAGGAGCTAAAGGTGATACCAATAGCGGTATCTCCTTTGATGACACTATTTTCTCGAATATAGGTAATCATCACCGAAGCTAAAATCCCAAAGATAATGGCACCGATAAAAAAGTTTATCCCCAAGATAAAAGAAACAGCGACACCAGGTAGAACCGCGTGTGAGATAGCATCCCCCATTAAAGACATCGAACGCAGGATAATAAAACAACCGACAACACCAGAGACAATACCGATGACAATAGCTGTCACTAAGGCATTCTGTAAAAAATGATAGGTCATCAGTCCTTCAAAAAACTTTCCAAATATCATTTATCTTCCCCTTTTCTGAACAATCAGGTCATTACCATAGGCTTTATTTAAGACATCACGTGTGAAAACATCTGCAACTGTTCCTTGGGCTATTAAACGTTTATTTAAGACAATTAATTGATCAAAATAGGCCTCGACTTTGCTAAGATCGTGATGAACGATTACAATCGTTCTACCTTCACTCTTTAATTGCCGCAAGCAATCCATTATAATCGTCTCACTTAAGGAATCAATCCCCACAAAAGGTTCATCTAAGAACAGATAGTTTGTCTGTTGAATCAAACAACGCGCAAGAAGCATTCTTTGAAATTGGCCGCCAGACAAGGATTTGATGGGGCGTTCGGCATAGTTTTCAAGACCGACTTGTTTCAAATAATAGGCAACTTCTTTATCCATCTTATGCCCTAAGGGACGCATTAAGCCCAACCGGGCAAAGGTTCCTAAGGCTACACATTCTTTTACGGTAATTGGAAAATTTAAATCAATCTGACTACGTTGCTCCACATAAGCCAAGTCAGATTGGGGTTTAGTGCGCAATTCGCCATCTATCTTCACTTCGCCAGTGTAAGCCAGTAGATTTAGCAAAGCTTTCATTAAGGTTGATTTCCCAGCGCCATTTGGACCAATAATTCCAATAATGCCTGGTTGGTCAATGGTGAAAGAAACATCATTTAAGGCTGCTTCTCTCCCATCATACGAAACGGTCAAGTTAATACTTTCTAGCATTTTCCCTCCTAAAAAACAAAGCACAAGCCCTCAATTGAGTTATTGTGCTTCCATTATTTATTTTGCAAGTCCTTCAGAAATTTTATCAAGGTTCCATTTCATCATAGCATAGTAACTATCACCTTTTTCACCTTTTTTAGCGATAGAATCTGTGAAAATTTCCGCATATATTGGAATACCGCTATCTTTTGAGACAGTTTTCATTGGTCGCTTGTCAACACTTGATTCTACAAACAAGGCTGATGGTTTACGATTTTTTAGCTTGGTCACAAGGCTAGAAATTTGATCAGGAGTTCCTTCTTCTTCTGTGTTAATTTCCCAGATATATGCTGACGGCACACCGTAAGCTTTTGAGAAATACTTGAAGCATCCTTCACTTGTAACAATGAGTTTTTTGTTATCTGGAATAGCCTTAAATTTAGTTTTGGCTTCCTTATCTAGTGTTTCAAGTTTGGCTACATAAGCATCACGATTTTTTTCGTAGGTTGCTTTATTTTTGGGATCTTTAGCAATTAACTGTTTGGCAATATTTTTAGAATAGATTATTCCGTTTTCAAGATTTAACCAAGCATGAGGGTCTTCTTTGCCTTTTTCGCTTTGGCCTTCAAGGTAGATCACTTCAATGCCTTTGCTAACAGGGAAGTAGTCTTTATTTTTGGTTTTCTTAGCATTTTTTACTAACTTGGTAAACCAGGCTTGGCCACCATCTTCTAAATTAATCCCATTGTAGAAAATCAAATCAGCAGAGCTGGTTTTTTCAACATCTTCTGGAAGAGGTTCATACTCATGTGGATCTTGTCCCACAGGGACGATACTGTGTAAGTTAATTTTATCACCCGCAATTTGCTTGGTCATATCAGCAATAATAGAATTTGTGACGACCACGTTTAATTTGTCATTTTGCGCAGCTTTTTTTTGACCTGAACAAGCCGTTAATAGGGTGACTGACAAAATAGCGAGTACAAGGGAGGCTACTTTCTTCACTACTTTTCTCCTTAATATTATTTATTTATTTAATTAAGTATAGTTAATTATAATATTAGGATAACTAACCATAAGCTCTTTGTCAAGATTTTTTTAGAATTTTTTGATATAATAATCATTATAAATAAGAGAAAGGCATGACCCATGACGCCTAATAAAGAAGACTATTTAAAATGCATTTATGAGCTTGGGGAGCAGCACCCCAAAATTTCTAATAAAATGATTGCAGGGCACATGCATGTCTCTGCTCCGGCAGTTTCAGAAATGATTAAAAAAATGATTGCCCAAGAATGGATTACTAAAGATAAGAGCTATGGCTATAAATTGCGAGAAAATGGCCTGCAGGTCGTTTCTGATCTTTACCGTAAGCATCGCCTGATTGAGGTTTTTTTAATCAATCAACTTGGTTATACTGCTGAAGAGGTTCATGACGAAGCCGAAGTTTTAGAACACACTGTTTCTGAAACCTTTATTAACCGCTTAGATAAGCTTTTGGGCTTTCCCAAATTTTGTCCCCATGGAGGTACTATCCCAAGAAATGGACAAACCTTAGTTGAAGAAAACAAGCTGATGTTATCACAAATTTCTGAACCGGGTGAGTTTGTATTAAGCCGTGTTCATGATCAATATGATCTCATTAAATACCTGCAAAGTCACCATTTAACCTTAAACACCCACTTTACACTGAAACAGATTGATCATTTTGCCAAAACATATACCATTACTTACGCCAATCATGAACTGGTTTTGCCTGAAAATATTGCTAATCAACTCTATGTTAGCTATCAAAACAAAGAGTCACGGTCACAGGTGGCCAGCCTGTAAAAAATGGCTGGTTTAGAGGTATATCTCCCTAAAACCAACTGCTTTTGACCCTAAAAGCGGTCAGCAAGAGCAAAAATACCAACTAAGATAAGAAGCAAACACTGTAACTTTAGCAGATAACCTTAAAAAAGAGTGGACAATAAGCCCAAAGACAATGGCTAACCGTCCACTCTTTTTATAAAGCTTTTAAAAACGCCAAAACAGTCTGGGCGGATTGCTGACCTGCTTGCGCTATAAATTGATCAAAAGTAAGATTGGCATCATGGGCAGCCGTATCACTCATTGCTCGAACAACGATAAAAGGTTTACCACAAGCCTGCGCGGCTTGTGCAATCGCTGCGCCTTCCATCTCAACGGCCAATACTTGGGGAAAGTGTGCCTTGATGGCAGCGATTTTTTCTTGCCCAGCGATGAAACTATCCCCAGTTGCAATCAAACCGACCTGACTATGTTGTTTAGTCCTTGCAAGTGCTCGCACAAAAGCAGCAACCAGCTGCTGGTCACATTCAAAATAGAGAGGCTGCATGGACATTTGCCCATAATCATAGCCAAAGGCAGTCAAATCCACATCATGATAGACCAGGCGGTCAGCTACAACAACATCGCCAACAGCTAAACCTGAGGCAACTGCTCCGGCAGATCCGGTATTGAGCACCGCATCAACATGAAAATGCTCAACAAGAATAGCAACGGTCATTGCTGACATTACCTTGCCAACACCAGACATGACTAAGACAACCTCGCGCTGCGCCAAGCGGCCTTCATAATAAGTATGATTAAGCATTGTGGTTTCTTTTTTATCTGCTAGTTTTTCCACAAGCAGGCTAAGTTCTTGCTCCATAGCAGCAATAATCCCTAATTTCATCGGATGATGGTTTCCTTTCTGGTCTGGCGCTTATAAATTAAAGATGGCATAGACTAAAATAGCGATGAGAATGACTAACGCAATCAATAACAGATTTAATTTTGATTGAAATTGATGACGTTTTTCATTTTCAATCCGCCGACTTTTATAGATACGCTCGCTATCATCCTCATAGGGCTCATAGTCGTAACTATAAACATCACCAGTGACAACTACTTTAGTATCAAAATCATCAACATCATACTCACTTGAGAAGTGTTCCCCGCGGTTTGCCCGTTCAATGACATCATCTGACAATAACGGTTTGCCCATTAGCAATCACCTCCTTGATGCAGACCATAATACTGCAAGGCAATCAGTGTCTTTGCATCAACAATCACACCCTTTGCCACTAGGTCCATACATTCCTGATAGCTCAATTCCATTAGTTCAAGCACTTCATCCTCATCTTGGGGGCGGGGATTAGGCACTTTTTGCAGGTCTTTTGCTAAAAAAAGTGTGATTTTTTCATTGCAAAAGCCAATGGCTGTATAAAATTGATACAGAAATTCTAATGAACCTTGATAGCCGGTCTCTTCTTCCAATTCACGCGCAGCTGCTTCTTGCTCCTGTCCTTGTTCGCCAGCTTCTAATTTTCCTGCCGGAATTTCATAAGAAACAGCTTCAATAGCTTTGCGGTATTGTTTGACAAGGAGAATTTTAGAATGATTAGTAATGGCTAAAACAGCGACAGCTCCAGCATGAAATACAAGTTCACGTTCTGCTGTACCAAGACCGTTAGGCAATTGCACCTCATCACGCGCAACCGTGACTATTTTCCCCTTGTAGATCTCCTTGCGATGTAATGTCTTTTCGATAAAGTCCATCTTGCCTTCTCCTTATGACTCTGATTCATTTGCTCTAAGCCTGCTGATTAGGATGGTGAGGCAGGCGTTTGGCATAGCCTTCTTTGACTACTTGGCGGCTGCGGCCAATAGCTAAGCCATCAGCTGCAACATTCTTTGAAATGGTAGAACCAGCTGCTGTTAAGGCATTATCGCCAATGCTCAGTGGCGCAATCAAAGTCGAATTACTACCAATAAAGACATTATTGCCAATTTGTGTTTTAAATTTGTTTTTACCATCATAGTTAACTGTAATGGTACCCGCACCAATATTTACTTCTGAACCAATCTCAGCATTACCAATATAGGTCAAATGCCCAGCCTTGGACTTAGCCCCAATAGCAGAACCTTTTACTTCAACAAAATTACCAATGTGCACCTCATCTGCCAACTGCGAGCCCGGTCGAATGTGGGCGTAAGGTCCTACAGTGACACCCGAGGCAAGGCTTGAAGCTTCGATGGTAGAATTTGTAATCACAGACCATGGACCAATCTGACTGTCAACCACGTAGGTGCCATTAGTAAGGACACAACCATAACCAATAGCTGTTTCACCTTTTAAAGTAACATTGGCTTCAAGAGTGACATTAGCTGCAATGACTACCTGGCTATCAATATAGGTAGTGTCAGGATTTTGGAAGGTGACGCCATTTAGCATGTGTTTTTGATTGATCCTGTGGCGCATAACTTGTTCAGCCTTGGCCAAAGCTAAGCGGTCATTCACGCCCAGGCTTTCTTCAAAATCATGTAGAGCATAAGCCCCCACTTTTTCATGGTTCTCTCGAAAAATGCTAATGAGATCCGTGAGATAGTATTCACCTTGAGCATTATTTGTTGTAATGCTCTTTAAAGCCTCAAATAAGCGACGATTATCAAAGACATAAGTGCCTGTATTGATTTCGTTGACAGCTTGTTCTAGAGTTGTTGCATCTTTTTGCTCAACAATCTTCACGACTTCTCCAGCCGGATTTCGGATGATGCGTCCATAGCCAAATGGGTCTTTGGCGCGAGCTGTTAAAATCGTTGCCACATTTTGCTGCTCAAGATGGCAATCCATCAATGCTTTTAGGCTCTCTCCTGTGATTAAAGGGGTATCACCAGCAATAACCAAGGTGTGGCCTTCAAGATTAGCGAGCTCTTCTTTGGCCATCATAACCGCATGCCCAGTACCTAATTGCTCCGCTTGCAAGGCAAAAGCTGATCCTTCTTTGAGGACCTCACGCACCAGATCAGCTTGATGCCCAATAACTGTAACGGTCTTAGCTGGCTCAATAGTGGTTACGCTATGAAAAACATGTTCAAGCATACTTAAGCCTGCTACCTGATGTAGCACTTTTGGAAGGTTGGATTTCATGCGCGTGCCTTTGCCCGCTGCTAAGATAATTGCATAATTTGTCATAAATGTTCCCTTTATTCATCAGTATCATGTTCATTATATCATATTTAACCGCAAGCACTGAAAAAAGAAGGTGCCGGCAGACCTTCTCTTCGTTTTTAAAGCGCTTGACTTGCAGCGTCTAAAACAGCCATTACCTGTTTACTATGCTCTAATATGGCTTGTGCTCCTGCTGTATCTTTTTTAGCAATCAGCTGCGCAAAATAACGAAATTCAGCAGCCATTCTGTGCTCATCAGGGTTCTGATTGATCGTTTGCTGCGCTTGCTTATTAGGGTAAAAATTAATAGCAGGCAGGGTATTGGTTGCACCATCAACCACAATGACCCCCTTATCCCCCTGAATAGTAGAGCGTATCGGAGCTGAGCAATCCTTAGCCGCGATGCAGACAACTTTAAAATCAGGATACGTCAGCAGCAAAATCCCCGAGGTGTCAACTCCTTTTTCCATATTTGGCAGATAACTAACTGTAGTTGGTGCGCCAAATAACCCCACTACAAAATGAATATTATAACTATTAAGATCACGCAGGGCTCCGCCGCCCTTGCTGGCATCAAAAGCCGGGGCAATCTGACCAGCTTTAAAGGCATCATAGCGAGAAGAATATTGGGAATAATTGCATTCAACAATTTTTACTGTGCCAATTTCTGCCAGATGTTCTTTTATCCAGTGATAATTGGCTAAGTGTTGATTTGTAATAGCCTCCACCAAAATACAAGATGTTTGCTTGGCCAAGGCTGCTAATTCTTCTAGCTCAGCCAAGGTCATGGTAAAGGGTTTTTCACAAATGACGTGTTTATGGGCTAAGAGGGCTTTTTTAGCCATCTCAAAATGTAAATGATTAGGGAGGGCAATATAGACAGTATCGACTTGCGAATCAGTCAAAATGTCATGATAGTCACTGGTTGCTTTTGCTATCGCATATTGCTTGGCTAGTTTATTTGCTTTAGCTAAGCTGCGCGGTGTTGACAAGATAGCCTCCAATGATACGTCAGCCATTTCCTGTAGTACTGGCAAAGCCTCTTGGACAATCATTCCCGTACCTAATACAGCTAATTTCATTTTACTCTCCTAACTGTGGGTAAACCACTTGAAATTCCTCTAAAACAATAGGACTCTGTTCAGAAAAAACAAGACCTGCCTCTTCAAAATAAGGTTGAAAGAAGTCCAGATGGGTCTGGCGCCACCCAGCTAAACTCCGATCTCCCTCTCCTTCCTTATAAGCATGTTCTGCTGACACCTGATTAAAAGGAAGCACCTCAACCTTAGTAATGTGAATAATGCAGACTGCTTGGCCTTTGCCATCTAGCACAACATCATAAGTTCCGACTTGTGGCAGCGGTTCTTGATCCACTGCATATAATTCATAGGCAGAAGCCGTTGCTGTTTTAGTGCCTTCTAAGACGAGCTGAGCTAATAGATCTGGTTGAACGCCAAAGGCCCAGGCATCGATCTCATCTCCAACACTGGGATTAATCTTTTGATAGGCTTGCCATAATTCTTCTGCTGTCATTTCTTTTCCTTTCAAATCAAACGAGGGAACTGATACAATGCCCAAATCATTCTCAATATACTTGGTCATTTCAGACTCCAACCACCATCCATTTTAAGGATTTCGCCTTGCATGGCGCCTGCTTTGCCTGAAGCCAAATACAAGGTAAGCTCAGCAATTTCTGCTGGCTCTAGCCAACGCCCAATCGGGGTTTCATCAGCGACCCATTGGGCTAAGCCACCCGGTGCAAAGTCGGCTTTGGTCATGGCCGTTTTAACGGCGCCTGGTGCGATGCCAAAAACCTGAACACCTGATTTGGCATAATCCAGAGCAAGTTGGCGGGTAAAGCCTGCCAAGGCATGCTTGCTAGTGGTGTAAGCCGCCCCGCCGCCGCCAGCTAGAAAACTGGCGATAGAACACATGTTAATGATAATACCAGATCCGTTAGCTAGCATTTGCGCTAAGTAATGGCGAGTGATACGAATCGTAGCAAAGAGATTGACCTGAAAAATCTGGTCAATGTCAGTATCACTAATATCAAGCAAGGGTTTGTAGTCGTCAAGAATTCCAGCGGTATTGCACAAAATGTCCACATTCTGTGCAAAGTCGTAAAGCGTAGCTAAATCTCCGCTAATATCCAGTTGCAAAAACTGAAAGTCACCGGGCAAGTCGGGCTTGCCTGACTTGTCAACGCCATAGACAGCGTAGCCATTCTCCAAAAAAAGACGGGCCTGAGCTAGGCCGATGCCTGAGGATACCCCTGTGATGAGGACGCGTTTAGTCATGGACTTCCACCCAATCGGTGGCTAGCACATCACATGGGGTTGGTGCCCACATGGAAAAGCCTTCGCCAGCTCCAGAGACATTAATCAAAAAGTAGGGCGTCACCTCAAGAGCTTGGCCGTTTTGCTCAATGCTATCAAAAAGCTGCACATAGTTTTCAGCGCCGCCCCAGCCTGTCCGAACGTATTTTTTCTTTGCTTTTAAGCCTGGTAAAATCTCTTCAAATGTCATGGTTTTCTCCTTTAGTGTCTGTAATCGTTGATTTAATAGCTTTTGTGACTCACGTGAAATATAAATTTTGAAATTTGTACGGCTTTTAGTTCCGAAACACACATGTGTGGACTTTCTTGTGGGTCCACAAGTTATTCCTGGTTTTTCATAAAATGAAATCGCTTTTTTGTTCTTTGATAAGTGACTATATCTGTTCATTGTCATATTATTAGCGGAGCAATCCCTTTTACAGGATTTGTCTTATCTCTTTCATCATAACCTAAGATTACAACTCCTCCGTTAGTATTTGCAAAAGCAGAATAGGTTTCCCAGAATGATTTGGGCAATCCTTTTTCAGCAGCTTTATATTCAATAGTAATCCCTTCAGGAAGCTTAATGTCCATATTTATTATTCCTTTCAAAAGATAATCTCAAGATAGTCTCAAGATATTTCACGCGCTCCAAAATTAAGTTGCTAATTTTGTTGACAGCAGCAAAGCTAGTAACCACACGCAAAATACTGCTATATATCAATTCCCTTTGCTCTGAGGTTTTCCAAACACTCTTTTAAATATTTTTGGGTATGCTCTGGGTAAATGGGTACCGTGCGTTCTTCATTTTGTAATACAGAATACGCTGATTCAGTCAAACCACGATAAAGAGGATCTTTCCATTTAGCATCAGGATTATATCCTCTTTCCTCCATTTCATCCATGATTAAGCAATGGTATTGGTAAAGCTTATATGGTGAATAGTTAAAGATATAGTTAACAGTTGCATGAGGACGCCCCCAGCCACCACCTCTTAGTGCCGCGCATTCTCTATGCTGGCCTAATAATTGCTGTCGTGGTAGTTTACTGATAATTTCTTCATGCCATAATCTCATGGATTGATTTTCTCCTATTGGTTTTTTGTTAAAAATACTTAGGTTTTAAAAAAGCTAAAGTGTCGGTAGATGTCGGTTATCTAACCTGCCCTAGACTCTCATGTAAGTTACTTCCGAATAAGAAAGTATAGTGAGTAACAAACTAAAATAACCACAAAGATAAGTGACACAATAGCTAGCATAGTTATATCAATCATTTCAATTCCTTTTTCCCAAACAGCTGTATCTGTCAATAATCCTAGAACCTTATTTTTTAACCCTAAATTTAATCAAACGCAGGGTGGCATTTCAATACCAAACACAGTAGGTAAACTTGTCTTATTCTTTGATCTCAATCAACTTGTTATATATTTTCCCAGTTAAGGATATTTGCTGACTGGCCGTGAGGTATCTTGAAGTCCTAATGACTAAAGTACCATAAACATAATGAGAACCCGGATTTAACATTCCTTGACCGTCAAACGCACTTAAGTAGATGTTACGAACTTTTGCCTCATCAGAGGTTTTGTATACTTCAATGTTTCCGCCCGCATCTGCCCCCTTAGCTACAATATCAGCGCCATCCACAGTCTCAGTTACCTGATTATCAGTAAAGTAGATTGAGGCTTTATAACCACCTTGTTTGTTCAAATTACCGTTTGGATCGTTTGTTTCAGTTACTGATTGAAGACCTGTAACTGTATCAATCTCTTTCACACGCTCTTCAATAAATGCCTGACTTGGGTTAGTGATTTGGGTCAGTTGTTTAACACTATTTGTATAAGCTATGGAACTATCTGTTAGAGACTGAATAGTCTTTGAGTAGTCTATAGGTTGCTTCAGCGCTTTGGTCTGTTTATTGATAGCTTCGGTTCTATCTGCTACCTTTGGGATTTTCCTTAACTCACTTTTAGCAGTTGCTACTGCTACTTTTAAATTATCTAAAGTCTTTTCATCTAGCGGTTTCTGGTTAGTTTTGATGAGCTTTTCAGCTTTGGCAATATCATTTTTTAAACTATCATTTTTCGTTCTAACCATTTGAACAGCCTTGTTAAAGTCTGTGACAGCTTTTCGGTGAGGAACATAACTCAACAAATAGTAGCCCAATCCTCCGCCGACAACCAGCAGAATGATTAGTGCTGTAATGATAGTATTTTTCTTTTTCATGGTGATTCCTTTCTGAAATCATGGTCAGACAATTTTTGTATAGTATGAGCATATCTGACAGGAGGCATTTTCTAATAGTGTTGTGACGAATTTTAATTAAAGTTAAGAATTGTTGAGGTTTTTAGATGTATGCGCGTGGGTAGTCTTCATCGTCTGAATCAGTAAATTTAGTCATATCAAGATAATATAAAAACGTAATTATTTAATTAACTAGAAAGCTCTATCTGATCTAATAACAGAAAGTACCTTGATGTGTGACGTTTCAGAGGAAAACCATTTCGTTTCTCTTTTTTCATTTCTTCTCGAGACGCCTTATCACGCGTTCTATATTGGTAATCAATAGCTTCTATCATACCTGTTTTCTTTGTCAATTCAATAATTTGCTTTTCATTTAGCATCTTTAAAGAGTTAACTAATAGCAAAGCTTGATTTCTTGAGTCAAGATCCTAATGTATTTGACTCTGGCCTCTATAGCGTTGTCTAAATCAACTAAAGTAGGGTAAGCAATGGTAAAAAAGTTTGAAGGTTTTGTTGCATGTTCAGAGATTGAGATTTATAGAGCTTTATCTGTTTTAAAACCGCTTTTTTTGGTTTCTTCATCTTGTCTATTATCTATACCAATTTGTCCGACTAAAACTTGCACGACAAATTCAAGCAGATTGCAGGTAGCCTCATCCCCCAACAGATACCCGACTAGCACACCAAAGAAGTCAGGATCGTTTGGGATTTATCGGGCTGGATTTGCCTCTCTCCTTTCTCCCAATAAATGTAAGTTCTCTTTATGACGCCAATTTTATTTGCTAATTTTTGCTGAGTTAGCTTTTTTCTTGCCTTAACTTTTTTAATCCAGTCATTGTCTTAATACCTTTCAAAAATTATTATAACACTAAACATTTTCAAGGTGAACAAAATCAATAGAAACAAAAAAGTGTTGACCGTGTTGAGGTTGAGTAAAAAGCCTCGACAAGACGTCATAAAAGAGCTGGAACCAAAAAGTTCAAGCT
>NZ_WLZU01000035.1 GCF_009870755.1 Streptococcus halichoeri
ACTATAGTATAGCATACATTGCCGTTCACAACAATAAATAGAGATAAAAAATCAAAAGAAATACCGCTGTTATCGCAAAAACAACCCCTGCGAAGTCAATTAACTGATAAACTCGGGATTATAGCATATTTGTTCGTAAAATAAAGATTAAAATGCTGCCTTGCTAAGGAAATCCGATTTGTTGTCATCTTTTTTTTGCTTCTTATAGCTGTCTATCAGCATTTTCTAGGATCAGTGCGTCAGTCAGTGACGCTTTGTTAGTTTTTCTTCCTATTACAATAGCAGATAAAATCTTTCCTGCCCCGCAATGCTTTCTCATAAAAAGCTGGTTTACCATCTAAACCAGCCTTTAGTTTTATGCATTACTCATCTAGCAAGTTTACTTCCAGCAATTTCGGATAAAGTTTGCCAGAAAGCAAAAAAGTATGATCTTTAAGGTGAGCAATGCCATTTAAAACATTGATGTTCGGATAATGCTGCGGGGTTAACTGCTGGCTTTCAAGTAAATCAGAGAGATCATAATGTGCAACAACCCTGCCTTCTTGTGGTTGAATCTTGACGATCGTATTGGTTTGCCAAATATTGGCATAAAGATAACCATCCACATACTCTAGCTCATTTAGCATGGAAATGGGCACGCCTTCAATGCTGACTCGAATTGTCTCTAGTAAAGCAAAGGTGTTGGGGTCACGTTTTTGAAGAAAGGCATTGCCGCTTGTCATCCATAGGCAATTGTGCTGGTGATCATAAGCCAAGCCCCAACCCTCACCCTCATAAGTTGCTGTTTGAAGCAAGCTAAAAGTATTTTTGTCATAACGATAGGCAAGCCCTTCTTTAAAGGTTAATAACCAAAAACTATCCCCAACAATCGTCAAGCCTTCGGCAAATTCTTGGTCTGACAAGCAAAAAGCTTGCTGAAAGCTTTCATTATCCAGCTGGTAAACCCCAACTCGTGAATGGCTATAACGTCCAACACTAATAAGAATAGTGTTTTTTGTCAATTGCTCAATGCCTTGTGTGTACAAGTCCTCAGAATAAGTGTAGGTTTTTACTAGCTGCACCTGTCCTTTAATCATCACGCTTGCAATCCCTCTCTTTTCTATTAGATTTTAGTCAAAGAAAAAGTTCACGAAAAAGTCTCATGAACATTAAAGTAATCTATTAATGATATGTTATATAGTATAGCATTTTTTAATAATAGATAACAGTAAAAAGCTGCCTCTCCTTTTCTAAGAACCCTTTTGCAAAATGCTCTTTTCAATGGTATAATCTGAATATTAAGAAATAGGAGAAAAATATGGAATGGATTAAATTAATCGGCATAGTCATTATTGTCCTTGGTTTCATTTTAAAATTTGACACCATTGCAACAGTCGTGATTGCCGGCCTTGTCACCGCCCTTGTCTCAGGCATTTCCTTCATGGATTTTTTAGAAATTTTAGGAAAAGAATTTCAGAACCAGCGTGTTCTTTCCATCTTCTTTATTACCTTGCCGCTAATTGGGCTGTCTGAAACCTATGGCCTTAAGCACCGTGCTACTCACTTGATTCAAGGGGTGAAAGCTTTTACCGTTGGTCGTTTCTTCACCTTGTACTTAATCATTCGTGAACTAGCTGGTTTCTTCTCCATCCGACTTGGAGGGCACCCCCAATTTGTCAGACCATTGATTCAGCCAATGGGGGAAGCGGCAGCTATTGCCAGAAATGGTAGCTTAACAGACAAAGAAAAAGATGATATTAAGGCAATGGCCGCAGCCAATGAAAATTTTGGGAATTTCTTTGCCCAAAATACCTTTGTTGGAGCCGGAGGTGTCCTTTTAATTGGTGGAACCTTAGACCAGCTTGGCTATGATGGTAACTTTGCAAAAATTGCGTCAGCTTCCGTTGCTATTGCTTTGATCACTATTGTGGTAGTAGGCATTTACAACTATCTCTTTGAACAAAAATTACATAGTAAAGCGCAGAAAAGGAGATAAGGAATGGCACAAGTAGCAGATATTGTTTTAGAAATTGTCTATGTCATCATTGGCCTACAATTAGCACACACAGCTTATTGTGCCTTTAAAGATCACACCAACCCCGTTCGAGTTGGAACAGCTCTTTTTTGGGGCTTGCTCAGTTTAACTTTCATGGGTGGAAAAATCCTACCAAATAAAGCTGTCGGTGTTATTGTCATTATTATCGCCGTCTTAACCCTATTGAAAAAGGTTAGGATTGGTACTTTACCACCACTTGATGAAGAAAAAGCCGAACAAAGTGCACTGCAATTAAAAGATAAGATTTTCATCCCTGTCATGTCAATGGCCGTTGTCGCTTTAGTACTCGCGCGGGTTCTACCGGAATTTAGCAAAAGTGCCATCGGGATTGCCGGAGTTTTAGCAACGATTGTCATTTTAGTGATTGTCAAAAAAGGACCCGCAGCTTTACTTCCAGAAAACAACCGAATGAACCAGCAAGTCTCAACCAGTGGTATCTTACCTCAGTTACTGGGAGCATTAGGAGCAATCTTTACAGTCTCTGGAGTGGGGGAAGTCATTTCCTCAATGATCAGAGGACTTGTGCCAGCTGATAGTCGCTTCTTTGGCGTCCTGGCTTATGTCCTTGGGATGGTGATCTTTACAATCATAATGGGCAATGCCTTTGCAGCCTTCACCGTTATCACAGCTGGTATTGGTGTACCCTTTGTCTTTGCACTTGGGGCTGACCCAATTGTAGCGGGTGCCTTGGCTATGACAGCTGGTTTTTGTGGAACCTTGTTAACACCTATGGCCGCTAACTTCAATGCTTTACCGGTAGCATTAATGGAAATTTCTGATCCCAATGCTGTCATTAAAAAGCAAGCTCCAATCGCTATCATTCTCATTCTTATCCACATTGTATTAATGTATTACTTAGCTTTTTAGTAGCTATTCCTATCAAATAGAAAGGACCTTCCATTATGAAAATTCTTGTAACTGGTTTTGACCCCTTTGGTGGTGAAACAATCAACCCTGCCCTTGAAGCTATTAAGCAATTACCAAAAACCATCAAAGATACCACCATTGTCACAGCGGAAATTCCTACTGTTTTTCATAAATCTGCCGATATTCTTGAAAAACACATTAAAGCAGAACAACCAGATGTCATTTTATGTATTGGTCAGGCCGGTGGACGCACAGGCCTAACGCCTGAACGCGTTGCCATTAATCAAGATGATGCACGAATTGCTGATAATGAAGGAAACCAACCCATTGATGTGGCTATTCGCGAAGATGGGGAAGCTGCTTATTTTTCAACCTTACCCATCAAAGCTATGGTTGATTACATTCAAAAAGCAGGGCTACCAGCTGCTATCTCCAATTCGGCAGGTACCTTTGTTTGTAACCATTTAATGTATCAAGCTCTCTACTTAGCTAAAAAATATGCTCCTTCAGCCAAAGCTGGCTTTATGCATATTCCTTTTATGATGGAACAAGTGGTTGATAAGCCAAATACCGCTGCGATGAATCTAGATGACATTACGCGTGGTATCCAAGCAGCTATCGAAGCTATTATTGACTATAACAACCAAGAAGACCTCAAAACAATTGGGGGAACCACCCACTAAACTATTAAAAACGTCACAGCTGTGGCGTTTTTTTCGTGTCTCAATCCCTTCCCCTTTTCCTTTTGTTATCTCCTCTTCACAAAATTTATCAAAAAATGTCACTGATTGCTCCATTTTGATGAACTTCTTCGAATAATCAATTACAGGAGGAATATCATGACATTTAAAAAACAATTATTAACACTAGGGCTATTATTTGGTATGCCCTTGTCCTTACTGACCACAACACCAGCAACACAGGCTGCTGTCCTTGGGGATAACTATCCTAGTCAGTGGCGCCTTAGTCAAGGTGTAGACACTTGGGGCATGTACACCCGACAATGTACATCCTTTGTTGCCTTTCGTTTAAGTTCTGCTAATGGCTTTGCGCTGCCTAGAGGTTACGGCAATGCTGATACCTGGGGCCACATTGCACGTCAACAGGGCTACCGCGTTGACCATCAACCAACGGTGGGCTCCGTCGCCTGGTTTGATAAGGGCATCAATTTCTCAGATTATAATTACGGCCATGTGGCTTGGGTAGCTGAGGTCAATGGCGACTCTGTTACTCTAGAAGAATACAATTATAATGCTGGCCAAGGGCCATATAAGTACCACCGGCGGCAGATCCACAAACACCATGCCAGTGGCTTCATCCACTTTAAGGATCTCAAAGACAGCCATGGTATGACAACTACTGAGGACACTCGCACCGACTTGGCACCAAGTGGTGTCTACTACTTTACAGAGCGCAGCGCCGTTCGCCCTCAACCTAACGTAAACACTCAAGAGTTAGCTTACTATGACAAGGGTCAGTCTGTATTTTATGATAGCGTCTTAACTGCAGATGGCTACCAATGGCTCTCCTATATTGGAGCAAGTGGTAACCGCCGCTATGTGGCCATCAAAAAGCTCAACGCTCCTAAGCAACCTCACCAATCTGAGCTTAATCCGGCGGACTTCAAAGTTGGAGATTTAGTATCCTTTCCTGGTGTCTTTAAGATAAGCAGCGTGAATGGCATCTTCGTTACCAGCGCTGACTTGTCCGGTGACAACCCTGGCCCCTTGAATTACCTTGATCCAACACCTGTCAATGAAACGGATCAAGAAGGACACTTCTTTGGGGATCAACTCCTTCATGTAGGAGAATACATCACCATCCCCGGTAAATTCACTATTTTAGCTGTAGATAAGGCCACAAGCGGGATTCAAGTTAAAATTGGCAACAGAAATACCTGGGTAACCATGCAAAGAGCTCAACGAGAATAATATTCTTGGTCAAACTTTGTTTACTGCAAAGCGATTCTCTAAATAAAGAGACTGATTTCTGGACGTTTCAGACATCAGTCTTTTCATATCCCCAACGATTCTAATAAAAAACTAAAACCAGGCTTGCCCCTTGCTCTAGTGGATGAGTGAACAGTTAGTTCCCCTGTTCCTCTATACTTTGGGCGGATTTTCTTAATGTCTAAAGTGACGGACACCAGTAAAGACCATGGCGATACCATGTTTGTTGGCAGCATCGATGGAGTCTTGGTCACGCACGGAACCACCTGGCTGCACGATGACTTTGATGCCAGCTGCGGCAATTTCTTCAATGTTATCAGAAAATGGGAAGAAAGCATCACTGGCTAAGACTGCGCCATCAAGCCGATCCTTAGCCTGGTCAATCGCAATGCGAACAGAAGCTAGGCGGTTGGTTTGACCAGGACCAACGCCAAGAGTCATGTGGTCATTAGCGATCAAAATGCCATTTGATTTGACATATTTGATCGCTTTCCAAGCAAAGGCTAGCGCTTCTTTTTCCTGCTCACTTGGTTGCCGCCTTGTCACCACTTGCCAGTTTTCTGGCTGTTCTACAACCACATCTTGGTTTTGGACTAACATGCCACCGACAACACCAGTGTACTCTGCTTCAACCTCACTGGCAGCTTGCGCATCAAAAGGTAATTCTAAGATGCGAAGGTTCTTCTTTTTACTTGTCAAAATGGCTAGCGCTTCTGTAGAATAGCCGGGTGCAATGATGATTTCAAGGAAAATAGCATGCATTTTTTGCGCTGTCGCTGCATCGACTATGCGATTCAAGACCACAATCCCACCAAAAATCGAAACAGGGTCAGCAGCATAAGCATAGTCCCATGCTTGTTCAAGCGTATCGGCCTGGCCAATACCACAAGGGTTCATATGTTTCAAAGCAACTACAGTGGCTTGGTCTTTAAAGTCACGGATAATACGGATGGCTGCGTCAGCATCCCGGATATTGTTAAAGGACAAGTCTTTGCCGTTTAATTGCTTCGCTGAAGCAATGGAATAGGCTGTTGGTAAAGCCTTTTGATAAAAGTCAGCCGCTTGTTGGGGATTTTCTCCATAGCGCATTCCTTGCTTGAGGTCATAGGTCAGGGTCAGTTTTTCAGGCTGAGTTTCACCAACTTGAGTCGTAAAATAATCAGCAATTAGAGCATCATATGCAGCCGTATGTCGAAACACTTTAGCAGCTAAGCGTTGGCGTGTTTCATAAGTGGTCGCACCCAGATCTGATAGCTCTCTTAAGACGAGATCATAGTCCTTGGGATCAACAAGTGCTGTCACACTCGCATGATTTTTAGCAGCTGAGCGTAGCATGGAAGGGCCACCAATATCAATATTTTCAACAGCTTGCTCATAAGTCACTTGTGGCTTACTAATCGTTTCTTTAAAAGGATAAAGATTGACCACCACCAAGTCAATCAAGCTGAGCTGATTTTCTTGGACAGCAGTGAGGTGACTTGCTAAATCACGACGCGCCAATAACCCACCATGGATATTAGGATGTAGGGTTTTAACCCGTCCATCCATCATTTCGGGAAAGCCCGTCACATCTTCAATTGCAATAGTGTCAATCCCAGCCGCATCAAGGCTTGCCTTTGTTCCTCCCGTTGAGATAATCTCCCAGCCAAGCTGCCTTAAGGTTTTGGCAAAGGCGACAATGCCACTTTTATCAGCAACACTTATAAGTGCACGTTTTGTTATCATATCAATTGTCAAGAACGATTAGAAAGCAGAGCTTATTTAAACTATCTCACATAGACCTTCTCTTAAAAGTATCTTGTTTAAAGGAGCAACTTTCCGCTCAGACCTCTTTCCTTTCTTTTACTATCTTTTCTATTAATCAAACTAATATTATTTTGATTTAAGCCCAAGTTCACGTAAAACTTCAGCATAGAGCTTGCGTTCTGCGGCATGAATTCGGGCTTCAAAACTTTCTAAGGTGTCATCTTTGAGGCGAGGTACCCGCACTTGCTTAATGATCTGACCTGTATCAATGCCCCTATCAACCCAATGAACCGTTACTCCTGATGTTTCCACACCGGCCTGCCAAGCATCTTTAATACCATGTGCCCCTGGAAATTCAGGTAAGTAGGCGGGGTGAATATTAATAATACGGCCTTCATAGGCTTGTAACAAGGCTGGTCCCACAATTTTCATGTAACCCGCCAGACAAATTAGATCGATGTCATGTTTTTCTAATAAAGCAATGATTGCTTCTTCATAGGCCACCTTGCTTGAAAATTCATTCAGCTCAAAGCTATAATATTGGACCCCCAGTTTTGCTGCTCGTTTTAAAGCGTAAGCTTGGCGTTTATCGGTGAACAAAAAGCTAACAGGGAACTGCTCTGCTATTTCCTGAAAGTTAGACCCCTGGCCCGAAGCAAAAACAGCTAGGTTTTTTGTCATGCAATCACCACACTTTTATCTTTTTTACTAATAATGCGACCCACTTCATAAGCCGGTTCAGCTAGACTTTCTTTAACCAGGGCAAGGTGTTCTGGCGCAACTGCTAAGATCATGCCAATACCCATATTGAAAATTTCAAACATTTCTGTGTGCTTGATGTGACCATGCTTTTCGATAACCTTAAAGATTGGTGGCACTGGCCATTTTGTCTCATCAATCTCTGCGGCCAAGTCTTGGGAGAACATTCGGGGGATATTTTCCACAAAACCACCACCAGTGATATGGGCAACACCCTTAATCAGGCCGGTTTTAAGGAGAGGTTGCAGAGCTGTTACATAGATCCGTGTGGGCTCAAGCAGTACTTCCTTAAGTTTTTTACCTGCTAATTCAGGAAGCACCTCCTCGCCTGTGTAATCAGCAAACACCTGTCTGACTAGCGAGTAGCCGTTGGAATGCAAGCCGCTTGAGGCTAGGCCTAAAAGAATATCTCCTTCTGCAACTCTAGAACCATCAATAATCTGAGACTTCTCAGCGACGCCAACTGCAAAGCCAGCTAAATCATACTCATCTGGCCCATACATACCAGGCATTTCTGCCGTCTCGCCCCCAATCAGTGCAGCTCCTGCTTGAAGGCATCCAGCAGCTACACCGGCAACTATTTGTTCTAGCTTAGCTGGTTGATTTTTACCGGTTGCAATGTAATCCAGGAAATAAAGTGGTTCTGCTCCGGCAGCAATAATATCATTGACGCACATGGCCACACAGTCTTGGCCAATCGTGTCATGTTTATCATATTTCATAGCCAGCATTAGTTTTGTACCCACGCCATCTGTACCAGAAATTAACACAGGCTCCTTTAGAGCCATGCCTGACAAATCAAACATGCCACCAAAGCCACCCAGACCACCAAGTACACCTTGGCGTTTGGTCCGCTCCACATGCTTTTTAATTCGCTCGACCACTTCATAGCCTGCTTCCACATCTACACCTGATTGCGCATAAGCATTTTTTTCTGTCATTTAGCACTCCTTTTTATCGCAAAGCTATTTTGTCACTTGATCAATATGAAAGCTAACCTGTTCTTCTAAACTTTTTAGGTAAGCTGCTTCGTAATCATAGAGAGGTGTTGGATAGTTACCATCAAAGTAAGCCACACATAGGCCACCATTTGGGGCATCTGTTTCTAAACCAATGGCATCAATCAAGCCGGGCAAAGATAAATAAGTTAAACTATCAGCACCAATAATCTTGCAAACTTCATCTCGCTGATGATTTGCCGAAATCAATTCCCGCCGCGTTTGAATATCAATGCCATAAAAACAAGGGTATTTTAATTCTGGGCTACCAATAGCGACATGCACTTCTTTAGCACCAGCTTCGCGTAAAAGCTTGACGATCCGCCGGGAGGTCGTCCCTCGAACAATCGAGTCATCAACCATCACCACGCGCTTGCCCTTAACCACTCCTGAAACAGCTGACAGCTTCATACGAACACCTTGCTCACGCAATTCCTGAGTGGGCTGAATGAAGGTTCTTTGGGTGTATTGATTCTTAACCAGCCCCATTTCATTTGGCAAACCAGATGCCTCAGCAAAACCCATGGCCGCTGATAGGGAGGAATTAGGAACACCAATCACAATATCCGCCTCATGCTTAAATTCCTGAGCTAGGCGCCGACCCATATTTTTTCTAGCAGTATGCACATTCACACCATAAATTGTTGAATCTGGCCGCGCAAAATAAATATATTCCATAGCACAGATGGCAAGCTGCGTATCAGCGGTGTAATGATCAATCTTAAGACCAGAATCATCAATAATAACGATTTGTCCTGGTAAAACATCACGTATCCACTTTGCACCAATCACTTCAAAGGCACAGGTCTCACTAGAGACAACCCAGGCTCCATTTTTCATTTGACCGATGGACAAAGGTCTAAAGCCATTTGGATCCAAGGCGGCTATCAGCTTATCCTCAGTCATCAAGAGATAGGCAAAACCGCCCTTGACTTGGTTTAAAGCAGCTTTTAACTTATCTAAAAACTCAGGTTCTTGGCTACGGCGAATCAAGTGCATCAAGATTTCCGTATCCGATGACGCATTAAAGATCGCCCCTTCTCTTTCCAATTCCTGTTTAAGCGACAGGGCATTGGTTAAATTACCATTGTGACATAAGCCAAATTGAGCATCAGTAAAGTTATAAAGAAAAGGTTGAATGTTATTAATAGAAGCTGTTCCAGCCGTAGCATAGCGCACATGGCCAATAGCAGCTGTTCCGATGAGTTTTTCTAAATCTTTAGGGTCTTTAAAAACGTCTGACAAGAGACCTGTAGCACGATGCTGGTGTAATTGTCCTTTAGCATTTGTGATAATGCCTGCACCTTCTTGACCACGGTGTTGCAAACTATGTAGACCAAAATAGGTGACTTGAGCAGCTTGAGGGTGTCCCCAAATGCCAAAGACCCCACACTCTTCATTGAGTGATTTTACTTCGTATGTCATATTTACCTCATAAACGAGTTGAAAGGAAAATAATTGCAAAACAGCTCCCTCTGGGCTATTTTGTCTAACTTTCTCTTGAATAGTCAATTATCAAGTTCTCTAGCAGGAACAAGGGTGACTATGCTTAATCTTTTAATCCTTTTTGTGTAAAGTGTTTCACAGCTGACACAAACAACTGTTGTTCTTTTTGACCGGGAATATTTTGAAATAGACCAGCTTCATAACGTTCAGAGTGCCCCATTTTGCCAATTATTTGACCGTTCTTACTTGTAATCCCTTCAATAGCATGAATAGAGCCATTAGGGTTATAGACAGAGTCCATGCTTGGTTGCCCATTAAAATCAACGTATTGGCTAAAGATTTGCCCATTATCACGTAATTCTGCAAATTCTTCTTGTGATACAACAAATTTTCCTTCGCCATGTGATACGGGAATGGTATGAATATCGCCAACCGAGACCCCCTGTAGCCAAGGCGAGTTGGTATTAGCGATACGGGTTTCCACCATCTTGGCGACGTGTTGATTAGCATCATTGGCAAAAAGGGTGGGACTGGTTGCACTAGCTGTGTCAAACTTTCCATAAGGAAGTAAACCAGATTTTATCAGTGCTTGAAAACCATTGCAAATCCCAATCATCAAACCACCTTTTTCCAGAAAAGCTTCAATGGCTGCACGCACTTGGGCATTTAAAAGAACGTTGACGATGAATTTTGCTGAACCATCTGGCTCATCGGCAGCTGAAAAGCCGCCAGCCAAAAAGATAATATTGGCTTTTTCGATATGGTCTACCATTGTGGCAACAGATGCTTGAATCGCTGCTTCAGTTAAGGTAACAAATGGCACTACCTCAACACGCGCCCCGGCCTGTTCAAAAGCCTTGGCAGAGTCGTATTCTGAGTTGGTTCCTGGAAATACAGGAATATAAACCAAGGGCTGGTCAATGACTTCTTTGGCTTGGACAACTGCCTTTGAGGCTACTGCTGGTACATCGGCTAGTTCAGTGGCCTGGTCAAATGTGGTGGGATAGACAGCTTCTAGTTTGCCTTCGAAGGCTTCAAGCAGCGCTGCTCCAGAAAGCACTGTCTGGTTAACCGTCACCGTAAAGTCCTCAGTGGTCTGCCCAATCGACACAAGCTCTGCAATTTCCAAAGGACTGGTAAAGATAAAGCCTCCCAATTGTGCACTTAAACTGTCTTCAACCTGATCGAGCTGGACCTGGGCGCCAATGCGATTGCCAAAAGTCATGAGCGCCAAACTCTCCAGCACTCCGCCGTATTTGACAGCTGCTGCCGCTGTGATGGGATACTTTTCTTGGATGGCTTTAAAGTTAGAAAAATTAGCTTTAATCAGGTCAAAGGCAATCTCTTGGGATAAAGCCGCACCTGGCAGATAGTAGATCTTCTGACCAGCAGCTTTAAATTCTGGTGATAGGACTTGATCCGTATGGGCAGTAGTAATACCAAAGGCCACCAGAGTGGGAGGTACCTTTAATTCTTCAAAGGTGCCTGACATAGAGTCTTTCCCACCAATAGCAGGTAAACCTAGCTGTATCTGAGCTTCAATAGAACCAAGGAGAGCCGCTACTGGCTGACCAAACCGCTCTGTTTGCTGATCCATGCGCTCAAAATATTCTTGATAAGAAAAGCGAGCCTTGGTCCACTGCGCTCCTGTCGCCACCAAGCATGCTGTTGCTTCAATAACGGCAAAGGCTGCTCCGTGGTAGGGCGACCATTCTGCAAGAAAAGGATGATAACCATGAGCCATCACAGAAGCTGTTTTTGTTAGTCCATTTTGGACAGGGAGCTTTTGCACTGAGCTTTCCGTTGGAGTCAGCTGATAGCGACCACCTAGAGGATGATTAACAGTTGAGCGACCAACCGAACTGTCAAAAAGAGTCTGCAGACCTTTTTGAGAACTATGGTTTAAATCGGCTAAAACAGCCTTGGTGTCAGCTTCTAAAGTCAAAATACTGGTTTGTCGCACTTCTGGTAAGGCAAGGTCCTTGTCAACAACCTTGGCAGTCACTTCTGCTCGTACCCCATTGGTATCAAGAAAACGACGCTCAATATCAACAATGGTTTGACCATTCCATGTCATCACAAGGTTAGCTTTTTCAGTGACATGAGCCACCACAACGGCATGAATATTTTCTTGATGGCACTCATTTATAAATGTTTGAGCATCTTGTTCTCGTACCACTACGGCCATCCGTTCTTGGGATTCTGAAATAGCAATTTCTGTCCCCGTCAGACCTTGGTATTTTAGAGGCACCTTGTTTAGATCAATTTCAAGGCCAGCAGCAAGCTCACCGATAGCAACACAAACACCGCCCGCCCCAAAGTCATTGGCCTTTTTAATCAAACGGGTCACCTGGCGTTTACGAAAAAGTCGTTGGAGTTTACGTTCTTCTATTGCATTTCCTTTTTGAACCTCAGCGCCAGCCGTTTCGACAGAAGCCTGAGTCTGAACCTTAGAAGAACCGGTCGCACCACCTATGCCATCACGGCCAGTCGCACCACCTAAAAGAATCACAAGATCTCCTGCTTGTGGTTTTTCCCGCACTACATTGTCTTTTGGAACAGCTCCCACCACAGCCCCAAGCTCCATTCGCTTGGCTACAAAGCCCGGATGGAAGAACTCTCTCACATAGGTGGTCGCTAGGCCAATTTGATTTCCATAGGAAGAATAGCCCTGCGCCGCTGTTTTTGAAATCATCTCCTGTGGCAATTTCCCCTTGCGGGTAGCCGCATAAGGCAGGGTAATATCGCCGGCGCCAGAAATGCGCATAGCCTGATAAACATAGGAGCGACCAGACAAGGGGTCACGAATGGCTCCACCAATACAGGTTGCTGCTCCACCAAAGGGCTCAATTTCTGTAGGGTGATTATGCGTTTCATTTTTGAACATCAATAGCCATGGCTCTTTAACCCCATTGACATCCACTTCAATTTCCACCGAACAAGCATTGATTTCATCAGACACTTCCATATCATCAAGCCGCCCCTTTGCACGTTCATAGCGACCAAAGATTGTTGCCATATCCATCAAGGTTTGCGGCTTGTCTTCTCGCCCTAATTCCCGGCGCATAGCTACATACTTGTCATAGCTTGCCTGCAGTTGCTTTTCAAATTTGGAAGCCGAAAAATCAATCTCTTTTAGCGCTGTTTCAAAGGTCGTATGCCGGCAATGATCCGACCAATACGTATCTAAAACCTTTATTTCCGTTTCTGTTGGCACACGGTCCATTGACTTGTAATAAGCTTGAATGTAAAGAAGATCAGCCACCTCCATTGCAAGACCGGCCTCAGCCTTATAAACCGCAAAATCATGAGCATCATACCCTAAAAAGAAATCCAACCGTGGAATAATAGTCTCTTGCGCTAAAAAATCTTGCATCGCCAGAGGCCCCGTCACATCTTTCAAACGAGAATCCACAGGGTTGAGTAGATAGGTCTTAATAGCAGCCAATTCTTGCTCGGAAATGTCTTGATTTAAGAGATATAGCTGCGCTGTATGGACACACGTCTGCTGAGCTCCGCCTAGCAAGAACAAAGCATCCTGGGCACTAGCTGCCGCCTGGTCAAATTGGCCAGGTAAAGGCTCAATCGCAAAGAAAGTAGACGCCTCTAAGCAAGCATGCATCTGTTGCTCATCACGTAAGGTATCTGTGACCGACTCTGCAAATAAATGCTTTTGGGCTTGCTTTAAAAGATCCTGCTCAATATTAAAGATTTCATAAACTTGAATAAGACGCAGGTCTGTTAACGTCGTCAATTGCAAATGTTGAATCAATTCGTGACGAAGTGCGTGTGCTTTTGTCCCAAAGGCTGCTTTTTTTTCAACAAAAATCCGTTTATCCATGCTTTCCTTCCCTTAAAAGGTTATTTCTTTGCTCAATCATTATCAGGCACTAAGCCTCGTCTAAGGCTTTTAATTTATCATAAACAGCTTGGTACACTTCCACGAGGTTTCCCAAATCACGCCGAAAGACATCCTTGTCCATATGCCTTCCCGCCCTATCCCATAACCGACAATTGTCTGGGGAAAATTCATCAGCTAAGAGCAAACGCTGGTCATGAGCAAAGCCAAATTCTAGTTTAAAATCAACCAGTTGCAAATCTATAGAAGCAAACCAAGCTTTTAATAAGTGGTTAACTCGCTTAGTCTCTGCCTTAATTGCCTCAATGGTAGCCTGATCTGCAATCGCTAGCGCCCGAATATGATCCTCATTCATCAAAGGATCGTCCAAGGCATCTTGCTTATAATAAAATTCAATAATCGGCTCTGATAGGAGCTGCCCTTCTGGCAAGCCAAAGCGTTTACAAAATGAACCTGCTGCCACATTTCGTAGAACAACTTCAAGTGGAATAATCGTCACACGCTGGTTAAGCTGTTCTGTCTCAGATAGTTGCTTAATAAAATGCGTGGAAATACCAGCCTGATTTAATTTAGTAAACAACAAAGATGAGATTTTATTATTAAGAGCGCCTTTGCCGATAGCAACTTCTTTTTTTAGCCCATTAAGCATGGTCACTTGATCTTTGTAAACTACTCGGATCATCTGTTCATCAGCAGTGCTATAAAGGTCTTTAGCCTTACCTGAATAAATAAGTTGATTCTCCTTCATATCGTTCGCCTTTTATATTATTTTTTATTAAATCATACCATAATAAGCATAAATGTTCAACTTTTATTGGATATTCCATCTTTTAATAAAGTTAACATTCGTTTTTTTGCACAAAAAAAGAGGACACAAGCAGCGCCTAACCAGCACAGCCTCGTCCTCACTATTTTTAAAATCATTCTTTAACTGCTTGCTGCGTCGATTACCTCAGCACAGCTATGAGCTTGTAAACACAAAAACTAGACGAATTAAATGACGTTGCCACATAACAGTCACCCTTATACACCAAACTTCACGAGCTTCATGGCCACTTTTTGCTCCTCCAAGCTTGCAGCCAAAGAAAGCCTATATAGGCACGAAGAATTGGCTCAGCCAACTCAGCTAATGGACACAGCTTAGCTATTCCTCAAAAGCTTGCTCTTGTGCAAAAGTTTCAACCAATTGCCCAACAACATGTGAGTCAAGCATTTGACGAATCTGCTTAAGCGTAAAGAAGATGGAAGTTGCATCACTTGAACCGTGTGATTTTACCACGGGAGCTTTAATACCAAATAATACAGCTCCGCCGGCACTTGAATAATCCAAAGATTTCTTCATATCATACAAACTACTTTTAAGGAGCAAGGCTCCCACTTTAGCTTTGAAGCCACCACTTTTAATAGATGTTTTTAATTGGCTAAGAATGGCTTGCGCTGTCCCTTCAATCGATTTTAAAACAGCGTTTCCCGTGAAACCATCAGCGACCACAACATCAGCCACACCAGTCATTAAATCTCTTGCTTCAATATTACCAATAAAATGAAATCTGGCATCACTAGCAAGCAGTTGGTAGGCTTCCTTGCGTAAAGGATCACCTTTCATCTCCTCAGTCCCGTTATTTAATAAGCCTACTCGTGGTTTGTCAATCCCACGGACATGATGAGCATAAAAAGAACCCAAAACAGCAAACTGCTGAAGCTGACTAGCCGTATTTTCAGCATTAGCCCCCAAATCCAACATATCAAAACCTGTGCCATCAGTCGTTGGCAAGGTCGATAAAAGACCGGGTCGGTCAATACCCTTGATACGTCCTACCACAAATAAGCCTGCTGCCAGCAATGCACCGGTATTTCCAGCTGATAACACTGCATCTGCTTGACCATCTCTAACCGCCTTAGCGGCTAAGACCATTGAAGCCTGCTTTTTTCGTCGAATGGCTTTTGCCGGTTCATCATTGGAATCAATTTTTTCATCCGTATGGAAAATCGTAACGCGTTCTGTGGCAGTTAAATAAGGTTTAATTTTTTCCTCATCACCAAAGAGCTGAATCTCAATATCCTCAAAAGCTTCAATAGCTCTATTAACGCCTTCAATAATTGCCTTAGGAGCATTATCGCCACCCATAGCATCAACTGCAATTCGTTTCATACCTCATCACTCCTTATTCTTATTACCTAAAATTAAACAGAATAACTCCATTATAGCATAAAGCTAAGCAGCCTTCAGCAACAGCCTCATGTCATCAAGACTTCCTCTCAAGATCACTCGCAGGATCCTTAATCTCCCGAGTTTATCAGTTAATTGACTTCGCAGGGGTTGTTTTTGCGATAACAGCGGTATTTCTTTTGATTTTTTATCTCTATTTATTGTTGTGAACGGCAATGTATGCTATACTATAGTTATGGCATT
>NZ_WLZU01000036.1 GCF_009870755.1 Streptococcus halichoeri
ATATATTGAGACTTACTATAACCCTAAACGTCTGCATTCAGCTTTAGGGTATCTCTCACCTGTAGAATTTGAAAAAATAGTTACTAATTAGCTTAACTTTATGTCTATTTTTTCTTGACAAGTCCAACTAATTAGCTTAACTTTATGTCTATTTTTTCTTGACAAGTCCACCGTTTATTATAGTTTATCTGTCTAATTGACAGGAGTCAGATCAATCATTTGAGTACTTTGAAACCCTAATCTAATATAAGAGTTCTATAATTTCTGTCGCGGGGATATTGAACCTTTTTTCTGTTTGTAAGCAACTTTCCAAGTTTTCTTTTACACTAACTCAAGGAAGGCGAGGTTTTTCTCATCTATTACTAAACATTAAGAAAAGTGTCGTTTTGATTTTTCATCGTGCCTATTTTAAATGATAATGTGTACCCGCCCTCTGAGTACGCAAAGTGCTATTTCTTTATTTGATCACTAATTGGAAATTTTCCTAGCTTCTACGGGAGCTGATCCTATCTATCCAGGCTACTTTAAAAAGCGCACACTAAAAACACTGATGGCAGCCAGCATTTAGGTGTTGGCATTCACTATCTTTAAAAATAAAAACTTTTAGTTCTATGTTTACACCCTCTGCGATGGAGTAGTTCGCTACAGATGACAATGAACAGAAATTTAGAAGACAAAAAGAAGAGAACACCATAATAGATGTTCTCTCGTGTAAATCAATTCTTTCGACTTAACGTTTACTAAATGTGATACTTTCCGAGCTTGACCACTTTCAAATTATTTCTCTAAGTTCTTCTTCAGTTCGGCCCATAAAGAATCTATTCCAATACCTGTTAAAAGGGGTAATCCCATAATCACCTTATCTTGTACACTTTCTGGTACTACAGTTGTACTGATAACAATATCATAATCATCAATTCGATTAATTTCCTCAGCAACTTTAGATTGAAATAAAGTTACGTTATCTGAATAACCATTTTGATTCAACCAATCTTTGACCTTACCCATAACAACTGTTGATGTTGCAATACCAGAACCACACATCACTAATAATTTCTTCATATTAATCCCCTCCTCATTTCTGCATTTTATTTAAATAGAACAATCCTACTAGAGACGCAACTAGTATAAGACTAATGATGAGCCACGGCAAATAATTTGCAGCAAATACGAACAAGCCTGTTGTCCACAATCCGCCCTCAGCCATAGCTGTAATACTAGAATTTCCTGATAAATCAAATTTTGCGGCTTTAGCTGCACTTGTTACCAAAGGTGATACCCATGATGTAATATATAAAATTGAGACTAAATAAATTGTGCCACCAACCACAGTTCTAATAATGTTTCCTCTAAATACAGCTGCCATTAGACAGACGACAAATGGAATTGTAGCTAAATCGCCAAACGGTAATGTTGTATTTCCTGGTAAAATCACCGCTAACAAAATTGTTATAGGAACCAAGATTAATGAACTCGATAATACTGCTGGATGTCCTACTGAAAGTGCTGAATCCATTCCAATATTGACCTCTCTACCTGGAAATCGTTTTTGAACAAATCCATTTGCAGCTTCGGAAATAGGTGCAAGACCTTCCATCAAAACAGAAACCATGCGAGGCATTAATAGCATAACTGCGGCTGTTTGTACACCTAACTGAAGAATACCTTGCGCATTGTAGCCTGCCAGAACGCCTATTACTATGCCAATTATTAATCCAATTACTGTACTTTCACCAAAAATACCAAATCTTTTTTGAATTGTTTCTGGGTCTGCTTTAATTTTATTGAATCCAGGAATACGATCAAATAACCAATTTAACGGTATAGCTACAAAAAAACCTGGTGCAGAAGTTCCATGAGGAAATGTAATATTTGGAAATCCATAGAATTTCTTTATTACAGGAGCAATAATATCAGCAAATAAATAAATCATCACCTGATATGCAATCATAGCATATAAGCCTAGGCCAAAACTATTCGTTACTGCAAATACCAATGACCCAATAAATGCTGCATGCCAGAAATTCCACATATCAACCATTAAAGTTTTAGTCCAGCCTAAAAATAGTAATACTAAGTTAATTGCAACACCAAGCGGAATCGCTAAGCTTCCTAGCAATGTTCCATACGATATAGCTGATGCTGCTGGCCACCCCACATCTACTGTATGAAGTGAGAGATCGAATCTTTTAACCATATCTTGTGCTGCTGTTCCTAGACTACCAGATAATAAATTAACGATTAGATTCAATCCAACAAATCCAATACCTACAGTTAATCCTGCAATAAAAGATTTTTTTGGCGGAGTACCTAATAGAAGTCCAAAAATAAAAATCAAAATTGGCAATACAACAATTGCACCCAAATCAATAAATGATTGCAATAAATGTAGCATAATAAACCTCCTAAACAATATTATGTGAAATTAATAATTGATTAATTTTTTCTTCCTCACCAGGTGCATAGGATAATATTTCTTTAACGATATTTGAGTCCTGAAATAAAGCAATTAGTTTTTGAAGCATCTCAACCTGTGAGTGTGCTTCTTTTATTGCTAGCATGATAATCAATTTCGCCTTGACTACTTGATTAAAAGTTGCCATTTGAGTAAATTCAACTGGATGTTCTAGCGTAGCAATCCCAATAGCGGTTTTTTTAACGTGTTCTGGATCAGTATGTGGAATTGCAATAGCAAAATCTGAAAATTGAAGTCCAGTAGGAAAAATCTTCTCTCTTTGTTTTAACGCACCTGGAAAACTATCTAAAGCATAGCCTGCTACTACAAATTTATTTCCAAATTTCTCAAGCACCTCGTCTTGACTTCTCCAATTTTGGTTCAAAAATATTAAATCAGAAGCCATACTCTTCACCTCTTTTTCTATCTTCAGTATACAGTAAACGTTTTCAATTCAAAAATCAAAAAACTTCCACATTAATGTGGAAGTTAAGAAAACAACTAAAGAAACTTTGTAAATTTGTCTATAGAACTAGCTTGGGCTAAATAATCAATATATTTTTTATTATTCAACTTTCCATAAATATACTTTAAAGCTTCCTTACATGTATCTTCCATCTCATCTCTAATGGCAATAAGCATTATCACTGATATCTTACAGTTATCCCAAACTATTGGCTCATGTAATGTTAGGAATAATACCTCTGAGTATTGTACATACTTAGGATCAGCATGTGGAATCGCAATCCCTGTATATATACCTGTAGTCCCCATTTTCTCACGATCAAGTATTGATTTAAAGAACATTTCATTAGAAGAATTTTCATCATTCGCCTTTGAAACTAGAAACTCTATACATTCATTTTTACTTTTGAAATCTCTATTTAAATAAATTGATTTAGATACTAAAGATAAAAATTGCGATTTAGATAAATTTATGCTTCTATTATTTGACTCATCTATTTTATAAAAATTTGCTGTAATTTGTAAATATTTTTTTTGTATTCTTAATATATCTTCAGTGCTCAAAAGAGGGCTGACCAAACAATATTGATCTGAAGGAATATTGAGTTTCACTGAACTGATGAGTATATCGCAATTTTTGTCTCCATTGTCCTTAAACTCATTTAAATCAATTTTTTTAATCTCATCAAATTCAGTTACAAGTTCCTTAATAGAACTAATAATTAACTCTGAGGTTGCTATACCATGAGGACAAATTATACCAATCTTAACCGGAACATGGATTTCTTTAGTAGCTGCTACAAAGTAGAGTGTAAGAAAAGATAATTCAGTTTCTGATATTTTATTAATTTCAAAACCCTTTACTAAAATACTTGAAGCTTGCCAAATTATAGAAAAAAAAGAACTATATCGCGATCGGATTTCAGAAATCAAGGTATTCTTTATGTTGATATTATTCTTTAGTCTATTTACCATTGGTTCAATATGGTTCAACAATAATGTTTTGATTGAAGACACTGATGTAAAATCTATCCCTGATATATCACTTACTTTTGAAATAAATTGGGTAACAACACTAACATAGTGATCATTAGTCAGTACTTCGTTCTTATATGCTACTGAAATTATTGAACGTGAAATATACGTAATATCCTCGATATTTAATTTTTCAATGTCAATCATAGAAGAAAAAGATAATAACTCAACAGCAAAAAAGAATGTTGGATAGATTTTAGACATTTCATCAAAACGTATATTGCCGTTTCCAATATTCTTTAAGTATCTTTTCCTAGTTATTAAGACATCAACCAATAAATATATTATATATTGATGAGACACAGTAAATGAAAACTTTCTTGCAAGTCTATTTATTTCCTCACCTATTGCTATCGGATTATCATCTCTAAAAATTTCACTTATAACATCAGATTCCTGCCAAATTATATTATCAGAACAATAATAATCCAAAAGATAGTTCCTAAGGTTAGCTCTTATTGTCATCTCATCTCCGACCAGATATTTACTAGCCTCATTTTTAGAAATGAGCAATCCATAAGGCAAAAATTCTTGTTGGAGTTTTTCTAAATCCCTTCTTACAGTAGAATCACTTAGATATAATAAATCTGATAACTCTCCTACAGATTTATACTGCCGCTCGAATGCCAATTCTTGAATATAATAACTCTTTCTCTTTGAAAAGTCACTGAACTTATTTTTCCCAATTAGTTCATTTAATAAGATATAATTCTCACTCTCTAAATTTTCAAAATTTAATAGCCGAATCCCATATCTGGGTTTTTTCTCGATTGAAAGGTTGTACTTTTGAACAGAATCCCCAATTTTTTTAATATCTGACAAAATTGTTTTAGTGGAGACATTGTATTTTTTAGATAAATTTGAGGCAGATAAATAATTTGGGTTTTCAATTAAATCCGTTAAAATTTCACATTGCCTATTATTCATTATTTCACCCACTTCCTTTTGCCATTATAAACTATAAAAAACATTTTTAAAATAAAGAAGTGTACCGATACATTTTTTATTCTCCTATTATGGTAACCAGACATTTCCTTGTACGCCCCCTGGTTTGATCAAAGTCTACAAAATAATAATAACCAGTTTTACCAACATTTAATTTCCCGTTTAACACATCAATTATTTGACTTGAACCTAACAAGGTAGCTTTTATATGTGCATCACCATTCCAAAGTGAACTTGGATCATTATCAGGTAAATATTCAGATACATTTGGCCAAGATTTAACAGTTTTGTAATGCTCAGGCCCAGGATATTTATAGGATAATTCACTAAGGTGCCTTGGTATAATTTGTTCTAAAATGTTATTTAAATCAACTTGTAAAAAATCATATCCATTTTCATCTACATCATGAGTATACTCTTCAAATATAATTGAGCACGTTGTATGCGGAGTAACTAGCATTACTACACCATTTTTGATGCCACTCCTCTCAACTATTTTTTTTATCTTATCAGTAATATCTACATAACTAACACGATCTTGTGTTTGTAGAACTACTTCTTCCTTATAAATGGTCATATTTTACACCCCCTTTTCTACTGTTGCATCATAACAAGCTTTAACCATATCCTTAAACATTTCAGCCGGATCACTAGCATTTGTAATTCCACTTGTACAGCCTGTTCCATCTGCACCTAATTTTATCACATTATAAACATCTTCTGGTCGCGAAATTCCTGCGCCTTGCATAACTAGGGTTTTAGGTGAGATTTCTTTAATAACTTTATTTGTATTTACTATATAATCTTCTGGACTAGTTTTCCCAGTTCCAATAAGTTCAGTTGGTTCACATAATATTACGTCAGGTTTTAAAGTTGCAACGGCTCTAGCTTCTTCTATGCTATTTGCACAGACTATCGTAAGTAGACCAAGGCTATCTGCCCTTCTAACTGCGCCAATAATCTCATCGAATGTTAGCGGATGTTCCGCATGGTTAATAAAAGTAGCAGATGCACCTGAGGAAACTATAGATTCTGGTAATACAGATCCCATGCCTCGTCCAGGTTTTATCCCATCAATATGTTGAGCTGATATAAAAGCTTTACTAACATTCTGTGAGGCTCGGTAAATATCTGCATAAGGGGTGGTTAAAAGGATACTTATGTTTGGATATTTTTGAGCTAATTCTTCTGCTACTTTTGACATTTTTTCAATTTCATTACCAAATAAATATGATTTGGGATTGAAAATAAAAAATGATTTCGATAATTTTTTTTTCATAATTTTACCTTCTCGTGCCAAATACTTTATAATATTCATTTAACACATCTGCCATAGCAATTTCGCTTGAATCTTTCTGTTTAATATAGTCATTAAACTTTTCGGAATGACTAGCCTTTAAAGCTGCCATCATAAAATCTGTATAAATATTTATTTTAGAAATACCTTCTTTTGCACACCTACTAAGATTTTCAGTGCCAGAGGAAGAGCCTCCATGTAATACAAGTGGAACAGATGTCCCTTCCTTAATAGCATGTAATCTTTGAAAATTAATTTTAGGTTCACCTTTATAAATACCATGAGCTGTACCAATTGATATGGCTAGCGAATCTACATTAGTTCGTTCTACAAATTCTATTACATCACTAACCTCTGTGTAAACTGAATCCGTAATATGATTACTTTCCGTTTTACTATTTGATCCAACATGTCCCAGCTCTGCCTCTACAACAACTCCTTGATTATGTGCAAAATCAACTACTTTTTGTGTAATTGCAATATTATCCTCAAATGCTTCTTGGGAGGCATCAATCATGACAGATGAAAAGCCAAGCTCAATAGCTTTCTGAATAAATTCAAAATCTTTTCCATGATCTAAATGTAAAACTATAGGTACAGTTGAATGATCTGCAAAGAAATTACCAATACATGCTGCTTCCTCTAAGTTTATGATATGAGAATGAGATTGAGCAAATGCTAAAATTAATGGTAATTCTTCCTTTTCAGCTTCTCGAACATATGCTCTTGCCGAATTCCAATCAATAAAATTTGCATGAGGAATTGCATAGCTACCAGTCATTGCATCTTCAAGTATTTCTTTTGAGCTAACTTTAACCATTGTTACTACCTCTTTTCTTTTTTAACCAAATAATATCATTTGAACAATAAATTTCAACGAATTTTTTGATATAATATTACAAATGCAAAAAAATAAACAGCATCATCTAATATTTAGAAAGTAATTCTTGCAAATGTATAAACGTAATGAAATTCTCTACAAAGTGGCAAAAGCTTATTATATTGATCACCTCACAAAAACAGAAATTGCAAAAGAATTTTCTGTTAGCCGTCCAACTGTTCAAAGATTTTTAGAGGAAGCACAAAATAATGGAATCGTCAAAATTAGTGTTCATCCAGAATCTTCAAATAAGGCCAAAATTATTAACCAATTAAAGGAAAAATATAACTTACAATATATCTCCGTGACAGAGAACAATGATGATAGTAACATCACCAAATTAAATGTATCAAAACAATTGGTTAATTTTGTTGAAGATTCAGCATATCGTTTAAAAACAATTGGTTTAGGATGGGGAACTACGTTAAGCAACTTTGTCGCACATACAAACTCTATTGATTTACATCACCTAACAATCGTACCTATGATGGGAGGGGCAAATGCTGAAATATCACATATCCATTCAAATCATCTATGCTTTTCACTAGCAGAGAAATACAGAGCATCTGTTTCCTATTTTTATGCACCTGCTATTTGCGATGATTTAAACTTAAAAAATGAGTTGGAACAATCTCGACATGTAAGAGAAGCTAAGCGTAAAGCAAAAAATGTTGATATGGCAATCGTAAGTGTTGGTAGCCCACTTACATCCTCCACCTATAAACTTTTAGGAAATGTTTCCAAAATCGATGAACAAAACTTGAAAGAAAAGCACATAGTGGGGGATGTATTAGCAAGTTTCTTTGACAAAAATGGTCAAATAATAAGAACAAATCTCTCTAGTAAAATGATTGGTAGTACTTTGAATGAGCTTGAAATCGTAAAGGAAGTTACAGTGGTAGCAAATGGAATTCAAAAATCTGAAAGTATTTTTTGTCTCCTCAAAAAAGGATTCATAGATAATTTAATTATAGATATGGAAATTGCAAATTATTTATTAGATTCTGAATACTAAGAATTTATTTTTTTTACGCTAAGCACATACCTAATATGAGACTATCCACAAACGTCTCTTTGCTAAATACTGAAAGATTGCAAAGAACCCTTCTTCATCATATGTTATTAGCACCAGAAGCCAGAACAAGCCACTCCTGCTATCCAACTAGAAAGATTGAAAAAATTAGAGAATATGGGTTCAGATTTCTATGACTTACTTGGTTTTGGGCTGCTTTGCTGTATTTGGTGATTTTAAATATTTAACAATTTCCAAACATGCCTCTCTACTTGTTATTTGCCGCTCCTTAAGGAATACCTCACTGTATTTATTAATGAACTCTTCAAGTTCTGTAACAGTTATCAATGAAGAAGTCTCGAGATAAATGATCTCATTTGTAGATATTAGAGTTATACATATTCTTTATCGCACATTGTAATCGCTTTTCTATTTTTCCTAAAACAATATAAAAATGGACTCTATAGTACTACACAATTGTTAGGAATGACAGACCCAATTATCCCTATTTTACTTTTTCATCATTCAAAAGTGATAATGTCTTAGTTAGGTCACAGATGAAAATGTCCCGTCTGTTAAACTAGAAAGATGAGGAATAGTGAATTAACCATGGCAGAATCAAAAAGTGCTAGTGTTTAAAGCTGTAGCCCAAGGGAAAAAACATAAAAATAGGGCTTGTGTCGAACTTGGTCACTCTAAAAGTCAGGTCAATCGGCTAGTCAAAGCTTACCCAGAAAAGGGAAAGCTGGCTTTTAGAACATGAAAGACACTCAATCGAATCTGAACAACCACTTGAAACAAAAAAAGAAAGCCGCAAGTATATCTCCACAAAATCACCCGTGGAAACTTGCATCTTTCAAACAATTTCTTCATAAGATTGGCAAATCCTATGAAGAATTTCAAGCTGAGAAGAATACTACTTCTCAGCTACTGTTATAAGAGATATAACAGATTTAGGTACTCACTGACCCTATTTTTTTGCGGACATTTTCCGTTTTGATTGACAAAATACTTCTTTTAAAATAAAAAATGGAATATAAATTTTCCATTTCAGAGCGAAGACAAACTGGACTGAACCTCCAGTTTGTCTTTTCTTTTACTTTCATTATGATTATTGGGCTAACTTTGGCAAATTTCAGGCAAACTAAAAAGGCTATCCTAGCCATTATCTTACTATATTTTTTCATATTTAAGCACGCTAAAGTGAGTCCAACGGTTGCCTCCATTTTGGACTTTCCTTTTAATCTCGTGTAGCGCAAATTGTGATATTCTTTAGCCGTTCCAAATAAGCGTTCTATGGTTTCTTTGCGCTGTTGATAGCATTCTTTCATTCCTTTTTGGTGTCGGATATCCTCACAGACTTCTAAGTCCTCTTTCCATAGATGACGAGTGATAACCTTTTGATGGGTTTTCGATTGGGTACAAACTGATAATAGCGGGCATGTCTGACAGATAACTGGATCACTTTTGTACTCACGATAGCCATCTCGAGTAGTGGTTGAATAGCATAAGGGATGGTTCTCTGGGCAGAGGTAGACATCATAATACTCATCATAAACAAACTCTTTAGGTCTAAGCATTCCTTTTTTGCCACGTGGTCTAGTATAGGGAAAAACGGGTGTGATACCTAGAGATACTAAATAGTGGGCAATGCTAGGTGTTTTATAACCAGAGTCTGCGATAAGATAGCTTGGTTGTAATGCTTTAATTTGGTCAAACAGTTCTGGGAAAGCCTGACTATCATGAACATTCCCAGCGTGAATACTGTATCCTAGTGCCCAACCATATTTATCACAAGCTACTTGAGCATTATAAGCAAAAACTTGTTTGTGTTCTCCCTTATGAAACCAACCGCTATCAGAGTCGGTTGTAGAAATTTTCTTACTTGTGGGCTCTTTTTCTTTGGCGAGCCCTAGCAACTTTTTTCCGTGTTTCTCTCTATCCTTGGCAATTTCTCGCTCTAATTGGGCACTCATAAATTTAGCTTGCGCCTCTACTTCCTGATTGATGTATTTGTGAGTGTTAGCAGCTGCTTTAATATGAGTACCGTCCACAAAGATTTCAGTAGGGTCAATTAACCCAGCATTCAGGCAGAGCCCTAAGATATGAGAAAAGATCGCTTCAATGACTTGTTTATCTTGGAAACGACGGCTGTAGTTCTTGCCGTAAGTCGTAAAATGAGGCACCTTATCTTCTAGAGTCAATCCAAGAAACCAGCGGTAAGCCACATTGACGTCAATCTCTTTAATGGTTTGACGCATAGAACGAATGCCAAAGAGACATTGAATCATGGGAATTTTCACTAACATGACAGGGTCCAAACTAGGACGACCGTTATCCGCACAATAACTGTCCTTCACTAAGTCATAAATAAATGAAAAATCGATCGCTTCATCAATTTGACGTAAGAGATGGTCTTTAGGTACCAATTCATCTAAACTATAGAAACCAACTTGATGGCGATTATAGTTAGGATTTTCTTTGTGGAACATACTGAGACCTCCTAGAACTTCTTATCTTTATTATAACTCTTGGCAAAAAGAAAAGCCCTAGAAAAATCAATTCCTAGAGCTTTGTCTTCAATCTGATACTCCATGGTAATCCATGAAGTATTGTTCTGCTGTATTGTAGCTGGTCCTTAACGTTTAGAGAACTGGCTAGCTTTACGAGCTTTTTTAAGACCTGGTTTCGGGTGAGCGAAGTAAAATAGCTGTAAAAGGCTATTAAATCAAGCTTTCAAAGCTCGTTTTCATTAAATATAATCACTTTTAACCCAATCCTACAAATAATGGATTACCATTAGATTACCAAAAATCTGTTTTCGGGGCTTATGTAGTTGAGAAAGTTATGTATTTACTTTACTTTTTTGTAGATTCAATTTATAATGTATATACAAAAAGCGAGGTGGAATCATGAATGTTCTATTGAAAAGGCAACACTTTTCTGAACAATTTTTATAAAGTGTTTTTTAAGCGATGACTCGTTTTGTCATGGGAGTTTGGTAGTTAAGACTACCATGAATGCGATGAAAGTTCCACCAGTGGACATAATCTTTCGTTTTGAGGGCTAATTCTTCTAGCGACTGAAACGTTTCTTGGTTGATAAATTCAAGTTTGAAGGAAAGATAGGTACTTTCAACGATGGCATTGTCATAGAGACAACCAACTTGACTGAGAGAACGGATGATGCCAAAAACTTCAAGTATATCATCAATCAGCTAATTATCAAATTATTGGCCATGATCAGAATGGAACATCTTGACTTTGGTCAGAGCGTAAGGGATGCTTTGAATAGCTTGTTTCACGAGCTCTGCAGTCTTGTGCCAACCAACGGACAAACCAATGATTTCGCGATTGAAGAGGTCGATGATGAGACAAACATAAGCCCAGCGCCCATCAACACGAACATAGGTCAAGTCGGTTACCAGAACTTCCAGTGGCTTTTATTGATGAAATTGTCTGGCTAAGTGATTAGGAATCGGTGCTTCATTCTTTACTTTGGAATGAGGTTTAAAGGCTGCTTTCTGATGAATGGATACCAAGTGGAGTCTCTCCATGATGCGACGAATCCGACGACGAGATAGAGTAATACCATCATTTTCCAAACACTTCTTGATTTTTCTAGCCCCGTATCTGGACTTGCTTTCATGGAAAGTCGTTTTAATGGTTTCCTCTAGAACCGCCTCGGAAACTGGTTCTACAGCTTGGTAGTAATAACTTGAACGAGGAATGTTCAGCCAACGATTTGTTGCTTAAAGTTAGCGGTGAAGTGGCGACGTGTTTTTCTAGACATTTGTTTCTTCTATTTCTTATCAGTGTAGAACACTTTATAAATTCTGTCTAGTTTAGTGAAACCAATTCATATTAAGAAAAACAGGAAATAGCACTGTTACTACAATCCCCAATAAAATTAAAGAGATACTTGGAGCAGAAATTGGTGAAGCTGAGCTAAAATTTGAATTCGAAAGAGAACTAGAAAGAGCAATGAACCAATACGATGAACTTTTGAAAGAATTGGGGGATAGATGAGGTATCTCACCGCTATAATTAAAAAGTGGTTGTCAACTTGAAGTTGGTAACCACTTTTTCTGTATTCTACTGTATTCTACTGTATTCTACTGTATTCTACTGTATTCTACTGTATTCTACTGTATTCTACTGTATTCTACTGTATTCTACTGTATTCTACTGTATTCTACTGTATTCTACTGTATTCTACTGTATTCTAATTCTTATTACTAATAGTAACCCGACTACAATCATTTATCAACTAAAAGATAATACTGATTGCGGTCATTTTTACTTGAACCAAACCAAGTAATGATTCCTAAAACACGCAGATGATGCAGCATTTTAACAACAAACGAACGACTTCTCCCTGTCAGTTCAACAGCTTTTGCTGTTGTCATTTTATCGCCAGAATTATACATGTAGTGAACGATAGCTTGTTCATCTGCATTCAAATTCCCAAAATCAGAAAACTGCTTTTCTAGACTATCTCGTGTACGGAGATGTCGGCTGACAATATTATTTTCAAGTGTCAGGACAACCTTATTTCCAGGTTCTGAGTATTTAGGTTCATGGAGAAAGGCTGATTCCATCTCAGAATAGATACGCTTAACTCCTTCATTCATTTCACGAACCCAACCGAACTCGGTTAAAGTTCTAGCAATACGAGGATTTCTTGAAAAACGTTCATGCTTGATATTGTCAACAGTGACGATATTTGGCAATTTCCCTGGACTATGAATTTCTAGTCGATCATCAAACATGAGCACACGAATGTGATCGCCATAAACCGAGTAATCACGGTGAGTCACCGCATTGATAACACCTTCAAACCAAGCAAATTCAGGATACTCAGGTAAAATTTGGAATTGCCCGTTGTCATCCAAATACTGAAATTCTCGAAGCTGTGTACGAATAAAATCCCGAACCTTGATAATCAAGGTAGGCAGGGCGTCGTCAAAAGTTACTTCCTTGATGACATTAAAGCTACTGCCCGTCCCCATATCCGTGCCATCAAACCTCTGGAAGCGAACACGAGATTGCGGGAAGAAGGCTGACGGGTATTTACCAAAGAGTAAAATTGCTGCCTTGGTCAACTTACTATTTACAAGAAAGCGCCGAGCTTTGAGAACCTCCTCTGTGGAACGGTCTGAAATATCAAATCGATTTTTGAAGTCCTGAACGAGGCTGTCATCAATATCTTCCAAAGTCGCATCAGGCACAACTTCATCTTCAAAGAACCGTTGACCCTTATCATAGCTGAGCTGAGTGCGTTGTTCATAACTTAGTTTGACCGTTTCATCGCCCTGACGTAGGTAAACTTCATCATTAGGCGCAGCAATCACTCGATTTGATGACAATTCCACTGAGATAACTAAAATTAGGTCATCTTCTCCCTTGTGATTCACCACAGGGATTTCTTCAAAAGACAAATCCAGAGGTGTCTCTCGCATCTCACGGTCAATCTTCTTGAAATCGTCTATGGGATAGGCTCTGCCATCATTGAAACCAGTGATAATATTGCCCTGTTTCTCGTCCTCAATTCCAATAACCAACTGACCTCCGTCCGCATTGGCAAAAGCAATCAGGTGCTTAAGCAACTCCTGCGGCTTCTTGCGTGCTGATTTTCTATCCAAGTATTGGCTTTCTGGCGAGAATTGGTAGTGGGATAGTTTTTGATTCATGTGTTGCTCCTGAGTGTTATAACTTTATTATAACATACTCCCTGATTTTATCTGACTTCAAATTTATTGTGCTAAGAAACCTTATGAGAAGTTGGCAGATGGGACGGTGCAGGAAGTTGATGTACCTTATGATATTCCAGAGAGCTGGGAGTGGGTGAGGTTAAGAAATTTAGGAACAATCACATCAGGCGGAACGCCAAAA
>NZ_WLZU01000037.1 GCF_009870755.1 Streptococcus halichoeri
CGCGTTCTCCTGGCCAACCTATTGGTCCTGTTGGACCAGCTTCGCCTTTTGGTCCACGTTCGCCGGTTTCACCCTTATCGCCGCGCGGGCCTTGTGGGCCAGCTGGACCGCGAGCACCGGCAGGACCGGGTTCACCACGGTCACCTTTGGGACCAGGTGTCTTTTCAATTGTTTTTAAACCCAAGCCGATTTCTGTGTATAACTTATTTGTGTCACCAAAGTAAGTTTTTAAAAATTCTTCAAGTTGCATTAAGTAATCATAGATACTATCCGTAGTATAAGTATTTCCCAAAAACTTTCCTAACTTACCTTCTTGTACCACTTTACTTACCGTAGGAAGGGTATCACCTTTATCACGAACAGTGCTGAGATACTCTTCAATTTTTCCAGTATCATTTTCCGCCTTAACGCTTACCCCCCCCCCGAGGGTTACTAAAAGGGCTGCAGCTGAGGTGAGACCATAGCGGCAGACCAGACGATGGAGGCTTTTCGGTTTGCTTTTCAATTGTGTTTCTCTCTTTCTTCCCTATAAATTAGAAATTCTTCTCCTTAATGAGCATTTCACTCAGAGTATTATAAGGGAATGGCAATATGATTTGAAGGTCACAGGGATGTATTTTCTGTTATTTTATGACCTTATCAAACAAAAGCTGTCCTCTATGGTTTTTGTATCAGAATCTGTGACTGTTTTTGTTAAAAACACCCTATCTAAAGGTTCAATTTTTTAAAACAAAAACAAAGAGGGCCGTTTACTGGTCCTCTTGCTAGAGCTTGGCTTACATGTCTTCAAAGGCATCTTTCATTTTGTCCAGGAAGCCTTTCTTCTTAGGGCTGGTGACGTCTTCGCCACTTGCTTGGGCAAAGGCTCGTAAGGCTTCTTTTTGGCGGTCGTTTAACTTAGTTGGGGTGACAATGTTGACGGTCACATGCTGGTCGCCTTGGCCGGCGCCACGTAATTTTGGTGCGCCCTTGCCTTTGAGGCGGAAGGTCTTGCCGGTCTGGGTACCGGCTGGGATGGCCATTTCGACCTGACCATGCACGGTTGGGATGTCAACGGTGGCACCTAGGGCAGCTTGAACAAAGCTGACATTGAGTGTGTAGTAGATGGTGGCGCCATTACGCTCAAACTGCTTGCTTGGTAAGACGTTTAGGATGACAAAAAGATCGCCATAAGGCCCGCCATTAAAGCCGGCTTCGCCTTGGCCTTGTAAGCGGATTTGTTGGCCCGTTTCGACTCCGGCTGGAATCTTGACGGAGACTTTATGGGTTTCTTTTTCATGGCCAGTGCCATGGCAGGTAGGACAAGGGTCTTTGATTTCTTGGCCGGTACCATGGCAGACATCACAGGTCACCTGGCGATGCATCATCCCCAGTGGGGTTTGGGTATCAACCGAGATAACGCCTGAGCCATGACAGCGGCTACAGGTGATGGGGCTAGTGCCTGGTTTGGCACCTGAGCCATCACAGGTGTGGCAGGTTGCCTCACGGTGGTAGCTAACTTCCTTTTCCGCACCAAAGATAGCCTCTTCAAAGGAGAGGTTGACACGGTATTGCAGGTCATCTCCTTGGCGTGGGGCATTGGGGTTGCGGCTTGCACCACCGCCAAAGAAGCTTGAGAAAATATCCTCAAAGCCGCCAAAACCGCCGCCATCAAAGCCACCAAAACCACCACCGCCAAAGCCGCCTTGGCCTTGGGCCCCGGCTGAGCCATACTGGTCATAAGCAGCACGCTTTTGACTATCGCTTAGTGTTTCGTAGGCTTCTTGAACATCCTTATACTTTTGTTCAGCGCCAGCTTCCTTGTTGATGTCTGGGTGATACTTTTTAGACATCTTACGATAAGCTTTTTTAATCTCGTCCTGAGAGGCATCCTTAGAAACCCCCAGACGATCATAGAATTCCGTATTGTTCATAATTAAGATACCAAGCCCGTATAATGCAACGTGAAAATAGGAAGATGGCAAAAAATCCTGATTTTTTAGACAGCTTCTCTTTTTCACACAGCATTTAGGGCGGGTTCAGTTCCTTTCTAAGATACCAAGCCCGTAAAATGCAACGTGAAAATAGGAAGGTGGCAAAAAATCTTGATTTTTTAGACAGCTTCTCTTTTTCACACAGCATTTAGGGCGGGTTCAGTTCTTTCCATAAGTTTAGAAGGGTATCTAGGCAAAAACAGAGGCTGGGTTGCAACCTCTGGATTTTTACATAGTGTGGGGTGTGAGAAGGTCCGATTGGCAGCACTCGATTTGAGAGCTGACTGGCCTTCTCACCTACCTTGCTTCTGTTTGTGTCTACGTCATTCAGCTGAATGGAGTTCGAGCTAAGAACTTCGGAAAAAAGATAATTTTCCTTGAATGTAAACAGTCATCGTCAGGTTCCTATTTTTCTGTCGTTCTTTTACGCTCTCACATCTTACTTTTCTGTGAACTCACCATCTACAACGCCGTCATCGCTTGCTGAGTCACTGGTTTGTGCGCCTTCTGCGCCCCCTGCTGCTTGTTGGGCTGCGGCAGCTTGTTCGTACATTTTAACAGCTAATTCCTGAGCTTTTTCATTTAAGCTTTCGAGTTTTGTTTTCATCTCATCAAGGTTACCTGATTCTTGGGCAGCTTTAAGCTCGTCAAGAGCGGTTTGGGCAGCATCACGTTCCGTGTCAAAGCCCTTGCCTTCGGTTTCTTTGATGGTTTTTTCAGTCGCAAAGATAGCTTGATCGACTTCGTTTTTAAGATCAACTTCTTCTTTACGTTTGGCATCAGCTTCGGCGTTAGATTCGGCGTCTTTCATCATGCGTTCGATTTCTTCTTCAGAAAGGCCGTCGTTTGACTTGATCACGATGTGTTGTTCTTTTTGGGTACCTAGGTCTTTTGCTTTTACAGAGACGATACCGTTTTTGTCAATGTCAAAGGTAACTTCGATTTGTGGAATACCACGAGGCGCTGCTGGGATGTCGGTCAATTGGAAACGGCCCAGCGTTTTGTTATCAGCTGCCATTGGGCGTTCACCTTGGAGGACATGGATGTCAACGGCTGGTTGGTTATCAGCTGCAGTGGAGAAGACTTGTGATTTAGAGGTTGGGATGGTTGTGTTGCGGTCAATTAATTTGGTAAAGACACCGCCCATGGTTTCAATCCCTAGAGATAATGGGGTGACGTCTAGGAGGACAACATCCTTGACATCGCCAGTGATTACTCCACCTTGGATGGCAGCACCCATAGCAACGACTTCGTCAGGGTTAACGGATTTGTTTGGTTCTTTGCCGGTTTCAGCTTTGACGGCTTCGACAACGGCTGGGATACGTGTTGATCCACCAACTAGGATGACTTCGTCAATTTCAGAAAGGGAAAGTCCGGCATCTGAGAGGGCGCGGCGGACTGGTGTTTTAGTCCGCTCAACAAGGTCATGGGTTAGGTCATCGAATTTCGCACGTGAAAGGCTCATCTCTAAGTGAAGGGGACCTGCTGCTCCTGCTGTGATAAATGGCAAGCTGATTTGGGTTTGGGTTACACCGGACAAGTCTTTTTTGGCTTTTTCAGCAGCGTCTTTCAAGCGTTGCAATGCCATTTTGTCTTGGGAGAGGTCAATGCCGTGTTCTTTTTTGAATTCAGCGACAAGGTAGTCAATGATTTTTTGGTCAAAGTCGTCACCACCGAGTTTGTTGTCTCCTGCTGTAGCAAGAACGTCAAAGACACCGTCACCAAGTTCAAGGATAGAGACGTCAAAGGTACCACCACCAAGGTCAAAGACTAAGATTTTTTCGTCTTTGTCTACTTTATCCATACCATAAGCAAGAGCTGCTGCGGTTGGTTCGTTGACGATACGTTCGACTTCAAGTCCGGCAATTTTACCAGCGTCTTTGGTAGCTTGGCGTTGAGCGTCGTTAAAGTAAGCAGGGACAGTGATAACGGCCTTAGTTACTTTTTCGCCAAGGTAGTCTTCTGCATAGCCTTTCAAGTATTGAAGGATCATGGCTGAGATTTCTTGTGGTGTGTATTCTTTGCCATTTGCTGAGACTTTCTCAGATGTTCCCATTTTTGATTTGATCGAAATAACTGTTTCTGGGTTAGTGACAGCCTGGCGTTTAGCTGCATCACCGACAATGATTTCACCATTTTTAAATGAGACTACTGATGGTGTTGTACGGTTGCCTTCTGGGTTGGCAATAATCTTGCTTTCTGTTCCTTCAAGAACTGCGACTGCTGAGTTAGTTGTTCCTAAGTCAATTCCGATAATTTTACTCATGTTTGTTTCCTCTTTATGCTATTTTCTTTTTTGTTGTAATGTCACTCTTCTTAAGTAGTGTTAAAATAGGCTCATTTTGTTCGTTGCTATAGCAGAACACATCGCCTTGCAAGCCTAGGGCTTGCTGTTCATCAACATCTTGCGCAGTAGCTGACTGAACTTTCTATGCCTTACCGGCTATGAACATTCTAGTCAGCCTTGCGGAGGGGGCGTTAGCGAAATCAACGATTTCTGACTGACACCTAGTTTTTTGTCATTTCGGACAGGGTGTGCTAGCACACTGCCTTTGTTTCCTATTTTCTTTCCACTTTTTTTACGGTCTTTGCATCTTAGTTGAACTGAGCACGACCTAAAAGTGCCGCGAAAAAGATAAACTGCCTTGTGTGCTGGCACACTGCCTTAGTTTCCTATTTTCTTCTCACTTTTTTTACGGTCTTTGCATCTTAGCTGAACTGAGCACGACCTAAAAGTGCCGCGAAAAAGATAAACTGCCTTGTGTGCTAGCACACTGCGTTAGTTTCCTATTTTCTTCTCACTTTTTTTACGGTCTTTGCATCTTAGTTATACACCACCACCATGGCGGGTCTTAAGAGGCGCTCATGGAGCTTGTAGCCTTTTTGGAAAACCTCCGCAATAGTGTCTGCTGGGTGGTCTTCGTCTGCTGGCAGGGTTTGGACAGCCATGTGCAGGTTATGATCAAAGTTTTCCACTGCTACTTCTTCGATGCCTTCTTCTTTGAGGGCTTGGATGAGGCTTTCTTGGACCATCTCTAGGCCCTTTTTGACATCGTCCGTGAGGCCTTCGACGGCAAGAGCTCGCTCCAAGTTATCAAGACTTGGGAGGATTTTCTTTGCTAGATCCTGCGAGCGGTAGCGCTGGAGGTTTTGCCGTTCTTCGTTTGAGCGGCGCTGGATATTTTGCATTTCGGCGTGCGCCCGCAGGTATTTGTTTTCAAATTCTTCTGCACGCGCAGTGGCTGCCTCTAACTCTGATGGTTGGTCGGCATCCGGCTGGTCTTTTGGTTCTTGCTCTGCCATTTCTTCAGGTGGCTCTGTGACCATATCTTCTGTGGGTTGCTGGTCTTTATCTTTGTGCTCTTGGTCTTGGGGTTTTTGGGACAAGGTAACACCTCTTTCTTTTTTGATGGGTTAGTGCACTTCGTAATGGTTACTGTTTAGGTAACGGTAGTAATCTCTTAGTTTAATGGCTAAGATCCGGCCAACGACATTGATCAAGCTGACATTGCGGCGATAATCCATATCGATGGGACCGATGAGACTAAGGAGCCCATAGCCACGGTAAGGAATCAAGAACTTATAGGTCAACAGACTGACCTGAGATAGGGCTTTCTCCTTGGCATTTGCGACCTGGACGGTCGCCATGGCATCCTCAGACATGCTCTCACGGATGCTAAGGGCTAGCGCTGCTGGGTTATCTAGAAACTGATAGGTGTCTAAGCCGGCAAAATTCAAGGCATTGACCTTGCCAGAGACAAAGATGGTTTCTTGGAAGAGTTCCTTAAAGATATAATCAAACAAGTCTAGCACGTTATCCGTAATGGTAAAGTACTTTTGTAAGACTTGGGGAATCTCGGTGCGCAGGCGGTAATGGATCTCCATCAAGTCACGGTTAATGAGCCGATCATCCACGATTTCTTTGATTTTTTCAAAATCGCGGGCCAAGAAATTTCTCGGGATGGCAAATTGCACTGTCAGTGGCTTTGACTCATCCATGGTCAAGACGGCTAAGGCATCGTGGCTGGATAATTGGACGATGTTAAAGCTTGTTAGCTTTTGCCTGGCTGGCTCGACATCCAAGATCGCAACGGAATAGCCGGTGATGTTGGCTAAGACCTGGCTGGCTTTTAAGAGAATATCCTCTAGTTTGTAGGCTTCAAAATCAAAAGCTTTAATCATATGATAGACATCTCTTTCATCGATGCATTCTAAATCTAAGGAATGTTCGACGAAGTATTTAAAGCCCGCCGCACTTGGCATGCGACCGCTGGATGTGTGGGCCTTTTGCAGCAGGCCTAGCTTTTCTAGCTTGGCCATGTCATTACGAATGGTAGCACTGCTGGTTTCAATGGACTCTTGTAAGGCTTTTGAGCCAACAGGCTCATGGGTTTTGGTGAATAAATCAATAATGATATTGAGGATTTCATTTTGCCGATGTGTAATCACAAGCCAATCACCTCTTTCATTTAGCACTCTTTACTATAGACTGCTAATCTATGATTCCATTATACGCTATTCTATCGGCTTGTCAAGGGAAAAAACTAAAAAATTAGCACTCACTTTTGCTGAGTGCTAATTTTCTAATCATACTGAGTGAGGTTGTATTGCTCAATGACCTGAATCATGGCTTGGGCCCTGTTTTTATCTTGAGGATAGAGGTATTTTTGCAGGGCTTGGCTGGGTTTGACATAGCCTTTTTGGGTGGCTAAGTGGGTGTATAAGTCGGTATCGGCTAATTCCCCTGCTTTCAGGCGTTGCAAATAATCGCGCGCAGCCTGGTCCCAGCTGAGGTAGCGGGCGTAGCGAACGGTTTGGCCTTGGGTCATTGCTTGCGCTGCTGAGCTATTTTGCAAAAAAGGCGCAACTGAACTAGGTGTCAAGGCGATGGCGGCTTGGCCTGGTTTGGCTGGGAGGGCATAAAGGTTAGCGTATTTGGCGGCCAATAAGGTCTGGCCATGCTGGCTTTCAAGATCGGCTTGAGCCAGTAAGACTGAGGGTTTGATGCCGTAAGCTTTGGCGATGGGGCCTAGCTCTTTGGCTAGGCGTTTAAGAAAGGCTTGCTGGCTGTAGGGGACAGGCTGCAATTGTCGCGCCTTAGGTGGGCTTGCGTGCCAGCATAAGGGAAGGAGAATCAGTCCCATAAAGAGCACTAACAGTATGATAAAGTATCCTAAGCTGAGGCGTTTTCTCATTATTTCTCCTTGAGTCAGTCTGGCTACTATTTCGTGGTAGCTGCTGGTTTTTTATTTTTTGGGGATAGGTCCCCTCGTAAGAGCTAGGGGGTGATGGCTCGCACCAGTTTTTAGCCTCAGTCTGGCTGGTTGGTTGTTTGCTGGGCGGCAGTTGCTTCGATGATCTCGCGACCTCGATAGCGATAGCTCATATCTCCGATGGCTTTGATGGTAAACTGGCCGTCTTCATAGTCAACGACAGTAACAGAGCCGTTATCAATGTATTGTTTGTCATGCTGAGGATCAATCAACCATAAGAAGGTCCCTATGGTCATGCCATGGCTTACGACAATGGCATTGCCGCCGCCGGCATTTTGGATGGACAAGGCAATCGCTTCAAAGCCGTCTAAAATGCGTTTGCGCAGCACTTCCCAGGGTTCAGCCCAGTTGGCAGTGTCTACTTCGACAATGCTTTGTGCTAACTCTGAGTAAGGGATATCTCGCAGGTTGTCGCGGCCTTGAAAGGCTTTGGTCCTAGGGAGCACACCAAGGAATAATTCGGAATCATAGGCTCCATCTAGGCTACCAAAACACCATTCCCGGATACGTTTGTCACGTGTATAGGGGATAAAAGCTTGCTCGGATTCCCGCAAAATAATCTCCATGGTCAACATGGTACGACCAGAATCACTGGAGAAGGCGGCTTGAAAGGGAATGGCGGCATCTTTTAGGCCTAGACCAAGTTCACGGATACCTTCTTCGCCGGTTTTTGTCAGGGGTGTATCACTCCATCCTTGTGCGCGACCAATTGTGTTAAACATTGTTTTGCCGTGGCGGGCAATATAAAGCCTGGTTTTTGTCATAGTGTCCTCCCTCTTCTTCTATCCATTATAGCATTAAACAAAAGGGCATGCAAAATCCCTTGCTTTACCGTTTAGGACTTAGCAGCTTGGGGCTAATGGTTGCAAATCAATGACAAGCTCTTTACCTTAGGCCTGATTTGTTACTCAGCTGACATTGGCTTTTCATATTGCTTGGTTATACTTATGGTAGGCACCTAAGAACCGATAAGACACACTAGGTTGCAAAGACCACTTGAGCGCAAGCACTCAAGTGGTCTTTTTTTCTATTTTTTGTCAGGTTGTCAAGCCTATCACGGCTTTAGGCTCGGATTAAGCTTGGTTTAGAACAGCACTCTCTTTTTCAGATACTGTCTGATTTTGATTTTTATTTGCGTCCCAGTAAGGCAGATGCCACCACAACGACAATGGCTGCCCCAAGAATGGAAGGAAAGATCGCCATGCCAGCTAAGTGCGGGCCCCAGTAGCCAAAGAGTTTTTGACCAAGAGCTGAGCCAATAAGGCCGGCGGCAATATTGGTTAAACAACCCATGGAGCTACCCTGATCTGTGATTTTTCCTGCGATCATGCCGATAATCGCACCTACAATTAACGATCCAATCATGTGTTTCTCCTTTTTATATTATGTGTTCATTTTTGAGCTATTAGGTCGATGAGACATCTCATCTTTGGTGGCAAAGCGCTTTTCCCTTCGCAAGAGATAGATGTCACGAATGGAAATGAGAAGGACGGCAATAAGGATTAAAAGCATGCCAAGCAAATCCTGATAGAAAAACTCCTGCCCTAGCAAGATAAAGGCCAAAAAGACCGAGGCAATAGGCTCAATTGCGGCTAAGAGGGTGGCCTTGATGGGGCCAACCATGCTGGTTCCTACTAAAAAGAAGGTATAGGCCACAATCGTTCCTATAACAACTAGGCCAAATAAGGCCAGACTATTGCCAGGTGTTAAGGCTAGCTTATAATGCCAGGCCCTGGTCAAAAGGGTAAATGTGGAACCAGAAATGACCATGGCAAGGCCAATGACTACGAGACTACCCCAGTCTTGAATCAGCCGCACAGGCAGCAAGACATAGAGGGCCGCAGCCACAGCCGAAATCAATCCCCATGCCAGACCTTGAGGTGTGACAGCAAGTTCTGAGAGGTTACCATGGGTTGCAATCACTATCGTCCCAACAAGGGCAAGGAAAATAGAGCTGCTTTCAGCAATTGAGGGGTAGCGCTTCTCAGTCAGCGAGACAAAAGCTAGGATCAAAACCGGGTTTAAGTACTGTAAAACGGTAGCGGTCCCGGCATTGGTAAACTTAATCGCATTTAAATAAGCATATTGGTTCAAAAGCAAGCCACAAAAACTAAAGAGCAACAACTGTAGCACAGCTTTCTTTTGCTGCAAGATAGCTTTTAAGCGTTCTTTTTGCCTGGCTATGGCAAGTCCTAGCAAAAAGAGCCCAGAAATCAGTAGGCGAAGCGCTGTTAGTAAGTTCACATTAATATTCTGGCTTAAGAGATATTGGCCGGCCACACCTGATAAGCCCCAAGCTGTTCCGGCCAGCAAGACGAGGATGGTGCCCTTATGTTTCACTGTTTATGTTCCCTTTCACTATGTGTTTCTTCCAAGTTATGGTCTGTTGTCTATTGTACCATATTCGCTAGCTCCTCTGAAAGCTTTATTCCTTAAAAGAGCTAGCCCTTAAGATTTGCTTTGCTTTTTAAGACATGTCAGATTCATAGATAGCTAGGTCTCACTACAGGGCCAAAGGAGGCGAATTCGGCTGCGGGCGGCACGTATGTCTTAGACTGATTCTCTTTATTGTCAGTTGCTAAAAGCCTACAGAGCGCCGTTTTGCCTCGCTCATTCCCACCACCTAGCCAACCTAGCCAACTAAAAGCAGCAAGCGCCTACCAGGGCCGCTCGCTGCTCACTGTAACTATTCTTAAGCTTTGCTCTTTTGCTTAAGGCGACTTTAGTCTCGTAATGCTTGTAATTCCTGAGCTAGGAGTTTGAGAGCCACTTGTGGGTTGGCCTGGCCTTTGGTCGCCTTCATCAGATAGCCAGTGAAGGCCTTATCTGCATTACGTTTACCAGCTTTAAAGTCCGCCACGGCTGCTGGATTATCGGCAAAAACCTGATGAATAATGGGAATTAAGACCTGAGGGTCAGAAATTTGAACCAAACCAGCGGATTTGACATAAGCTTCCGCTGAGCCGCCGTTTTTAGCTAGATGCACAAAAACTTTCTTGGCAATTTTTGAAGAGATGGTGCCATCATCGATGAGCTGGATCATCTCAACCAGATTGGCCGGCGTCAAGCTGATAGCCTCAAGAGACTTAGCTTCGCTATTTAGGAATTGAGCCACTTCACCTTGCAACCAGTTGGAGATTTGCTTAGCATCGCCACCTAGGGCCACGGCTTGCTCAAAGAAATCTGATGTGGCTTTGGTCGCGGTTAATTGCCCAGCATCATAGTCGGACAAGCCAAGCTCACTGACATATCTGGCACGTCTTTGGGCGGGGAACTGAGGCAGAGCTGCACGCATTTGCTCAATCCAAGCATCGTCAATGTGATAAATGGGAAGATCAGGTTCTGGGAAGTAACGGTAATCAGCAGCGCCTTCTTTGACCCGCATCAAGATCGTAGCTTTGTTGGCCTCGTCATAGCGACGGGTTTCTTGGCGAATGATGCCGCCTGAACGCAAGATTTTAGCTTGACGTTCCACTTCGAACTCAAGTCCTTTACGAACATTGGAGAAGGAATTGAGGTTTTTGAGCTCGGTCTTGGTGCCAAAGGCTTCTTGGCCATAAGGGCGCAGCGAAATATTGGCATCGACCCGCATGGAACCTTCTTCCATCTTAACATCGGAGATGCCGGTGTATTGGATAATTTCCTTAAGGGCGGTGAGATAAGCATAGGCTTCTTCTGGCGAACGCATATCTGCTTCTGAGACAATCTCAATCAGTGGTACTCCCTGGCGGTTGAGATCGACATAGGAGTAGCCATCACTGCCATGCGTATTTTTGCCGGCATCTTCTTCTAGATGGGCCCGCTCAATGCGAATTTTTTTGCTGCTGCCATCTTCTAGTTGGATGTCAATCCAGCCCGCATAGCCTATGGGCTCATCAAATTGAGAGATTTGGTAGGCTTTAGGATTATCAGGGTAAAAATAATTCTTGCGGTCAAAGTGCATGGTCTGGTGGATGTCCATATTGAGAGCCAGCGCAGCTTTGATTCCCGCATCAATAACACCTTTGTTCATGACTGGCAACACACCTGGGAAGGACCAGTCAATGACATTGGTGTTAGCATTTTGCTCTTTGCCAAAATGGGCTGAAGCCGGGGAGAAGATTTTGGACTGGGTGTTTAATTCCACGTGAACTTCAAGGCCGATAATCGTTTCAAAATTCATTACTGAGCTCCTCCAAAAATAATGGGCTTTTGCTTATGGTAGTCGGTGCTGGCTTCAAAGCTAGCGGCTACTTGATAAAGGGTGGCTTCGCTGTATTTGGGACCGATGAGTTGGAGGCCAACGGGCAGACCCTGATCAAAACCAGCAGGGATGGAAATCCCAGGGAGACCAGCTAGGTTAACCGGAATGGTCAAGATGTCAGCCAGGTACATAGCTACTGGGTCGTGGTTGAGCGACTCAAGGGCAAAGGCGGTGGTTGGTGCGGTTGGGCCAAGGATGAGGTCATAGTCTGCAAAGACTTTGGCAAAATCCTGAATGATTAAGGTGCGGACTTGGCCGGCTTTTTTGTAATACGCATCGTAGTAACCAGATGACAAGCTAAAGGTTCCTAGCATGATCCGGCGTTTCACTTCATCGCCAAAGCCTTCTGAGCGGGTATTGACATAAATATCATCTAAGTTTTGATAATGTTCTGTGCGGTAGCCATAGCGAATACCATCAAAACGCTGGAGGTTTGAGGAGGCTTCTGAGGAGGCGATGATGTAGTAGACGGCAACCCCGTACTTGGAATGCGGCAGGCTAACTTCTTCGACAATGGCGCCTAATTTTTCAAATTGCTGAGCGGCCTTTAGGATGGTTGCTTTGACCCCTGGGGCAATTCCTTGGCCCAGGTATTCTTTAGGCAGGGCAATTTTCATGCCCTTGATGTCTTGACCGAGCTTAGCTGTAAAGTCGCAAGCAGGCTGGTCTGCTGAGGTGGCATCTTTGCTATCATGGCCTGCGATGACATTCAAGAGCTGGGCGTTTTCTTTGACGGTTGGTGACATGGGACCGATCTGATCAAGCGAGCTGCCAAAGGCCACAAGGCCAAAACGCGACACCCGACCATAGGTTGGTTTCATGCCGACAATGCCATTAAAGGAAGCCGGTTGGCGAATCGAGCCACCGGTATCTGAACCCAGTGACAAGCGGACTTGCCCAGCAGCAACTGCTGCTGCTGAGCCACCTGATGAGCCGCCCGGCACCTTGCTTTGGTCCCAGGCGTTTTTTGTTTTCTTGAAATAGGAGGTTTCAGTCGAGCCGCCCATGGCAAATTCGTCCAGGTTGGCTTTACCAATAACAATCATCTGCTTGTTATAGAGCTTTTCGACTGCTGTCGCATCAAAAATCGGCTCATAGTTGTAGAGCATCTTGGATGCGGCGGTGGTTAAAATTCCCTTGGTTGAAATATTATCCTTGACAGCTAAGGGGATGCCCGCCATAACATTATCTGGGTCAATCCCTTTGGCATCTAGGTCTTTTGCTTGGGCCAAGGCTGCTTTTTCTGACACGGTGATAAAGGCGTCAATCTGCTCTTCGCGTGCCTGAATATCCTCTAAGGTGGCCTTGGTTAATTCGGTGACAGACAATTCTTTATTGACCAAGAGTTCATGCAGTTGATCAATCGTATAGTGATTAAATGACATTAGGCATCTCCTCCGTCTTCAAGAATGGCTGGGACTTTGATGTAATAATCTTCTTGCTCGGGGACATTTTTAAACAACTCAGCGCGATCTGGACCTGCTTGAGCCTCGTCTTTACGCATCACAGTTGTGCGGTCGGCCATGGTTGTCGTCACGGCGACACCTTCTGTGTCCACTTCATTTAAGAGTTCAATCATGTCGACAATTTTGGACAAGCTTGAAGCAAATGCTGATGTTTCGTGATCTGAAAAGCGTAACTTGGACAAATGAGCCACGTGACGCACTTCTTCTTCAGAAATTTTCATGACTTCTCCTTACTCTAATTCCTAGGATGTTCCTTTGACATAGTCTTCTCCATTATATCACATTCAGCTCTTGCCCGGCGAAAAAGTTTCTCTCTACTTACTGGAGGCTTGCGTGTGCCTAGCTCTTGATAGCACCCCTAAAAGACCTCGCCGGTTTCGACGAGGTCTCACAAAATCA
>NZ_WLZU01000038.1 GCF_009870755.1 Streptococcus halichoeri
AATATATTGAGACTTACTATAACCCTAAACGTCTGCATTCAGCTTTAGGGTATCTCTCACCTGTAGAATTTGAAAAAATAGTTACTAATTAGCTTAACTTTATGTCTATTTTTTCTTGACAAGTCCACATAAGAGTGTTTTTCTTCTGTCCCACTTTTGGGGTGCAGTGCCACTAGCCGTGTTTTTTATTTCTTCCTACCATCCTAATTTAAAGCTGTTGTCAAAATATTCCTTTAACACGAGTCTGTGTTTATTAGATAGTTTATCTAAAACATGGATATTGTCTTTTGAAAAGAAATTTAATTTTAGAGTCTCTTCGTTGCTGAAATCGGTAATAGCTATGCTTGAACTTGCCCTAACTGCATAGTTCGTTTTCTAAAATGCCACCTGCAAAGAGCCTAATTACTTTGTCATGACCAACTTTCGACCGGAGATAAGAGATCTAATCTTCTTTTTTTGCTCCTTAACATAAAAATACCTCCAACACTACAGTTTAGAGGTATCTCAGCATCTTTTTAATTTTTAAGTCAACTCTAGCGAAACCTTTTTGGTGCTCACTTGCCACAAAGTACCAAGCCCCTTTTTTATGATGAGTATATACATTTTTGAAGGGCTCGTTCACCAGGGCCTGCGTTAGCTAAGGTATTGTACAACTGACTAGCTTTCCCTGCCTTTCTTGGCTTGCCAATGAGGTGCTAAGTAAACAAAAAGTAGTTAGACTTGATTCATAAATCGGGTGCTAATACTCTTTCTGATTATAGCCAAAGTCGGCTAAATCTAATTTTTTATCTCGCCAGTTCTTTTTGACTTTGACCCAGGTTTCGAGGTAAACCTTATCTCCTAGCATGATTTCGATGTCACGTCTGGCCATCTTGCCGATTTTTTTCAGCATGGCGCCTTGTTTTCCGATGATAATGCCTTTTTGGCTATCACGTTCAACCATGATTGTAGCGCGGATGTGGATTTTATCCGTCTCTTCATCGCGTTTCATTGATTCAATAACCACAGCAACCGAGTGGGGAACCTCTTGTTGGGTCAGATGAAGTACCTTTTCACGGATCATTTCAGAGACTAAGAAACGTTCTGGATGGTCTGTAATTTGGTCTTCAGGGAAGTATTGAAAGCCCTCTTCTAGATTATCGGTTAGAATCTTAATCAATGTTTGCACGTTATTGCCTTGTAGGGCAGAAATAGGTACTACTTCTTTAAACGCCATTTGACTGCGGAAATCATCAATCTGCTCTAAAAGCTTGTCAGGATGGACTTTATCGATTTTATTAATGACCAAGACAACCGGGATTTTGGCAGCCTTTAGGCGTTCAATGATCATATCGTCGCCCTTGCCACGTTTTTCATCTGCTGGCACCATAAAAAGCACAGTCTCCACTTCACGCAAGGTACTGTAGGCCGACTCAACCATAAAATCGCCAAGGGCGGTCTTTGGCTTATGAATCCCTGGCGTATCAATAAAGACAATCTGTTCTGTCTTGGTGGTGTAAATGCCCATAATTTTATTGCGCGTGGTTTGGGCTTTATCACTCATGATGGCAATTTTTTGGCCCATAACATGGTTGAGGAAGGTTGATTTTCCAACATTTGGACGACCCAAAATCGCCACAAAACCTGATTTGAATGTCATTTTGTCTCCGTTAATTCTTTAAAATAATATGGTCTGGCCAGAATAAGCCTCCTAGGCAGCGTAAGCTTGGTTGGGACTCACTTGTCTAATGCTTTAACTTTCTTGTCACTAGTCAGCCAAGCTAAACGCTCTGCTATTTTCCAAAAATCAAAAGCCAAATCTTGGGTAAAAAGATAATTAGACCAGTAATCACTGCATAGCCTGAAATCACTAAGACGGCACCCGCGGCCATATCCTTGGCCTTTTTGGCGAGCATGGAAAAGTGATAGTCGCTGGCCAAATCAACTACATTTTCGATGGCAGAATTGACGATCTCCATGGTAATGACCAAAAAAATGGCCAAGAACAAAAACAACCACTCAATCGCTGATAATTTAAAGATAAGTCCAGCTATTATCACTAATAGAGCTGATACGAGGTGACTTTTTAAATTACGTTCTTCATCAATGGCAGTTAAAATGCCCGTAAAGGCAAATTCTAAACTAGAAGCAACTGTTCGGTTCTTCCACTTTCGTGGTGAATTATTGTCGTGTGAGGCCATAGGCAGTCAAAATCTCTTCCTGTAATGTGAACATTTCTTTCTCCTCTTCAGGCGTATAATGGTCATAGCCATTGATATGTAAAAAGCCATGGACTGCTAAAAAGCCCATTTCACGTTCAAAAGAATGCCCGTACTCAGCAGCTTGTTCCTTAGCTTTATCAATAGAAATGAACAGCTCACCAATATAGGCGTCAAACTCAGATAACATTTCCTGAAGTTCTGGATCGTTAGCTAGCTCTTTTGGATCAAATACAAGTGGTGTTTCTGGCTTGTATTCTAACGAGATAACATCCGTTGGCCGATCAGTCTGACGAAATTCCAAATTTAAGGCATGGCTGCGCTCGTTGGTGACAAAGGTTACAGCCATTTCTTTATCTTCTTTACCCGTTTTTTGAGCGGCAAAATTGAGCAAATCAAGCGTTTGCTCCATAATCGCTTGAGAAACTTGTCCTGTTTCATCAATCATCTCTATGTGCATAGTCATCTTCTTTCCAGTACTTTTATCTTTTTATTATACCATAAGAGCGGCCAAATGGAAAAAAGAGGACGTTTTCATCTAAGTCTGCAAAAGAGCAGCAACTCTTTTTTGCAAGTCTGGCACAACGCCTGCTTCAAACCAGCGATTTTTAACATGCCAGCGAAAATTGCGAGGCGATGGATGAACGAGCGGGAAATAGGTGGGTAGATACTCCTGATAGTGGCTCACTGTTTCGGTTAAGGTTTTATAGGCTCTATCTTTAAGGTAAAAAGCTTGCGCATAACTACCAACGAGAATCGTTAAGCTTACCTGGGACATAGTCGCTGTTATGAGAGGATGCCAGCGCTGGGCAAAGCCCTTACGAGGCGGGAGGTCACCTGAGTTTCCTTTACCAGGATAGTAAAAATCCATTGGCAAAACCCCAAATAACCCCGACTGATAAAACAGCTCTCTATCAACACCTAACCATGCCCGCAAGCGGTCGCCACTGCGGTCATTCCAATATATCTGGCTTTCTTGGGCGATGATGCCTGGCGCCTGTCCCACAATAATGATACGTGCAGTTGAAGGATTAGCATAGAGCGGCTCAATACCTCTTTGGGTATAGGTCTGATTTTGCGCATCCTTCATGATTTGTTCTTTAATAGTATCCATACTCTTATCCCTTGCTTGAAACGTTTGCTTACCTTCTGATCACAAATCACTTTGCTACTCTGAGTATTTGGCTAATGAACTCCAAGTGCCCGGTTTACTGATAATGTTTTTATAGCTCATTTGATCTTGTTTAGCCACATCCACAGGTGAAAACCTTGTTTTCGCCATTGGCTATGGCCCGTCTACCAGGACAGTTCAAAACACTCGCTTAAGACAACTAAAGCATAATGGAAACCGCCAATAAAACAAAGAAGAGAGAAAAACTGATTAGAGACACTCTCATACGTTTTCTCTCTTGTATCTGCTTAGCTATTTTCCCCAATCACAGGATAGTGGTTAAAATCGGGTGCCGTGGTTGGCGTTTGAGGATTTTCAGCTTGGACATCTTGTGGGCTTTCATAAGCCTTAATAATATCTGCCACAACTGGATGACGTACGACATCACTAGCTTTAAAATAGACAAAGTCAATGGCCTTAATTGTTTTAAGCTTTTGGCTGGCGTCAATTAAGCCTGACTTGACATGATGTGGTAGATCTATTTGGCTATGATCACCATTGACAATCATCTTTGAGTTAAAGCCAAGCCTGGTTAGAAACATTTTCATTTGCATCTTGGTTGTATTTTGGGCTTCATCGAGGATGACAAAGGCATCATCTAAAGTGCGCCCACGCATATAAGCTAGTGGCGCAATCTCAATAATATCGCGCTCCATCATCCGGCTTGTCTGCTCTTTTCCAAGAATTTGGTACAAGGCATCATAGACGGGACGAAGATAAGGATCTACCTTTTCTTTCAAATCACCTGGTAAAAAGCCTAGGCTTTCGCCCGCCTCAACGGCCGGACGGGTCAAGATAATTCTTTTGACTTGGCCTTTTTTAAGAGCTGAGACAGCTAAGGTCACTGCTAAAAAGGTCTTTCCTGTCCCTGCCGGGCCAATGCCAAAGACCACATCGTGGTGTTTAATGCTCTCAGCATAGACTTTTTGGCCAAGTGTCTTCACCCGAATGGGCTTACCACTGTTATCCTTGATGATTTCTTCTTCATATAGGGCGACAAATTTGTCAATTGTTCCATTATTAACCATTGACAAGGCCGTGACAACATCAGAAGTATTAATCATCATCCCACGTTCTACCAGAACCAAAAGAGCTTGGATGGTTAAGCGAGCTGCTTCGATTGCCTCGGCAGTTTGACCAATAACCTGGACACGTTCTGTTCTAGCATGAATGATGACTCCCAAATGGTCTTCAATCAATTTTAAATGCCGTTCATTGCTACCAAATAGGGCAAGGAGATCGTCAGGGTGGTGGAGAATGATATCAATAGAATACTCTTGCAAATGGAATGTCCTTTTCTATATTTTCTAGCTTCATTATAACAAAAAACCGATGACTTTTACCAGTAAATTCCTTGAACCAGCCAAATTCTAAAACGTATTTTCCAATCCTTAACAGCAAAAAACCGCATGCAAACCATGCTTAAGCGCATCACATGCATCCGGTTTAAAACACTAACTGTCATAGACAATTTTAGGGAACCAATAATCGCTCAGCTTGGTGCTAAATAGCTTAAATCAAGTGAGCTTCTTTAAGCAGCTCTTCAACATAGGTGCCTTTAATCTTGTTCATGCCGACTTTACGCATGAGAGCTGGAATAGGAATATCCATATCTTCAATTGGTTTTTTATCGTTAAGGTAATAAAGGGCTTTAAGCAATTCACGAATATCATAAACCGAATTAAAGACTTCAGGTACCCCACGTTCAACCTCTAAGAACATGTAAACGGCTTCCATTGCTGTACGGATAGAGTATTCTGTCGTAAAGACAGTATCACGTGAAGGGGACTCAGCAAAATTGCCGATAAAGGCAAGATTGATTGAACCTTGCGGAATCACATCAGGACGATCTCCTTTAACCCGAGGCATAAAGTAGCTCGTAATATATGGCATGTAAACAGGAACAGTATTAACATAATCTTGACCTGCTAAGGTTTTTATTTTAGCTTCGGGTACACCTAAATGATACAGCCATTCTTCAGTAATCTCGCGACCTGTACATGCTTCAATCGGTTTTTTCACAAAATTGCCGTCAACATTGGAATACAAACCATAAATCCAGACAACCGTTTCATTTTCTGCTTGTTCTTTAAAGTGTGGTTGGCGATGAATCGCAAAGCTCATCATCCAGTTAGAGTCAGTGACTGTAACAATCCCTCCGGTATTGACTTTTCCATCGTGCAAATCACGATGGGTAAGCCGTTCAATATAAGGCTCAATCGCAGGATCTTTAATGGTAGCTGTGGCAGAGACAAACCAAGATTCTTTTGGTAAATCTTTATAGAAAACTTTCGGTTGACCAAAATCATCTGATTGGGCAGCAAGATTTTCCCAAAGATTCCAAGAACCGCCTAGTTGTGTATTAGGTTTAGCAATGGTATCATGACTGCCATAAGTGGTACTTTCTGTAATGGAACCATTCGTCACAAAAACCAAATCATTTTCAGTTAAAAGAATTGTTTCAGCTTGTCCACCGGTCGTTAAATGAATAGCCTTTGCTACTTTTTTAGTTTGGCTGACAGCCACATCAATATTTGTCACCTTTGCATCAAATTGAAACTGCACATGATGGGATTCCAAATAGCTTATAATAGGCTTGACCATTGAATCATACTGATTATATTTATTGAATTTGAGAGCAGTGAAGTCAGGCAGTCCACCAATGTGATGGATAAAACGCATTGCATAGCGACGCATTTCTACTGCTGAATGCCATTTTTCAAAAGCAAACATCGTTGCCCAATACGTCCAGAAATTACTGTCAAAGAACGCTTTTGAAAAGACATCCTCAATCGTTTTATCCCCTAATGACTCCTCAGTTGCCAAAATGAGTTTAATCAATTCTTTAGAATGGCTTTCTAATGTAAAATCGCCATCACTATCCAAGCGATTCCCTTGTTGATGAATTAAGCGGCAGTTAGAAGAGTTAGGATCGTCTTTATCTAGCCAATAAAACTCATCCAAATAAGATGCCCCTGGTACTTCAAGCGATGGAATCGAACGATACATGTCCCACATACATTCAAAATGATTTTCCATTTCACGGCCACCCCGTGTGACAAAACCAATTCCTGGTTTATTTATCCCATCAAGGGAACCTCCTGATAAGGGTAATTCTTCAAAAATATGAATGCGTTCACCATCCATATGGCCATCACGAATGAGAAAAACGGCAGCTGCCAAGCCAGCAAGACCTGATCCCACAATATAGGCTGATTTGTCATCAACACCTTTGGGTTTACGGGTTGAAACAAAGGCTTCATAATTTCCGCTAGTGTAACGCATAATAAGACCTCCTCCTTTGAGAACGTATTCTTCTCTTGTTGCTTACATTTTACCGCTTCTAATAGGCAAAGGCTACTAAAAAACTTACAGGAGAAGCGTTTTTAGACAGTTCAAAAAAGGGTGTCTAAAAAGGATAAGCTGATATGTACCCCCTTTCACTGAATTAGTCCAGTAAAAGAGATACATATCAAGCCCGTTCTTGTTAGCATGCTTTTAATTGGGGCTTCTTAAGGGTCCTTTCTTTCCAACCAACACCAACGTCTCAATCCTCTTTGGCCTTTTTTTCTTAGGTCATTACCTGTAAAAGCAAAAAGCACCCGCGGGCGCTTAGAACGTAGACAAATTCCTATAGCATGTCATCATTTGACTTAGCCTAGGTGAAATGATAAATTGTTAAGCTCTTCGAAAGCTTAATATGTCAATGTTTCTGAGCGTTTTTAATTAGCATCACAGAAAAAAATTGAAGAAAATTATCCAAAAGGGATTTTTTTCTTCAATCTGAGCACCCTCACGGGCGTTCCTTAGATGGAGTGACTCTTTTTTGTAACAGTGCTTGCTCTTAGCACCAGAAAGAAGAAAAGACTCCAATGGATTTTCTCTTAATCACAGTTTTTGCTTGGTTTAAACCACTTGGGCATGCTTATTTTTTTATTCTACCAGCCAGTAAAGACCTGTCATCATTGCTAGGGAACTAAGGCAATATCACGGACTGGGTTGTAGGAACAACTGGCCTGAGCTCTTAATGAACTCACTTTTTGTTAGCACAACTCAATGGGCCAAATAATCTTCCCAAATTTGGTCAAACTGACCTAGATTAAAGGAGAAAGAGGCCTGATCCTCTAAATATCGGCTAATGTCATCAAAGTTATTGGTATGCTTTGGAAATGTACTATCTGCAAAAACTAAGTCGGCCAAAATAGCAACTGGGGCATCCGATTTTGGGTTACGTTGGGTCATCAGCCACGTATAAAAAGACTTTCTCACTGCCAATGCTCCTTCAAAAAATCATGGCGAATTTTGCTACTCATCGCATAGCGGACTGGATTTGTCCGATAAAAGGCCTGATGGTAGTCTTCTGCGGGATAAAAGGTCTGAGCCGGTTCGATAGTGGTCACAATCGGTTGAGAAAAACGGCCCGACGCCTGAAGAGCCGCCTTAGAGGCCTCAGCAATCTGCCGTTGCTGCTCACTTGTGTAGTAGATAACCGGGCGATAATTCTCCCCGCGATCTTGAAATTGACCAAAGGCATCCGTTGGATCACTCTGAGCCCAGTAAAGTTCAACCAAATCAGCATAAGAAATCTTTTGCGGGTCAAAAATAATCTCAACAGCTTCTGTATGTCCAGTTGTGTTACTGCAAACTTGCTCATAGGTTGGGTTTGCTACATGTCCACCCGTATAGCCTGACAAGACTGATTCAATTCCTTCTTGTTCTTCAAAAGGTTGCACCATACACCAGAAGCAACCACCAGCAAAAATTGCACGTTCCATATTTTTGTCCTCACTCTTTTTTTAATGACATCATTGTAGCAAAAAACTAATGACTTGTCTGTTTTTATACCTTGCATCTGCCACTTCCTTTTCTGCTATTTTGCATCAGCCGTCTTGAGTAAGGTGGTGCCAAATTGATCTTGTTTGATTTTCTTAGCTTTCATTAAACCACCCAGAGCTTTTTTGAATTGTCCTTTAGAAATACCAAAGGTGGCTTTGATTTCAGCAGGGGAAGACTTATCATTTAAGGTCATAAAGCCGCCGTTTGTTTCCAAATAAGTCACAATCATCTGGGCATCATTTTCCAGCATTTCAAATGCGCGTGGTTTGATGGACAGATTCAAGGAGCGATCAACTGCACGAAAACCAATGACCCGAGCCTTCAAGACTTGGCCTAAGCGTGGCTCTTGATAACGCTCACTAGGATGAATAAAACCAAGCATATTATTTTCAGGCAAGTAAACAAAAGTCCCTGATAATTTCAAACGATAGACAATCGCTGGCCACTCCTGATTTTGCATATTATCGTAGGCTGGCCCCGCCATTTTTTGAAAAACGTCTGGTGTCGCCGGGATGCCCCAGATGCGATCTTTGTGGTCCACCTCCAGCCGAATGTACAATCGATCACCCTTTTTAGGCCACAATTCTTTCAATTCTGGTAAAATATCCAGCGAAACCACTATCTGCTTCTGCGGAATACCCGTGTCAACAAAGACCCCTAAATCCTTACGCACATCAGTAACCGTGCCCCACCCATAACTATCTTGCCTTGACTGGATTGGCTTAGTGGTCATCCGTAATTTTTGCTTCATGTCCGTGTAAACAAAGCCTTGGACCATCTCACCCAAGGCATGCTCTCCTTCGACTTTATCTAAAGTAAAGGTTAAACCTTCTTTTTGGACAAAATAATCTTTTGTGTTTTCATCGGTAACCATTGCCGTAATGGTGGTTGCAAGTATACTATTCATATCTCTTATATTTATATTAGCAGGTAGCTCTCGCCAGTATAAACCCTTTCTTTCATTATTTTTTAGATTTGTTCTCTTCACTTTTTATATAGAATGTCTCCTTTTACAAAAACAAGGTAAACAACCTTGCAAACACAGCTAGTTTGGCTTGTTGTCTACCTTTTTGTGTCATTAATGAGTGCTGCATGTGATCCTAATATAGGTGTTCGAATCAAACCTCAGCAAACGCCGCCTAATGACTGCTACACTTCTAGCAATTCGTTTTCTTTGTTTGCAGTCATTGTATCAATGTGCTTAATAGCCTCATCTGTTGCAGCTTGAATATCCTTTTCCAATGCTTTTAACTCATCTTCAGTAATTTCTTTATCTTTTTCTTGCTTTTTAGCTTCGTCCATCGCATCACGGCGAATATTACGAATAGCAATTTTAGCATTTTCACCAACTTTTTTGACATCTTTAGCCAGTTCTTTGCGGGTTTCTTCTGTTAAGGCTGGAATAACCAAGCGAACAACGGTACCATCATTGGCCGGGGTAATGCCAAGGTCCGATTCGTAGATTGCCCGCTCAATATCCTTAATCGATGACTTATCAAAGGGAGAAATCATCAGTACACGCGCTTCTGGCACTGTAATGGAGGCCAACTGGTTTAAAGGAGTTGGTGCGCCATAGTAGTCGACTTGAATCCGATCTAACAAGCTGGCATTGGCCCGACCGGCACGAATACTAGCATATTCTCGTGATAAAGCTTGATGTGATTGTTCGAAGCGTTCCTTTGCTTTAGTGATAATTGCATTAGTCATTATAAAATATCTCTCTTTCTTATTCTACTGGTCTTGGTCAAGTTTGTTAGATACCGTTGTTCCGATATGTTCACCAAAAACAACACGTTTAATATTGCCAGCTTCGTTCATGTTAAACACAACCAAGTCAATATCATTGTCCATCGAAAGGGTTGAAGCTGTTGCATCCATAATCTTCAAACCACGTTTAATCACCTCACCGTGTGTTAACTCGTCAAACTTAACTGCATTAGCATCTTTGCGCGGATCAGTATTATAGACACCATCCACCCCATTTTTAGCCATTAAAATCGCATCTGCTTCAATTTCCGCAGCACGCAAAGCAGCGGTTGTGTCAGTGGAGAAGTAGGGGGAGCCAATTCCCGCACCAAAAATAACAATACGGCCTTTTTCAAGATGACGAAGAGCCCGGCCACGGATATATGGTTCTGCAACATTTTGCATTGGAATAGCTGTTTGTACGCGTGTATCCACCCCATAATGTTGCAAGCTATCAGCCATAACCAAAGCATTCATAACAGTGCCTAACATCCCGGTATAGTCAGCTTGTACCCGATCCATGCCAGCTTCTGCTGCTGGTTCGCCACGCCAAAGGTTACCACCACCGATAACTAAAGCAATTTCAACACCCGAGGCCTGGACTTCAGCGATTTCTTTAGCTATTGCTTGAACAGTTGAAATATCAATCCCAACACCCTTAGAACCTGCCAAAGCCTCACCTGATAATTTGATTAAAATACGATTATATTTGGGTTCCACTACGAAATTCTCCTTGTTTTATCCCTACTATCATACCATAAAACAGTCATTTTTGATAGACGAATCGTACCCCAAAGGCAAGAAAACTTTTTACTTATAAGTAAAGGTCAGCCACTGTCAGCCAGCAGCAAGTCTATAACAGCTGAGCTTGCTTTTTTTGTAAACAAAAAAACTAGAAAAAGGCATGCAATAGCATTCTTTCTCCAGTCTTTTAGTCAAGTTAGCTAACTCTTAAGTTAGCTTAAAATGAATTGGCATCCACTTTGATACCCACACCTTGGGTTGAAGTAAGTGAGATGTTTGTCATGTAAGTACCTTTTGCTGTTGATGGTTTAGCTTTTACCATCACATCATGGAAAGCCTTAAAGTTTTCAACTAGCTTATCAGTATCAAAGGATACTTTACCAATGATAGCTTGTACGTTACCAGCCTTGTCAGCACGGTAAGTGATTTTGCCGCCTTTAGACTCTTCAACTGCTTTAGCAACATCCATTGTTACTGTGCCAGTTTTAGGGTTTGGCATCAAGTTACGAGGGCCAAGGACACGTCCAAGACGACCGACAATCGCCATCATATCTGGTGTTGCGATAACAACATCAAAATCAAGCCATCCGCCATTGATCTTTGCAACAAGGTCATCTTCACCAACAAAGTCTGCACCAGCAGCTTTGGCTTCTTCAGCTTTGGCACCACGTGCAAAAACAAGTACACGTTGGGTTTTACCAGTTCCGTTTGGCAAGACCATTGCGCCACGGATTTGTTGGTCTGCTTTACGAACGTCAATGTTTAATTTGTAAGCAACTTCTACAGATGCATCAAATTTTGCAAAGTTAGTTTCTTTAATTAATGCTACAGCCTCTTCGACACTGTACGCTTTTGTGCTATCAACTTTTTCAAGTGCTGCACGCATTTGTTTGCTTTTTTTAGCCATTTTAAAATTCTCCTTGTAATGTGGTCATATCGATTTGCTTTAAAATCTCCCACGTCACTCATCAAATCACGATGAAGTCTTGCGGGTTATCTGGGCGTTGCTGATTAATCAGTAACAGTGAATCCCATAGAACGAGCAGTACCTTCAATCATACGCATTGCAGACTCAAGGTTTGCAGCGTTTAAATCTGGCATTTTAGTTTCAGCAATTTCTTGTACTTGTGCACGAGTAACTGTTGCTACTTTAGTTTTGTTAGGTGTTCCTGAGCCCTTTTCAACACCGGCAGCTTTTTTCAAAAGAACAGCAGCTGGTGGTGTTTTAGTGATGAAATCAAATGATTTGTCTTCATATACTGAGATAACAACTGGGATGATCATTCCAGCTTGATCCGCTGTACGAGCGTTAAACTCTTTAGTGAATCCCATAATGTTGATACCTGCTTGACCAAGAGCTGGTCCAACTGGTGGAGCTGGTGTCGCTTTACCAGCAGGGATTTGAAGTTTTACAAGTTTTTCGACTTTTTTAGCCATTTTAAAAATCCTCCTGTTGTGGTTTTGGCGGTAATTAAGATTTTTACCTCCCACAGATATGCCTAACAGCATACTTTACCATTCTATCTTATTTTAGAAAAGATAGCAAGTGCTTTTCCAAAAAAGGAAATAATTGCTTTTTTTTGCGCAGCTGTACTTACCTTTAGCATCAGCTTATAGCCATTTGCAGATAAAAAGCAGCTAACTAATGGCAAGCTTCTAAGTTCTTAGCTATAATAAGCTGTCTTTACTTATTTTTGATGCTAGCAGTTACCTTTGTAAGAAGCGTTTTTTCTTTGCGCTTGCTATGCTATTTAACACCTGGCAGCATGAATCATTCCCGTAGTTAGTTATTCCATAGCCATCATAGCTTTTCAAACCCTCAAAAAAGAAAAATCGCCACGTTAAGTAGCGATTTTTCCCTTTTGTGAGCCTCAATGAAACGTCAAAGCGTTA
>NZ_WLZU01000039.1 GCF_009870755.1 Streptococcus halichoeri
CCTTGACTGGCTCTCACCCATCGAAACAAGAAAAAAACTAGAAGCAGCTAGCTCCTTCTAGAGAATAGCATATTCAGTTTCTTTCAATCCCTGTTTTGGTCTCACATCATTGACAAAGGTACATTTTAGATTGGTTTGCAGTCTTTTTCATGATGTTGAAAATCATACTTCAAGCTTATTGGAAACAAAAAAGGTTGTAAAAGTAATCTGAGCACTTTTACAACCAGTAAGTGATAATCACAGTCCAAAAGCTATTGCTTAAAAGTTAGCAAACGAGGGACCAATATTTGGGCGATGATTGCTGAGATAATGACCTCAGCCAATGCATTTGTGGAAATAATCGCCGTTAATAAGGCCTTGATACTGCCATTAAAGACTGAACCAAAGAAAATAAAGATACCAGATAGGACAAAAACGGTGTTAGTTAACGATCCGACAATACCAGAAAGCATGGCGCCAAAGCGTAGGGAAAAGAGCTTGTAGGTGTAGTAAGGCAAAATACCAATCAAAACGCGAGGCACAATGGCAATAACCAATGAATAAATGTTCCCATGCTCAACAAAAGGTGAAAAGAGGTAGCTAGTTGGTAGTAGCACAATTGTACTGTTAATAACGCTAATAGCTCCCATTAAACCACCTAAGGTAGCACCAATACGTGGTCCGTAGACAATCGAAGCAATGATAACTGGAATATGCACCAAAGTTGGCTTAATCGGAACAGGCCAGAGCATGAAGACAAAAGAGCTCAGAAAATGAATTAAGAGCATAACAGCAAAGAAGATAGCAACAATAGCTACTTGAGATGACTTATGTTGTTGATTCATGGATAACTCCCAAATTAATAATAAGATTAGATAAAGTGTGCTTGAACAGCAGTAACGATGTCTGAAAGATCAGCAAGAGCACCCTTGCCATAATCACCACAGGCCAAAAGGCTTTCCTTAGGGGCAATGATTTGGTAACCAAAGTTAGTTAAGCGCTCGCAATTTGCCTGAGTCAAAGGGTTTTGGTACATTTGGGTGTTCATCGCTGGCGCTAGTAATCTTGGTGTTTGGGCGGGTAGGGCTAGGGCCACAGCCGTCACAATAGAATCAGCAAAGCCATAAGCTAAACGAGCCAGGGTATTGGCAGAAGCAGGTGCCACCAGGAATAAGTCAGTTGACTTAGCTAGTTCAATATGATTAACTTTGGTAACATCTGGTTCATGCATGATATCGGTATGGACCTCATGCTTTGATAGAACTTGAAGGGTCAAGGGAGTAATAAAAGCTTGTGCCGCTTCAGTCATTAATACAGTGACTTGATAGCCTAGTTTGGTTAGCTGACTGGTTAAATCAGCTGCCTTATAGGCTGAAATGCTGCCTGTAACAGCTAAAGTAATGTGTTTAGTCATGAGTGATTACCTTTTGATAAATAAGATTAGCTAATTCTTGCTTGGTTTTAGCTGGATAAATCGCTGACTGGTCAACAAGATAGGCCAGATGTTGGTCGTCTGTAATATCCCTAAGGTCATTAGCTACAATATAATCGGCATGGTTCTTAGTTAAGCTGTGACGAGCAACGGTAATCAGCTCTTCTTGAGGAACATTCACTAATAATTTAAACCCAACCAGCAGGATTTTGGGATTCCAAGACTTTACCAAGGAAATAATTTTTGGTGTTCTTTTTAGAAATAAAACCTGATAATCGGCTGATGAAGAAATTTTGGCCTCTGAGTTAGAGTGGTGCAATAACTCATCAAGCTGCCTGTGTTTTTTAACGTCTTCTAGGTCTGTCATATAAATAGGACTATAGTCAGAAACAGCCATACTGTGAATCAGGACATCATGTGTTTTTACAAGAGGTTCTAATTGCGCCTGCAAAGAGGCTACATCAGTTACTAAAATAATGTGTAAATGGTCATGGCCTTGTGGTTTATAGGCACGCGTTGTGGTTACAAGTGTCACCTCGTGTCCCTTCGCTAAGAAACGCTCAGCAATTAACGCTCCCAAGCGTCCGCTAGCGTGGTTGGTAATGCTGCGAACAGAGTCAATAGCCTCAGAGGTGCCACCTGAGGTGATTAGTATTTTCATACTCCCATTCTACACAAAATCTCACTATTAGTAAATGAATTGCTAAAAAACATAGTAGTTACTCCTTTTTCAAGCTTTAAAATCGAACAAAAAACATGGTATTTTATAATTGACTAGCTGGTTGTTGAGCAGGATTTCAATCAAGACAGAATAAGACGTGCTGTGTCAAAAACAGCTTTATTCTAAAAAGGAGAAGAAGTCCTATTTTTATTGAAAATCTGTATTGATGCTCCTTAAAAATAGATGGATTAATTAATCAGTTAGTGAAAGAGTCCTCATTCAGCTTATGTTTAGTGGTCAGGACCTCTTTTTTAGTAATGAAAAAACGGATAATTGGTTCAAAAATTAAAATAATATATGTGTTTAGCGAAATGTGATATACTATTACCAATCTATCAAAAAGGAGTAGACATGAAATCAGATATCGAAATTGCTCAAAATGTTACCCTAAAACCCATTAAAGAAATCGTTGCCCCATTTGGCATTAGTGAGGATGACCTTGATTTTTATGGTAAGTATAAAGCAAAACTTAGCTTTGAAAAGATAAAAGCGGTGGAGGCAAATACCAAAGGAAACTTGATTTTGGTTACTGCAATCAATCCCACACCGGCTGGAGAAGGCAAATCAACCATGAGTATTGGTCTAGCAGATGCTTTAAACCAACTGGGCCAAAAAACAATGCTTGCTTTACGTGAACCTTCGCTGGGTCCTGTTATGGGAATCAAAGGCGGAGCAGCTGGTGGCGGCCATGCACAAGTTTTACCTATGGAAGACATTAATTTACATTTCACCGGTGATATGCATGCCATTACCACGGCAAATAATGCCCTTGCGGCTTTAATTGACAACCACTTACAACAAGGAAATGACTTACAGATTGATCCTCGGCGGATCATTTGGAAACGCGTCCTTGATCTAAATGATCGGGCTTTACGCCATGTTACGGTGGGGTTAGGTGGCCCCTTAAATGGCGTTCCACGTGAGGATGGTTTTGATATTACAGTAGCCTCTGAAATTATGGCGATTCTTTGTTTAGCAAGAGATCTGGCTGATTTAAAAGAAAGACTAGCCTCAATTGTCTTTGCTTATGATATGAACCGTCAGCCGCTCTATGTACGTGACCTCAAGGTCGAAGGCGCCTTAGCCTTGCTTTTAAAAGATGCTCTTAAACCCAACCTTGTGCAAACTATCTCGGGAACACCAGCCTTTGTGCATGGTGGACCGTTTGCTAATATCGCTCATGGCTGTAATTCTGTATTAGCAACGTCAACTGCACTTGGCTTAGCTGATTATACGGTTACAGAAGCTGGTTTTGGTGCTGACTTGGGAGCAGAAAAATTCTTAGATATTAAGGTGCCACAATTACCTAAAGCTCCAGATGCAATTGTCATTGTTGCAACGATTCGTGCTCTTAAGATGCATGGCGGTCTGGCCAAGGCAGATTTAGCAATGGAGGATTGCCAAGCACTTAAGCGAGGATTTGCTAATTTGGAACGACATGTGGCAAATATGCGGCAATATGGTGTCCCAGTTGTGGTTGCCATTAATGAATTTGCAGCTGATACTCAAGCGGAAATTGCCACCCTCAAAGAACTCTGTCAAGCTATTGACGTACCTGTCGAGCTCGCCAGTGTGTGGGCCAATGGTGCAGAAGGCGGACTAGAGCTAGCACAAACAGTGGTTGATGTGATCGAGCAGCACCAAGCTCATTATAAGCGTCTCTACCAAGACACTCAGTCCATTGAGGAAAAAATTGCCGCCATTGTTAGCCGCATTTATGGCGGTAGCAATTATCAATTATCCGCTAAAGCCAAGCAGCAACTCAAGCAATTTCAAGCCTTTGGTTGGGATCACTTACCAGTATGTATGGCCAAAACGCAATATAGTTTTTCCGATAATCCAAGCTTACTCGGTGCTCCAACTGATTTTGAGGTCACGATTCGTGAATTCGTTCCCAAAACAGGTGCTGGTTTTCTGGTTGCATTAACTGGCGATGTGATGACCATGCCTGGCTTGCCTAAGCGACCAGCAGCCTTAGATATGGATGTGACTGAGCAAGGTGTAGCAGTAGGGCTGTTTTAAATGGCGCAATGATAGGCAGATAGTAACTGCCTATCTTGCTTTTTGTAAGGTAAATACGACAATCGCTTTTAGCCAATAAAGGGTGATTTTATGGTATAATGGAGTGGTTTATAATAGTCTGGAGGCCAAGAAAATTAAAAATAAAATTAAAGTGAGGCATCTGCTCCATAAGAGCAAAAGTGGTGTTTTGAGAGGGATTTTTAGTCGGGCAACCGTTATCATTTTATTCTTCTTGATCCAATTATTTTTTATTGTCGAGTCCTATATTTGGCTAGAACAGTATCGCTATATTCTGACCATTTTTGAAGCCTTTTTTGCGGTCGCTATTGTGCTTTATTTGGTTAATAGTGAAATGGATGCAACGTCTCGAGGGACATGGTTGATTTTGGTGATGGTCGCCCCCTTGCTAGGAGCTCTCTTATTTATTTATACTAAATTAGACTGGGGCTATCGAGGGTTAAAAAGACGGATCAATCAGTTAGTAGAAGCCAGCCAGCCTTATTTGCAAAATGATGAACAAGTGATTAAAGAAGTAAAAGATAGCACGTCAACCACTTATCATCTGGTGCAATACTTACAACACACTCGAGCAATCTTTCCGGTATATGGTAATACAAAAACCACCTTTTTCCCCAGCGGCGAAAGCTTTTTTAAAGTTTTCAAAGAAAAATTACTGGCTGCTGAGAACTATATTTTCATTGAATTTTTTATCATTGGCGAAGGCCGCATGTGGGGGGAAGTTCTAAACATCCTTGAGCGTAAGGTCAAAGAAGGAGTAGAAGTTCGGGTGCTCTATGATGGAATGAATGAGTTATCACGCCTATCTACGGATTATGCCAAACGTTTACGACATTTAGGAATAATGGCTAAATCTTTTTTGCCTATTTCACCTTTTATTTCCACCTACTATAACTATCGAGATCATCGGAAAATCGTGGTGATTGATGGGGAAATTGCCTTTACTGGTGGGGTTAATTTGGCAGACGAATACATCAATGAAATTGATCGCTTTGGTCATTGGGTTGATACGGCCATCATGCTAGAAGGGCAAGCTGTTGATAGCTTTTTGGTGCTCTTTTTGCAAATGTGGTCAATTACGGAAAAAGAAATGATTATCGAGCCGTATTTGGGCAACCATTTTCCCCCTCAGCCAACCGATGGTTATGTCATTCCTTATGGCGATTCTCCCTTAGATACTGATAAGGTAGGGGAGAATGTCTACATTGATATTCTCAATCACGCCAAAGATTATGTCTATATTATGACCCCTTATCTGATTTTAGATGGTGAACTAGAACACGCGATTCGATTTGCTTCTGAGCGTGGGGTAGACGTTCGGATTATTATGCCAGGGATTGCTGATAAAAAGATTGCTTACTACCTGGCCAAAACCTACTATAAATCCTTAATGTCTTCAGGCGTTACCATTTATGAATATAAGCCAGGTTTTGTTCATGCTAAAGTATTTGTCAGTGATGATGTGAAGGCTGTTGTCGGCTCGATCAATCTGGATTATCGTAGTCTTTATCACCATTTTGAATGTGCAACCTATCTTTACCGCTCGTCTACCATTTCAGATATTTATCAGGCCTTTCTTGATACCCAAGCCAAATGCCAAAAAGTGACCCCTGAAGAAGTGCAAAACCGACCTTTATACCAAAAATTAATTGGTTTATTAGTAAAAACGATTGCCCCACTCTTGTAAAGTCTGGGAACTTGAGGTATAATAAGAACATGCGATGAGTCGATTATGGTTAGTAACCATTTTTGCGCAGGGAAGTCATTAAGGCAGGAAGCCGACTTTGATAAATTGTGTGAACCATTTTATCACACTTCTTATGAAGTGCCCTAAGCCCTTGTGTTGTGCAGGGGCTTTTAATTTTGCGGTATTATAGACTTAGGCAGGTCTAACCAAGCTGTTCAGATGACTTGAGAATCTAGAGTGATTCAGCATCCATAAAAACTTCTCTTTGTTACTAACTGCGTAGAAGGGGAGTGACTTTCCATTACATTTGCCAATGGTCTAAGCTGTGTTTTTGGCTGGCTTCTCTAAAGGAGAGAGTAAATAAGAAAACTTGACAAATCTTCTTAAGATAAGGATAATGGAAGTAAGTTGAAAACAATGAAAAGAGGGCAAAAGATGCAAATTATTAAACGTGATGGCCAAGTCGTTGACTTTGACCCTAATAAAATTTACCAAGCAATCCTTAAAGCTGCCCAGACTGTTTATGTTATTGATGATACCTGGCGTCAAAATTTAACCAATGTTACTAAGAAAGTTGTTATTGACCTCGAAGAAGCTCAAGTAGAAAAACCCACCATTAATATGATTCAATCTCTAGTAGAGAATCGTTTGATGGATGCTGGTTATATTAACATTGCTGAGCATTATATTTCTTATCGTCTACAACGTGATTTAGAGCGAAACGGCTATGCTGATAGCATTATCGTGCACCTTCGGTTTGAACAAATTAAATAAGGCTAATCTAAAAGAGCTAAGCTGTTACCACTTCTTATGATGGGACCAGCTTAGCTTATTTTTTTGTAGTATTTCTAACAACTGCTCTAGGTTCAAATCCTGTAAAGCAAAGGAATAGTAGTTAGCATATCGCGTTGTGAGTTTAGTTGAAATAGCTGCTAGCTCTACCTCTAAAAAGTAGGCTCTTGTTGATAAAGCTTGCCTAAGTATGAGTTGTCGTGGGGTCAGGTGATAAGAGACTTGCGGTGGTAATTGTGTCAGACTTTGGCTAATGAATTGCTGCCGCTCAGCTAGGTAATGTTTTAATGACAGATTGTTCCTTGTAAACATCCCATTTGAGAGATAGAGCGCTAGCGCTTTTTGAATCATGCTATTTGTTCCTAAGTCCATCACTTTTTTGTAATTGAGAACAGCTTTCATGAGTTTATCTGGTAACACCAAGGCTGCTAGGCGTAGGGCAGGAAATAGAGTCATGGAAAAAGACTGGAGGTAGATGACGTGTTGAGCGGTGTCATAATAGTGTAAAGGCAAGGAGCCCGAGCTGGTAAACTCCCCCAAATAATCATCTTCTAGCAGGTAAACATCATATTGTTCAGCTAAGGCAACAAGTCGCTTTTTTTCAGCTTCTGTGTAACTAAGCCCCAAAGGATTGGAAAAATGAGGAACCGTATAATAATATTTAATATGGCCCTGCTGAAATAGTTTTTCTAGTGCATCAAAATCATAATGCTGATCTTCACGCTCAATCGTTTCAAACGCAAGATTAAGTTCTTTAAGCAAATTAATCATCCCTGCGTAGCTGGGTTTGTCTATCAATATGTGACTCCCTTGGTTGGGAAACTTAACCTGAGATAGAAGATATAGGGCTTGTTGCGATCCTGAGGTGATGAGAATCGTATCAGATTTAGTATAGACATTTTTGGCTTGTAAAATAGGAAGGAGACTGTCAATGAGCTCGGGGAGGCCTGCTTGATTGGGATAATCGTTTAGAGCCAGATGCTCATCTTTATCAAAGCTCTCAGTGAGACAGCGCTGGAAGTCCTGATAGGCTTTGTGATGGTAGTCTGCTATCTGTTGGATGGCTTTATCTGGTGTTTGACTGGCATCACCAAACACATAGTAACCACTTTTGGGCACTGCATAGATAAGGTTAGCATGAATTAATGATAAAAGGGCACGTTGGACAGTATCTTTACTACAGTGATACTCATGGCTAAGTTGGCGGATTGAGGGGAGTCGCTGTCCTGTTTGATAGACCCCCTTTTGAATGGCTGTGGTGATGTCTGTTAAGATTGCTTGATATTTCGTCATGACTTGATCCCTTACCGATTTAATGTTTCTATTGTAACCAAGCAGGAGTGTCTTTGCAAGTTGCATAGCTTTGGGTCATTGACAAATAAGGTGGTTTTTGACATAATAGCAATAAATTGCGCTCCAAGAGCGTCTTTTTTGATGACAAGAAAAGGAAAATAGGATGAGTATTTTAGAAGTCAAGCAGTTGAGTCATGGTTTTGGTGATCGGGCTATTTTTGAAGATGTGTCCTTTCGACTCTTAAAAGGAGAGCACATCGGCTTAGTTGGTGCAAATGGTGAAGGTAAGTCGACCTTTATGAGTATTGTTACTGGACACTTGCAACCTGATGAAGGAAAGATAGAATGGTCCAAGTATGTCACTTCAGGCTATTTAGATCAACATACTGTTCTAGAGCCGGGCCAAACCGTGCGTGATGTTTTACGCACCGCCTTTGATGACTTGTTTGATACTGAAGGCCGCATTAATGACATTTATCTAGCCATGGCAGAAGATGGGGCAGATATGGATGCTCTGATGGAAGAAGTCGGTGAATTACAGGACCGCTTAGAGACACGCGATTTCTACACGCTTGATGCCAAAATTGATGAGGTGGCCAGAGCGCTTGGTGTTATGGATTTTGGCATGGATAGTGATGTCACCACCTTATCTGGTGGGCAAAGAACGAAGGTACTTCTTGCAAAGCTCTTATTAGCAAAGCCTGATATTTTATTATTAGACGAACCGACCAACTACTTGGACGCTGAACATATTGAATGGCTTAAACGCTATTTGCAAAATTATGAAAATGCCTTTGTCTTAATTTCTCACGATATTCCATTTTTAAACGATGTCATTAATATTGTCTATCACGTGGAAAATTTAGATTTGGTGCGCTATGTCGGCGATTATCATCATTTTGAGTCTGTCCATGCGATGAAAAAGGCACAACTTGAAGCGGCTTATGAGCGGCAACAAAAAGAAATTGCTAATTTACAAGATTTTGTGAACCGCAATAAGGCGCGGGTGGCTACCAGGAACATGGCCATGTCGCGCCAGAAGAAGCTTGATAAAATGGAAAAGATTGAATTGCAAACCGAAAAACCAAAACCAAGCTTTGCCTTTAAGGAAGGCCGGACACCCAGCCGGTTTATCTTTCAAACACAAGAACTGATGATTGGTTACGATCGCCCATTGACACGTCAGCCCTTAAACTTGGTTTTTGAACGTCATCAGAAAATTGCTATTACGGGTGCAAACGGTATTGGAAAATCTACTTTGTTAAAAAGTTTACTAGGTTTGATTCAGCCGCTTAGTGGCCAGGTTGTCACAGGTGAATTTTTGGAAATTGGCTACTTTGAACAAGAAGTTGCTTCAGGCAATAAACAAACGCCCCTAGAAGCAGTCTGGGATGCCTTTCCTGCCTTAAACCAAGCAGAAGTTCGCGCTGCTTTAGCAAAATGCGGCTTAACCTCCAAACATATTGAAAGTCAAATCCAGGTTTTATCCGGAGGTGAGCAGGCTAAGGTGCGACTGTGCCTACTAATGAATAGTGAACATAACGTCCTTGTCCTAGATGAGCCGACCAACCATTTGGATGCTGATGCTAAAGCAGAGTTACAACGAGCTTTACAGGCTTTTAAAGGATCATTACTCATGGTTTGTCATGAACCAGAATTTTATAGCGGCTGGGTAACAGATATTTGGGATTTTAACCAGCTAACCTAGTGTTATGATGCAACCTAACAGCCAGCGGCTTTAGGTTTTTTGTTTTTAGAATGCTTTTTCTTTGACTAAAATGGCCATTCATTATATAATGACTATACAAACTAAATAATGTGTTGTCACTTTAGAAAGGTTGAGAATCATCTCAGCTTAGCTATTGCGGACAAACGAGAGGAAGTGCTTTGGTATGAGCGATATAAAACAAAAACTCAATGAATTAACCAGCGAGTTAGATCGACTCAAAGAAGAGATGAAGGAACGTTCATCTGAGCTAACAACGTCACTTAAGAAGGAGGCCCCTATGAAAAAACATCCCAAACATCAAACATCTCATAGTAAAGTCAAATTAACGGATATTGTTCAATTGGGCTTATTATTGGTACCGGTCTATAAACTAAGTAAAAAAATTTTAAACGATAAAAAAATGCGCTAATTTTCTTAGTAAAAAAGTTATTCTTAGATAAGACAATAGAAATAACTCCCAAGATGATAAGACAAAAACCTTACCTAGATCGTTTCTAGGTAAGGTTTTCTTTTGGTACAATAATCGAAATAGCTTGGCGAATAACCTCCAAAGAAACTGGCAGAAGATCACACTTATCCCCGTCAATACGTGTGCGTGGATTTGCGGATCGTCCTGGTTTGACAGCATTTAATTCAAGGGACTTGGTTTTAAAATGAACGATTTCTTCTGCTTGAGAAAAGTCACCTTGTTTAAATTCATGGATATGGCATAAAAATTTCCAGAAATGGAGTTTTTTCATCGTATAAACCTGCATATAGCCATCATCAACTAAGGCATCTGGAGAAAAAGAAGGAAACCCAGCAATCGTATTGGTCATGGTAATCAATAAAAACTTGGTTTTAATCACGGATATGGAATCGTCGTGCTTTAAACCAATAGTATAGGTACGATTGCGGCGTAAAATGCGCCAGCTATCCTTAAGAAATACCAAAGGACCAAATTTCCGTTTTTCTTCAGAAGTGACATTGGCTGCAATATCTGCCAGTAAACCCAAGGTTAAACTACTAATCATATAATGGTTATTGGCTTTACAGATATCGATTGGTTTAACGTGACCATTGAAAATCACATCAATCGCTGCCTCTAGTTCTAATGGAATGCCAAGGGCCTTGGCAAAATTATTGACTGAACCTGAGGGGACTAGGCCAATAAGACTGTTATTACCACCTTCATAGGCTCCACCGATAACTTTGTTTAAGGTACCATCACCACCTAAGGGAATGATTAAATCAACCTGCTCTTGCGAGGCTTTTTTGGCTAATGCAAAGCATTCCTTAGGAGTGGCTGGTTTTATCACTGAAATGTCTTGGGCAGCGATGCCTTTATCAATAAGTTTCTCTTGGATTAAATCAACTAAATCTGTTTGTTTTTTGCCAGATTTGGGGTTATAAAACAGATGTACTGTTTTGATTTTATAAGCATTTTCCATAGCTTCTTTATTATAGCATTAAAACTAAAAATTGCCTTAAAAATCATTGAAGAAATCTGAACTAAATTGTTCGACGAGTGAGCGCTGATTCTCCCGAGTTTATCAGTTAAAAAATAAAAAAATCTCTATAAACGCTGTCAAATCAACGTTATTGAAGCTTTTTTAAGTTGTAAATCGTGTTGTGTATGCAGTTTTTCCCTAACTTTTGAATATCTT